>RQCP01000011.1 GCA_008668235.1 Collinsella aerofaciens | reverse complement strand
CGCCCAACCCGGCCGCACCGGCCCCCGCCACCAGCAAAGACGCCGTGTCCCCTCCGCAGGTCCGGTGAAATACGGACAGTGTGCGGCCGTTAGGCGGCCAAACAGTCAGTATTTCACCGCAACTGACGAGATGGGGCCGGCTATTTGAGGCGGCGGGCGACGACGGGTCGGCCGAGGGCTGCCTCGAAGCGGTCGGCCATCGTGGGGTCGGCAAGCGTGTCGACTTGGTTGAGCATGACGCGTGCGGTGCTGAGCTTCATCTCTTGCATCTCGGCATTGAGCACCTGGGCGACGCGCTCGGGCGTGGCGATGTCGGTGAGCTCGCAGCCGCAACGCTCGCAAAAGAGCTCGGGGCGGTGGACGGCTTCGTTGATGGGCTTGCTGAGCCCCGAGGCGCCGACGAGCCAGATGACGTTCGCCGTGCCGGCGGGAACGACCGGCTCCCACGGGGCATGCGCCTTGAGCGGGAGCCGCTTGCTGCCGTCCGCCTCGGCCAGGACGTAGTCAAAGCGCTGCGTCAGCTGGTCGAGCGGCTCGGCAGGGGAGGAGAGTTTGCCCGTCTCCGGGTCCAAAACACCCGCCTGGCAGATACTTCCGCGGCTCATGCCCGCGCATGCCTCGCAGGTGCAACCGGGGACATGCGAGGCGCCCGGCTTCCAAGGCGCGGCGTCCAGGCGACGATTCGACCCGTCCCATGGCACGCCGGCAACGGGAAGCATATGCGTGGTGGTGCAGAGGAGCACGCGGCCGCCAGCGCGCATGAGCTCAAGACCCAGCGTTTTGAGCAACGTCGACTTGCCGCCGCTGCCGATAATCGCGGTAATGCCCGGCTCGATCCTGAGCGCCGAGGCAAGATTGCCGCTAACCGTTTCCATCTGTTCACCGCCGTATAATACTGTGATAATAAATAATCATCAGAGTAGCGGTCGAACCGCTTTTGCTCTGCTCAAACCGTAGCACAGGGAGGTGCCCCGGGAATGCTCGTTTATGTTCGCGGCGCCGGCGATATCGCCACGGGTGTCGCCGCTCGCTTGGTGCGCGCCGGCGTGTCGGTCGTTATGGCCGATATCGCGGTTCCCACGTGCATCCGCCGCACAATCAGTTTTTGCGAGGCTATTCGCCTGGGCGAGGTCCAGGTCGAGGGCATTCGCGCTCGCTTGGCGCAGACGCCGGCAGAGGCGCTCGAGATTACCCAAGCGGGGGATGTTGCCGTCGTGGTGGACCCTCAGGCCAAGATGCTCGATGAGCTTAAACCCGCGGCTGTGGTCGACGCGATTCTGGCCAAGCGCAACCTGGGCACCACGCGCGACATGGCGCCTACCGTCATCGCCGTGGGGCCGGGCTTTACCGCGCCGGTCGATTGCGACGCCGTGGTCGAGACCATGCGCGGGCATTTTTTGGGCCGTGTCATTACCCAGGGCTCGCCCCAGCCCAACACGGGCGTGCCGGGCGTGATCGCCGGCTATGGCAAGGAGCGCGTTATCCACAGCCCCGCCGCCGGCGTGTTTCGGTCCGACCGCGCAATCGGCGACATCGTGAGCGCCGGAGACGTGATTGGCTACGCGGACGATACGCCCATGTGCACACAGATCGATGGCTGCCTGCGCGGGCTTTTGGCGAACGGCGTGCAGGTGACTGAGGGCTTTAAATGCGCCGATGTCGATCCGCGCGGCGATGCCAGCTATATCAACTACATTTCGGACAAGGCGACGTCGGTCGGCGGCGGCGTGCTCGAGGCACTCGCTATGCTCACCGATATCTTTAGAGGATAGAAGGCGGCAATGGAAAAGCTCGATGTTGTGAATGCGGCGCTTGCCGCCCTGCGTGCTGGCGAGACGTGCGAGCTGGCGGTCGTGGCCGGCACGGCGGGGTCGTCACCGCGCGGTGTGGGCGCATGGATGGCCGTCTTTGCCGATGGCAGCCAGGCGGGCACTATCGGCGGCGGCAAGATTGAGCTCTTTGCGCTGGATGAGGCGCGCGAACTCCTGAGCGCGGGACAGTCGCGTCTGGTCCGCTACACCATGGGCGGCGAGAACTCCGATACCGGCATGATCTGCGGCGGAGCCATTTGCCTGTGCTATCTGCATCTGGACGCGACCCAGGCACCGTTGTTCCAGGAAATTGCCGACGTCTTGGTCTATCGGCGCATCGGCGACTTCGTCATCGACTTTGAGCTGTTTATCGCGAGCGCGCTCGAGGGCGATGTGGCCGAGTACCATGGCGAGGCATCGCGCCATACCATTGCGGGCTGCCCCGGGCTTTCACTGGTGGAGGAGGGGAGTAGGGTCACCTACACCAACGCGGCCTCCGAGATTCCCGCGGCGCACATCGAGACGCTCTGCCCCGAGGGCCTGACCTACATCTTTGGCTGCGGACACGTGGGCGCCGCGACGGCGCGCGTGCTCACGGCGGCGGGCTTTGCCGTCGTGGCCTGCGATGACCGCCCCGGCACGTTGACGCCCGAATGGGTGCCCGGTGTCTACGATCGTCGCCTGGTCGATTACAAGAACCTGAGCGAGCTGTGTCCCATCGGTCCGCGCGACTTGGTGGTCGTCGCCACGGCGGGTCACAAGTCCGATATCGACGTGGTGATTCAGGCCATGCGTGCCAAGCCTGCCTACCTGGGCTGTCTGGGTTCGCGCCGCAAGACGGCCTTTGTGCGTGCCCGCCTGGAGCAGGAAGGTTTTACGCAGGACCAGATCGACGAGCTGCACCTTCCGATCGGCGTTGCCATCGAGGCCGAGGACCCCGAGGAGATCGCCATCTCCATCGCCGCCGAGATGATCCACCTGCGCCGCACCAAACTCGTCCCCCGCAAGCGCTAATCGCATCCCCACCAATAAGTTGCGGTGAAATACGGACTGTTTAAGCCTGTTAGGCCGCCAAACAGTCCATATTTCACCGCAACTGCTTTTTGGGATCCATTTGTGCGGGGGAGTTGTGGAGTTGTGCAGGCAGACGAGGTTTTTCTGGAAATACGCACCCAATGCGCGTATAGTACCGATTGTTTTGTCGGCTCCTGCTGCGTCGAGTCCAAACCGCGAAATGCCATGAGCGGCGCGGATGCAGCCAGGAGGCACGAGGACAACCCATCGTGGCCACGCCCCGTGCTTAAAACCCCAAGAAGGAGTGAACAATGGCAGAAGAGAAGTATGTGCCGCGTCTGAAGACCAAGTACAACAACGAGGTCAAGCAGCAGCTTCAGGACAAGTTCCAGTACGAGAACGTCATGATGATCCCCAAGTTTGAGAAGATCGTCGTGAACATGGGTGTCGGCGAGGCCGCTACCGATTCCAAGGCCATCGACGGTGCCGTGCGCGACCTGCGCGCCATCACCGGCCAGCAGCCGATGATCACCCGTGCCCGCAAGTCCATCGCTACCTTCCGCCTGCGCGCTGGTATGCCGATCGGCTGCAAGGTTACCCTGCGTGGCGACCGTATGTGGGAGTTCTTCGATCGTCTGACCTCCGTCGCGATCCCCCGTATCCGCGACTTCCGCGGCATCTCCGCCAAGAGCTTCGACGGCCGTGGTAACTTCTCCATGGGCGTCACCGAGCAGCTCATCTTCCCCGAGATCGACTTCGACTCCGTCGATCACCAGCGCGGTATGGACATCACTTTCGTGACCACAGCCAACACCGATGAGGAGGCCAAGGCCCTTCTGGACGCCTTCGGTTTCCCGTTCAAGAAATAGGTTCACCTGCCCTATAAGCGCCGTTCCCACAAGGGGGCGGCGCTTGGGGCGAACAATACTCTATGTGAGGAGGATATAAGTGGCTAAGACATCGATGATCGTCAAGTGCAATCGCAAGCAGAAGTTCTCTACTCGTGAGTACACGCGCTGCCAGCGCTGCGGCCGTCCGCACTCTGTGTACCGCAAGTTCGGCCTGTGCCGTGTCTGCTTCCGCGAGCTTGCACTCAAGGGCGAGCTTCCCGGCGTTAAGAAGGCCAGCTGGTAAGTCACTACCAGCGTTTCAAGCATCAGTTTGGAACAGGGAAAACGCGCTAAAAAGGCTTTGCCGTTAAGGGCGGCGAAGAACCAAGAGCACGTGTTCATCAAGAACGAAGGAGAATCTGTATGAACCTTACAGACCCGATCGCAGATATGCTTACGCGCATCCGTAACGCTAACTCTGTGAACAAGGCCACGGTCTCCATGCCGAGCAGCAAGAAGCTCGTCGAGATCGCTCGTGTTCTGCACGAGGAGGGCTACATCGAGGGCTACGATGTCGAGGACACCGTTCCCCAGAAGACTCTGCACATCACGCTTAAGTATGGTCCCAAGAAGGCTAAGGTCATCAACGGCATCCGCCGCATTTCCAAGCCGGGCCTGCGTAAGTACACCGGCGTTGCCGACATGCCCCGCGTCCGCGGTGGCCTTGGTACCGCCATTATTTCCACCAGCCATGGCGTCATGACCGACCGCGATGCTCGCAAGCACAACGTCGGCGGCGAGATCATCGCTTACGTCTGGTAATTCGCTCGGTAGGTAGAAGGAAAGGAGATCACCGTGTCTCGTATCGGTAATAAGCCTGTCCAGATTCCCGCCGGAGTCGAAGTGGCAGTCAACGGCAACAACGTTGTCGTCAAGGGCCCCAAGGGGCAGCTCGAGCTCGATGTCTTTGAGAAGCTCGCTATCAACGTCGAGGACAACGTCCTCACCGTTTCCCGTCCCGACGACGAGCGTGAGACCCGTGCCCGCCACGGCCTCACCCGCGCCCTCATCCACAACATGGTTGTTGGCGTTTCCGAGGGCTTCGAGAAGAAGCTCGAGCTCGCCGGCGTCGGTTACCGCGTGCAGCAGAAGGGCAAGAACCTCGAGTTCTCCCTGGGCTTCTCGCACCCCGTGATCGTCGAGGCTCCCGAGGGCATCACCTTCGAGGTTCCCGACAACACCCACGTGAACGTCAAGGGTATTAACAAGCAGCAGGTCGGTCAGATCGCCGCTGAGATCCGCGGCCATCGTCCTCCCGAGCCTTACAAGGGCAAGGGTATCCACTACGTTGGCGAGCACATCCGCCGCAAGCTGGGTAAGGCCGCCAAGTAGTCGTAACCGACTCACTCGCATAAGACCAGCACCCTGTCAGGTGCTGGCAAGATCAACCTTTTTAGGAGTTTACGTATGAACAAGCATAAGGCGAAGCTGGAAGGCCTCAAGCGTCGTCAGCGTCGTGTTCGCGGCAAGGTCTCGGGTACCTCCGAGCGTCCGCGTCTTCGCGTGACCCGTACTAACGCCAACATCTATGCCCAGATCATCGACGACAGCAAGGGCTCCAGCCTGACGCTCGTCTCTGCCTCGACCCTCGAGGCCGAGTTCAAGGGCACCCACACCTCGAACAAGGAGGCTGCGGAGAAGGTCGGTCAGCTCGTTGGCAAGCGCGCCATCGAGGCCGGCATCACCAAGGTCGCCTTCGATCGCGGTGGCCGTATCTACCATGGCCGCGTCAAGGCCCTCGCCGACGGTGCTCGTGCCGCCGGTCTCGAGTTCTAGGAGGTATGTAGCACATGGCTCGTAATCAGAAGCAGCAGCGCGAGGCCTCCGAGTTCGAGGAGCGCGTCGTTTACATCAACCGCGTGTCGAAGACCGTCAAGGGTGGTCGTCGCATGAGCCTCGTCGCTCTCGTCGTCGTTGGCGACGGTAAGGGCAACGTCGGCGTTGGCATGGGCAAGTCCGCTGAGGTGCCCCTGGCCATCTCCAAGGCGTCTCTCGATGCCAAGAAGAACATGTTCCACGTGCCGGTGACCGAGCAGGGCACCATCCCGCACGAGGTTCTCGGCCACTTTGGTGCCGGCCGCATCATCATCAAGCCCGCTGTCGAGGGTACCGGCGTTATCGCCGGCGGCGCTGTGCGTCCCCTCTTTGAGCTTGCTGGCATCAAGAACGTCCTGTCCAAGTCCCTCGGTACCGACAACGGCCTCAACATCATCAAGGCTGCCGTCGAGGGCCTCAAGGAGCTCTCCAGCCCTGAGGACGTCGCGGCTCGCCGTGGCCTGACGGTCTCCGAGATGTTCGTCGGTAAGGAGAACTAAGCATGGCTGACACCATCAAGATCAAGCAGGTCCGCAGCACCAACGGTTGCAAGCAGGACCAGGTCCGTACTGTCCGTGCCCTCGGTCTCCACAGGATCCGCGAGGTTCGCGAGATTGCTGACAACGAGTCCGTCCGCGGCATGATCTTCAAGGTCAAGCACCTTGTCGAGATTGTAGAGGAGTAGCAAATGCAGCTTCACGATCTTACTCCCGCGCCCGGTTCCACCAAGAACCGCAAGCGCGTCGGCCGTGGCAATTCTTCGGGTCACGGCACCACTTCTGGCCGCGGCCAGAAGGGCCAGGGTTCCCGCTCTGGCGGCACCAAGGGTGCCGGCTTTGAGGGTGGCCAGACTCCGCTGGCTATGCGCCTGCCCAAGCTTCCGGGCTTCCGCAACCCCCGTCGTATCGAGTACACCGCCGTTAACGTTGAGCGTCTCGAGCGCAAGTTCGAGGACGGCGCTGTGATCGACGGTGCCGCTCTTAAGGCCGCTCGCATCACCAAGAGCGAGTTCGAGCCCGTCAAGGTGCTCGGCAATGGTGAGCTCACCAAGAAGTTCACGGTCAAGGTCGACAAGGTCAGCGCTTCTGCGCAGGCCAAGATCGAGGCCGCTGGCGGAAAGGTCGAGCTGCCGTGCTAAATGGTCTTAAGAATGCTTTCCGCATCAAAGAATTGCGCGAAAAGATTCTTTTTACCATAGCTATGCTCGTCGTGTACCGCATTGGTGCGCACGTTCCTGTGCCCGGCATTCCCTTCCAGGGGATGCTGGGCCTTTTCTCGACCGATAACAATTCGGTCGCCGCAGGTGCTATGGCCCTCCTGAATCTTTTCTCTGGCGGCGCGTTGAGTTACGTTTCGGTGTTTTCGCTGGGCATCATGCCTTACATCACCAGCTCAATCATCCTCCAGATGCTCCAGGCCGTCGTGCCTTCCCTGCATGAGCTTGCCCGCGAGGGCGAGGTCGGTCAGACCAAGATTACGCAGTATTCGCGTTACCTCACCCTGGCTCTGGCAATCCTCAACTCCGTGGGTTACCTCTTCCTCTTTAAGAGCTTCGGCATCAGCTTTAATGGCGCCGGCGCCCCCGAGATCATCTTCGACCTCATGATCGTCGGCACGCTCACCGCGGGCGCCATGCTGATCATGTGGATTGGTGAGCTCATCACCCAGCGCGGTATCGGCAATGGCATGTCGCTGATCATCTTCGCGAACATTATGGCCGGCCTTCCGCAGGCTATCTTCTCCAGCACCGAGGGCAATGCCGGTGGCATCATCACCATGGTGATCATCTGTGCCATCATCCTGCTGGTTATCCCGCTGATTGTTTTCCTTGAGCGCGGCCAGCGCCGCATCCCGGTCTCCTACGCTAAGCGCGTCGTGGGCCGTCGCATGATGGGTGGCCAGACCACCTACCTGCCCATCAAGGTCAACACCGCGGGTGTCGTGCCGATCATCTTCGCTTCGGCGCTGCTGTACTTCCCGGCTCAGATTGCCGTGTTCTTCCCCGGCATCGGCTGGATTCAGGCAGTTGCCTCTGCGCTTTCGACCGGTTGGCTCAACTGGGTGCTTAACGTTGTCCTCATCGTGTTCTTCGCGTACTTCTACACCTCCATGGTGTTCAACCCCGATGACACGGCCGACAACCTTAAGAAGCAGGGCGGCTTTATTCCGGGCGTGCGTCCGGGTAGGGCTACCGCGGCCTACATCAAGAATGCGCTCAACAAGATTACGCTTCCCAGCGCTGTCTTTTTGGCGCTCATCGCCATCGTGCCTTCGATCATCTTCTCCTTCACGGGTAACCATCTGATCCAGGCATTTGGCGGCACGTCCATCCTCATCATGGTCGGCGTCGTGCTCGACACGGTCGATAAGCTCGAAGGCCAGATCAAGATGTATGATTACGATGGATTCTTTAAATAGGCTAGAGGAGGATTGCTCATGAACCTCGTATTGCTCGGAGCTCCGGGTGCCGGTAAGGGCACCGTCGCACAGGAGCTCGTCGCCGAGTTTGGCGTCGCTCACATTTCCACGGGCGACCTGCTGCGTGCTGCCGTCAAGGGTGGCACCGAGCTTGGTATTCAGGCTAAGAAGTACATGGACGCTGGCGAGCTCGTTCCCGATCAGCTCGTGATCGACCTTGTCAAGGAGCGCCTTGCCGCCGATGACGCCCAGCAGGGCTTCATCCTCGACGGCTTCCCGCGCAACACCGCCCAGGCTGTGACGCTCGATTCCGAGCTCTCCGCCATGGGTCGCGAGATCGACTGCGCCCTTCTGGTCGATGTGGCCCCCGAGGTCATTATCGATCGTCTGTCTTCGCGTCGCACCTGCCGCGCCTGCGGTTACACCGGCACCGCTGCCGATGCTACCTGCCCCAAGTGTGGCGGCGAGATGTATCAGCGCGACGACGACAAGCCCGAGACCATCAAGAACCGTCTCGACGTCTACGAGAAGTCCACGAGCCCGCTCGTCGACTACTATCGTGGCCAGGGTCTGCTCAAGTCGGTCAACGGTGACCAGGCTCGCGAGACCGTGTACGGGGATGTCAAAGAGGCTCTCGGTCTATGATCAAGATTAAGTCTGCAACGCAAATCGAGCAGATGAAGAAGGCAGGAGCGCTATCTAAGATGGCGCTCCGCCACGTTGGAGCCATGGTGCGCCCCGGCGTTTCGACTTTTGAGCTCGATCAGCTCGCGGAGCAGATTATCCGCATGCATGGTGGCACCCCAGCCTTTAAGGGTTACGGCGGGTTTCCCGGAACCATTTGCGCATCGATCAACGATGCCGTGGTACACGGTATTCCCAACCCCGACATGATCCTGCGCGATGGCGATATCATCTCCATCGATACGGGAGCCGTTGTCGACGGTTGGGTCGGCGATAACGCTTGGACGTTTTTCGTCGGCACCCCCACGCCCGAAGCCAAGGCTTTGTGCGAGATCACGCGCGATTGCCTTAAGGCTGCCATCGAGCAGGCTGTTCCCGGTAACCATATCGGGGACGTCGGTTATGCCGTTCAGTCCCTCGCCGAGTCTCACGGTTACGGCGTGCTTCGCGATTATGTGGGCCATGGCATTGGCCGCGTGATGCACGAGGACCCCAACGTTCCTAACTATGGAAAGAAGGGGAGGGGCGTTCGCCTCCAGGCCGGCATGGTCATTGCCATCGAGCCGATGGTTACGATGGGTTCCAACCATGTGAGCACGGGCTCCGACGGTTGGATCGTCACGACCAACGACCACCTGCCCGCCGCGCACTACGAGAACACCGTCGCCATCACCAATGACGGTCCGGTGATCCTCACCACGGATGCCCAAGGTGCTTGGTGTTCGCTCCAAGGCGGAGAAATGTAAAAGTCGCCGCCTCCTGATGCCCAACCTCGCCTTTCAATTTCGAAGGCATGACCCCAAGGTCTATGCCTTCTCATTTCAAGGCGATCTTGGGCATCAGGGAACGGCTTTGTTTTACATTTCAAATGTAACAAGTTCCATTTAGTTGTGGAGCCATTACGAAGTTATTACGATGCGTGCATACGTGTTGTAGAATACTCAATCGCTGTCGTTTTCTAGAGAAAGATGATTGCTTGTGAAGAAGGAAGACGCAATTGAGCTCGAGGGTACGGTAAAGGAACCGTTGCCCAACGCCATGTTTAAGGTCGAGCTCGAGAACGGTCATTCGGTTCTGTGCAACATTTCTGGCAAGATCCGAATGAATTACATCCGTATTCTCCCCGGTGACAGGGTTGTCGTGGAGCTTTCCCCGTACGACCTGACCCGCGGCCGCATCACCTATCGCTACAAATAGCGGCACGCATACACGCACTCCATTTCCGACTGCAGGCTTAGCTCAACCTACGGTCGGATTGTGTGTGAAGACCAGCCATAGTTTTAAACGCCTGCGGCTGGGCGAGTAGATAGTAGGGAAGTAGTTTGAGCGCTACCGAAAGGAAGAACGATGAAGGTACGTCCTTCGGTCAAGAAGATGTGCGATAAGTGCAAAATCATTAGGCGCCATGGCAAGGTCCTCGTCATTTGCGAGAACCCCCGTCATAAGCAGCGTCAGGGTTAAGAGAGGAGACTACGTTGGCCCGTATTAATGGTGTCGACCTCCCGCGTGAGAAGCGCGTTGAGATCGGTCTGACCTACATTTACGGCATCGGCCGCACCACTGCGACGAAGATTTGCGTCGAGTGCAACGTTAACGTGGATACGCGCGTTAAGGACCTCACCGAGGATGAGGTTAACGCCATCCGCGATTATATCGATAAGAACCAGATCATGGTTGAGGGCGACCTCCGCCGTGAGCGCAACCAGAACGTCAAGCGCCTTATGGACATCGGCTGCAACCGCGGCCTTCGTCACCGCAAGGGCCTCCCGGTCCGCGGCCAGCGCACCCACACTAACGCTCGTACCCGCAAGGGCCCGAAGCGTCAGATCGGTGCTAAGAAGAAGAAATAAGGAGCGCTAGATAGATGGCTACTGCTAAGAAGAACGTTCGCGCTGCCCGTCTGAAGCGCGCGGACCGTAAGAACATTTCCGTGGGCCAGGCTCACATTCGTTCTACGTTCAACAACACGATCGTTTCGATCACCGATCCCCAGGGCAACGTCATTTCCTGGAAGTCGGCTGGCCAGGTGGGCTTCAAGGGCTCCCGTAAGTCCACGCCGTTCGCTGCCCAGATGGCTGCCGAGGCTGCTGCCAAGCAGGCCATGGAGCACGGTATGAAGAAGGTTTCCGTCTTCGTCAAGGGCCCCGGCTCCGGTCGTGAGACCGCCATCCGCTCCCTCCAGGCTGCTGGCCTCGAGGTCTCGAGCATCCAGGACAAGACCCCCATTCCGCACAACGGCTGCCGCCCCAAGAAGCGTCGCCGCGTGTAACTGAAAGGATCGTATCAATATGGCAATCGACAGGACTCCTGTTCTTAAGCGCTGCCGTCAGCTCGGGATCGATCCCGCTGAGCTCGGTTACAGCAGCAAGAAGGAATCTATCCGTCAGCCCAAGCGCCGTCGCAAGGAATCTGAGTACGGCATGCAGCTGCGCGAGAAGCAGAAGGTCAAGTTCATCTATGGCGTTCTGGAGAAGCAGTTCCACGGCTACTTCAACAAGGCCCGCAAGATGAACGGCGTCACCGGTGAGAACCTCATGATCATCCTTGAGTCTCGCCTCGACAACGTCGTCTTCCGTCTTGGCTTCGCCCGCACCCGCAAAGAGGCTCGTCAGTCCGTCCGTCACGGTCACTTCACCGTGAACGGCAAGCGCGTGGACATCCCGTCCTACCGCGTCAAGGCCGGCGACGTCGTCGCTGTCGGCGAGAAGTTCCGTGACCTCCTCCCCATCAAGGAGGCCCTGATTTCCTCCGAGCGCTTTGAGGTCCCTGGCTGGCTCGAGGTCGATATCGAGAAGCTGTCTGGTAACGTGCTCGCTCTGCCGACGCGTGAGCAGATCAGCGGTGATATCAACGAGCAGCTCATCGTCGAGCTCTACTCTAAGTAGTCCATCCGGGCTGCTGAGGCTGGAGGTAATACATGTCAGAATTCATTAGGCCTCAGGTTCAGGTCGAAGAGATCAACGAGACGTCTGCTCGTGTCTCCGTCGAGCCGCTCGAGCGTGGTTACGGCGATACGCTGGGTAACTCCCTTCGTCGCGTTCTTCTGTCCTCGCTCGAGGGTGCCGCCGTCGAGGCTATTCAGATCGATGGTGCGCAGCACGAGTTCATGACCATCCCTAACATGGTCGAGGATGTCACCGACATCGTCCTGAATGTCAAGGGTCTTGTCTTCAGGGCTCTCGGCACGACCGACGAGGCGACCGCCACCATCTCGGTTGACGGCCCCTGCGAGGTCACCGGTGCGGACTTCTTTATTCCGTCCGAGTTTGAGCTGGTCAACCCCGAGCAGCACATCGCTACGCTCACCGAGGGTGGCCATCTCACCATGAGCATGCGCATCGGCTATGGCCGCGGCTATGTTTCTGGCGAGGCCAACAAGCGCGACAACGATCCCATCGGTGTGATCCACGTCGACTCGCTGTACTCGCCGGTTTCCCGTTGCGCCAAGCTCGTTGAGGCTTGCCGTGTCGGTCAGCACACCGACTACGCCCGCCTTGTCCTCGAGATCGAGACCAACGGCTCCATCGCCCCGCGCGACGCCGTGGTCCAGGCTGCCAATATCATCAACCAGCATATGGCCGCCTTTATGAACCTTGCCGAGACCCCCGAGGTCGAGGAGGAGGCTTCGATCTTCGCTCCCGAGGTCACCAACGACAACGCCGAGCTGGACAAGCAGATCGAGGATCTGGACCTTTCCGTCCGTTCCTACAACTGCCTTAAGCGCGCCAGCATTCACTCGGTCCGTCAGCTCGTTGAGTTCTCGGAGAACGATCTGCTCAACATCCGTAACTTCGGTGTTAAGTCGATCGAGGAAGTGAAGGACAAGCTTGAGTCCATGGGCCTGAGCCTGAAGGCTTAATGCTTCGCATATTTGAGGAGAAACTAGACCATGCGTCACAACGTTAAGAAGGGCCTGAAGCTCGGCACCGATGCGAGCCACACCAAGGCCATGAAGAAGAGCCTTGCTAAGGCCCTCTTCGAGAACGACCGCATCAAGACCACCGAGACCCGCGCTAAGGCGCTGCGTTCGGTCGTCGACCCGATCATCACTTGGGCCAAGAAGGGCGACCTGCACTCTCGTCGTCTGGCTATCGCCAAGCTCGGCGATAAGCAGCTCGTTGCCGAGATCTTCGACAAGGCTGCCCAGGGCATGTGGCAGGACCGCAACGGCGGTTACACCCGCATCATGAAGCTCGGTAACCGTAAGGGCGACAACGCTCCCATCGTTATCATGGAGCTCGTCACCGAGCCTTGCACGCCTAAGGCCAAGAAGGCTGCTCCGGCCCCCAAGAAGGCCGCTGCTCCCAAGAAGGTCGAGGCTGTCGAGGAGGCTCCTGCTGAGGAGGCCGCTGAGTAGACATTCCGTCTGCATAGGCTATATTCGAGGGGTACGTTCGCGTACCCCTCTTTTTTTGTCGCGATACCGTTACTTGTTTGTTGGGAGCGCCCATGACTGCGCCGTCTGATTTCAATTCGATTTCCGAGCTTGACGCCACGCTCGTATTTCGCGTGGCCTATGATGGCTCGTCGTATAGCGGATTTGCCGAGCAGCCGGGACAGACGACGGTTGCGGGTGAGCTGCGTCGAGCCATCGAGACGCTGCTTCGCCGTCCGATCGATCTGACGTGCGCAGGTCGTACCGATGCCGGCGTGCATGCCGTGGCTCAGTACATCAGCGTGCCCGTAACGAACGCTGAGCTCGCCCTTACGCGCCGTAGGTGGCTGCGGGCTATGGATGCCCTGCTGCCCAAAGATATCGCCATCAACGAGGTCTACAAGGCTCGTAAGGGCTTTTCTGCGCGCTTTGACGCGCGCTCTCGCACTTACACCTATCGCATTGCCGATCGTGATGCGCGGCCCGTGCTGTCACGCGGTGCGGTGTGGTGGCATCGCTATCCCCTCGACGTCGATGCGATGGCGGCCGCCTGCCCTGCGCTTTTGGGCGAGCAGGACTTTAAAAGCTTTTGCAAGGTTGCCTCTGCCGTGGGCAAACCTACGCACCGCTGCGTAATGCGCGCCGAGTTTGGCCATGAGGTTGCGTTTGGCGAGGACATCCTGACGTTTACCATCGAGGGCAATGCGTTTCTGCATTCGATGGTCCGCACGATCGTGGGCACGCTTGTCGAGATCGGCATGCATCGCCGTGAACCCGAGTGGATGCGCGAGGTCATCGATGCTTGCGACCGTACCGCTGCGGGCCCCACGGCTCCTGCCTGCGGCCTTACGTTTATGGGCGTGGATTACGATCTCGCCGAGCTTATCGTGCTCGACTAGGGGAGAGCTCGACGCGTCGTGCGTCGACACCTGTCATCTGTGGGCTGCGCGTGTGCAACATCTGTTCTTGGCGTGCAATACAACCGGTGTCTCATTGCTTTTATTGCCGGGGTGTACCATGAACCACGATTTGATTCATTGCTGTCGAGAGGACGGATAACTTGGTTCGACGTGGCTCGCATCCGCGACTTTCGGTGATCCTTGTGGTAGAAGGTTCGCCCAGCTATGCGATGCGTGCGCTCGAGAGTATCCAGAACCAAGACCTCTACGATTTGCAGATTGTCGTTGTCTGCCGCGATGCTGCGCCCGGTGTGCGCCATTCGCTTCAAGTTGCTGCCGACAGGGACATCCATATTGATTTGATTGACGTCGAGGACGCGAAGCGCGGCGCTTGTCTTCGTGCCGGTTTTGCTGCCTCGCGTGGCTCTCAAATCATCGCTATGAACGCCGATGAGTGGTTTGCTCCGCAGTCCCTTTCCAAGATGGTCGATATCGCGTGCGATACTGCGGCAGACATAGTGTTTCCCACGGTGTCGCTCGACCGCTATGATGCACATCGAGAGCGCCATTCGCGTGTCTTGGATGCTGCTCATATTTCCATTGATAGCAAATCTTCGATGGTGGCCGGGCTGCCTCAGTTGATTTTAGGCGGCCTAGTCGCTCAGACCTCTGGCGTGATGTATAGCCGTCCGCTGTTTGAGGCATGCCTGTCGCGCGGCAAGGCGTACCGTACGGTTGAGTTTATGGCTTATGCGTTCTCGCAGGCACGATTCGTGTCCGGCTGCGGCGACGCTTGTTTCCACGCGGTGGCACCTAAGCTTACAGATGCCTTTGATCCCACCATGTATGCCAGGATATCCGATGACACTCGAGCGCTCGACGAGCTTGCGGACTCACTCTCGGAAGCAGATAGCGGTGGTCGGCTCAAGCTGGCAAGCCAAAAGTTCTACTTTGCCGGACTGGTCGCCTGCATCGAGAATTTGTGTCTGAGCCCGCATGGGGTGTCGTCAATTGAGCGTTCCGCCCGCATGCGTGATATGCTCGAGGCGCCTCGAACCCGTCAGATGGTCGCCGCGCTCAAGGACAACCATCGGGGACTCGGTCTGTTGTTTGGGCCGATCGCCAGCGCCAAGCCCGCGCGCTGCGTGATGTGTACGCATCTGGCAGCTTTTCTTAACCGGACGGGCGCAAAAACCGCCTAAACGGCTCATTTCGAAACAAATTTGCATAGAATTGTTTCGAAATGCGTTCTTATACACAAAAGCCTTCAAATAGCGTTAAACTATTCAATCACTGATTGATTGTCTCCACCATCTTTTGGAGAGAGGGTTTGTATGGCTAAAAAACGCAATGGGCGCCAGGATGCCATTAGAGATATTGTGCGCAATAAGGACGTCCGCACGCAGCGCGTGCTGGTCGATGAGCTCCGCGCTATGGGCTTTGATTGCACGCAGGCGACTGTCTCTCGCGATATTGCCGATATGGGGCTGCGTAAGCTCCCTGAGGGCATCTATGTTCTGGCAGAGGACCTGCACCTGCAGCGTATGGTTTCCGAGCTCGTAACGGGCG
Source organism: Collinsella aerofaciens (assembly GCA_008668235.1). Classification (GTDB taxonomy): domain Bacteria; phylum Actinomycetota; class Coriobacteriia; order Coriobacteriales; family Coriobacteriaceae; genus Collinsella; species Collinsella aerofaciens_K. The sequence goes on along the minus strand of RQCP01000011.1, from coordinate 102,882 downwards.
TTTTGCGTACCGATAATCTGGTTATGATCAAGGCCCAGCCTGGCACGGCTTCCGGCATCGCCGCCGCCGTTGATGCGGCAGAGTTGCCCGATGTGCTTGGTTCGCTTGCCGGCAACGATACGATTTTGGTTATTGCCCAGACGGCCGAGGACGGCGAGCGTCTTGAGGCGCTGATCAATAAGCTGAGCAATTCTCGCAAGTAGGCGTGCGGGTCGTGCGCTCGGCACTGTGTGCGTGACATAGTGGCTTGTAAGGGGGTATCGACGTTGGTCGGTACCCCCTTTTTGTTTGCCGGTATAAAGACCGCCCATCAGGTCGCTTAAACTAAAAAGGCCCCCGAGCAGTTTAATAAGCTGCTCGGGGGCCTTGTTGCTTATGGCCGGATGATTTCTAGCCGACCGTATCGTCAGGCGTGGGCGAGGGGTCGGGAGTGGGTGTAGGCGTAGGCGTAGGCGTGCCACCATCGCCGCCGGTCGAACCACCAGTGGAGCCGCCCGTCGAGCCACCGGTCGTACCGGTGCCGCCGGTGGTGTCGCCGCCCGTGGTCTCGGTGGTCGTGGTCGTCGTGGTAGTCGTTGTGGTAGTGGTTTCCTCTTCGTCCTCGTTCTCGTCCTTGTCGTCGTTTTCCGTCTTCTTGGTGTTGTTGGTGCCGTAGAACTTCCAGACGCTGTTGTTCTTGTAGGTGGGCGCCGTTCCGGTCGCAAACTCCTCGCGCTCGGTACCGGTCAGAACGGTGTTCATAAACCGCTTAAAGACAGGCAGGTTGGTGCTGTCGCCCAGCAGGTCTGTGCCGTATTTTTGGATGGGAATCTCGCCCGCGGAATAGCCGGTCCACAGGGCGCACGCCAGCTGCGGGGTATAGCCGCAGAACCACAGGTTGGTGGTGTTGTCGGTGGTGCCCGTCTTGCCGGCATAGGGCTGGTTGACGCTCAGGGCGCCGGCAGCACCCGTACCGCCGCCCTTCATGACGCCGGACAGAACATCGGTGACCGCGGCGGCCTCGCCCTCGGTAAGTACCTGTGAGGGATTGTCGGTGTGCTGGTACAGCACCGAACCGGTGCGAGAGTCAATCTCGGTGATGGCGATCGGCTGGCGATAGTAGCCGCCGTTGGCAAACGTCGCGTAGGCGGCGGCCATCTCGAGCGGCGAGATCGAGCCGGTGCCGAGGGTCATGACGGGAACGTCCTCGATGTTGTCCTTGGCGGGATCGATGCCGAGCTTTTTGACGAGCGAGATGATCTTGCTGTTGCCGACGGCTTCCGCCACCTGGATGTAGCCGGTGTTGGAGGAGTATGCCGTCGCCTGCTTAAGCGTGATGTTGCCATAGCTATGGTTGGCGTAGTTTTGGACCTCGGTCGTGGTGCCCTTGGCCTTGAGCGGCGAGTTGCAGTTGAGGGTGACGTTGGGGTTCATGCCGTTTTGGATGGCAGTTGCCAGCGTAAAGGCCTTAAAGGTGGAGCCGACGGGACGCTTGGCCGTGGCATGGTTTACGTGGTTCTCGTCGGCGTTGTAGTCATAGCCGCCCACCATGCACTTGATGTAGCCGGTCTTGGGGTCGACGACGACCATGCCCATGTCCAGGCCGTCGAGTGAGAGCGTGTCGAGCTGCTCGCGGACGGCATTCTCTGCCACCTGCTGCATCGTGGGGTCGATGGTGGTCTTGACGGTTAGGCCGCCCTTAAACAGCACGTCGGTGGAGAACTCCTGCTCCAGCAGCTGCTTAACATAGGCGACAAAGTAGGGCTGCGAATACACGTCGACGCCGCTGCCCGAAATCTCGGTTACGTTGAGGGTGATGGGCTCTGCCTGCGCGGCGTCGTGCTCCTCCTGGGTGATGTGGCCCAGGCGCAGCATGTTGTCGAGAACCTTGTTGCGGCGAGACAGCGCCAGATCGGGATTGACCGTGGGGTCGTACTGCGAAGGTGAGTTGGGAAGGCCGATGAGCAGCGCGGCCTCGCTCAGGGTGAGGTCGGAGGCGCTCTTGGACAGGTAGGTCTCGGCGGCGGCCTCGATGCCGTAGGCGCCGTGGCCGTAATAGATGGTGTTGAGGTACATCATGAGGATCTCGTCCTTGGAGTACATCTCCTCCATCTTGATGGCGATATAGGCCTCGCGCACCTTACGCTCGATGGTCGAATCGAACTGCTCCTCCTGCAGGATGGTGTTGCGTACCAGCTGCTGGGTGATGGTCGATGCGCCCTCGTGGCCACCGGAGACGGTTGCCACGGCGGCGCGCGCGATGCCCCACAGGTCGATACCGCCGTGCTCGTAGAAGCGCTCGTCCTCAACGTCGACGGTGCCCTGCAGCACGTACGGAGAGACCTGGTCCTTGGTGACGGACTTGCGGTTTTGCGTGTAGAAGCTCGCGATCTTGTTGCCGTTGCAATCGACGATCTCGGTGGGTTCACTCACCAGATAGGCGTTGGCGTCGGTATAGTCGGGCAGATCGGACAGCCAACGGTTGACGTTGCCGATCATGCCGATGCCAAACGCTACGCCCGCGATGAGCAAAAAGCTCAAGAACGAGAGCAGGATCATGGGCAGGGCGTGCGTCTTGGAACGACTGCGTCCCTGTCGTTGGCGAGGACCCATATATTGACCTCCAGGTATGTCGTGCCGGGCGGCGGGTGCGCCGCTGGGGCAGGATGGACATAAGTTATTACACGATAAACCAAACGAGGCGCGCGAGGCCTCGTGTATGCTGGATGACGGCATTTTTCAGAGTGAATGCATACCTTGTTGGTAAGGAGTTTGCCGATGGCGATTCGGACGATGGGGCCGAGTGGACAATGCGATAACGAGCCGGGGGCTGTCGAGGCGGCGATGCCCGAACTGCTGGCGCCTGCCGGCGGACTCGATCAGATGCTCGCTGCCATTGCGGCGGGCGCCGATGCCGTCTATGCGGGCCTGGGCGGGTTTAACGCCCGCGTGAGCGCACACGGCTTTACCGACGACGAGTTTTTGCGCGGCTGCGCTGTGGCGCATGCGCGCGGCGTGTGTGTATACGTGACACTTAACGTGTTCGTGTTCGATGACGAGTTAGCCGACGCGGTGGCGCTGGGGGCGCACGCGCATGAGTTGGGTGCCGATGCCTTGATCGTGGCGGATGCCGGTCTGGCCTGCGCGTTGCGCGCGGCGATTCCCGGGGTCGAGATTCACCTGTCCACGCAGGCGGGCGTCCATAGCGAAGGCGCCGTGCGCCTGGCTGCCAACGAGCTCGGGGTCGAGCGCGTGACGACCGCCCGCGAGCTGGCGATCGACGAGATTGCCGCCCTGTGTGCTACCGGCGTGCCTATCGAGGTGTTCTGCCACGGCGCGATTTGCATTGGATATTCGGGCGCCTGTGAGTTCTCGGCCCTGCGGCGTGGACGATCGGCGATGCGCGGCGACTGTACGCAGCCGTGTCGCTTGGCGTACGACCTGGTGGACGAGGCGGGGGAGAGCGTCGTTTCCGTGGAGGGCGATCGTCTGCTGTGCCCGCGCGACTATTTGGGCATCGCGCACCTGCCCGAGCTTGTTGGGGCCGGGGTGGCGTCGCTCAAGATCGAGGGGCGCATGAAAAACCCCGACTACGTGTTCAACGTGGTGCGGGTGTGGCGTCGTGCACTCGATATGCTACGCGATGGCGCGTGGGATGCCGCTGTCGTGCCGGCGCTCGAGCGCGAGCTGGGCAGGTCGTTCAACCGCGGGTTTACCGATGCGTATCTGCGGGGGCGATCGGGTGCTGAGCTCATGAGCTTTGAGCGTGCGATTAACCAGGGCGTGCGCGTGGGCCACTTGGTGACGGTGGGCCACGAAGAGGTGACCGTCGAGCTCGATGCCGCCGTGGCCGCGGGCGACACGCTCGAGATCCGGTTCTATCCGGGTGCCGATGCACGCCCCGATGTGCCCAAGCGCTGGCCCCAGGTGCCCTGCCCGGTGGATGCGGCGGCGGGGGAGTGCGTTGTCGTGCACTGCAAGCGCAAGGTCGATGCGGGCTGCGAGGTGTACCTGATTCGCAGTGCTGGCGTGCTGGAACAGACGGCGGCGGCACTGGAGCACATGCGGGTCGAGGCGGACGCGGTCGTGCCCGTTGCACGAGCCGTTGAGATACTGCCCTTTGAGGGCGCCGTGACTGTTGACGACGTGCCCGAGGCGGCGTTGACGGAGCCGATGGAAAAGGGGGCTTCCGCTCGCATGGTCTTTGCCTGGCAGCTGATGGATGCCGACCCGTGCGGCGAGCGCGATCTGTCCGATGCGACCGTGGTGCTCGACGAGGTCTGCCGCGCAGCTGATGCCTCGCGTACCCGCTCGCTTATGCGGCGTGCCGGGCGCGTCGTCTGCCGTAATCTGGGACAGGTGGCGATGGCGCGTGAGCTGGGCGTGGCGTTTGACGTTGCGGCACCGGTGTTTTGCGCAAACCGGGTTACGCTTGCCTGGCTACGCGGGCTCGGCGCGGGCCGTGTGTATTTGCCTGCCGAGCTTGCTGCCGACGACGCGGAGCGTGTTGCCGAGCTTGCCGCTTGCCCCGGTGTCTTGGGGCCTGTCGACGCCCACCGCCCCGAGCTCATGGTGTGCGAGCACTGCTTGCTGACTGCCGAGGGTGCCTGCGCCACGGATGCGACGGGGCAGGTCCGTTGTCGTGACTGCTCGCGCCGTCAGCAGGCGCGCTTTTTGGTCGAACGCGACGGCACGCGTTTGCCGGTCGTTATCGACGCGTGCGGCAGGACGAGGATTTTCCTGTCGTAGGTGCCGCGTCGCGTCAGTTTGTTATCATAAGAGAGTTTATGGACTTCCAGCACCGCCGTTTTCAGCGAGGGTGCTATAGCAAAAGGAGGATACCCAATGCTGTCTGTCGACGAGCAAATGCGTATCATCACCTCGGGCGCAGCGCAAATCGTCCCCGAGGCCGACCTTCGCAAGAAGCTTGAGAAGGGCGAGCCCCTCAACATCAAGCTCGGCGTCGATCCCACCAGCCCCGACCTGCACCTGGGCCATGCCGTGCCCCTGCGCAAGATGCGTCAGTTCCAGGACCTGGGCCACAAGGTCACCCTCATCATCGGTAACGGCACCGCACTGATCGGCGATCCTTCGGGCAAGAACTCCACCCGCCCGCAGCTTTCGCAGGAGCAGATCGAGGCCAACGCCGAGACCTACGTGAGCCAGGCCATGAAGATCCTGGATCCCGAGAAGACCACCATCGTGCACAACGGCGACTGGATCCTGTCGATGGATCTGGCCGGCCTGCTGCAGGTGTGCTCCAAGTTCACCGTCGCCCGCATCCTCGAGCGCGATGACTTTACCAAGCGCTACCAGTCCCAGACGCCGATCGCCCTGCACGAGTTCCTGTACCCCGTGATGCAGGCCTTCGACTCCGTTCAGATCAAGGCCGACGTGGAGATGGGCGGCACCGACCAGCTCTTCAACCTGCTCGCCGGCCGCGAGCTTATGGAGAAGATGGGCATGGAGCCGCAGATCGCGCTTACCATGCCGCTGCTCGAGGGCACCGATGGCGTGCGCAAGATGTCCAAGTCCTACGGCAACTACATCGGCCTGACCGATGCTCCCAAGGACATGTTCGGCAAGACCATGTCCATCCCCGACGAGATGATCGGCAAGTACTATCGTCTGGCCAGCTCGCTCACCCCGGCCGAGGTCGACAAGATTGACGCTGCCCTGGCCGACGGTTCCGCCGATCCCTATGAGCTCAAGCGCGCGCTGGGCCGCGACCTGTGCGACACCTATCACGGCGCCGGTGCCGGTGACGAGGCTCAGGCCGAGTTCGACCGCGTGTTCAAGGAGGGCCAGCTTGCCGACTTCCCCGAGAAGCACGTTGAGCTGACCGTCAACGACGAGGGCCAGATCTACCTCGCAGGCCTGCTTAAGGACCTGGGCCTTTCGGCGAGCGCCGGCCAGGCCCGTCGCGACATTGACGGCGGCGGTGTCAAGATCAACGGCAAGGCCGTGGCTCCCAAGAGCTACAACATCGACCCGAGCGCCCTCAAGCTGGGCGACACCCTCTCCGTAGGCAAGCGCAAGGGCTTTAAATTGGTCTAACGAGCAAGTTGACCTCACAAGTGCAACAAGGCCGCAGCCGGGATTCCCGACTGCGGCCTTTTTTGGTTACGATGATCCCTTGGGGACGGAGGGATCATTTGGCGGTGCCGTTAAGCGGAGAGGCGTATTGTTGACCCATCGTTTGGGCATACAATTGCTATTGGCTTACTGCGGTGAAGGTTTGTCCGCTCCGCAGTTATTTCTACAGTTAAAGGAGTATGTATGTCCGTTGAGGTCATGAGGTCTGTGATCGAGGCCGCCGAGGGTCGCGTGCCCGTCGACACGCTGTTTGCCAATGCGCAGATCGTCGACGTATATGGCCAGCGCGTGGCGCCCGGTAGCGTTGCCGTCAAGGACGGCGTAATCGTCGGCGTGCTCTACGACGGTCGCGACGATTCCGCCGGCACCTACGAGGCGGCTGAGGTCATCGACTGTCAGGGTCGCTATATCGCCCCCGGCTTTATCGACGGACATCTGCACATTGAGTCCTCGAACATCCGTCCCGCCGAGTATGCGCGCATGGCGGCGACGCGCGGCACCACCACCGCCATTGCCGACAGCCACGAGATTGCCAACGTTTCCGGCCTGGACGGCCTGCGCTTTATGATCGAGGACGGCCGTCGCGCGCCCATTTCCATCAAGTACATGATGCCCTCGTGCGTGCCCGCGCTGCCCGATGAGCAAGCGGGCGCTGTGATTACCGCCGCTGACATGCAGGCGTTTTTTGCCGAGCATCCGGGCGATGTCTTTGGTCTGGGTGAAATGATGAACCTGCCGGGTGTCTTTATGGCCGACCCCGAGACCTGTGCTCGCATCGATGCTGCCAACCAGACTCCGTCCAAGCAGGTCGACGGCCATGCGCCGCTCGTTGCCGGCAAGGATCTCAATGCCTATGCCGCGGCGGGCATTATCGCCGACCACGAGTCGACGATTCCCGAGGAGGCGCTCGACAAGCTATCTCGCGGCATGTATGTCATGCTGCGCGAAGGTACGTGCAGCCATGACTTGGCTAACCTGTCTCCGATGTTGCTTGAAAACCCCGCCCGTGCCCGCCGCTGCTGTTTTGCGACCGATGACCGCGCTCCTTCCGACGCGCTTTCGACCGGTATGATCGACAATGTCTGCCGCGTGGCCATCGAGGCCGGTATTGACCCCGTGGTTGCCATCTCTATGGCGTCCCTCTCCACGGCCGAGGCGTTTGGCCTGGACCACGGTTGCCGCGACCCGCACGAGCTGCGTGGCGCCATCGCCCCTGGCAAGCGTGCCGACCTGCTGGTACTCAACGACCTGACGTTTGCCACGGCTCCGCATCGCGTATATGCCGCCGGTGCTCTGGTGGCGCAGGACGGCACCTTTGTGGGCGAGATCGCACCCGAGATGGCCGAGGTTGCGGCCCTTGCCGATGAGCTGCGTGCTTCCGTTAAGCTGCCGAAGCTATCGCTCGACGTGTTCGACTATGCCTTTAAGCCGGGCGAGGCCGTGATCGACGTGGTGCCGGGCAAGGCCATCACGGGCATGGCTCGTCCCGAGAATGCCGAGGGCCTGCGCCGCATTATGCTGATCGAGCGTCACGGCCGCGGCGTGTCGCTGCAGACCGAGGGCGCCGATGGCGACGGTCCCGCCGGCATGGGGCTCGTCGGCAAGCATATCGGCCGCGGCTGGGTGCGCGGCTTTACCATCACGGGCGGTGCTATCGCCTCGACGATTGGCCACGACTCGCACAACGTGTGCGTGGTGGGCGACAACGCCGCCGATATGATGGCTGCCGTCGAGGCTGTTGGCCAGGGCGGCCACGTGCTGGTGCGCAACGGCGAGGTCGTGGCGCGTATTCCGCTGGCGCTTGGTGGCCTGATGAGCGAGGGCACGGCCGAGGACGTGGCAGCACAGCACGACGACTTTATGGTCAAGGCACGTGCCATGGGTATTGAGCCGCCACTCGACCCCATCATGGGCATCATCTTCCTGCCCCTGCCGGTGATCCCGACGCTCCGCATCCGCCCCGAGGGCATGTTCGACGTCACCACCTTCACCTACGCCGATTAGTCATTGGGGACGTTCTTAAACGACTAGCCACCTGCGACACTCTTTGACTTGTCGCCTGACGCCGCGACCGTGAGACCTCTGGCACGCGTGAGCTATTTGCCAGGCCTATGTAACGTTTATGACTGCGGGGTCTTATTTGAGCTCCCTTTGGGTACGTTGGAATCGGATACACGTCCGATTCCATCAAGCCCGAAGGGAGCTTTTCTATGTTTAAACTGATTGCATCCGATATGGACGGCACACTGCTTGACGAAAATGGCCAGGTGCCGCCTGAGACCTACGAATTGATCCTGGCGCTACGCGAGCATGGCGTACATTTTGCCGCATCGTCAGGCCGCCGCTACGATCGCCTGTGCGAGTTCTTTGCGCCCGTTCGCGACAAGATGGACTTTGTCGCAGCCAACGGTGCCCAGGTCTACGCCGACGGCAAAATGGTAGACCGCGAGGTGTATTCGCACCTGGCGATTCGAAAGCTCGCCCAGGCCGTCGCGACGTTTCCCAATCTGCATCTTGCACTCTTTGACCGAACCAAGTCTTTTTTGCTCGATGACGAGTGCAAGTTCGTGCGCGAGGTCGATAAGGACCTCCCCAATGCCGAGCGCATTTGGGAGCTGCCCGATCCCAGCGTAAATATCATCAAAGCGAGTATCTTTTGCGACGACGGTGCCGTTATGGACAGCGCGTACGTGCTACAGCGCGAACTCGGTCAGCTCTTTACCTTTGCGCCTTCAGGCAACGCGTGGATCGATGCCATGCAGCCCGGTGTGTCGAAGGCCTCGGGCATCGCACAGCTCGCGGAGCATTATGGCATTGGGCGCAACGAGGTCATGGCGTTTGGCGACTCGATGAACGACTACGAGATCATTCGCTTTATCGGCACGGGTTGCGCGATGGAAAATGCGCGCCCCGCGCTCAAGGCGGTGGCCGATCGCGTGGTGGGGCGCAACCGCGACCACGCCGTCCAGCAGGAGCTCCGTCGCGTGCTGGAGAGTCTCTGCTAGACCGGTAGTTGGGGACAGACTTAAGTGAGTGAAACCACTCATTGGGGACAGACTTAAATGAGTGCCGCCAGCGACTAGCCATTTAAGAACGTCCCCAATGACTGCCGGGTTGCTGCTGCTAGGCGAGGGCGGCCATGATGGTGCGGGCGACGCCGTCGTGGTCGTTGTCGTATTCGGTGATGGCGTCGGCCGCCTCGCGGTCCTCGGACTCGGCGTTGATCATGGCCATGCCGTGGCCCGCTGCCTGCAGCATGGGGATGTCGTTGATGTTGTCGCCGAACGCCCAGGCGTCGGCGAGACGCTCGCCCAGATGCCCGCATAGCCACGTGAGTGCCGTTCCCTTGGTAGCGCCTTCGCCCATAACCTCGATATTCATGGCGTACGAACGCGTGACCTCAATGCCTCCGAGCGTTTCGAGCTCCGCCGCGATGGCGTCGCAATCGGCTGAGTCGTGCCAGTACATGGCGATGCGTTCGAGTGTCTCGACCTCGTCGATCTTGCTATCGATATCCATGTCGATCGGTGTTCGCGTGCGCTTGAGCGAAGCTGCGATGTGGGGGTCGCCGCCGCAGAACTCATCCAGGCGCGTGTAGAGCGAGCGGGGGAGGAAGCACTGCCCGTCCGCGAAGATATCGAAGGTGACGTCATGGCCGGCGGCGATGCTATGGACGCGGCGGGCGATGGCGCGGTCGAGCGGACGGCTCAAAATGCGCGTAGCACGTAAGACATCGGTGGGCGTACCGTCGTCGAGCTGCCAGACGCTGGCACCGTTGGCACAGACCGCGTAGTGTACGGCGGGGTGGGCGAGGATGGGCTCAAAGATGCCCGACAGCGGGCGCCCCGTGCAGGGCACAAACTCAACACCGCGGCGCGCAAGCTCGTCGAGCATCGCCCAGGTGGCGTCGCTCATCTGCTTATCACTCGTCAGCAGCGTTCCGTCCATATCGGAAAACACAATCATTCGATGCAGCCCTTTCTACTGGCATAAAAAGCGTGGCCGAGGGCGGTGATGCCCTGGCCACGCTCGGGTTCTATAACGGTCCGCGTCCTAGCGATCGGCGAGCGGCTTGTACTCCAGCGGCTCGATAACCGGGCGATACGCGGGACGGATGATGCGGTGCGCGCAGAAGAGCTCTTCCATGCGGTGCGCCGACCAGCCGGCCATGCGGGCAACGGCGAATAGCGGCGTAAAGAGCGTCTCGGGCACGCCGAGCATCTTGTAGATAAAGCCCGTGTACAGGTCGATGTTGGCGCAGATGGGCTTGGTCATGCCGTGATCGCGCATCACCTGCGGCGCCAGGCGCTCGATGAGCTCGATGAGCGCGAACTCATCGCCCAGGTCCTTCTTGGCGGCAAGCGTGCGCGCGTAACGGCGGCACACCTCGGCGCGCGGGTCGCTCAGCGTGTAGACGGCGTGGCCCATACCGTAGATGAGGCCCGTGCCGTCGAAGGCCTGCTTGTCGAGGATCTTGCCCAGGTAGGCCGCGACCTCGTCCTCGTCCTCCCAGTTGGAAACATGCGCGCGGATGTCCTCGTGCATAGACACGACCTTGGCATTGGCACCGCCGTGGCGCGGGCCCTTGAGCGAGCCGATAGCCGCGGCGTAGGCGGAATACGGGTCGGTGGCCGAAGACGACAGCACGCGGCAAGCGAAGGTGGAGTTGTTGCCGCCGCCGTGCTCGGCATGCAGCATGAGCATAACGTCGAGCAGCATGGCTTCGTCGCGGGTGAACGCCATGCCGCCGCGCAGGACCTGTAGGATGGTCTCGGCGGTGGAGAGACCGGGCGTGGGGTGCGGCACGTGAACCTCGGAGCCGCGAAGCTTAGCGATCGAGGCCATGTGTGCGAAGGCGGCGATGCGCGGGAGACGTGCGAGCATGGAAATGGCGACGTCGATTTCGTGCTCGGGCGTGATCACGTCTGGTTCGGCATCGAAGGCGTAGAGCAGCAGCACGGCGCGCTGGAGCACGTTCATGATGCTCGACGACACCGTGGTCATAGGGAACTCTTTGACGTACTCGTCGCTCAGATGTCTAAAGGCGCGCAGGCGCTCGCAAAAGCCGTCGAGCTCTTCCTTGTTGGGCAGCGAACCCGTGATAAGCAGATAGGCGACTTCCTCGTAGCCGTAGCGATTCTCGGCCTGGGCATTGTTGACCAGATCCTCGATGCTGTAGCCGCGAAGCGTGAGCTTGCCCTGATCGGGCACGACCTTTCCGTCGACCTTGTTGTAGCCGTGCACATCCGAGATGCGAGTGAGGCCCGCGACCACGCCCGAGCCGTCGGCATTGCGCAGGCCGCGCTTGACATTGTGCTCAACAAACAGGCCCTCGTCATAAGGGTCGGTCGGCAGGCCGTGGTAGAGGCTTTCGCTCTCAGGCGAAATCTGGCGGCTTGCTTCGTAATCTAGAACCAGGCGGCTCAAGTGGTCATCGAAGCGGTAATAGATTTTCTTGGCGTCGTAGGCCATGCGCGCTCCTCTCCGGGCCGCATCGGGGTGACTTGCATGGGCATGCGCGCGTCAGGCTATCCCCAGCGGCTTGCTCGCTACAGGCGGTACATAAAGTTGAAGACGTCCTCGCGCTGGATGGACACGTTGACGCCCGAAAGCTCGCCGGCCTCGGCCAGCGCCTTCTGCAGCTCGGCGAAGTCGAGCTTGGACTCGGCGGTATCGGCCAGCATGGTCATGGTGAAGATGTCCTCGATAATGGACTGCGTGATGTCGCGGATGTCGACGTTGGCCTCGCCTAGGACACGGGTGACGCCGGCGACGATGCCGGGGCGGTTCTTGCCAAGGACGGTGATGACGATACGGGAGGACGAGATCTCGGCCATGGGAAACCCTTTCGCGTGGTTGCGGCGCGCGCGGGGCGCTCCGCTACGGTACAGTGTTCATCATTGTACCTGTCTGGCGCAAAAAAGGCGCGCTCGCTGCGGCGTTACATGCCTGCAACATGAGCGTAAGGGGGAAGGCCGCACGGGGAAGAGCCGTCTGGCGCGTGTCCGGCTCGTGTTGGGTTGATTTCCGATCTCAGCCGAACACATTGAGCGGACAGGCCGTTCCCGCAGTCAGCCGAACGCCTCCGACGGCTGATTCCGAACTGGAAGCGGAGGGCATCCCCGCCCTTCGGTAGGGGATACCGCTCCGCGGCGCATGCCGCGGGCGGCGCCCCTATCGGACCACCGTGACCTCAGTTGGGATGGGCCCAGCACTGCCGCGTACTCGGTGAGCTAGAGCCAACTGTTCGTCTTCACGTCGCGTATGGCGATATTTCGGTCGTCCGGCTCGGTGATGCCGTAGCCGAACGCCTGGAGCGTCTCGATGGACTCCTGGATCCTCTGTTGGAACATGGGACCCGGATCGACCCTCGGCCCGAGGTGCCCGCGCCAAAGGCACGGCGTGGCGCGCAGCATGTTATGGATTTTGGAGATGGGCTCGATGTCGGCGTAGACGTTGAGCGTCGCCATGGCGTCCTTGTGGCCGAGGATCGATTGGAGCGCCTTGATATCGCCGCCTTGGCGGATCCACTGCGTTGCGAACGTGTGGCGAAGGCCGTGGAACGTGATCAGCTCGTCGTTGGTGCCCATGAGGCCGTTGGTCTCCGAGAACGTCTTGAACGCCCTGCGGATATAGCTTGTCGTCGCGAAGGTCGCGCCCGGCTCCGACAGGATGTAGCAGTCCCCGATCTCGACCGCCCCGGTAAGGCCGCGCAAGCGCAGCTTTCCGCAGTCGATCTCGTGGGTCTCCTTCAGGAAGGGGAGTAGGCCGACCGGGTCGATGGGGATACCCCTGGCGTCATGGGTCTTGGTGTCCTTGATGAACGAACCCATTCCCTTCGCGTACGCCACCGAGTGTCTGATCGAGATCAGGCCCGTCTCGAAATCCACATCGCACCACCGAAGGCCGCAGACCTCGCCGATTCGCATCCCCGTGTGCAGGGCGAGTACGACCGCCCTCTAATCCTCGGCGGACCAATCGAGTCCGAACTCCTTTCGGGCATCCTCTTCGCTCATGACTTCGAGAAGGTCTCCGGGTTGGCAACGAAGGGCGAGGCATAGCTGCTCGAGTGTGTTGAAGCGAATGCCGCGAATATGCCCTTTTTTAATACGGGACAGGTTCACGGGCGTGGTTCCAATCCTTTCGGCAAGTTCGTTCGAGGAAATCTTTCGCTCGGCCATGATCTTGTCGAGGCGAACAATTACGGGCATGGCGTTTCCTTACGCAATCTCGTCGGAGTCGAGGTACAGCTCTCGGGCGTACAAGAAGAGCTGGGAAAGCATGAACAGGACGATGCCGAGAACCAGAGAGGTCCAATCGAATGATGAAGCGATCTCTTGGGCGCCGACGGCCCCCTCGCCGCCAAACATCGAAACGGAGGTTTTGAGTGAGCCGGCGTAGAGGCTGGTGGCAGCTTGAACAACGAAGAGAATGCCGAGCACCTTCAAGCATGTCGCAGACCCTTTCTTGAAGGGGTCTCCGCTCTTGATCGTCCATACGAGAACGGCGCTGAGGATGGTCGTAGCGATACCGATGACGGCAGGGACCAATGTCGAGATCGCAAGGGCTGGATACGCGGGGGAGTCTGCAATTACAGGGTTGTCGAGCACTTCGATTGCTGGCTTTAAGGAGAACGCCACTTGTGCGATGGCGGTGGCGCAAAGGGTCGCAGAGGCTATCGCACATGCGATGCGGAAGGAATGAAGCCGGGGAGTGCGATTGTCGGAACTCATAATAACCTCCGAAGAATTTAAAAAACTCAGGTTACTTTTTAACAGTTTATGTTAAATTGACTTTGCCGGCAAGTAATAAGGGCCGAGCATTTTGTTCGACCCCTCTGTTCCGACTGGATGAGGTTAAGGTTGGCGATGAATATGCTCAAAATCTCGAAGGCGATCTTTAGGTCGCTTCTCTCCTCCAGGTCGCTCTGTGTTGTCGTTGTTGCGTTGATGGTTCTTTGTGCTCTGCCCGTCTTCAGGAGCGCGGCTGGCATCGACGGACGGGTCGAATACCTCGAGTCGGGAATAACCCGTGTTGAGCAGGAATTGTCAGCATCCTATGCGGATGCGCTTGTGAATGCGGGGGAGGACGGTGTCTATACCTCTTCATCAAGCATGCCCGCGCTTCTGTACCCTCTTGCCGCGGGACGTCTTATCTTGGCACCGCTCTCTCCCCTACTTCCGTTTCTGCAGATATCGGATGGAGAGTACACCTATTATGACGGATCGAAGGAGTACTTGCTATGGGTCGCAACGGCCGTTGCCGTCTCGTTCCTTGCCGCGCGTCTTAACAAACGTGAAAAGCTCATCATCCAGGCACCGATGGGCGAGCTGGGTAGACTTGTTGCATCGAGCGTATGGGCGAGTGTTTTTGCAATGCTTGCCGTCCTCGCCATCAATCTTCCAGGGATAATCGCCGCGCTTGTGAAGAATGGCCCGGGCTCGCCGTTCTATCCGATAGGCTACATTCAATATGCGACTCCGGTTATCAAACCGGCTTGGCTGGTGTTCGCGCAGACGGCCATCTTGCAATTCTTGGTGGCAGCGTTCATCTCGCTTGTCGTTCACCTTGCCGTGAAGATTGCCAATAACCCTACGCTTGGAATCGTGTTCGTATGTGCCCTGATGGGGGTGACGATGGTTCCCGGGTATTACGGAAGATCCATCGCTTTACGTGAGTTCGCCCTGTTGAATCCCCTTACGTATGCGAACACTGAGTTGACCGTCGGCGCCTATAGCCCGTACCCGACAACGCAGATAGTGAATCTGCCTGGACTTTGCTTCGAGCGTGGCGCGATTGCCCTCGTATGCGCAATCGGGATCGAGGTGCTGGCAATTAGCCTGCTTTGCGTTGCTGGAAAGAGCGGCTGCGCGTGCCCGATATCCCCGATTTGTCTTGAGAGAGGTTCCTTCACTGCATCGAGAACGGCAACTCGTTCGAGCGCTTGTGCCTCCGCCGTTGCATACGTAAGAACGATGGGGAAACTGCTCCTGCGCTCTCCTACCCTCGCCGTATGCGCGATTGCAATGTCGACGACGATGCTGGCCCCGGCTCTGGTCGAGATGTTTCCTGACGCTGATAACGTTTCCGCTGTTCGGTATAGGGATGGGGAGCTCCGTTCAATAGATCGGTATCTAGAGCAGAACGCTGCGAATATGGACGTCGAGGGCAAAGCGGCCCTGGAAGACATGCGGGATGCTCTTTCGGGTTTCGTGTACGCGCCTATGCCTGCGGAGGGGTTTCGAAGCCTTGCGACGTACGAGCGCGCTCGAGGTGAGCTGGGCGCGGCAGATGCAACTCTCCTGCAATCGATCGGAATCGAGCCGGAGACTCCTTCTCGTGCGGAGGCGCGCGCCCTTCTGCTTGAGTCGATCGCGAGCTTGCCGGACCCCAAGGTTTACGAGTTAAGTACGAAGATGCCCCCATTAATCCTCCTTTCGTATCTCCAGGCAGCGCTTCCCTCCTTATTTTTGCTGTTGCCCGTGGTTGTCACATCGCTCGCGTGTACCCACCTGCAGTGTCGTTCCCTTCTGGTTCTCCAGATCCCCGCAACAGCGCATGTGCGTTTTCTGACGGCTGTTGCGCTGGCTCTCCTGCTTGGCTTGGTGCTGCTTTTGGTGTCGATGGTTCCCGCTGTCGTTGTGTCCGTGATTAAGAACGGTGCGGGTGGATCGGAGTATCCCGTCGCTCTCATTCGGGCGGGAGCTTCGACAACGTCCATGGTGGGGGAGGCGGTGTTGTGCAGTATTCCGTTGCTGGTCATGGCATACGGCGTGATTTCCGTCGTCGCTGCGTTGACAGCAGCGATTAGCCGCAACCCCGTTGTCACCGGAATGGTTTGCGCGGTTCTCTTGGTGTTGGGTTCGTTGAGCGCTCATGTTGAAAGCGTGGGCATGGGCGTCGCGCTGCTGGCTCCATTCGCCTCGTTTGATCCCGCTTCCCAGGTGGGGACGATTGGGTTCCTTGGGCGAGGGACGAACGCGATGCCTTTTGGAGAGGTCGTCGGCGCATCGGGCGCTCTGCTGGTGGTCTTGGGCGCCGTATCTCCGTTGATGGTGCGCCTGAGTGTTCCAAAGATCGAAAGGGGATGATCTCGATGATTGACCTTCAAACGCTGACGATCTCTTATGGAAAGAAGGTGCTCGTAGATTCGGTGAACGCTGAGTTTGCCCCGGGTACGGTCTACGGTCTCGTCGCTCCGAACGGGCATGGAAAGACGACGTTGCTGCGTGCGATGGCAGGTTTGCCGGGTCCTCGCGTGGACGGGAGCATCGTTCTGGATGAGGTGCAGGGTACGGGTGCGAGAGAGGTCCGTTCTATGATCTTCTATGCACCTGGTGAGGGGACGCTGCTGTATCCCGGATTGCGTGCGGAAGATCACCTCAAGATGGTTTGCGATATGTGGCCGCATGCTCGCGATATCGAAGAGATAGTGGAACAAACGCAGATAGGCGAGTTCGCGAAGATGAGGATCCGCACTCTGAGCCAGGGCATGAAGCAGCAGCTTACCCTGGCGATTGCGTATGCGACGGGCGCGCGGTACCTTCTATTAGATGAGCCCATGAACGCGCTCGACCCCAGCAGGGTGGACTTGCATTCCGAGATTCTCAGGAAGCTGGCCGATTCTGGTACGTGCATCATCATGTCATCCCACATCTTGGATTCGGTCGATAGGCTGTGCGATGAGATTCTGTTTTTGAAGGATGGGAGGCTCATTAGAAGCATTCCGCAAGATGATGCTGCGCCGAAGTCTCCTGGATCCCATTTCGCAAAGCCTGCCGGACGCGCCGAGGGTGCGCTAAGCACGTATCGGCGACTCTACGAAAAGGGCGGGTAGAAATGCAAGTTAAAAATCTATGTGGCCAATGTGATACCGTTGAACCCGCATATCGATACCGCTCAGCCATTCGCCTCGCCCCCATCTTACGCATCTTCATCCGGTCTGTTACTTTTAATCTAACGATGCTTTGAGGAATGTAGGTGCTTCTGAATGTACTGTCGACTTCTTCTCAAACTAATCCTAAGAGACAGGGCCGTATGGATCTCCACGCTCGTTCTTGCCGCAGCCTTCTCCATCCCCATTGCGTTCAATTCACCCATCTACGGGCCCTTCTTTATGAAGCAGGGCATGCAGGGCTTTGTCGACGCATTCAATACGCGCGCGCCCCAGGCCAGCGGCACAGACCTATCGCCAGAGCAGCAAGATGACGCTGAGCTTGCAAGATACGCGAACGCCGCCCTCGCCGCTCAAACCGACGCCGCCTTTCTCGATTCTGCCGAGAGCTACTACGCGCTCATGGGCGAGGGCTTCCAATCCGGGTCCATCGTGGGGGACCAGGAGACCAATGACGCAGACCTCGCGTATTGCCGTGCCCTGAGCAGCTCCGGCATCGCGGATATCCCGGCCTCCGCAAACGACCTGCCGTTCCTTTCCTTCCTGCCTTACGCCATTGCCACGGCGCCGTCTTTCCTTCCCTTCATCCCCTTCCTTCTCTCGTCGATACTCGTGCTCGGCGCCACAAGGCCCGGGACCCTGGCGGCGAAGGCGCCCGCGCCCAAATTCCGGCGCCTTATCCAAACCGTGTTTTCGATAATCGCCGCGGGGACCGCGATGCTCCTCGCCGGCCTCGCACCCGGGGGCATTTGCGCCTTGGCCCTAAACGGCTTCGGGCAGATCGGGTACCCGATCGCCTTCTTCCATAACGGCGCGCTCACTACCACGACCGCGGGAAACGTCTTCACGACCATACTTCTCGCGCTGCTCGCGGGTGGAACCTTGATATCCGTTTGTTCCGTCGTCCTATCGACCGCAACGAGGCGCGTCTTCGCGGGCCCCCTTACCTCCGCGCTGCTTGTCGCGGCCCCGGTATTCCCGTTACTGTCCGATTCGGCACTAGGGCATAACGCCGCGCTCAATCTCCTGCCGCTGGCCGTATTCTCGCCTATCGAGGCAACGGGTTACGTAGGATGCTTCCCGACAGAATTCATCGGCTCCGGTTCAGGCAGCGCATCGATGCTTGCCGTGGCCCTGATATACATCGCGGTCCTTTTTGCGGTCGGCGCCGTTGCGACACGTTCGCCCAAACAGTATGGACCCGCGAAAAAGCACCATGGGCTCGAGCTTCTGGACGTGAGCGTGGGATACGGAAGCACGACGATACTTTCAATCGGGTCGCTTTTCCTGAGCCCGGGAACGGCGGCGGGCCTCGTTGCCCCCAACGGCTCGGGGAAAACCACCCTTCTTGAAGCGCTGTCGGGCCAATTTCCCACCCGCATCCGCTCGGGAAGCCTGGCGGCAGACGGAACCTGCCAACGCCGATCAGCCGAATTCGCAGAACTCGTCTACCTGAGCTCTTCAGGCGGCGCGGATCTCTACCCCACGCTATCGGCCATCGAGCACCTTGCTTTCGTTAGGGAGGCGTGGAAATCGGCCGCCGACATCGACTCGCTCTGCAGCTCCCTCGGAATCTCCCCATATCTCGACAAGCCGACCCGTAAACTCTCGACAGGAATGAAGCAGCAGGTAAAGCTTGCCATGGCGATAGCGACCGGTTGCCCGTACCTCATCCTCGATGAACCGCTGAACGGCCTCGATCCGGGAAAGCGGAAAACCTCCTGCGACGCGATGCGCAGCGAGGTGGCGCGGGGACGCAGCGTGCTCATCTCAAGCCGCCTGCTCGACGACCTGGCAGACCTCACCAACTCGTTCTACTTCATCGAGGCCGGCACGCTCGTGGAAAAGATCGAGTCGTCCTCGCAGACGCTCAAGCAGGAATACCTCGATACATACGAGCGAGGTGAATGACATGAAACTATTTGAACAGCTGAAGTCCAATGCGTCGCGCATGGCTGTCTACGCCATCCTCGTGGCAACGGCTTTATGCGGAATCGCGGCACCCGTCTATGCGCTCAACGGGGAGAAAGGCGATGTCGAACCCGCGTACATGGCTTCGACGGTTAAGGACCGGTACAAAGCCTTCTCTGGAGACACGTTTTACGTAGCAGGGTACGACACGACCTACCGTCAGCTTCGCTACAACAAGGGCTACGACTATCTAGGCGCAGAGGCAATCAGCTATACGTCGGGTTGGTACTGCTCCAACTATGGACACATAACCCAGTTCAAGTGTAACTACCGTGTGTACAACTAAAGCAACCGGCCGGGACGAGGGGTGACGCAAAAGCGTCGCCCCTCGTTTTTAACCATGTCAACTGAACCTAGTTCAGTTTGGTTGATTTCCGATCTCAGCCGAACACATTGAGCGGAAAGGCCGTTCCCGCAGTCAGTCGAACGTCCCCGGGGCCCTTCTCAGGCCCCGGGGACGGCATTTTCCCAGTTGAAGGAACGGTGGAGATGTGTTTCGATGGGTCAGATTCGTGTCGTTCCGAAAAGACCGTGAACCTTTTGTGGGACGCGCGGCGCCGTGGTACCATAGCCGAGTTTGTTGTCTTGGTCGGAAACCAAGACGCCTTATGCGCTGATCGGTAACCAGCGCCTGACCAATAAGGAGTCCTACCATGAAGCAGGGTATCCATCCCCAGTATGTCGAGTGCACGGTGACGTGCTCCTGCGGCAACACCTTCAAGACGCACGCTACCGTGTCCGAGATGAAGGTCGAGCTTTGCAACGAGTGCCACCCGTTCTACACCGGCCAGCAGAAGTTCGTCGACACCGGTGGACGCGTCCAGCGCTTCGCCGACAAGTTCGGTGGCGCCGCTGCCGCCCAGCTCAAGAAGGCCGAGGAGGCCAAGGCTGCCAAGGCCGCCAAGGCTGCTGAGGCCGAGGCCGCTCGCAAGGCTGCCGCTGAGGCTAAGGCTGCCGAGAAGGCTAAGCGTGCTGCTAAGTTTGCCGAGGAGGCTGCCAAGCAGGCCGCCGAGGCTCCCGCAGAGGCTCCCGTCGAGGAGGCCGCTGCCGAGGCCGAGACCACCGAGGCTGCTGAGTAAATAGCTCGCCGCGGAATCACTCGCATTCATGGCATGAGGGCCGTGCATCCATTTGGGTGCGCGGCCCTTTTTCTTTTTAAATTAGTGCGAACTAACCTGTCCCCATGGCACCACATGGCAGAGAGGCGGCGTTTGCCCAGATAGACCTGCCAAAATTAACCTGTCCCATTGTGGCAGGTTGGTCGTAGTTATTACGTGGCGGTCGAGGTCGACCGTATAGGCCGCGCCTTGTTTGGCTAAAGTACATTTATCTGTGTTTAACTCGCCCAAGGCTGCATGGCGTGGGCGATGGCCAAAAAGGAAAACCACATGGGATTCATGTCAAAGCTGCTGTCCTTTGGATCCGATAAGGACCTTAAGCGCTACTACAAGATCGTCGACCAGATCAACGGTCTTGAGCCCCAGTTTGAGAAGATGACCGAGGAGGAACTCCGCGCCCAGACCGATAAGTTCCGTGAGCGTTACGCCAACGGCGAGTCGCTCGACGACATGCTCCCCGAGGCTTTTGCCACCGTGCGTGAGGCTTCCAAGCGCATCACGGGCATGCGTCACTTTGATGTACAGCTCATCGGCGCCATGGCGCTGCACGAGGGGCATATCGCCGAGATGAAGACCGGCGAAGGCAAGACCCTGGTCTCCACGCTGGCCGGCTACCTCAACGCTATTGCCGGCAAGGGCGTACACGTCGTTACCGTCAACGATTACCTGGCAAAGCGCGACTCCGAGTGGATGGGCCGCATCTACAAGTACCTGGGAATGACCGTCGGTCTGCTCCAGAACAACATGCCGCTCGAGCTTAAGCGCCCGGCCTACCAGGCCGATGTCACCTATGGCACCAACTCCGAGTTCGGTTTCGATTACCTGCGCGACAACATGGTCACCCGCCCCGAGCAGCGCGTGCAGCGCGGTCACCATTACGCCATCGTCGACGAGGTCGACTCCATCTTGATCGATGAGGCCAGAACGCCGCTCATCATCTCGGGTGCCGGCACCAAGTCCGCCAGCACCTACAAGGACTTCGCGCGTGCCGTGCGCGGCCTTGAGCGCGGTGAGGACGTGTCGCACGACATGCTCACCGCCACCGAGGACGTCGAGCCCACGGGCGACTACGTCATGGACGAGGCCAAGCACACCATCGCCGCCACCGAGCGCGGCCTTAAGAAGATCGAGCACCGCCTGGGCATCGAGGACATCTATGCCGACCTTTCGGGCCAGCTGGTCAACCACCTGCAGCAGGCGCTGAAGGCCCAGTACATGTTCCACCGCGATAAGCAGTACGTGGTCACCAACGGCGAGGTCAAGATCGTCGACGAGTTCACCGGCCGCATTATGGAAGGCCGCCGCTACTCCGAGGGTCTGCACCAGGCCATCGAGGCCAAAGAGGGCGTGCTCGTGCGCGAGGAGAACCAGACGCTGGCCACCATCACCCTGCAGAACTACTTCCGTCTCTATGACAAGCTCTCCGGCATGACCGGTACGGCACTCACCGAGGACGCCGAGTTCCGCGAGATTTACAAGCTACCCGTCGAGGTTATCCCCCCCAACAAGCCCGTGCAGCGTGTTGACCACGAGGACCTGGTGTACCGCACCATCCAGGCCAAGTACAACGCCGTTGCCGACGACGTCGAGCGACGTCACGCCAAGGGCCAGCCGGTCCTGGTGGGCACCGTCTCCATCGAGAGCTCCGAGAAACTGTCCGCCGCCCTCACTAAGCGCGGTATCGCGCACGAGGTCCTCAACGCCAAGCACCACGAGCGCGAGGCCCATATCGTGGCCCAGGCTGGTCGCTATGGCGCCGTGACCATCGCTACCAACATGGCCGGCCGTGGTACCGACATCTTGCTGGGCGGCAACCCCGACGAGCTGGTGCGCGAGCGCCTGGAGTACGAGGGCCTGACCATGGAGGACGTGACGCCCGAGCAGCTCGAGCAGTTTAACGCCGAGGCCAAGGAGACCTGCAAGGCCGAGCGCGAGCGCGTGCTTGCCGCCGGCGGCCTGACCGTTATCGGCACCGAGCGCCATGAGTCCCGCCGTATCGACAACCAGCTGCGTGGCCGTTCCGGCCGTCAGGGCGACCCGGGCGAGACCCAGTTCTACCTGTCGCTCGAGGACGACCTCATGCGCCTGTTCGGCGGCGACAGGATGGACCGTGTCTCCAAGATGATGGTCACGGCTGACATGGGCGACGACATGCCCATCCAGCACAAGATCATTTCCAAGGCCGTCGAGAACGCCCAGCATAAGGTCGAGAGCATCAACTTCTCCATGCGCAAGAGCGTCCTTGAGTACGATGACGTCATGAACAAGCAGCGCCAGGTCATCTACGCCGAGCGTAACAAGATTCTGGATGGCAAGGACCTGACCGACCACATCACCGAGGTCATGCACGACACCGTGTACCGCTGCGTGCAGGAGTTCTGCACCAAGGACAGCCACGATGGCGAGCGCGATCTTGAGGGCCTGCGCAAGTGGGTCGTGGAGCTGACCGGCCACATCGATACGCCGAAGTTCCCCGACGAGGACTTTGAGGCCCTTGCCGCCGATGTCCTGGCCTACGTCGAGAAGTGCTACAACATGAAGGCCGAGCGCCTGGGTGAGGACCTCATGCGCGAGCTCAACACCCAGGTCATGCTGCGCGTCATCGATACCCGCTGGATGAACTACCTGCAGGAGATGGACTACCTCAAGACCGGCATTGGACTGCGCGGCTTTGGTCAGCGCGACCCGCTGGTCGAGTACAAGACTGAGGCTTATGGCGCGTTCCAGATGCTCGTCGACACCATGTACGAGGATTACCTGCGCACCGTCCTGCGCATCGAGATCAAGGCCGCCCCGCGCGCCGTGGAGCACAAGGAGGACCCCGCGCTCGAGGGTGCGCGCTTCTCCGGCCCCGCCGATGTCGATGGCGACAACGGCAACTCGGTACTGCGCAAGCAGGCACAGGTGCAGGCTCGTACGGCCGTCCAGGGAGGCCCGGCTGCTGTCAACAACGGCGGCAAGGTGACCACCTACCGCAAGTCCGAGAGCGATGACCCTTATGTCAACGTGGGCCGCAACGACCTTTGCCCCTGCGGCAGCGGCAAGAAGTTCAAGTACTGCCACGGCAGGAATCGTTAATGGCCGAGGCTTTAGAGGTAACGCCCGCCGAGCTGGACGCGTTTGCGGACCGGCTCGGCGAGGTCGAGTCGTATCTTCATTTGGACGAGAAGCGCACGCGCGTGACCGAGCTCGAGTCCAAAAGCGTGGCTCCCGGCTTTTGGGATGACGCCGACGCCGCTCGCGCTACCATGGAGGAGATCGCTCGCGCCAAGGAAGATATCGCTGCCGTGGATACCGCGCGCCGCGAGCTATCTGACGCCCGTGCGGCGCTGGAGCTTGCCGAGGAGATGGGCGACGACCCCGATGCCGCCGCATTGCGCGAGGAGGCTGCCGCTACGGCAGAACGCCTGGCCCGCGCTATCGACGATCTCGAGCTTTCGAGCTGGTTTACCGGTGAGTTCGATCACGGCGACGCGATTGTGACCATCAAGCCCGGACAGGGTGGCCTGGAGGCGCAGGACTGGACCTTCATGCTCTTTAAGATGTACATGAAGTACTGCCAGCGTCGCGGCTGGAAGGTCACGATTAACGACTGCCCCGCTGCCGAGGTCATCGGCATTGATCGCGCGACCTTTACCGTCGAGGGCAAGGACGCGTTTGGCATGCTGCGCGCTGAGGCCGGCGTCCACCGTCTGGTGCGCATTAGCCCCACCGACGACAAGAAGCGCCGCCAGACCACGTTTGCCGGCGTCGAGGTCATCCCCGTGCTGCCCGATGATATCGACATCGAGATCAATCCCGACGATATCCGCGTGGACGTGTATCACGCGAGCGGCCCGGGCGGCCAGGGCGTCAACACCACCGACTCCGCCGTGCGCGTGACGCATTTTCCCAGCGGCATCGTTGTCACTTGCCAAAACGAGCGCAGCCAGATTCAAAACAAGGCCGCGTGCATGCAGATTCTCAAGGCCCGTCTGTACGAGATCGAGCTCGAGAAGCGCGCCGAGGCGCTCGACGAGATTCGTGGACCCAAGACCACGATCGGTTTTGGTAACCAGATTCGCAGCTACGTGCTCTACCCGTATCAGATGGTCAAGGACCTGCGCTCGGGTGTGGAGACCAGCAACGTCGAGGCCGTTCTCGACGATGGCGATCTGGATCCGTTTGTGATCGGCTACCATCGCTGGGCAACCGGCAACGCCGATGCGGAAGGCTCGGACGCCTAGGCACATAGTTGGCTCCGGGTCGATGCAAACACTTCGCAGGGGTGGTATTTGCTCGGTGAATCGGTAGAATCGAATACAGCAAGAAGTTCAAAGCGCACTCGTTTGGGTGCGCTTTTTTGAGGGAGGCAGCATGGCATATCGTCTGGACATCAAACGCATTCTTTCGCTGAACTTCTTTCACGATCTGCCCAAGATTATGCTGGGCTGTGCTCTGGCCGCTATCGCGACGGACCTGTTTTTGATCCCCAACGGCCTTGCCGCCGGCGGCGTTACGGGTCTCGCCACGATTATCCAGGCGGTCGGCGCCTCGCATGGCATCTCGCTGCCTGTCGGTATTCAAACTATCGTGATGAACGCCTTGCTGCTGCTGGTGGTTATGCGCGAGGGTGGCATGTTCTACGTGGTGCAGACGGCGACGGGTTTTGTGCTGCTGGGCTTTTTCACCGACCTGTTCGCTCCGTTTGTGGCGCCGCTGGCACATGCCGATCTGATGCTGCCCGCTATGTGGGGCGGCATTATCACGGGCATCGGCTACGGCATGGTGCTGCGTGCCGGTGCCAACACTGGCGGCTCTGACACCATCGGTCAGATTATCTCGCGCAATACGTCGCTACCGGTGGGCTCCACCGTCATGGCGATCGATGTTGCCGTGTGCGCGCTGTCGGCCCCGGTCTTTTCGGTCGAAAACGCGCTATATGCGGGCCTTTCGATGGTCATTAGCGGCTACGTGATCGATGCTGTGGTCGACGGCGGCAACAGGCGCCGTATGGTGCTCATCATCTCGGACAAGTTCCCTGATATCGCTGCCGATATCATGTATGGCCTGGGTCGTGGTTGTACCAAGTTTAAGGCGACTGGCATGTATTCGGGTGCCGAGAAGCCGGTGATTATGGTCATCGTGAGCCGTCGAGAGCTCAATACCCTCAAGACGATCGTGCGCGAGCGCGATCCTCACGCCATTGTGACGGTCGCTGACGTTACGGAAGCCTTCGGCGAGGGATTCAAGGACATTAGCGCGTAGGGGCGACCGCGTTCCATCCAAAAGACGTTCACATTGATAAACCGTTTCATCAGCGGTTCTGCCTGCTAAATTGTTCAAATAATGATAAAAACTCTGGTAAAGCCATCAGTTTCCAGCATAATGAATGACGTACGTGCATTGCGGCTGTGTTGGGATTACCTTCGGTGCCGTGCGCATTTTGTCTAATGAGGATGAAAGGAAGGCACAATGAGCGACGAAGAGCTCAAAAAGGTTGCCAACGAGGTAAGGAAGGGCATCGTCACCGGCGTGCACGCTGCCAAGTCCGGCCATCCGGGCGGTTCGCTCGGCGCTGCCGACATCATGACCTATCTGTACTTTGAGGAAATGAACGTCGACCCGGCCGACCCCCGCAAGGCCGACCGCGATCGCTTCGTGCTTTCCAAGGGTCACTGCGCGCCTGGTCTGTACGCCGTGCTCGCCGAGCGCGGATTCTTCCCCAAGGAGGATCTCGAGACGCTGCGCCATATCGGCAGCCACCTGCAGGGTCATCCCAACATGAACGACACCCCGGGCGTCGACATGTCCACCGGCTCGCTCGGCCAGGGCATTTCCGCCGCCGTGGGCATGGCCGTTGCCGCCAAGCACTGGGGCGACGACTATCGCACCTACGCCCTGCTGGGCGACGGCGAGAGCGAGGAGGGCCAGGTCTGGGAGGCCGCCATGTTTGCCGGCAACCAGCAGCTCGACAACCTCTGCGTGATCGTCGACCATAACGGCCTGCAGATCGACGGCCCCGTCGAGGAGGTCAACGACCCCATGCCGCTCGCCGACAAGTTCCGCGCGTTCAAGTTCCACGTGGTGGAGCTCGCCGACGGCAACGACTTCGACCAGATCCGCGCCGCCTTTGCCGAGGCTCGCGCTACCAAGGGCCAGCCGACCGCCATTATCGCCGAGACCATGAAGGGCAAGGGCGTTTCCTTTATGGAGAACCAGGTTGGCTGGCACGGTAAGGCCCCCAACGATGAACAGTTTAAGCAGGCCATGGCAGAGCTCACGGCCGCCGGAGAGGAGCTCTAGGATGGCAGACGTCAAGAAAATCGCCACGCGCGTAAGCTACGGCGAGGCCCTCGTCGAGCTCGCCAACGAGCACGATGACTTTGTGGTCCTCGACGCCGACCTTGCCGCCGCCACGCAGACCGGCAAGTTTAAGGCCGCCTGCCCCGACCGCTTCTTCGATGTGGGCATCGCCGAGAGCAACCTGATGGGTGTTGCCGCCGGTATCGCGACCACCGGCCGCGTCGCCTTCGCGAGCAGCTTTGCCATGTTTGCCGCCGGCCGCGCCTTTGAGCAGGTCCGCAACTCCATCGGCTACCCGCATCTCAACGTTAAGATCGGTGCCACGCATGCCGGTATCTCGGTGGGCGAGGATGGCGCCACGCACCAGTGCTGCGAGGATATCGCCCTGATGCGCGTCATCCCTGGCATGACCGTGATTGTTCCCGCCGACGACGTCGAGGCCCGCGCCGTGACGCGCGCCGCCTACGAGTGCGACGGTCCGGTGTACATGCGCTTCGCCCGTTTGGCCTCGCCGGTTATCAACGACCCCGAGACCTACAAGTTCGAGTTGGGCAAGGGCATTGTCATGCGCGAGGGCGCCGATGTGACCATCATCGCCTGCGGCCTGATGGTCGGCGAGGCTCTCGAGGCCGCCGAGCAGCTCGCTGCCGAGGGCATCGACGCCGAGGTCATCAACATGCACACCATCAAGCCCATCGATGCCGACCTGATCGTCAAGAGCGCCACCAAGACCGGCCACGTCGTGACCGTCGAGGAGCACTCTGTGATCGGTGGCCTGGGCAGCGCCGTTGCCGACGTCCTGTGCGAGCAGTGCCCGACGCCCCTCAAGAAGATCGGCGTCAACGACACCTTCGGTGAGTCTGGCCCGGGTGCCGAGCTCTTGCACAAGTATGGCCTGGACGCCGCCAACATCGTGGCGACCACCAAAGAGTTCTTGGCCTAGAGCAGCCATCGCTCAATCGGCAACAAGCCAATCGCATTCAAATGCAGACAGGGGCGTCCTCAAAGAGGGCGGCCCTGTTTTATATTTCAGCTAAATCAGAGCCGCACCAAGCGAGGCATTCTCCGGGAAGAGAGCCCAGTACAGCAAAGTGCAATTCAGACCCTTCTAACTTTGTATATGCAGCACCCCAAGATAAATGCGGCGGCCCCTTAGTAGCCGCAGGCCGGGCACAGGGTTACTCTCCAAATCTTTCCGCAGGACGGAGGAGTCCCCGCCGCACGTAGTGCGCAGCGGAGGCTCCGACATGTCCGAGGACGATTTGGAGAGTAACCCTGTGTCCGGCCGGAGGGACCCAAACACGGCCATGCTTCTTATGTGCAGCAAAGCTAATGCTGCTAAAATACTAAGCGCTCATGTAGTTTAAACGCACGACGATAAGGAGCACCAGTGGGTAACCACTTCCGTACCTCCGGTGCGGGCGATGATGCCCCCAAGACGCAGGCAGGCGTCCAGGGCAGTCGTTTCGCCACTCCGGATTCAGAGGGCCAGCCTGTTGCTCAGGCCCCCGCTCAGCCGGCAGATCAGGCACAGCCGGCATCCGATCCCTTTGCCTACAATCCCAACAGCGATGTCGCGCTTTCCGGCACGGCGGGTTTTGAGCCCGTTCAGGTCGTGACCGCTCGTGTGGAGCAGCCTCAGGCTGGTGCCGCCACGCCGCAGCCTACCATGGCCGGCATTCCCGACCCCTTGGCCCCTGCGACGCCGGTTCCTCAGCCTGCACAGTCAGGTCTCTTTGCCGCAATTCCCGACCCCACGCAGCCTGCTGCCCCGGTGGTCGAGAGCGATCAGGCGGCCGAGGTCGCAAGCCTCGATAACGCGCTCAACAACCCCGATTTTACGTCGGTGTTTGCGCCCATCGATCCGCAGGCCAGCCGCAAGAAGATGGCCAAGCAGGCCGGTGTCGAGCCCGTTATCCTTATGGAGCATGTCACCAAGATCTATCCGGCACAGCCCAACAAGCCTGCACTCGACGACATCAACATCGAGATCTATCCGGGCGAGTTCGTCTTCCTGGTCGGTCACTCCGGCTCGGGTAAGACCACGCTGCTGTCGACGCTCAACCGCGACGTCAAGCCGACGAGCGGCCGCATCCTGGTTGCCGGTCAGGACCTCATGAAGATCAAGAACCGCAAGGTTCCGTTCCTGCGCCGCCAGATTGGCGCCGTGTTCCAGGACTTTAAGCTTCTGCCGCAAAAGACCGCCTACGAAAACGTGGCGTTTGCCCTGCAGTGCATCGGCAAGCCCAAGGGCGTCATTCGCAGCCAGGTGCCCGAGGTACTGCGTCTGGTCGGTCTGGCCGATCAGATGGACTCGCTGCCCGACCAGCTTTCCGGTGGCGAGCAGCAGCGCGTTGCCGTCGCCCGCGCTATGGTCAACCGTCCGCCGCTGCTGATTTGCGACGAGCCCACGGGTAACCTCGACCCGGCGATCTCGCTGGGCATCATGAAGCTGCTCGAGCGTATTAACCGCACCGGCACCACCGTGATCGTCGCCACGCACGACCGCGAGATGGTCGATAGCATGCACCGTCGCGTGATCGCCCTCGAGGGCGGCCACGTCATCCGCGACCAGGAGAGGGGAGGTTACGGCAACTATGGCACCAACTAACGTGGGCTACTCCTTCAAAGAGGCAATCAGCCACTTCTTCCGTAACTGGACTACCTCGCTCGGCGCCGTCATCACGATCTTCCTTTCGCTGTTTATCATCGGCCTGTTCATCATGGGCTCTGCGATGCTGAACTCCGTGATCGGCACCGTCGAGGATCAGGTTGTCATCAACGCGTTCATTAGTGATGACGCCGATCAGGCCGATGTTCAGGCTTTTGAGGCCGAGCTTAAGACGTGGAATAACGTCAAGTCCGTGACCTATAAGGACAAGGACGACGCGCTGGCCGAGTATACGAGCAAGATGTCGGGCAACGCCGACGCCACCATGAGCGCGCTCGATGGCCAGAACCCGCTGCCGGCTTCCTTCGCTATTGAGATGGACGATCCGTCCAAGGTCGAGAGCACGGCAAAGAAGCTCAAGAAGGATGCCGATTTCCAGAAGATCGCGGATGACGGCGACGTCAACGCGAGCGTGCTGTACGGCCAGGAGGAAGTGAGCCGTCTGTTCCAGGTGACCAACTACATCCGCATCGCCGCCGTGGTGCTCGTTGGTCTTCTGACCTTTATCGCATTCATCTTCATCAACAACACGATTCGCCTGTCCATCACGGCGCGTCGTCGTGAGATTGCGATTATGCGTCTGGTCGGCGCCAGCAACGGCTTCATTCGTGGCCCGTTTATCACCGAGGGCGTGCTGCAGGCCATTTTGGGCTCGCTGCTTTCCATCGGCGTTCTGGAGCTGCTGCGCAATCTGATGATTCCGCGTCTGCAGGAGAGCATCGGCTGGATGTCGTTTGCCCTGCCGATGCAGTACTACCTGGTGACCTATGCTGCGCTGATTCTGGTCGGTGTGATTATCGGTCTCTTTGGTTCTGCCATCGCCATGCGCCGCTACCTGCGCGTGTAGGCATGCTTGGAATTCATCCCTTCCAACGGGTCGTCTCTTATGGGGCGGCCCGTTTTTTGATCCCTAGGGGACGGCAGGAAAGCGAATCATTTGGGTAGACTCTTTGGAGTTCGCAATCGATAGTTAGGAGGCGCCATGGGGCGCAATAACAAGCATAAGCGTGGAGCTCGCAATCAGCGCGGGCCGGTGCGCAGCGAACGCCGTCCGAGCCTGACCGGGCGCGTGCAGCTCCATGAGCATAGCGCCTACGTTGTAACCGAAAACGGCGACTACAAGGTCATGGGCCGCGGTAAGCGCGAGATCATGGATGGCGATACCGTTGCCGTGAGCATTAAGAACAGCCCGCACGGTGAGCGGCGCGCCGTGATCGAAAGCGTGGTTGAGCGTGCAGCCATAAGCGTGGTGGGCACGTACCAGACCGCCGGTCCGCTCGGTGTGATCGAGCCGCTCGATTCGCGTCTGAAGGCCGACTTCTTCATTCTGCCCGAGGATACCTCGGCGGATCGCCTGGGCGTCCACCCGGGTGATGCCGTTGTCGCGCGCATTTTGACCTACCCGACGCGCCTGGAATCGGGCACCGTGACGATCGAACGCCGCATTGGCGGAGATGACGCGCCCGATTTGGGCGTTCAATATGTGATGGCGCGTTACGGCTATACCGATAGCTATCCCGAGGCCGCGCTAGACGAGGCCGAGGGGCTTTCGCTCGATGTGTCCGCGGCGCTTAAGGACCCGCTCCGCCGCGATCTGCGCGACCGCTTTGTCATCACGATCGACCCGGTCGACGCGCGCGACTTTGACGATGCCATTTCGCTGGAGCGCACGCCCGAGGGTGGCTACAAGCTGGGTGTGCATATCGCCGACGTTTCACACTATGTGGCGTGGGACGGGCATATCGATCTTGAGGCTCGCCATCGTACGACATCGGTGTATCTGGCCGATCGCGTACTTCCCATGCTGCCCGAACGCCTGTCCTGTGACCTGTGCTCGCTTCGCCCTGACGAGGACCGTCTTGCGTTTTCCGTCGATATCGAGCTCGATGCGCAGGGTCGCGTGCGGCATTACGATCCCTATCCCAGTGTAATTCGTTCGCGTGTGTGTATGGACTATGACGGCGCCGAGGCGCTGCTGGTGCGTGCCGGCGCAGTTGAGTATTCCGTACTGGAGGGTGCGGCCGAGGATGTTGCAGCTGCCGAGACCTCGCGCGAGGAAGCGCTTGAGCGCGGTCTTGCGTGCGAGGAGGCCGCCCGCGGTTACAACGTCGACCTCGGCGATTTCCTTGTCGCCGCCAACGAACTCGCCGAACTCCGCCGTCGTATCCGTCGCGCCCGCGGCTCAGTCGATTTTGACACGGCCGAGATTCGTGCTCTGCTGGATGAGGACGGAGTGCCCGTGCAGATTGTGGCGCGTGAGCGTTCGTGTGCCACGTCGCTTATCGAGGAAGCCATGCTGCTCGCCAACGAGTGCGTTGCAGAGTGGCTGGCAGACCGTGATATCGAGGCCTGCTATCGTGTGCATGAGGATCCGAGCCCCGATAGCCTGCACGGTGCTGCCGTTGCGCTGGCGCAGCTAGGCATCATCGACGATCGCCGTGCTGCCGGTATTGCCCTGGGGAGCCCCGATGAGCTGCAGGCTGCAGTTGATGCTGCCGCCGGTACGGCCAACGCACCGCTCGTCAACACGCTGCTTCTGCGCAGCATGCAGCGCGCGCTGTACAAGCCGCGCAACGAGGGCCACTTTGCGCTCGCCGCGCCGTGCTACTGTCACTTTACGAGTCCCATCCGTCGCTACCCCGATCTGGTGGTGCACCGCGTGCTCAAACTGCAGTTGGCCTATGAGCAGCTCGGCGGCAAGGACGCCTTGGTCCGTACGCCGCGGCTGATCGGCAAGGGGCGCGAGTCGCTGCCGCGCATTCTGCCGCAGATCTGCCGCGCATGTAGCGATGCCGAGCGCGCGGCAGATGCCGCCAGCCATGCGACGCAAAAGATCAAGATTGCCCAGTACTATGAGGACCGTCTGGGCGAGCGCTATGCCGGAACCGTCTCGTGGGTTAGCAACATGGGCCTCTTTGTGCGCTTGGACCTGACGCAGGTCGAAGGCTTGGTTTCGATCAAGAGCCTGGGCAACGAGTGGTTCGAGTTCGACGAGGACGCGCTTACGCTGACGGGCGCCGACACGGGCACCCGTTACGAGCTGGGGCAGCGCGTGATTATCGAGGTCTCGCGCGTCAATACCACGCGTGGACACTTGGACTTTAAGCTTATCCATTAGCTAAATCCCGACTCGTGGCGAGAGAGCGGAGGGCGGCCTTTCGGGACCGCCCTTCGCATTTGAATCGTGGCTACCTTGCCGTCTGCTCGGCCGCCCGCTTACCTGCTATTTGAGAGGTAAAACCTACCAAAATAAACCTGTCCCTTTTTGGCAGGTTTACAAGAAAGCGGGGATGAGATGGCGACGGTGTACGGGTATGCGCGGGTGAGTTCGCGCGATCAGAATCTGAATCGGCAGCTGGATGCGCTGGGCGCCTATGGCGTGGGCTCGGCGAATATTTATGCCGACCATGCGAGTGGCAAGGACTTCGATCGACCGCGTTATCGCGAGCTGCTAAACGTCCTGGGGGACGGGGACGTGCTGGTGGTGCTTTCTATCGACCGACTCGGTCGTAATTACTCCGAGATTCTTGAGGAATGGCGACGCATTACCAAGGAGCTCGGGGTTGCCATTGTGGTGTTGGACATGCCATTGCTTGACACGCGCGCTAGGGCCAGCGGCGCGCCGGATGTGACCAACGTCCTGATTGCCGATATTGTGCTGCAACTGCTGAGCTACGTGGCGCAGGTGGAGCGCGAGAATATCCATCGGCGCCAGGCGGAGGGAATTGCAGCGGCGCGAGCGCGAGGGGTCCGTTTCGGTCGACCTCGCAAGCCGTGCCCTCCTCAGTTTGAGCTGGTGCGCGATAGCTATGAGGCAGGCGATATTACCCGCAGCCAGGCAGCAAAATGCCTGGGCGTGTGCGTGGGGACGTTCGATCGCTGGATGCGCGAGGCGGGGTAGGGGTTTGCGTCGCTTTGTCGCTTCCTGTTGCGATTCAAATTTAGATACGGTGACGATGCCATTTGGGGCTACACTCGCTGATATTCAAAAAAGGAGGTTGGCCCTTGGCTCGCGTAAAACAAATAATCGGATGGACCGCGATCGTTCTGTTCGCTGCAACGCTGGCGGGCATCTGGGTGCTGACGGAGCAAAACGCGGTGCAGACGTCGTTGCTGAGCGAGTCCACCGCGCGTGTGGTGGAGGGTCAGGCTACGGGCGTTCAGGCTGCCGATGCCACGGGTGAAGCCCAGACGGAGAACGGAATGACCGGGGGCGCCGATTCGGCTGCCTCGAATGTCCGGTCTGGCCGACTTGCTTCCATTCGCATGTGGGTGGGCACAAACGTCCGTCGCGTTGCCCATACCGTAGAGTTTTTCTTCGTCGGATTATTCGCCTCCGTGGTCGTGGTTTGCTTTTCCAGGCGTCCGTGGAGCGTATGCTCCCGTTGCGTGCCCGTATTGCTCTTTTGCGCCGCCTGCTCCGTCGGCGATCAGGTGCATAAGATTTTTGTTCCCGGAAGGCATTTCGACGTTATCGATTTAGGATTCGATGCTGTGGGCTATGTCATCGCCATGCTGTTGGTATTGCTGGCGGCGGCGTTGGTGCGCCATGCGACTCGGCCGATCGGCGCCCATGCGAGGCTCTAGCCGGTAACAAACCCGTTTCTGATAATGCGACCTTGTTGAATTATTTTGTGTCGCGCGTATTTCCGAGCGGTCGGATTTGAGGGGCGAGCGGTAGAACGCTCGCCCTTTGTGCGCCACGATGCGGCACAATGTACCGCAAAAGCTGTTTGTATCCGGTACGAATCGTTCGTTGGTCTTTAATTCTTCTCAACGGAGGTGTTTGAGATGGCAAACGGATTGCTTTTGCGGCTTCGCGAGCGTGAGCTCAGCGCGAGCCCGGCGGAACGCAATGTCATCGCATATGTAAGCGCTCATCCGCACGAGGTGGTCGGGCTGTCCGTCCGCGGTCTTGCCGATGTCACGTTCTCCTCGCCCTCGAGCATTTTGCGCTTTTGCAAGCGTTTGGGTTTTGCGGGCTACAAGGAGTTCCAGCGCGAACTGATTGCCGAGCTGGCGCTCTTAGGTGACAAGAAAGACGTAGCCCTCGAGGACATCTCCATGGATGACAGCGTCGAACGTATCGTGGGGAAGGTGATGAAAAGCAACGTGCGCACGATCGAGGCGACGGCGCGAACGCTCGATTACACCGTCTTGGAGCGATGCGCGGCCCGTCTTAAGCGGGCACGCGCGGTCAATCTGTTCGGTATTGGTGCCTCTCGTTTGGTCGCGCACGACCTGGCGCAAAAGCTCATGCGTGTCGACAAAGAGTGCCATCTGTACGACGACTGGCATGATCAGCTCTTATGTGCCAAGAACATGCATGAGGGCGATATGGCAATCGCCTTTAGCTACTCGGGCTTGACGCAAGAGGTGCTGGACTGCACCGCCGAGGCTCAACGTCACAACTGTCCCGTTGTGGCCGTTACCAAAGTAGATGGATCATCCAATCTTGCCACCATGGCCGATGCCGTGCTCGGCGTCGCTGCGAGTGAACCCTTGGTCCGCAGCGGTGCCATGGCTTCGCGTATGGCCCAGCTTATGGTTGTCGATGCCCTGTACGCTGCTTACGTTGCCAGCGACTACGAACGGGCGACGCATGTCATAAAGCAAAACTACATCGAGAAACAGGAAAGATGAGGTGAATGAAATGCTCGATTTAACAAAATTCACGACCGAACAGCGTAATCAAAGGTCAATGGACCTCGATACGATGACATCGCTGCAAATCGTCACGACGATGAACGATGAGGATCTTCGTGCCGTCCAGTCGGTCACGAAAGTGTTGCCCCAGGTTGCCATGGCAATCGACTGGGCTGCTGAGACACTCGAGCGCGGCGGGCGCGTCTTTTACATGGGCGCAGGCACCAGCGGTCGTCTGGGCGTACTCGACGCTTCGGAGTGTCCGCCCACGTTTGGCGTGTCACCCGATCTGATTGTCGGGCTCATTGCCGGAGGCGAGACGGCGTTTATCAAGGCTGTCGAAGGTGCCGAAGACAGCGAGGAGCTTGGCGCGAGCGACCTGCGGGAGCGTGGACTCTCGGACAAGGATCTTGTCGTTGGCCTGGCGGCAAGCGGCCGTACTCCTTATGTGGTGGGCGGCCTTGCGTACGCCAAGACAACTGGGTGCAAGACCATTGCAATTGCCTGTAACCAAGGGTCGAAGATCGGGGAGAGCGCAGATCTTGCCATTGAGCCCGTGCCCGGTCCCGAGGTGCTGACCGGCTCAACGAGGCTCAAGGCGGGAACGGTTCAAAAGCTCATTCTCAACATGATTTCGACCGGTGCCATGGTCAAGATCGGCAAGGTATACCAAAACCTGATGGTCGATGTGCAACAGACGAACGAGAAGTTGGTGGTGCGCGGCCAGAACATCGTGATGGAGGCGACCGGCTGCACGCGCGAGCGCGCTGTTCAGGCGCTTGCAGATGCCGGCGGCCACGTAAAAACCGCTATTGTCTCGGTACTGCTGGACTGCGATGCCGAGCAGGCTGCGGTAGCTCTTGAGCGGGCGCGAGGCCATGTCCGTGCTGCGGTGAGTGGCCATGAGAAGAGCAATGCCGATGCCCAATAGGTGCGCGGCGTGAGCTGATATGACATCCAGACGAGATACCCAATACAAGGAGGAGTTATGACGAACAAAGAGCTGGCTCAAAAGCTGCTGGACCTTTTGGGCGGTAAAGACAACGTGCTCGCAAACGCGGCGTGCATGACGCGCCTGCGCGTGACCGTCAAAGACACGGGCAACGTCGACACGGAGGGTATTAAGGCGCTCGACGGCGTGATGGGCCTGGTCGAGGACGACACGATGCAGATCGTGCTGGGTCCGGGCAAGGTGAATAAGGTGCTCGAGGAGTTCTCCAAGCTCACCGGCCTTGCGAAAGGCGTTGCTGACGAGAGCGTGGTTGACGCTGCGGCCACAAACAAGGCCGCGCAGAAGGCCAAGTACGAGTCTAAGCCGGTTCAGGCCTTCCTCAAGAAGATTTCCAATGTCTTCGTCGCCCTGCTTCCCGGCATCATTGCGGCTGGCCTCATCAACGGTATCTGCAACGTCATTAACGTCTCGACGGCAGGCGCGCTTGCAGGCGAGTGGTGGTACCAGGGCATTCGTTCCATGGGCTGGGCCCTGTTTGCCTATCTGCCCATTTTGGTGGGCTATAACGCGGCACGTGAGTTTGGTGGCTCCGCTGCGCTGGGCGGCATCGCCGGCATGATGTGTATCGCCAACAGTGCCATGCCCCTGCTTGCGCCTGGCGCTGCTGATCCTGCCGCTGCCATTCTGCTGCCGCTCACCAGTGCGCAGTACAACCCCGCAGCGGGCGGCATGATCGCGGCTCTCATCGCTGGCGCATTTTTTGCCTGGATGGAGCGTCAGATTCGCAAGGTTATGCCCAACGCACTCGACACGTTTTTGTCCCCGCTGCTGGTGCTCATCATCGGCGCCTTTGCTCTGATGCTCGTCATCCAGCCGGTTGGCGCATGGCTGACGACTGCCATCTTTAGCGTTTTGACCTTTATCTTCGAGAAGCTGGGCGTCCTGGGCGGCTATATCCTGTCGGCAGGCTTCTTGCCGCTGGTGTCCGTCGGCCTGCATCAGGCGCTCACGCCGATCCACGCTATGCTCAACGATCCCGACGGCGCTACCAAGGGTATCAATTACCTGCTTCCCATCCTTATGATGGCTGGCGGCGGCCAGGTCGGTGCCGGTTTGGCGCTGTACTTTAAGACCAAGAACGCCAAGCTCAAGAAGTACGTCGCAGAGTCCATTCCCGTTGGAATCCTGGGTGTGGGCGAGCCTCTGATGTATGCTGTTACGCTGCCGCTCGTTCGTCCGTTTGTGACGGCCTGCCTGGGTGCCGGATTTGGCGGCGCGCTCGCGGCGCTGCTTCACATCGGCACGGTTTCTCAGGGCGTTTCCGGTCTGTTTGGCCTGCTGATCGTCGTTCCTGGCCAGCAGCTCGGCTACGTTGCCGCTATGCTGCTTGCCTATGCCGCCGGCTTTGTCCTGACGTGGTTCTTTGGCGTCGACGAGCAGAAGATCAACGAGTTCTTTGGCGAGTAGATTGATATCGCGAGCCGTGTTGCTCAGGGTTCGCGGCGCGCGGCAGATTTCTTGATGTTATGGTTGTGCCGGCGGGGCTAGCTGCTCCGCCGGCCTTTTTTAAAGGAGCGTTGAAGCGTGAAAACGGGTATTTCGATTTATCTTTCCAGCCCTCTGCAGGATATTGAGCGGACGATTGAACGTGGTGCCGCGGCGGGTGCGCGCTATGCGTTCACCTCGCTGCATATTCCCGAGGATGGGGGAGCGGCGTATGCCGATAAGGTCCGTCATGTGCTGTCGCTGCTTTCCGCCCGCGGCATTGCGCTCATTGCCGATGTGGGGCCTCGCACGTGCGATTTGCTCGGGCTTGAGCGCATCGAGGACTTGCGCGATCTGGGGTTGGAATACCTTCGTTTGGACTATGGCTTTAGCGCCCAGCGGGTCGCGGAGCTGTCCGGTGTATTTCGCATTGTGGTCAATGCATCGACAGTGAGTTCTGATGAAATCGCATCGTGGCGTGAGGCCGGTGCCGATGTGACTCGTTTTGCCGCCTGCCACAATTTTTACCCCAAGCCTTATACCGGTTTAGCTCTGGAGGACATTGCTCGGGTGAATCTTCGTCTTGCGGCGCTTGGATTCGAAATCATGGCTTTTGTGCCGGGTGATGCTAACGTTCGCGGGCCGGTATTCGAGGGACTGCCGACGGTCGAGGCGCAGCGCGGTCGCGCGTCAAAGGTTGCCCTCAATATGCTTGAGCTTGCACATGGCGCCGATTGCGACATTGTGTTGGTCGGCGACCCCGATCTTTCCGATGCGGGCTGGGCGCAGTTTGCTCAAGTTTCCGCCGGATACGTGGACCTGCAATGCGAGCTTGAGCTCAGTTATGCCTATGTGCGCGGGCAGATTCATCACGACCGACCCGACTCGAGCGTCCTCATCTTTAGGTCTCAGGAGTCACGTACGACGCTTAAGCCGGATTCCGTGCCGACGGATGCCGGAGCCGGCCTGCCGCGAAAGGCGGGGTCGATCGCTGTGAGCAATAGCGGATATGGGCGCTACGAAGGCGAGCTTGAGATTGCGCGGGTCGATCTTCCCGGTGACGAGCGCATGAACGTTGCGGGCCATATCACGCCCGAGGCAATGGAACTGCTGCCGTTCATCAAACGCGGATTCGGGGTACGGTTCGTTTAACGTGTGACCCGCGGGCTACAATTGGCCCATCATACGAAGGCGCCTCGTGTGGCGTGTGCCTGCGTTGGCCGATCTATATTCGGAGGATTCCCATGACCGTACTGTTTGTTGAATATTCCAAGTGCTCGACCTGTAAGAAGGCCAAGGCATGGCTGGACGAACATGGGGTAGAGTACATCGACCGCGATATCGTTTTGGACAATCCCACGGCTGATGAGCTTGCGACCTGGATTGCTCGTTCGGGGCTGCCGGTGCGGCGTTTCTTTAATTCGTCGGGCATGAAATATCGAGAGCTGGGCCTGAAGGCGCGTCTGGATGCGGGCATGACGGATCGGGAGTGCTACGAGCTGCTGGCGACCGACGGCATGCTGGTCAAGCGTCCGCTGCTGGTGGGCGACGACTTTGCGATTCCCGGCTTTAGGGAAGCGGCTTGGGCCGAGGCGTT
This sequence comes from Collinsella aerofaciens, assembly GCA_008668235.1. GTDB lineage: Bacteria > Actinomycetota > Coriobacteriia > Coriobacteriales > Coriobacteriaceae > Collinsella > Collinsella aerofaciens_K. The sequence continues at coordinate 64,188 of RQCP01000011.1, read as the reverse complement.
GCTGTAGCGGCTGCGGAAAGTGCGACCCGGAATTCGCTTCCAGAATGGGATGCACTTTCCCAAAGTGGCCGGTTGCGGAAAGCACGTCCCGTTCTGAGCTTCGATTGCGGGACACGGTTTCCGGTTGAGGGCTCGACGGGAAAGTAGGGACCAGTTTGAGCTTGAAATCTGGGACGCACTTTCCGCCGGCGGGCCTGCCCCAGTCAGTCCGCCAGCTGTGCCCATTCGTGCGGATCGTAGACCTTTACGTGTTTGTTGGGCTTGCCGCTCCAGTACTCCTCGTCCATAAAGGGCAGATATGCCTGAACGCCGGGGCAGATAAAGGGAATCCGCTGCTGTTGCAATCGCTCGCGCTGGCGCTGCTCCAGGTGCGCCTCGGATATGACGGTCGGCATACCGGACAACTCGACGAGGCTTGCCTGGATTCGCTTAAGGTCGGGGAGTCCCGCGTGCCATGACATCCGCATGATCAAAAAGGATGCACGGCGGTATTTTGCCTGCACCACAGTAATGGCGGGGCGTAACGTGGGGTGAATTTTGTCCCGTTCGGGCCAAAGGTCGGCAGTGATCTCGAGGCCCAGGGTCTCCCATAGGTAATCAAGCTCTTCGTCCATGGTACCTCGATATCTACGCGATCATTGATACTTCGATTGTGTTGCCTGGTGCTATCGTTTTCGCGGTAGAATCTGCCAACGGTTGACGGCTACCGCTCGCGGTGTTTTGCCCTTCGTGTACAGCGGTCGGCTTCACAGGTCCTTCACGGGTTGGACTAAATTAGGCCAATTTGACTGAATTTCAAAAAAGTCAAAATTGGGGCTTGCGTCACGGCGAGACTTCCCGTATATTTCTTTCTTGCGCAAAGGCACAGCCGAGCGCAGCGATGCAGCCATTGGGATGTCGTCTAATGGCAGGACAGCGGATTCTGGTTCCGTCAATGGGGGTTCGACTCCCTCCATCCCAGCCATTGCATTTGCTACATATGGCCCGTTCGTCTAGCGGTTTAGGACGCCGCCCTCTCAAGGCGGAGATCACCAGTTCGAATCTGGTACGGGCTACCAAAATTGAATGCCCGGGCCTCGTAAGAGACCCGGGTTTTGTGTATTGACCGATGCTTAAGGCGCGCGTTGAGTCTGCCGCCCGGATCGAGGAGTAGCCATGGATCTGCCCATCAGCTTGCAAGACATCACGTATGCCGAGAACTATCTGGCGCAGGGCGACCTGGCTACGGCGACGCCGCTGCTGGAGCGTCTGGTGGAGCTCGCCGAGGAGTATATCGACGCTGAGTGCAAGACGGAGGAGAAGCGTCAATACTTTAGCTTCGATAGCAAGTTTGAGCGCTTGGCCTATCGCCGCGTGGAGAAGGATCCGCGCGAGCTCGTGCAGGTCGAGGTGCCGTTTGACCGCCTGTACTCTGACATGGCGTTTGCCTACATTCGCCAGCAGGATTATGTGAGTGCTCGCAACGCCTTGATGCAGGCCGTGCGCTGGGACCCCATGAACTGCAACTACCGCCTGGATCTGGCCGAGCTGTTCCGCGCTCTCGAGGACAAGCAGGAATGGGCATCGCTCTCGTTCTCGGTGCTGGAGCGTGCAAGCGATGGCAAGTGCGCCGCCCGCGCTTACGCCAATCTAGGTCAGTACTTCTTGGAGCCCGAGACCGAGAACGTTTCGGCTGCCGTGGGCTGCGCGCGTCTGGCGCTGCGCCTGGCGCCCAACGATGCGCATACGACGCGCCTGCTCAACAAGATCCATACCACCTATCCGGATGCCGCCGATGAGAGCGACGACCACGTGATGGGTGAGCTCGCCCTGCAGGGCGTGCCGACCTCACCTTCGGCCGAGATCGCCATCTGCCTGATCATGTGTGCGACCGATGCTGCAAGCGACGGCGACAAGCAGGAGGCGACGCGCCTGACGGTGCGTGCTCGCGACTTGGTGGGCGAGGAGGCCTGCGCGGCGATTATCAAACTGGTGCGCGAGAGCGATGCCGAGCTCAATGCCGAGCGCAAGGCAAAGCGCGCAGGTGCCGACAAGGGAACCGATGGCGCCAAGGAGGCCGGCGATGCCCAGTAAGCGCGAGCGCAAACTCATTTCCAAGAATCGCTCGGCACATCACGAGTACTTTATCGATGAGACGTTTGAGTGCGGTATTGAGCTGAGCGGCACCGAGGTCAAGTCGATTCGCGAGCGCGCCTGTCAGATCACTGACACTTTTGCGCTGATTCGTGGCGGCGAGTGCTGGCTCGTCGGCCTGCATATCCACCCTTATAGCCATGGTGGCGTGTGGAATCGCGATCCCGACCGTCGGCGTCGTCTGCTGCTGCACCGCAAGGAGATCGACTTTCTTGACGGCAAACTTCGCAACCGTGGTTATGCGCTGGTTCCGTTGGAACTCTACTTTAATACCGACGGCCGCGTAAAGCTGCTGCTGGGTCTGGGCCGCGGCAAGAAGCTCTACGACAAGCGCGAGGACATGGCCAAGCGTGATGTCCAACGCGAGATCGACCGCGCCCTTAAGGAACGCAACCGCTAGGCACTCTGTATAAGTTGCGGTGGAATACGGACTGTTTTGCCTGTTTGAGGGGCTATTCAGTCCCTATTTCACCGCAACTGCGGGCGTCTCATCTTTCTTACTGTTCTGACACATATGTCTCAAAGGCGGCGTCCGTTATGGGTGCCGCCTTTTTTGTGGGTACATACATTCATGAGGTTCCAACCCGAGTTAGGGGAGTGATCGTTATGGACAAAACTGCGTTCTTTACCATGCCGAGCGGTCTGTACGTGGTGAGCGCTGCGGCAGACGGGTTGCGCGCCGGCTGCGTCATCAACACTGCGGTGCAGGTGACGTCCATGCCGCCGCGTATTTCGGTTGCCGTGAACAAGGACAATGTCACCTCGGGCGTCATCGCATCGGCCAAAGCGTTCGCGCTGACCGTGATCGATCAGACCGCCGACATGCTCTACATCGGTAACTTTGGGTTCCGCACCAGCAGCGATTATGACAAGTTTGCCAAATACGAGACCCGCGAGACGGCTCTAGGCATGCCCTATGTGCCCGAGCACGCGGCGGCCCTGTTTAGCTGCCGTTTGATCGACACTGTGGATGTGGGCACGCATCTGCTGTTTATTGGCGAGGTCGAGGATGCCGAGCGCCTGAGCGACGAGACGCCGCTGACGTACGACTACTATCACAAGGTGCTAAAGGGCAAGACGCCGCCCAAAGCCTCGTCGTATCAAGGCTAGAAATGTTCTAAAAATACTTGCATTATACTATTGAGAATATATACTAATAAGTAAGTACACCAGCAGTCACGTTCGAGAGGAGAACATCATGGCTGAGGAGAAGAAGACGTATAAGTTTGTGTGCACCGTTTGCGGCTACGAGGTTGAGGTCGACACGCCCGAGCTGCCCGAGGACTACGTGTGCCCGGTCTGCGGCGTCGGTCCCGATCAGTTTGAGCTCGTCGAGGAGTAGCTCGTAGACACACAACTTGCAGCAACATATAGCTCTGTCCAAGGGTCCCGGTCGAATTCTCGGCCGGGACCCTTTTGATTTATCTGACGGTTTAAAACGGTCTCACGTGTTACAGATTGAGACGTTATATCTGGACAGTCACGCCGTCTCATTACATCCCTGTTAGCAGCACGATGTCGAGAGCCGTCACGATGGCGCCGATCCCTACGAGCAACGCGTTGAGCGGGCGCGAGTTGGCGTATTTGCCCATGACGCGGCGTGAGCTGGTGAGCCGTATGAGCACAAAGACCGTAATCGGCAGCTGAAGCGACAGCAGCGCCTGACTCCAGATGAGACCTTCAAAAGGATTTGGGACGACCAGGCACGCCGTCACTGCGCCGACGAAACAGGCCGCCACCCCGATCGAGGAATGTCGGTCGTGGATGTCGTATTCCTCGTCGAACATGCCCGCGGTGATGGTGCCCGCCGCCATGCCCGCCGTCACACTACTCGAGAGGCCCGCAAACAGCAGCGCCACGGCAAAGATGGTCGAGCTCGCCGGGCCCAAGATGGGGGAGAGCGTGGCCGCTGCGACAGCGAGGTCGTCTACGACAATACCGTGCGCAAAGAAGGTTGTCGCGGCCAGGATGACCATGGCCGAGTTGATTGCCCAGCCCACGCCCATCGAGAAGAGCGTGTCAAAGAGCTCGTAGCGCAGACGTTCTTCGATAACTTGCTCGCCTTGGCCTTCGAAGTGCATGGATTGGATGACCTCGGAGTGCAGAAAAAGGTTGTGTGGCATAACGACCGCACCCAGGACACTCACGATAATCGCGGCAGAGCCAGTGGGCATACTGGGCGTGATCCAGCTTGCGGCGGCTTGCGGCCAGTCGACCTTGACTAGTGCAAGCTCGGCCAAAAACGAGAGTCCTACCACGCCGACGAAGGCGATGATCCAGCGTTCGGCGCGCTTGTAGGAGTTCGTCATGAGCATCGCCATCGATACTGCCGCCACGATGACGCAGCCCGCACGCACGGGCAGCCCAAAGAGCATCTGGAGCGCAATCGCACCGCCCAGGACCTCTGCCATGGCGGTGGCGATCGTAGCGAGATAGGCGCTGCCGAGCACCGCGCGTCCCACGATGCGGGGGAGAAAGCGGGTCGTGGCCTCGGCGAGACAGGCGCCCGTGGCGATACCCAGGTGCGCCGCGTTGTGCTGCAGCACGATGAGCATGATCGTGGACAGCGTGACGATCCACAGCAGCGCGTAGCCAAACTGCGAGCCGGCGGCCATATTGGAGGCCCAGTTGCCCGGGTCGATAAAGCCGACGGTCACGAGCAGCCCGGGGCCGATATGCCGTGCAATGTCTAGGCCTCCGTGACCACCGGTGCGCCGGGAGCCAAAGTGTTGTTTGAGATGGTTGATCATGGTCGGTTCCTGCATAGGGGCAGCGCGGCGCCGCGCTTGGGTCATGCGGCGCCGCGCGCTCGGTTTGGGTTGGGGTTACTTGCGCGCCTTGCCCTGGTTGGCCACGGCGTCGATCTTGGCGGCGATGGTTGCCGGGTCGCCGATGTAGCGCTTGTCGAGAACATTGAAATCGGCATCGAAGGTGTAGACGAGCGGCACGCCGGTGGGGATGTTGACCTTGAGGATTTCCTCGGGCGTGAGGTGCTCGAACTTCATGACGAGCGAGCGCAGGGAGTTGCCGTGTGCGGCGATGAGTACGCGCTTGCCGGCGAGCATCTGGGGGCGAATCTCGTCTTCGAAATAAGGCCAGGCGCGGGCAATCGTATCTTTGAGGCACTCGGTATAGGGCAGCTGATCGGGCGCGACGTCGCGGTATTGCTCCTGGGTGTGGGGGTCGCGACTGTCGCCCGGCTCGAGCGCCGGCGGGCACACGTCGAAGGAGCGGCGCCAGATGAGCACCTGCTCGTCGCCGTGCTCCGCCGCGGCATCGGCCTTGTTGAGACCCTGCAGCGCGCCGTAGTGGCGCTCGTTGAGCTTCCAGGATTTGATGACGGGCAGCCACTCGCGATCCATCTGGCCGAGCACGATGTTGAGGGTGTGAATTGCACGCTTGAGACGCGAGGTGTAGCAGACGTCAAAGTCGAAACCGGCTTCTTTGAGGGCGCGGCCGCCTGCGGCGGCTTCTTCACGGCCCGTGTCGGTGAGCTCAACATCGGTCCAGCCGGTGAACAGGTTGAGTTTGTTCCACTCGGATTCTCCGTGCCGGATAAGGACGAGTTGCATCGTCTGTCGGTCTGTCTGGTGTGCCATAGGGGCCTCCTTAATGTGGCACGACGCGCGTGCCGTTTGCTTGACGCCGCAAAGGATACCCGTTTTAGGCTAAAAAGTTAACCAAGACTAACAAAATTGTTGTATTTGAATAGGATGGTGAAAGAGGGGCTGCCGAAATGTCTCGATCTGTAACAACAAGGGATGGAAATTGGGCCTAGGTGTTACAGATCAAGACAGGAAGAAATGGTCCTATGGAAAATCTCGATTTGTAGCAGTTAGCTGCAAAAACCGGCCCTTCATGTTACAGATTGAGACAAACCAAAACTGTCCTGCAGAAGATCTCAATCTGTAACAGTTAGTCGTCGAAATTGGGTCTTCCTGTTACAGATCGAGATGTTTGAAGCGGTGAGCTTACAGGCCGAACTTGGGGCCCTTGTTGCCGTCCTTGAGGTCGGCGGTGTCCACTCGTAGGGGGCGCGTTACGCGATTGTTTCGAAACGGGTGGGAAACACAACGGGCCGGCGATGCTCCTAGTATGCCTAGCCAACTGACTGTCTAACACCTAGGGGAGGATCGCGATGCAGGCAGATTCCGCTCAGCAGCAGGGCCTTTATCGCCCCGAATTCGACCACGATGCATGCGGCATCGGCGCGCTTGCCGATATCAATGGTGAGCGCCATCACCAGATTCTGGACGACGCGCTGTCCATTCTGGTCAACTTGGAGCACCGCGGCGGTACGGGACTCGAGAAGAACACCGGCGACGGCGCCGGCATCCTGTTCCAGGTTCCGCATCACTTTTTCCGTAAAGAGGCTCAAAAGTGCGGCCAGATTCTGCCGGCAGAGGACGACTATGGCGTGGCCATGTTGTTCTTCCCGCAGGACGACAAGGGCGTAGAGGATGCCCGTCGCGCGTTTGAGGAGGGCTGCGCCGAGGCCGGCGTGCCGCTGCTCTTTTGGCGTGAGGTGCCGGTCGACCCGCACGACCTGGGTGAGACAGCCCGCGCCTGCATGCCTACCATCCTGCAGGCCTTCCTGGGCCGTCCGGACGACACACCCGCCGGTGATGCCTTTGAGCGCCGCCTATACGTGTGCCGCCGCACCATCGAGAAAAAGGCCGACGCCGAGTTTGCCCTGCGCGACAAGATCTTCTACGTGTGCTCCATGAGCTCGCGCACCATCGTGTACAAGGGTATGCTGGTCGCCACGCAGATGCGCCGCTTCTTCATCGATCTCAACGACGCCGCCGTCAAGACGGCCGTGGCGCTCGTCCACTCGCGCTACTCCACCAACACCACGCCCAGCTGGGAGCGCGCGCACCCCAACCGCTTTATCATCCACAACGGCGAGATCAACACCCTCAAGGGCAACGTCAACTGGATTCGCGCCCGCGAGCCCAACCTGTACAGCCCCGTGCTGCAGCACGATCTTGAGCGCGTGATGCCCATCATCAACCGTGAGGGTTCCGACTCCGCGATTCTAGACAACGTGCTTGAGTTCCTGGTCATGAACGGTCGCCCGCTCACGCGTGCCGCGTCCATGTTGCTGCCCGAGCCGTGGGATCACAACGACAGCCTGAGTGAGGAGCGCCGCGCCTACGACGCTTACCAGTCCATGCTCATGGAGCCGTGGGACGGTCCGGCCGCCATCGCCTTTACCGACGGTCGCACGCTGGGCGCTGCCCTCGACCGCAACGGCCTGCGTCCCGCCCGCTACTATGTGACGCGCGACGGCCGCTTTATGCTGGCAAGCGAGGTGGGCACCATCGAGGTGAGCCCCGAGAACATCCTGACGAGCGGCTGTCTGGGACCGGGCCAGATGCTCGAGGTCGATTTTGCCCGCGGGCGCGTCATCTACAACGACGAGCTGCGTGCCCGCTTTGCCAAGGAAAAGCCCTACCGCGACTGGATTGCCGAGGAGACGCTGACCGTTGACGCGCTCGATGAGCCCGTTGCGGCAGCGCCCGCCGAGGACGCCGAGGTGTCCGCCGCCGTGCGAATGGCCAAGCTCGGCTACCACTGGGATGACGTCGACGAGGTCGTGCGTCCCATGGCCCAGCAGGGTAAGGCCCCGCTCGCCTCGATGGGCATCGACGCGCCGCTGGCCTGCCTGTCCAAAAAGACGCGTTCGTTCTTCGACTACTTCTATCAGCTGTTCGCCCAGGTCACGAATCCGCCGATCGATGCCCTGCGCGAGCATATGGTCACCTCGACCACGCTCTACCTGGGCAACCACGGCAACCTGCTCGAGGACTCCCGCACGGCCTGCCAGCTGGTGCGCTTGGAGCGCCCGTTGCTCAACGAGGAGGAGTTCGAGCGTATCTGTGCCATCGACCGTGTGGGCTTTAAGACCCGTCGCTTCCGTGCCGTCTACCGTCGCGATGCCGGCGAGGGCGCGCTGCAGGCTGCGCTCAAGCAGCTTGCCGAGGACGTCGAGACTGCGGTCCGCGACGGCGTGAACATCGTGGTGCTGAGCGATCGCGCCGGGGCGGGTGAGGTGCCCGTGCCGTCGCTGCTCGCCGTGGGCTGCGTGCACAACCACCTGATCCGCGCCGGCGTGCGTACCTTTGCCGACATCGTGGTGGAGTGCGGCGACGCCGTGTCTCCGCACGACTTTGCGGCACTGGTGGGCTACTCCGCGAGCGGCATCTATCCGTACAACGCGCATGTGTGCATCCGCAATCTGGCGTCACGCGGCGACCTGGACGTGACGGCCGAGCAGGGCATCGCCAACTACAACAAGGCTGCGACCGCCGGCATCGTCTCCATCATGTCCAAGATGGGCATCTCCACGGTGCAGAGCTACCACTCCGCGCAGATCTTCGAGGCCGTGGGCTTCACTCCGGAGTTTGTCAACGCGTACTTCGCCGGCACGGTGAGCCGTGTGGGCGGTATGGGTGTCGAGGACGTCGAGCGCGAGCAGAATGAGCGCTACGACGCCGCGCTCGCTATCCTTAAGAGCCCGGCTCCCGATCAGCTGCCCACGCTGGGTCTGACCAAGTGGCGCCCGCTCGGCGGCGAGGATCACCTTATCGACCCGCAGACCGTCTACCTGCTGCAGACCGCCTGCCGCGAGGACAGCTACGACACCTTTAAGGAGTACAGCGCCTGCCTGCACCGCACCGGCCGTGCCGTGCGTCTGCGTGACCTGCTGGACTTTAATGCCAACGGTCGCACGCCGGTTTCGCTCGACGAGGTGGAGCCCGCGCTCAACATCGTCCGCCGCTTTAACACCGGCGCCATGTCGTACGGTTCCATCAGCAAAGAGGCACACGAGTGCATGGCCATCGCCATGAACCGCCTGCACGGCCGTTCCAACTCCGGCGAGGGCGGCGAGGATCCGCGCCGCGAGACCCCGCTGGCTAACGGTGACTCCAAGAACTCCGCCATCAAGCAAGTGGCAAGCGCGCGCTTTGGCGTGACGAGCCGCTACCTGTGCAGCGCCTTCGAGATTCAGATCAAGATGGCCCAGGGCGCCAAGCCCGGCGAGGGCGGCCACCTGCCCGGCAAGAAGGTCTACCCCTGGATCGCCGAGGTCCGTCAGTCCACGCCCGGCATCGGCCTGATCTCGCCCCCGCCGCACCACGATATTTACTCTATCGAGGACCTGGCAGAGCTGATCTTTGACCTTAAGAACGCCAACCCCGGCGCACGCGTGTCGGTCAAGCTGGTCAGCGAGGCCGGTGTCGGCACCATCGCCACCGGTGTGGCCAAGGGCGCTGCCGACAAGATCTTGATCAGCGGCCATAACGGCGGCTCGGGTGCCGCGGCGCGCGATTCCATCTGGCATGCGGGCCTGCCGCTGGAGCTTGGCCTTGCCGAGGCCCAGCAGACGCTGCTGCAAAACGGCCTGCGCTCGCGCGTGGTGCTCGAGGCCGACGGCAAGCTCATGGACGGCACCGATGTTGCCGTCGCCTGCCTGTTGGGCGCCGAGGAGTTTGGCTTTGCGACCATGCCGCTCATCTCGATGGGCTGCCTCATGCAGCGCGACTGCCAGCAGGATACCTGCCCGGCCGGCATTGCCACGCAAAACTGTCGCTTGCGTCGCGGCTTCCGCGGCAAGCCCGAGCACGTTGAGCACTTTATGCTCTTTGTTGCCGAGCAGCTGCGTGAGGTCATGGCGAGCCTGGGCTTCCGCACCGTCGACGAGATGGTGGGACACCCCGAGTGCTTGCGCCAGATTGAGGTCTCGGGCAACCGCAAGGCCAACCTGCTCGATCTGTCGCCCGTGCTGGCGAGCGCGACCTGCGAGTTCGGTGCCCATATCCCGGGTGCCGACGGCCGTCACTTCCTGCCGCAGATGGCCGCGGACAGCGAGCTCGACAAGACGCTCGACTCCACGTTGTTTGTGCCCTATACGGCCGATGCCCGTGCGCACCTGCGTCCGATTCGCTTCCGCGCCGATATCGCCAACGTCAACCGCTGCGTCGGCACCATCCTGGGCAACGCGGTGACCAAGGCGCATCCCGAGGGCCTGCCCGCCGGCTCCATCACCATCGATTGCGATGGTTCGGCCGGTCAGAGCTTTGGCGCCTTCCTGCCGCGCGGCATTACGCTCAACGTGTGCGGCGACGCCAACGACTACTTTGGCAAGGGCCTTTCGGGCGGCGAGGTGTCGGTGCGCCCCAACCCGCATGCGACCTACAAGTTCGACGAGAACATCATCGTGGGCAACGTTGCGTTCTTTGGCGCTACGAGCGGTCGCGGCTTCATTAACGGCCTTGCCGGCCAGCGTTTCGCCGTGCGCAACTCCGGTGCCACGGTGGTGGTCGAGGGCTGCGGCAACCATGGCTGCGAGTACATGACGGGCGGTCTGGCGCTCATCCTGGGCGAGGTCGGGCAGAACTTTGCCGCCGGCATGACAGGCGGCGTGGCCTACGTCTTTGACCAGTACGGCACGCTCGATGCCCGCGTGAACCACGAGAGCGTGGAGCTCAAGGCTCCGACAGCCGGCGAGCTGGCACAGATTTGCGAGCTCATCCAGGAGCACGTGGATGCGACGCAGAGTCCGCGCGGCATTAAGCTGCTCTACAGCTTTGAGACGATGAGCAAGCACTTTGTGAAGGTCATTCCGACCGAGTTCGAGCGCGTGCTGGCGATTGTCGCCGCCGCCGAGGCCGTCGGCAAGACGCATGCGCAGGCCGAGGAGCTGGCGTTTGACATCGTGACCGGTCGCGCGAGCGCCGCGGATGTCGCTCGCTTCGATGCCGCGGGCGGCGTTGCGGGCGCTGCGTCCGTGGCTGCCAGCTCTGTTGCTTCGACCAAGAAGGAGGCGTAAGTGCCATGGGTAAGCCCGGTGCTTTTCTTGATATCGATCGCGTGACCCATGAGCTGCGCCCCGTGGAGGAGCGCAGCCGCGATTTCGATCCGCTGTACGTGGAACTTGATGACGATGCACGTCGCGCCCAGGCGAGCCGCTGCATGATGTGCGGCGTGGCGTTTTGCCAGATGGGCGCGAGCTTTGGCAAGGCGCGTCCGAGTGGCTGTCCGCTGCACAACCTGATTCCCGAGTGGAATGAGTTGGTGTACCGCGGCCGTTGGGACGAGGCTGCCGAGCGCCTGTCACTCACCTCGCCCATGCCCGAGTTCACGAGCCGCGTGTGCCCGGCGCTGTGCGAGGCCGCGTGCAACCTGGGCTCGGTCGACGGCCAGCCCACGACGATTCACGACAACGAGTGCGCGATCAGCGACCATGAGTGGGCCAACGGCGGTCCGCGCCGCTTTGAGCCGGCGGGGGAGGGCGCACCCACGGTTGCCGTGGTGGGCTCCGGTCCTGCTGGTCTGGTGGCAGCATGGGAGCTTGCGCGTCGCGGTGCCCGCGTGACGGTGTTTGAGCGTGACGATCGCCCGGGCGGTCTACTCATGTACGGCATTCCCAACATGAAGCTCGAGAAGTCCGTTGTCGAGCGTCGCGTGGCGCTCATGCGCGAGCTAGGCATTGTGTTTGAGCTGGGTGCCGATGTGAACGATCCCAAGGTTGCCGCCAAACTCGATGACTTTGATGCCGTCGTGGTGGCTGCCGGCGCTCGTGCGCCCCGCGGTCTTTCGGCTGCGAACGTGGATGCTCCGGGCGTGGTGTACGCGGTGGACTACCTGACGGCTTCGACCGTCTCGGTACTCGATGGCGGCGAGCCCGCGGTGAACGCGTACGGCCTGGACGTTGTGGTCATTGGCGGTGGCGATACCGGCAACGACTGCGTGGGTACCGCGGTGCGCCAGGGCGCGCGCAGCGTGCGCCAGTTTGAGTTCTTGCCGGCTGCGCCCGATAAGCGCGCGGCGAGCAACCCCTGGCCGCAGTGGCCCAACGTTAAGAAGACCGACTACGGCCAGCAGGAGGCTATCGCTGCGATGGGTGGCGAGATGCGTGCCTGGGGCGTGGATACGCTCGAGGTGCTGCTGGACAAGAAGGGCGCGGCTGCGGGTCTGCGCGTGGTCGATCTGGACTGGTCGGCCGGTAAGCCCGAGCGCATCGCAGACTCCGAGCACGAGGTGCCGGCGCAGCTGGTGCTCATCGCCTGCGGCTTTACGGGTCCCGAGCATGGCGTGTTCAACGCCGTTGGCGTGCCTGTTGCTGCCGCTGGCCGTCCGCTGCCGGTGATGGCTGCCGAGGGCTCGCACCTCGCGGCTCGCACGGAGGGTGTCGCCGCGGATGCCGCGCCGGTGTATGTGGCGGGTGATGCCCGCAACGGCAGCTCGCTCGTTGTGAACGCCATGGCCGATGCCCTGGCCTGCGCAGCCGAAGTCGCCGAGGCGTTGGAGCTGTAAAGTAGTCATTTAAGAACGTCCCCAATGACTAGTCATTTTTTTGTCTAGTCGTTGGGGACGCTCTTTGCGAGCGATTTGCTCGTTTGTCGACGTACGGGTGTTCATTTGTCGACTTCTTGGGCTGTGGTCACCTGTTGTTTCTGTGGTGGCTGCGGGCATCTGGCTCAAAATGGCGGGTCTGCTGTCTATGTCTACCTGCGGTTTCTTTGCGGTGCGCTCATTCGGTCAAGTGTCCCGTCAAGTGTTTGGTTAGCATCTGGTTTGCAGTCGGAGGTCTATTTTGCCCGCGCTTGCCTCGGTTGCTCGCCCTCCTCGTAAGCTCAAATTGAGGTCCATCAGTTTGAGGAGGATGCCATGACTGACCAAGTTTTTGACCGAGCACAGCTGGCCGAAGCCGTCGGCAACGATATTGCCGACATGGCTCACTTTTGGATGCTGCGGAAGTTTCAATTCCTGGAGCCGGCGCGCGAGCAGTTCGAGATTATCGTCGATCCGTGGCTCAGCTATTGCGAGGAACCTTCTCAAAACGAAATCATGGCCTACAACATGGCGTTTACCGATTGGCTGCTGTTTGAGCGCCCCTATTACCACGGCAAGACGCTGTTGGAACTGTATGTGGACGAGCCGCCAGCGTCAATTTCTCCAGCTTCGCTCGGGCGACTTAAGCGGGTGCGTGACACGCAGTATTTCTCGCGCTTTGGCATTTTGGACAAGGATCCCGCGACTGGCATGGTCGTGCTGAAGGATACGCGCACCGACCGTTGCTTTGACGTCTACGACCCACATATCGTGCAAAAGGAGCACTGGAACGATGGCGCGATTGCGGTGCGACTCGCGTGCGTCGACGATGTATGGCTGACGGCGGGACAGCTCTATCTGTATGACATCGCGCGCCTGAGCGACACGGCGGTTGACGGGCCGGGCGCGGTGCATCCCGAGGACCTAGAGGACGGTTTCGACACCTCGTGCATCAGCTTCTTTTTACGCCTGGTCCGCGACATCATGGGCGCCCAGGGGCGGTACGTGAAGTCGCTCAACATCTACGAGCAAGAGTGGGAGTAGGGGATGTGACTGGTGCCGCCCTGCTGCCTCTGACTTTGTCTCGATCTGTAACGTTTGGCGGCTGTTTGGGCCCGTAACTGTTACAGATTGAGACGGAAGGTTGCCGGCTGCCGAAAGATCTTGTTCTGTAACAACTAGAGGCTCAAAGACTGTCTTCCTGTTACAGACCAAGACATTTGTCAGCGGAGGCAACGGTGACGATAGTCCATTTGTCTGACGTGGTGGTGATGAAAGTGTCTAATACCGTTCTTAAACATAAGCAAGCGACACGTAACACCTTGGCGCGGAATAGGATGCTTGCCAGGCTCACGGAGGCGGCTGAACAAGGTGCGCTGCTCGTAACGCATGACAATACCGAGCTCATGTGGCTGCGACGCCATGTTGGAACCGACGATATCGCGGAGCCCGAGCCGTACCTGTTCTGTTTTCAGCATGATTGGGATTCGCTGACGCCGGCAGAGCGAGCGCTGAGGACTATCAAAGGGCTTGCGGAATTTCATCCCGATTGGGCGTTTTGGGGATATGACGCTGCGCTGATATGGGGTCTGGAGGTGCCGAATGATCTGCTCGGGCCGCGTTTCCTTGTTAAGACTTGCTGTTCGGTGACGTTGAGCAGCGGGTGCAGGTTGTTGCGTCCACAGATGGCGGGTGCGCTTGAGCGCGTCGACGGCGTGCGAGTGACGCCGTTTTGGCGCACGGTGGAGGATTGTCTGCTGCGTGCGCCGTTTTCCTACGGGTTGGCGATTGCCGATTCTGCACTGCGGGCGAAAGGCGTATCACGTGGGGATTTGTGCGAGCGCCTCCGCGCCGATTGCGAGGGCAGGCGAGGGTATCGCAGGGCACAGGTGATTGCGTCGTATGCGGACGGGCTGTCCGAAAACGGCGGCGAGTCTCGGTTCCGAGCGTTCTTTATTGCGTACGGTTTTCCGGTTCCGGAGCTGCAGGTGGAGTTTCGCGACCCGCTCGATCCGAGCCAGGTGTTTCGCGTCGACTATTTTTGGCGGCTCGAGGACGGGACGTGTGTCATCGGCGAGCTCGACGGAAAGGGGAAATACACCTTGCAGAACGGCGAGGGCCGGGAGTCGGTCGACCCATTCGTGGCAGAACGTCAACGGGAGTCCCATCCGACAATGCTCGGGCATAAGGTGCTTCGGTTTACGTTTAACGAACTCAAAGACCCGGGGAAGCTGGTCGAGAAAATGAGGCTGGCGGGTATTCCTCGGCAGGCTGAATTGGCTGAGGAGTGGAGACGTCAGTGGTATGGGCGCTGAGAGGTTTTGTCTCAATCTGTAACGTTTAGAGGTTGTTTGAGCTCGTAATTGTTACAGATCGAGACAAGCCGGTGAAACGTCGACCGAATGTCTTGATCTGTAACAGCAAGGGGCCCAATAACCCTGTACCTGTTACAGATCGAGACATTTCCCTGGTGTCGCTGGGGTGGGACTGCAACGTATTCCGTCCCCCACATCCCCTCTTCCCTCCGTTAACCGATATGTTCGACTTTAGGTCGCTGCATTAGGTGATAATGGACAAATGTTCATGTTAATCGTGAGGGAGGAGCTCGATATGGCGTCTGCCGATCGTTCTACGTTGTTTATCAATGCGACCATTCTGGATGGTTCGGAGCATATGGAGCCGCAACCCGATATGGCCGTGACTGTTGAGCGCGGTGTCATCACGTGGATGGGGCCGAGTGCTGTGGCGCAGGCACCTGCAGGTGCCGAGGTCATCGACCTGGCAGGGGCGTATCTCATGCCGGGCCTCATCAATATGCATGTGCATCTGTGCGGTTCGGGCAAACCGGTTTCGGCGGGCGATGCGGGCGCGCTGATGAAGAAGCTCGATAATCCCGTGGGGCGCGCCATCGTGCGCCATATCCTCAAGGACAGCGCTCAGCAGCAGCTGGCAAGCGGCGTGACCACGGTGCGCGGCGCGGGCGACCCGCTGTTTGCCGATCTGGCCGTGCGCGATGCTATCGATGCCGGCAAGTATCAAGGTCCTCGCCTGGTGGCGCCGGGAACGGGCGTCACGGTGCCGGGCGGCCATGGTGCGGGCTTGTTCGCCCAGGTGGCAAACAGTCCCGCCGAGGCAGCCGAACAGGTGCGCGACCTGTATGCGCGCGGTGCCGACGTCATTAAGCTGTTCGTAACGGGCGGTGTGTTCGATGCGACCGAGGTGGGCGAGCCGGGCGTGCTGCGTATGCCGGTGGAGGTTGCCGCGGCGGCGTGCAAGGCGGCGCACGATATGGGCCTTCCGGTCATGGCCCATGTCGAGAGCACCGAAGGTGTGAAGGCCGCGCTTCAGGCCGGCGTCGACACAATCGAGCACGGCGCTCCGATGACCCCCGAGATCCTGGAGCTGTACCGCGGCGCCGCGGGAACACAGCTCGAGGGACGCGCGCCGAGCGTGACCTGCACAATCAGCCCCGCACTGCCGTTTGTACTGCTCGATCCGGAAAAGACCCATTCTACCGATACGCAAAAGAAGAACGGCGACATCGTGTGCTCGGGCATCATCGAGAGCGCCCGTGCCGCACTGGAAGCTGGCGTTAAGGTGGGCCTTGGCACGGACTCAAGCTGCCCGTTCGTGACGCAGTATGACATGTGGCGCGAGGTCGCCTCTTTTGCCAAGTATGTCGGCGTGAGCAACGCCTTCGCACTGCATACAGCCACGCAGGTTAATGCCGAGCTGCTGGGACTGGGCGGCGATACTGGCACGATCGAGTGCGGCAAGGCCGCCGATATCCTGGTGACGCGCAAGAATCCGCTCGATGACCTGTGCGCACTGCGTGAGCCGATGCACGTGATGTGCCGTGGTGATCTGGTGCGCAAACTCAAGGTGAAGCGTATTCCCGAGGTGGACGCCGAGCTCGACACGATTATGGCCATGCCTGCCGAGGCGTTGGCCGAGGAGCTTGCCCGCGACGGCGTGGCGTAAGCGCGCGATATGGCGATGCGACAAGGGGGCAATCCTTTTGTCATAATTAGAAAAAGCCGAGGTCTCAACACGAGGCCTCGGCTTTTATTTGTCCCATGGTATGGCGGCTATGAGCGCGTCTCCATCTTGGCATGGCACTTGGGGCAGGTGACGCGGATCTTGCCTTTGCCCTTGGGAACGGAGAGCATCTGGCCGCAGTTGGGGCACTTGAGATAGGCCGTGGTCTTGCGGCCCTTCCACATCTTCTTGGCTGTGCGCTTGGCACGTTCAAAGTCTTCCTTGCTAGTACCGGCTGCGCGCGAGGCGTTGGCCGCTGCAGCTCCGCCGCCCAAGCTAGCTACAAACTTGCCCAAGCCGGGTACGTTTGCAGTCGCGGCGACAAAGGCCTCGTTCTCCTTGTGACGTGCGTCGATATTTTTGGACAGGCCGCGCAGCACGCCAATCACGATTACGGCGATGGCAATCCAGCTGAGCCACTGGATGCGGGCTATCGATCCGATCATGGCGATGATAATGCCTGCGAAGCCCATCACGATGGTGAGTTCGTCAGCGCCATTGCGGCCCTTCATAAAGTCATTCATGCAAATTGCCTTTCATTCGATATGCCGCACGCCTTTATACCCGATTTAGAGCAAGGGGGACAGGTTAATCTGCACCAATGTGGTGCAAACGTACCTGTCCCCAATGCCCCAATTACTTGGAGAGTTTGTCGACGACGCGTTCGATTTCGGCGAGTTTGGCGGCTTTGAGGTCTTCGTCGCCCGATTCGATTGCCGAAGTCACGCAGCCCTCGATATGCGCCTTGAGCACGTCGGCGTTAATGCGCGCGAGGAGCGCCTGTGTTGCCATGAGCTGCGTGGAGATGTCGACGCAATAGCGGTCCTCATCGACCATCCGCAAGATGCCGTCGATCTGGCCGCGTGCCGTTTTGAGCATGCGGGTCACCGATTTGTGGTCTGCCATCATGGCGGGTCCTCGTTTCTGGTCGATCTTCCGGATGTCCCCGTCAGTTGCGGTGAAATACGGACCGTTTAAAGGCCTAGGGCGGCACAACAGTCCGTATTTCACCGCAACTTCTGAGGATTCAGTAGGCAGCGACTGCTATGCGGCGGTCACAGACAGGGCGTGGAATTTCTCGCCCGCGGCCTCGACAGCGGCGGCGAGTTGCTCGGCGGTTACGGTGTCGGCGCACTCAACCTGGACGGTCTGGGTCTCGTGATCGGCGTCGGCGTCGGTCACGCCGGCAACGTTGAGCAGTGCCGTCTCGACAGTAGCGTCGCAGTGGCCGCACATGAGGCCGGAAGTCTTGATTGTGTATCGCATGGGTATTCCTCCCTGTTGTGTCGGCTTTCCCAGGCACCCGACCTTGACCTTCAAGCCGTCGCTCGCGTACCAAAGTACGCGTCGCTCCTCTTTCAGGTCAATCTCGGGCACCTGGAAAACCCGTTCTAAATGGACTTAATGGTGAGCTTATTTTGCCACTTTTGGCTTAAAGGATTTTAAGCGCAGCGCATTGCTTACGACGCAGACACTCGACAGGCTCATGGCCGCGGCGCCAAACATCGGCGAGAGCTGCCATCCGGTGAGCGGGAAGAACACGCCCGCCGCCAGCGGAATGCCGATGCCGTTGTAGAACAGTGCCCAGAACAGGTCCTGCTTGATGTTGCGGATCGTGGCGCGCGAAAGCTCGATGGCGCGGGCGACGTCCATGAGGTCGCTGCGCATGAGAACCACGTCGGCGCCCTCCTTGGCGATGTCGGCGCCGGTGCCGATAGCAAGGCCCACGTCGGCGCGCGCCAGGGCGGGGGAGTCGTTGATGCCGTCGCCTACCATGGCGACCTTGCCGCCCACATCCTGCAGCTCGCGGACGTGGCGCTCCTTGTCGGCAGGGAGGACGTCGGCGATGACCTGTTCGCTGCTCAGCCCCACGCGGCGGGCGATGGCCTCGGCCGTCACGCGGTTGTCGCCGGTGAGCATGCGCACGTCGACGCCAAGCGAGCGCAGTGCGGCGATGGCCCCGGCGCTCGTCTCCTTGACCTCGTCCGCCACGGCGATGGTACCGACAAGCTCGCTGTTCTTGGCAAAGAACAGCGGCGTCTTGCCCTCGGCCGCGAACTGTTCGGCAAGGCCGGCGGGAACCTTCACGCCCAGCTCGTCCATCAGACGCACGTTGCCGGCGGCAATGGCGTTTTGCCCCTCGCGTGCCGTAACGCCTCGCCCGGGCACGGCGGCAAAGTCCTCGACCATGCGTGCGACGATTCCGCGCGCCTCGCACTCGGCCATAATCGCCTCGGCCAGCGGGTGCTCGCTTGAGCGCTCCAGCGCAGCGGCCAGCTTGAGCAGCGGCTTTTCGCTCATGGCGGGCGATCCGTCGGCACGCGTGGCTACCACGATATCGGTCACGGCAGGCTTGCCGCGAGTGACCGTTCCCGTCTTATCGAGCACCACGGTGCCCACGCTGCGCAGATTCTCCAGCGCCTCGGCGCTCTTGAACAGAATGCCCATCTCGGCGCCCTTGCCGGTGCCGACCATAATGGCGACGGGCGTGGCCAGACCCAATGCGCACGGACAGCTGATCACCAGCACGGCCACGGCGGAGGTGAGCGCCTCGTTTATGCTGCCGGTCAGTGCCATCCACGCCGCAAAGGTCACAGCCGAGATCACGAACACCACGGGCACGAACACGCCGGCGACTTTGTCGGCCATGCGGGCGATAGGCGCCTTGGTGGCGTTGGCGTCCTCGACGAGCTGGATAATCTTGGCAAGCGACGTGTCGGCGCCCACACGCGTAGCGCGGAAGGTAAACGATCCGGTGCGGTTGACGGTGGCGGCGTTGACGGTGTCGCCGGCGGTCTTCTCCACGGGGATGGATTCGCCGGTCAGCGCACTTTCGTCCACGGCCGAAGCGCCCTCGAGTACGACGCCGTCGACAGGGATGGACTCGCCGGGGCGCACACGCAGTACCTGGCCGGGAAGGATGCTGTCGACGTCGACGGTGGTTTCGGTGCCGTCGTCGGCAACGACGGTCGCGGTCTTGGGTGCCAAGTCGATGAGCGCCTCGATAGCGCCGCCGGTCTTGGACTTGCTGCGCGTCTCGAGGTATTTGCCCACGGTGACGAGCGACAGGATGGTGCCGGCGCTCTCATAATACAGATTGTCCATGCCCGTCATCATGGCCTCGTGGACCTGGCCCGCGGCCAGCTGGTCGGCCATGATAAACATGGCGTAGAGCGACCAGGCAATGGACGCGGTGGCGCCCACGGCAATAAGGGCGTCCATGGTGGGCGCGCCGTGCGCGAGCGATTTAAACCCGTTGATAAAGTACGCGTCGTTGACATAGACGATGGGGATGAGCAGGACGAGCTCGGTGAGCGCGAGCGTCATGCTGTGGGTGTGGTCGGTGAAGATGCCGGGCAGCGGCCAGCCGAGCATGTGCCCCATGCCTATGTAGAACAGCGGGATGAGGAATACGATTGAGACGATGAGGCGGGTGCGCATGGCAGAGGCGGCGGCCTCCAACTTTTTGGTCGGCGACTCCATATGGGCGGCGCCGGACCTGGCTTGCGCACTTCCGCTTTGGACAGCGTCGGCGCCCGTGCTGATGGGCGAGGCCGAGTAGCCCGCGCGGTCGACGGCGGTGCAGATATCGTCGGGGGTGACCTGCACGGGGTCATAGTCCACCATCATGGAACCGGCGAGCAGATTGACCGCGACGCTTTGGACGCCGTCGAGTTTGCTCACGGCGCGATCCACATGCGCCTGGCAAGCGGCGCATGTCATGCCGCCCACGTCGAACTTATCTTGAGCCATGGCTTCTCCTTTCTGTGACGTAGTGTCGGAAATGTTAACCATCCGATACTATACACCCATACCCCCTGGGGGTGTCCAGTACAGAAAGAAATGTATGACATTTCGTTACAGATGAGGGTGGTTGGTTGGCCGATGGACCGTCCCAACCAATCATCTCAATCTGTAACAACTAGCAGGGAAAATGACCTCTAACAGTTACAGATCGAGACAATTGCCGGGGAGGGGTCCCGTCATGGCAAGACGCCCGCCGCCTAGATACAGAACCCGGGAATCACGCAGGTTCGCTTGTTTGGCTTTTCCGCAGGGGTGGCGTACATAAAGACGTCGCCGTCGTGGCCCACACGGTTTATGTAGAGCGTGCTCGATGAGTCGGGGCTCACCGTGCGCTCCCACCAGCAGGTGTCCTTGCCCTTCCACTGGCGGACCATCGTCTCGTTCGTGGAATACGGGCTCACCTTGAGCTCGCGGAAGAGCTGATACTCCTTGCCCTCGCCGTTGTAGATGTCTGCCAGGTAGTGATAGTCCTCGGCAAACGAATCGGGCGGTTGCGTACCGCACAGCTCGACCATGGCGGGCAGCCAAAGGGTTGCGGGCAACTCGCTCAGGCACGATGCGCTGTTGGCGGCGCCCACATTGTTCGAAACCTTCTTGACCCCTTTAATGAGTGCGCGCAACTCGTTGGGCAGCAGCTTAAGGCCGTCGCCGTTGAGCCATTCCCGCAGCTCGCAATCTGCCCAGCCGGCGCTCGGCGGTTCAGCCGCAGCGTTGCGCTCGGCAATACCCGCGTCGAACATAAACGTCAGTCCGGCCTTGCCCGTCCCGTCCAGAAGCTCATCGTGGCGAATGCCCACAAGCTGCGCGCCAACCTGCAGCCCGTTGGTGAGCGTGACGCGCTTGGTACACGGATAGGGGATATGCCCATCGGCATCGAGCAGATGATAGCGCCTGGCAATCTCGCGTGCCTCGCTACGGGTCTCGGTGGCCTTAATCTTGAGCGAAATCTCCTGCAGCTGATCCCAAGTGTAGTCGTCAAGTGAGCTGCGGATGCCGTCCAGGTAGTCGGGGATGCCAAAGCCATGGGTTGCCGCCCCGATAACGCCGAGCCCCGCAACGGCTGCGACAACGCCACCGATAATAAAGCGGCGGCGGGTCATGGCATCGTGCCGGGCCTGCTCCAGGATCTCTCGCGCGCGCTCGCCGGCGACGTCGACCTTAAGGTGTGTACCGGAGTCGATGTCGATTGCGGCGTCACTGCCCGCGCCTTCGCGGCCCTCGGATTCGGCATCGGTGAGGTATGCCGAGAGCACCTCGAGCATCTGCTGCTCGGTGGGACGATCGCACTGCTCGACTGAGAGACCCTTCATGATGATTTTGACGAGCGCTTCATCGCCCTCGCAGCGCGGCTCGAGCGGTGCCGGCTTGGTCTTGGTCTTTACGAGATAGAACGAGCCGGTTGCAGCGGCGTCCGTCGACTCAAAGTCAAACGGTTTGCGACCGCTGTAGAGCTGGTACAGAATGCTCGAAAGCGCATAGACGTCGATTGCCGGCGAACGGCGAAGGGCCGCGATGCCTTCGATATCCTGCGTGAGCATCTCGGGCGCGGCGTATGCGGGCGTGGCAAAGCGCCAGATGTCGGCGCGCCGGGTGATCGTGTCGTCGCCGAGAGCCATGGTCGCGGAGCCCATGTCGATGAGGCAGGGGTCAAAGGAGCAATCGGCAATCTGCTGCTCGAGCGTTCGGCTGGTGGTGCGGAACATGATATTGGCAGGCGAAAGGTCGCGATGGATGACCGGATTCACGAGGCCTTGGGTCATCAAGAGCGCACGAAGCACGGCGTTTCCGACGGCGGCGACCATCTGGGTGGTCAGCCCGCCCGAGGCGTCGTGAGGAAGCAGGGGCAGCGCCTGCTTGAGTGAGGTGCCCTCGACCCACTCCATGAGGATGAGCGGGTCGTCCTCGCACGATCCGTAGCCATAGACGCGCGGAAATCCGCGCAGGTGCGAGACGGTACACAGATGACGGTACTCCTCGAACAGCGCAGCGGTGTTGGCCAGGTGCGCTGCCGATTGCTCGGCGGAGCGGTCGGGGGCTTGGCCAGAGAGAAAGGCGTTGTCCTTGAGTAGCTTGACGGCAAAGACCTCGCCGCTTGTGTTGGTCGCGCGAAGCACGTGCCCGATGTTGCCGTTGTTGCGGTGGGCCGTCTGGAGAATAAGCGTCATAAACCGACGCTTGGCGTCGTCCTCGGCACTGGGGTCGACCGCCACGGCGGTGTCGAACGTATCGAGACGGATGAGTTTGTCGCCATAGGCGCTATCGGTAGTATCCATGGCGTTCCTTTGTCTGGCATGGGTTGCCGCGCGTACACGTGAGCAGTGCGGATATCGGTAAAGTACCATGATAGCCGCACTGCTCACGTGTACCGCTGAGTATTGTCGTTTACGACGCAGAAGGTAGAAGACGAAAGACGGACGGCGACCGTCTTCCGATCGCTGTCCGTGCTAGTCCACAATGACAAGGAATGTCGTGTAGAGACCCAGATGGAGCCTGTCGCTGTTGGCGATTTCCACGGGGGGATAGACTTTGCCGGGTTCGCGTTGGTCGCGCGGCGGCTCAATCACAATATCGCCGTCGCCCGCGCCCGATTCGAGCACTGTGCCGTTGGTCGATCCAAGGCCCTGGGCGTACCAGTGCTCACCCTCGAGCCAAATACGAAGATGCTCGCGCGAGGCGTCGGCGCCTACATCGGTGATGCTGGGCGAGGTTTTGGGCAAAGAACCAATCACGGTGCCGCGCGGATCGCGTGTGAGGGGATGGATTTGCATGTCGGCGCAGTTGTCGGCATGGGTTCTGAGCAGACCGAGGTTGGGAGCGACGGTGTGCGGCTGCTCCAGGCTGCTCATAAAGCCACGTCCGACGGTAGTTTCGGTGGTGCCAAAGTGCCCGCCCGTCTTGCTGTCGCAAAAGCGCTCGACGGTGGCCACGCCCTGAACGGGATCGGCGAGCGCCCCCGTTGCCACAAAGAGCATAAGGTAAAGCGTGCTTTTCTCGCGCACGGCATTGCCGTCAAAGTTGTCGATGCGATTGAGGGCATTTGCATATAGGCGGCTGTCCAGCTTGTAGCTGGCGAGAGCCGACATCATTTCGTTGGCGGCCGGACCGCGATAGTGCTCGGCGATTGCCTGATAGGCGGACTCGCCGCCGCCGAGCTTGCTGCAGATTGCCGCGGAAAGGTTGAGCGTGGTGACGGTAAAGTCGCTGTAGATGGCGGGCGCGCACTGGTCAGGCTTGCGATGGACGATGTAACGGGTGAGATACGAGCGGTTGGAAGAGCATTTCTCGAGCAGGGTACTGCCGAGATAGGAGTTTCCATTGATGAGCATTCGGGCGATCTCGAGATGTTTAAGACCGCCGAACGAGCGAATATCGTTATAGAGGACCGAGCAAGGCGTCTCTGCTGCCACGGATACCTCCTTTGATTGCTTCCTAGCCAATATGGCGATAGGAATTAATGGCCCCCGGTGGGCGACGTATTAAATGGTTGCGCAATATATAGCGTAACCAAAGCAACATTATAGGCCACATGTTCGAAATTGCAGGAAGACCGAGAGATTTGGTTTGGATTGAACGGAAATCCCCCTCTGTCTTGATCTATAACAATTAGGGCCGATTTTACTCGTTAACTGTTACAGATTGAGACGTTTGTGAGCCGTGTCGACCGTTTGTCTCGATCTGTAACACGTAGAGGAAGATTTGCCCTGTAGATGTTACAGATTGAGACAATCAGCCAGGCCCGCCCCGTCCGCCTCGTCATCTGTGGTTTACGTGGGGGCATGCGAAGCACGGGTATACTAACCGGCGGCGAATCTGCTCCATCGCTTAGAGCTGCTGCGTCTGGACGGCGCGTGATAGGGCTGCCAAAGCGATCGCCAGCGTGCTGAGCAACGTCCTCTCTGTGCGCACCCGTTTTTGTATGTATTAGCGCACTACCAAGCACGCCCGCGCGGCCGCATGCCGTGCCCATTGCGCGTGCAGATAAGGAACAACGACATATGCGTAATTCTGTATCCGACGTCACGGACGCCGAGATTCTGGACGAGACCCGCGAGGCCATGACCCAGGCTGCCTTCGATGCCGCCGATGAGGCCAATGCTGCCCAGGCCGTCGAGTCCGCTACCGAGAGCCTGCCCGCCTTTGACGAGCTGGGCCTCTCCGACGAGATGCTTCGTGCTATCGAGAACCTGGGCTACACGGCGCCGACGCCCGTGCAGGCCGGCTCCATCCCCGTGGTGCTCGAGGGCCGCGACCTGCTTGCCGCCGCTCAGACCGGCACCGGCAAGACGGCCGCCTTTTTGCTGCCGACCATGAACAATCTGGAGCACATCGCTCCTCCCAAACCCGTGCGCGAGCGCGGCGGCCGCAACCGTCGTCGCGGTGCTAAAAAGCCCGAGGGCAACGGTCGCGGCCCCGTGATGCTCGTCATCACCCCTACGCGCGAGCTTGCCCAGCAAATCGACGAGGTCGCAAGCAAAATCGCCGACGTCACCGGCCATGTTGCCGTGACCGTCGTGGGCGGCGTGAGCTACAAGCCGCAGACCGCGGCACTTAAGTACGGCTGCGACATCCTGGTCGCAACGCCGGGCCGTCTGGTCGATCTGATCGAGCAGGGCGCCTGCCACCTGGACGAGGTTAAGGTCCTGGTGCTCGACGAGGCCGACCGTATGCTCGACATGGGCTTTTTGCCCGCCGTCCGGCGCATTGTGCGCGAGACGCCGGCCGAGCGTCAGACGCTGCTGTTCTCGGCGACCCTCGACGAGGAGGCCGTGGGCGAGATCACCGACCTGGTGAGCGACCCGGCCCGCGTGGAGATCGCACCTGCCACGTCGACCGCCGACACCGTCGACCAGTTTGTGTTCCCGGTGTCCATCGAGGCCAAGAATAACCTGTTGCCCGAGTTCCTCAAAAAGGAGGGCCCGGAGCGCACCATCGTCTTTATGCGTACCAAGCACCGCGCCGACAGCTGCTGCCGTCGTCTGGAGCGCAAGGGCATCAAGGCCGCCGCGATTCACGGCAACCGCAGCCAGGCCCAGCGCGAGCGTGCCCTTTCGGCCTTCCGCGACGGCACCGTCGACGTGTTGGTGGCGACCGACGTGCTCGCCCGCGGCATCGACATCAGCGACGTGCGCTACGTCGTGAACTTTGACGTGCCGGCCGAGCCGACCGACTACATCCACCGTATTGGCCGTACGGGTCGTGCCGGCGAGCTGGGCTGGGCCATCACGTTTGTGACCGAGCAGGATGTCGATGAGTTCTACGAGATCGAGAAGCTCATGGACAAGACCGCCGACATCTACGAGGCCGGCGACCTGCATGTGGGCCCCAATCCGCCCGCGGTTGACCCCGAGCGCGATCCTGCGGCCTTTAAGGTGAAGAAGAAGACCAAGCGCGGCAAGTCCAAGAGCAAGAAGAAGCTTGAGCAGGCGCGTCGCGACGGCAAACGCAACGGCGATGACTACGGCGATGTGGCCGGTCGTTCCAACCGCGGTCGCGACGAGCGTCGCGGCGATGGCGAGCGTCCGAGCCGTCCCAAGCGCGGCGGCAAGACCCGCGTGCGCGAAGGCGTTCAGGCTCGCGTGGACGAGGCTGTTGAGAGCGTGGCCCGCGAGGTGGCTGCCGAGGAGCGCGGCGGTGCTGTCGAGCAGGCCCCGCGTGGCAACCGTGCCGAGCGTCGTGCCAAGCAGTTCCAGGGCGAGGCACATCGCCGCCGCCGCGAGGACGAGGATCGCGGTGGCCGTCGTCGTGTCGAGCGCGAGGACGAGGGCCGCGGTTCGCGCGGTGGCAA
This sequence comes from Collinsella aerofaciens, assembly GCA_008668235.1. Classification (GTDB taxonomy): domain Bacteria; phylum Actinomycetota; class Coriobacteriia; order Coriobacteriales; family Coriobacteriaceae; genus Collinsella; species Collinsella aerofaciens_K. The sequence goes on along the minus strand of RQCP01000011.1, from coordinate 38,084 downwards.
GCGCGGTTCGGGCGACCGCCGTCGTTCCGGTCGTGATGACGAGCGCGGCGGCCGTGACGAGCGTCGCGGCGGCGAGGGTCGTGGTGAGCGTGCTGCCCGTGGCGGTGAGTCCCGTGGCGGCAAGCGCTTTGAAGAGCGCGGTAGCCGCGGCGGCGAGCGTCGCGAGGGTGCTCGCGGCAATGGCGGCCGCGGCGGCGCTGGTCGTTCTAACGAGTTGCGCGACCGTCGTGATCCGCGTGCCAGCCGCGATCGTCGCGATGACTGGCGCAACTACGACGATACCCGCGAAGAGCGTCGCGGCGGCTACCGTGGTGGTCGCGGCGGCAACCAGGCCGGTTCCCGTGGCGGCCGCGCCGGCGGTCGCGATAACCGCGGCAGCTATGGCAACAGCCGTGGCGGCAAGCGTGGTAGCAGCTCCCGTCGTCCCGGTGACGGCGGCGGCAAGCGCAAGTAACATACGCATCGCCCGCTAGAGCGAGGTGAACCAAGGGTCCCGAGCAACTACGCTCGGGGCCCTTTTTGTTTGTCGTATCCGATCGCTAGTTCAAATGTGATTTCCTCGGGAATGCATCTAGAGGATGCCGTGGACCTGTTTTCTGCCATGCGGCAATGGGTCCCATGGGGTGCGCCGTGCATTTTTTGGAGTATTCTGCAGTTCGAGTTGTCTGCATATGATCCGACGTCGCCAACGGTGGCCTTCGGATATCCCTGGCGAGCGTTCTGAGTCAGATTTCGCCGTTTTCCGGAGCAGGGGCGCGTCATTCTCGCCATATCGGGACTTAGAATGATACGGCGCCCTACAGTTTTGCCCACCCGCGGCGGTGCTGGCGTGGTTACGTTGCAGAATACTCCGTTTTTTGCACGGGCTAGGATGGGGTACCTCAGGAGAACACAGCGGTATCCCGTAAATATATACAATTTGTACCGTAATTTATACAAAACGAAGAGGCAGACAGCGTAGGGTGGGTGCATTGGGGTGCTTGGTGCATCAAAACGGGGACCCCACGTGCCGTATACTCTGGCTGGATGTGAAAGCGGCTTGACGCGTTGCCAGGCGTAGGGGAGGGTGCCTCGATGAGCGTATTCGAAATTGTGTTTAGTCCGACGGGTGGAACGCAGAAGGTGTCTGGCCTTGTGGCCGGGGCACTGGACAAGAATACCGTTACCGTCGATCTGACCGATAGCGGGCTAGATTTCAGCGCTGTCTCGATGACCGAGGACGACGTGGCCGTAATCTCTGTGCCGGCGTATGCCGGTAGAATCCCGGCTGTGGTGGCTGACCGGTTGGGCATGGTGCGCGGCAACGGGGCTCGGGCTGTTTTGGTTTGTGTATACGGAAACCGCGCGTTTGAGGACACGCTCGTAGAGCTGGAGGACGTTGCGAAGCATGCGGGATTCCGGGTGATCGCGGCAGTTGCAGCCATTGCAGAACATTCCATTGCGCGACAGTTTGCTGCCGGTCGTCCGGATGCGCAGGATGCGGCGCAGCTTGCTGAGTTTGCTCAGCAAATTCAGCAAAAGCTGTTGGCTGAGGATGCGTCCGAGCCCTCTATCCCCGGCAATCGTCCTTATAAACAAGCTGGAGGTCACCGCATGGCACCCGAGGCAACAGAGGATTGCGTTTCCTGCGGTGCATGCGCCGCGGCGTGCCCCGTTTGTGCTATCGACAAGGGTGACCCCAAACGAGCAGCTGGCGAGGCGTGCATCTCCTGCATGCGCTGCATTGCCGTATGTCCGCGAGGTGCTCGTAAGGCTGATCCCAACAAGCTATCCGCTGTTTCCCAGATGCTGAGCAAGGTTTGCGTCGTGCGGAAGGAATGCGAGCTCTTTATCTAGCGCATACGAAATTGGTGCAATGGGACCAGGTTAATCTGCACCAACCTGGTGCAAACAAACCTGTCCCCAATGCACCAGAGTGAGGAGTGTCCCCGAGTGCCGGCAGAAAAGGAACGTCCCTAAGTACCGCATAAATACCGTTTATCGGAGAAAAAATACCGTTCGCCGGTCATAATGATTGTTCCGGCTTTGGCCTTGTCTACAATAACCCCCGTAAAAGAAATGCGGAAGGTTACCGAGTCCCCTCGGACGTGGACCTAACCAAAGTCTTTGATCGCGAGCGTCTCAATGGGCGCATTCGATTGATTTTGGTTGGGCTATATTTATGAAGGGACATGTCACCATGGGTTTCTTTTCTCGCCTAATGGGTGGCTCGGATAAGCAGACGACTGCGGCTTCCGAGTTCGAAATCCTCGCTCCCGTTTCCGGCGAGCTTGTTCATCTAGAAAATAGCAATGACCCCGCTTTTAGCAGCCGTGCGGTGGGCGATGGCGTTGCCGTGGTTCCCCAAGAGGGAACGGTGTGCGCTCCTGTTTCCGGCACCGTCGCGGCGCTGTTTCCGACTGAGCACGCGCTGGGCATCATGTCCGACGACAGCTCTGCTCAGGTGATGCTGCATATCGGAATCGACACTGTTAAACTTGAGGGCAAGGGCTTCCATGCGCTTGTTGCCCAGGGTGACCATGTCGACGCGGGCCAGCCCCTCGTCGAGGTCGATTTCGACGTGGTTCGCGCTGCCGGCTTTGATCCCACGGTCTTCGTTATCGTGTGCGAGCGTTCGGAGAACTCGACTCTTCGCGAGCATGCTTCCGGCCCTGTTGCTGTTAAAGAGCCTGTCGTCTGGCTTTCCGAGTAAATTCTTGTGGTGGGTACCGTGGTTATCAAGCGAGTTTTTAACAACAACGTCGCAATGGTCACTTCGGACGATGGCTCCGAGCTCATCGTCATCGGTCGAGGCCTCTGCTTTGGTCGCCATGCCGGCGATGCCATCGATGAGACGTCGGTCGAAAAGACCTACGCGTTGCAGGAGGGAACTTCTCAGGATTCGCGTACGATTGACCGCTTGGCACATCTTTTGGAGTCCATCCCCACCGTCAACCTCGTGATTTCCGAGGACATCGTTCAGATGCTCCGTCGAGAGCTCAATGTTGATATCAACGACAAGATTCTCATTGCTCTCGCAGACCATATCAGCCTTGCTTTGGAGCGCGAGCGCAAGGGCGTCTCCTGTGAGAATCCGTTGCTGCTCGAGATCCAGCAGTTCTATCGCAAGGAGTATGCACTTGCGGGCCGTGCGCTGCAGATTATCAAGGAGTATATGGGCATTCAGATGAGCGAAGAAGAGCAGGGTTTCATTACGCTGCATATCGTCAACGCCACCATGCCGCAACGCTCCGATCGTTTGATTGTTTCGGTCCAGCTTGTTCGCGACGTGCTCGCGATTGTTTCCAAGCGCTATGCTACGACCCTCGATGACACCTCGCTGCCTTACGAACGTTTCGTTCGTCACCTGCAGTTTTTCGCACGGCGAGCGCTCGATCCTACGGCAGGGCAAATCAACGGAGACGCGCTGTTCCGAATCGATGAAACGGCGTATCCCTGCGCATTCTCGTGCGCGGACGCCATAGCCGCCCACTTGTCGTCTACCTATAACGTTGTCGTTACCGATGCTGAGAAGAGTTATCTCGCATATCACATTGTTAACCTGCTTGGAGAACCTGGTCTCTAGGCATAACGTGCCCACACATCGATTGATATAAGGCAAGGCTCACGGTCTTGTCCAGGGCACATCTGTCTTAATTTGCGGAAAAGGAAGGGGAGTACCGCTATGACCGCAAAAAAGAAGTTCAATTTCAAAGCGCCGTTGGAGGTGTTCGCGAAGTCGATCGTTCAGCCGATGATGTATCTCTCGGTTGCCGGCATCCTGCTCATCGTGGGCATCATTCTGACCAACAAGACCATCTGCGCTTTGGTCCCCGTACTGGGCTCCGGTCCGTTCCAGCTTGTGGGCGCCGTTGTCTATCAGTCGCTGATGTTTATCATCAACAACCTCTCGATTCTGTTCTGCGTGGGCATCGCCGGCGCCATGGCAAAGAAGAACAAGGGCCATGCTTCGCTGATTGCCCTGATGTCGTTCTTCCTGTTCCTGCAGGCTAACAACATCGTGCTCAACGCCACCGGCTCTCTTGCCGATGCGAGCGGCATGCTCGGTCTTACCGGAACCGGCCAGGCCACCGTTATGGGCATTCAGGTGCTCGATACCGGCGTGTTCGGCGGCATTATTCTCGGTTGCATCACCGGTGCCGTGTTTAACAAGTACTCGAACAAGCAGTTCCCCATTGCCCTTTCGATGTTCTCGGGCGTTCGCTTTCCGTTCCTGATCATGATCATCATCTCCTGGATCATGGGCGCTGGCTTCTGCATCATTTGGCCTCCGGTTCAGGGTGCCATCTCCTCCGTTGCCGGCATCATTAAGGAGTCGGGCAACATCGGTCTGTTTATCTACGGCATGCTCAACAAGCTGCTCGTTCCCACCGGTCTGCACCACCTCATCTACACTCCGTTCCAGTTCTCCGATGTGGGCGGCACCCTTACGCTGGGTGATCAGGTTATCGCCGGTGCCTACCCCATCCGTGTCGCCGAGATGGCAATGACGGGCCAGCCCTTCTCCGATAGCACCTACTTCAACAGCTACACCTTCAACAACCTGTGGCCCTACATCGGTATCGGTCTCGCCTTTATCGTCACCGCTTACAAGGGGAACAAGGATAAGACCAAAGCCGTTATCATCCCGCTGATCATCACCGCCGTGCTCTCCTGCGTGACCGAGCCCATGGACTTCCTCTTTGTCTTTGCCGCTCCCGTGCTCTTTGTCGTTCACTCGGTTCTTTCCGGCATCTTCCTGGTCCTGCTCAAGGTCCTCTCCGTGCCCGCTTCGACTGCAGGCGGCATCATCAACATTGTGGTCTCCAACCTGGTCCTGGGTGTCGATAAGACCAACTGGCCGATGATGCTCGTGCTTGGAGTCGTCAACGCCGCGCTGTACTTCTTCCTCTTCACCTTCCTTATCAAGAAGCTCAACCTCCACACGCCTGGTCGCGAGGAGGAGTCCGAGCTCGCCGAGTCCGTTGCCGAGGGCGAGGCCGCCGCGTCTGTCGCGGTGAAGCAGGGCGCTGTTGCCGCGGCTCCCGCAGAGGGCGTCGATGCAGGTATTGCCGACCTGGTCGCAGGTCTTGGCGGCAAGGACAACATCGAGGAACTCGAGAACTGCTTTACGCGTCTCCGCGTGAACGTTAAGAACCCGGACCTCATCAATGAGGACCTCATCAACCACGTGCCCAACAGCGGCATCAACCGCAACGGCAATAATATCCAGATCATCTTTGGCATGAAGGTCGCCGAGATGCGCGACAAGGTCGAAAACGCAATTGAGAAGGAGCAGTAAACAATGATCATTACTCTGTGTGGTGGCGGATCCACCTTTACCCCCGGCATCGTCAAGTCCATCGCCCTGCGCAAGGACGAGCTCGATGTTGACGAGATTCGTCTGTACGACATCAACGAGGAGCGCCAGCGCAAGATCGGCGTGCTCGTGGACTGGATTTTGCACGAGGACCTCGGCCTGGACATCAAGCTCACGGTGACCACCGACAAAAAGACGGCTTTTACCGACGCCAGCTTCGTGTTTGCCCAGATGCGCGTGGGCGGCTACGCCATGCGCGAGCAGGACGAGAAGATTCCGCTGCGTCACGGCTGCGTGGGTCAGGAGACTTGCGGTTGCGGCGGCCTTGCCTACGGCATGCGCACCATCTTCCCCATGGTCGAGCTGATCGATGACGTTGAGAAGTACGCCAAGAAGGACTACTGGATTCTCAACTACTCCAACCCTGCCGCCATCGTCTCCGAGGGCTGCCGCGTGCTGCGTCCCAACGCTCGTATCATCAACATCTGCGACATGCCGATCGCGATCATCGACGTGGTTTGCGCCGCGCTCGATATCGACAAGAAGGATGTTGAGTACGATTACTTTGGCCTCAACCACTTTGGTTGGTTCACCTCGATCCGCCACAAGGGCGAGGAGGTGCTCCCGCAGCTGCGCGAGTACATCAAGGAGCATGAGATTCTGCTGCCCGACTCTTACCTCAAGGGCATGGGCTCGCTCATGGCAAAGAAGCCCGAGGAGGCCGTCGACGAGCACCCCGAGCAGAACCGCCACACCAAGGGCAGCTGGTACTACGTCTGGAAGGGCGAGTACGAGATCATGGAGTGCTTCCCGGAGTACCTGCCCAACACGTATCTGAACTACTACCTGCAGCAGAAGGAGTTCGTCGAGCACTCCAACCCCGAGCGCACCCGTGCTAACGAGGTTGAGGAGACGCGTGAGAAGAACCTCTTTGATGGTATCGACCATTACGAGAAGACGGGCGAGATCGACGAGAGCACGTTCTATGCGGGCAGCCACGGCGACTGGATTGCCGATCTGGCTATCGCTCTGAAGAACGACACCAAGCAGCGCTTCCTGGTCATTTGCGAGAACAAGGGCGCCATCCCCAACATGCCCTACGACGCTATGGTCGAGCTGCCTGCCTACATTGGCAAGAACGGCCCCGAGGTCATCAGCCGCGACAACATTCCGCTGTTCCAGCAGGGCCTCATGATGCAGCAGCTGAACTCCGAGAAGCTCATTGTCGAGGCTACGATCGAGGGTTCGTACGAGAAGGCGCTTAAGGCCTTTACGCTCAACAAGACCGTGCCGTCGATGAAGGTCGCCAAGGAGGTTCTCGACGACATGATCGAGGCCAACAAGGGTTACTGGCCCGAGCTTAAGTAAAAGCAACAGGGTCGCTGGCCGCATGCCTGAAGCAATGCCCCGCCCACGTGATTGCGTGGGCGGGGCATTGTCGTTTGGTAACGCGTTTTATCAAATATGGCATTTATCTGCGGTAATGTTCTATTTCACCGCTGAGGGTGACATTTTATACCGCCTGCCGAACCGTATGGAGACCTCACAACTTTTTAGGTCAGTGTTGTGCGTGTAGCAATTTCGCCCGGCCTCGCCTCCGGGCTGCCACATGAGAGGGGATCTTATGGCACGACTGCACGTAATGGAACGCAGCCACGCTCAGGCCGTCATGGACGACCTGCACGATGCGCTCGGACGCCGTCTGGCGGTGAGCTCGCTCGCCCCGTGTCCCGTTGAGTTTACGGCAGCGCTCGTCAACCTGTGCTCCACCCAGAGCTGCGGTAAGTGCACGCCCTGCCGCGTGGGCCTGAGCGCGCTGAGCGACCTGCTCGCCGATGTGCTTGAGGGCCGCGCCGACGAGTCCACGCTCAATCTGATCGAGCGCACCGCCCGCACCATCTACCTTTCGAGCGACTGCGCTATCGGCTACGAGGCCGGCGCCATGGCACTCACGGCCATTCGCGGCTTCCGCGACGATTTTGAGCACCACATTCGCGAGCACTCCTGTGGCTTTGACCGCGAGGCCCGCGTCCCGTGCGTCTCGGGCTGCCCGGCGCACGTCGACATTCCCGGTTACATTTCGCTGGTCGAGGCCGGCCGCTATGCCGATGCCGTCAAGGTCATCCGCAAGAACAACCCACTGCCGCTCGTTTGCGGCCTGGTGTGCGAGCATCCCTGTGAGATGCATTGCCGTCGCGGCATGGTCGACGATCCCATGAACATCCCTGCCCTCAAGCGTTTTGCCGTTGAGCACAGCGACCTCAACGATTACAAGCCCAGCGTGGCCGACAACACCGGTAAGCGCATCGCCGTGATCGGCGGCGGCCCGGCTGGCCTTTCCTGCGCCTACTACCTGGCCGTTATGGGCCATAAGGTGACCATCTTTGAGCAGCGCCACCACCTGGGCGGCATGCTGCGCTATGGCATTCCCAGCTACCGTCTGCCGCGCGAGCGCCTGCAGGCCGAGATCGACTGGATCTTGAGCGCCGGCATCGACGTTGAGCTCGATCACTCCGTGAACGGCGAGGAGCTTGCCCGCCTGCGCGACGAGTTCGATGCCGTCTACCTGGCCATCGGTGCCCACAGCGATAAGAAGCTCGGCCTTCCGGGCGAAGAGGCGCCCGGCGTGGAGTCGGCCGTCAAGATGCTGCGTGCCATTGGAGACGACGAGCTGCCCGACCTGAGCGGCCAGCGCGTGTGCGTCATCGGCGGCGGCAACGTGGCCATGGACGTGGCGCGCTCTGCCGTGCGCTGCGGTGCCGAAAAGGTGAGCATCGTCTACCGCCGTCGTATCTGCGACATGACGGCCCAGGATGCCGAGATCGCCGGCGCCCAGGCCGAGGGCTGCGAGGTTTTGGAACTCACCGCACCGCTCGCTATCGAGACGGGCGAGGAGGGTCACGTGAGCGGCCTGCGCGTGCAGCCGCAGATTATCGGCGAGCCCCGTCGTGGGCGTCCGGCCCCGCGTGCCGCCGCCACGCCCGAGCGCGTCATTCCCTGCGAGCGCGTGTTTGTGGCCATTGGCCAGGACATCGATTCCAAGCCGTTTGAGGACATGGGCATCGCCTGTAAGTGGGGCTGCGTGGTCACCGATTCGGATGGCGCCGTGCCTAACTTCGATGGCCTCTTTAGCGGCGGTGACTGCCAGACCGGTCCCGCCACCGTCATCCGGGCGATCAACGCCGGTCGCGTTGCTTCGGCAAACATCGACCGCTACCTGGGCTTTGACCACAAGATAAAGCTCGACGTGGAGCTGCCGACCGTGCAGTTTAAGGGCAAGCATGAGTGCGGCCGCTGCGAGCTGGGCGAGCGCGAGGCCGGCGAGCGCATCCACGATTGGAATCTGGTCGAGCAGGGCCTCACCGAGGAGGAGGCACGCCAGGAGGCAAGCCGCTGCCTGCGTTGCGACCACTTTGGCTTTGGCGCGTTCCGCGGAGGGAGGAACCTGGAATGGTAGAGCCCAACAACCCCACTGTCAGCGACAACACCGAAAGCGGAGCACTCAACATGGTCAAGCTCACTATCGATAATTGCGAGGTCGTGGTGCCCGAGCACACCACGATCCTGGATGCGGCCAAGTCCGTCGGTATCCAGATTCCCACCCTGTGCTACCTGCGCGATCTAAACGAGATCGGCGGCTGCCGCGTGTGCGTGGTCGAGGTTGAGGGCTGCGACCAGCTGGTTGCCGCCTGCAACAACTACGTGCTCGACGGCATGGTGGTCCACACCAACAGCCCCAAGGCCCGCGAGGCGCGTCGCACCAACGTGCAGCTGCTACTGTCCCAACACGACTCGCGCTGTACGAGCTGCGTGCGCAGTGGTAACTGCAACCTGCAGACCATCGCCAACGACCTGGGCATCTTCTATCTGCCGTACGAGCAGCACCTGGCGCGCGAGGGCTGGGACTTCGATTTCCCCATCATCCGCGATAACGACAAGTGCATTAAATGCATGCGCTGCATCAAGGTGTGCGAGAGCGTGCAGGGCTTAGGGATTTGGGACCTGACCAACCGCGCCACGCATACCGCCGTGGGCACCCGCGGGCGTGCGCCGATCGGCAAGACCGATTGCGTCGCGTGTGGTCAGTGCATCACGCATTGTCCGACGGGCGCCCTGCGCGAGCGTGACGATACCGAGACCGTGTTCGACGCCATCGCCGATCCCGACAAGATCGTGCTGGCGCAGATTGCGCCGGCCGTGCGTAGCGCCTGGGGCGAGGAGCTCGGCATTCCGCGCGATGAGGCCACCGTCGAGCGCCTGGCCTGTGCGCTGCGCCGCGTGGGCTTTGAGTACGTGTTCGACACCGATTTCTCGGCCGACCTCACCATTATGGAGGAGGGCTCCGAGTTGCTCGAGCGCCTGGGTAAGGCCGCCAAGGGCGAGGGCGACAGCCGCAGCTGGCCCATGTTCACGAGCTGCTGCCCGGGCTGGGTACGCTTTGTGAAGGCGCGTTACCCCGAGTTTGTCGACAGCCTGTCCACGTCCAAGTCGCCGCAGCAGATGTTCGGCGCCATCGCCAAGACCTACTACGCCAAGGTGCTGGGCGTGGAGCCCGAGCGCCTGTTTGTGGTGTCCGTGATGCCGTGCACGGCCAAGAAGGCCGAGTGCGCGCTGCCGAGCATGGTGGGCGAGGACGGCACGCCCGACGTGGACGTTGCACTGACGGTGCGCGAGATGGTGCGCATGGTCCGCGCGAGCCACGTGAGCGTGGATACGCTGGTTGAGGAGCCGCTCGACACGCCGCTGGGCTTTGGCACGGGCGCAGGTGTGATCTTTGGCGCCACGGGCGGCGTGATGGAGGCCGCCGTGCGCTCGGCCTATTACCTGGTGACGGGCAAGAACCCCGACGCCGACTTCTTTACCGATGTGCGCGGCCTGGACGGCTGGAAGGAGGCCGTGGCCGATATCGATGGCACCAAGGTACGCGTCGCCGTGGCGCACGGGCTGGGCAACGCCGCCCGCCTGCTCGACGCGATTCGCGACGGCCGCGTGAGCTATGACTTCGTTGAGGTCATGGCGTGCCCGGGCGGCTGTGTCGGTGGCGGCGGTCAGCCCATCCATGACGGCTGTGAGCTGGCAGCCGAGCGCGGCCAGGTGCTGTGGGGCTTGGATGCTGCTGCGGATATTCGCTTCTCGCACGAGAATCCCGATATCCAGGCATGCTACCGCGAGTTCTTGGGCGAGCCGCTCTCGCCGCTGGCCGAGGAGCTGCTGCATACCGACCATCACGCATGGACGATGCCTAACGAGGGGACGTGCTAGCGATGCGCGCGTTTAATGTTGAGATGTCGCGCCGGGGGTTTGCCTCGGCGCTCGCTGCGGGCGCCCTGTCGCTTGCGCTCGCGGGCTGTGGCGGCGGGGCTGCCGGTGCCGGGTCCGCCGCGGGCTCGGCTGCCACAGACGGCGCCGGTGCTGCTGCAGAGCCGGTCGAGGTGCACGTCGCCTCGCTCAAGGGGCCGACCTCGATTGGTCTGGTGCAGTTTATGGACCGGGCGGCCGATGGCGAGACGGACAATGAGTTCGACTTTGCGATCAACACCGCCGCCGACGAGATTGTGCCCAAGGTCATTCAGGGCGATATCGACATTGCCCTGGTGCCGGCCAACGTGGCGAGCGTGCTCTACAACAAGACCGAGGGCGCGGTGCAGGTCATCGACATCAACACGCTGGGCGTGCTGAACGTGGTGACGGGCGACGCGAGTGTGACCTCGTTTGGCGATCTGGCGGGTCGCACCGTCTACATGACGGGCAAGGGCACCACGCCAGAGTACGTCATGAACTACCTGCTGGAGCGCGCGGGCCTGACCGGCCAGGTGGCGCTCGAGTTTAAGAGCGAGCCCACCGAGGTGCTGTCGGCCCTGCTTGCCGACCCGTCCGCCGTGGGCGTGCTGCCGGAGCCGTTCAAGACCGCTGCCATCGCCAAGAGCGAGGGCAAGCTGTCGGCACCGGTGAGCCTGACTGATGTGTGGGACGAACTGGCGGGTGACACGGGCTCCCGTTTGCTGACGGGCGTGACCGTGGTGCGCCGTGCCTTTGCCGAGGAGCATCCCGAGGCCGTGACGGAATTCTTGAGCTGCCATGCGGCGAGCGTGAAGGCCGTGAACGCGGCGCCGGCGGACTGGGCGCAGGCCGTGGTCGATGCAGGCATCGTGGATAACGCCACGATTGCCGAAAAGGCGATTCCCGGGTGCATGCTCGTGCGCCAGACGGGGAAGGATATGAAGGCGGCGCTCGGTGGGTACCTGCAGGTGCTGGCCGATGCGGACGCGAGCGCCGTGGGTGGCAAGCTCCCGGCTGACGATTTCTACTACATGGAGTAGCCCGTGCGTGCGTTTGCTCGACAAATGACGGAGCGTATGAAGGCGGTGGCGGCAGCAGGTGCCGTCGCCGCCTTTTGGCTTGCCGCGTGGATGCTGGTGGCGGCGCTGGTGGCGCAGCCGTTGATCTTGCCTGGGCCGGGTGTTGTTGCCCTGGCGCTGCTGCGCCTGGTGCGCGATGGCGGTACCTGGGCGATTTTGGCGGGCTCGGGCGCGCGAATACTGGGCGGGCTGGCGCTTGCCGCGGCGTGTGGTGGCGTGCTTGCCGGGATTTCGTCACGTTCGCGGGCGTTTGCGCACCTGGTGGCTCCGGCACTGTCGTTTGTAAAGGCGACGCCGGTCGCCTGCGTGGTGGTCCTGCTGCTCATTTGGCTGGGGTCGGCGCGCGTGAGCATCGCGGCGGTCTTTTTGATGGCGCTGCCGGGCGTGTATTTTTCGCTGGCCGAGGGCTTGGCACAAGTGGATAAACCGCTGGAGCAGATGTTCCGTCTGCATGGCGTGCGCGGCTGGCGCCTGTTTTGCGTCCATACCTGGCGCGAGGTGCTGCCGTTTGTGCTTTCGTGCGCCCGCGCCGTGATCGGCATGAGCTGGAAGGCCGGCGTGGCAGCCGAGCTGATCGGCATGGCGGTGGGCACCGTGGGTGAGCGCATCTATCAAGCGAAGCTGCTCATCGAGACGGCTGACCTGCTGGCGTGGACCGTGTTGGTCGTGGCGGCATCGTGGGCGTGCGAGCGCGTGCTGGTGTGGCTGCTGCGGACTTCGGGGCCTGCGGCGTGGCGTGCGGCGGTGCTGTCGCATGGACGCGGCTTGCACGGGCGTGCGGGCGGTTCTGCTGACGGCAGGGCTGCGGCGGAGCTTGCGCTTGCTGTGGGCGATCGTGCGCCCTGGGCGCCGGCGTTCGACGGACTGGTATTTCATGTGTCTGCCGGTGGGCGCGCCTGCGTGATGGGCGCCGCGGGCGTGGGCAAGTCGACGTTGCTTGCGCTGGCGGCGGGGGAGTGCGCGCCGTGCTCCATGGTGTTTCAGGATGCGCGTCTGGTTGAGGACGCCTCTGCTTTGGATAACGTGCTGGTGTGCGCCGATGCGCGTGTAGATGCTTCGAGCGCCGCGGCATTGCTGCGCCTGCTGGTGCCGGGGATCGATGTGCATGCGCGCGTGGCTGAGCTCTCGGGTGGGCAGCGTCGTCGCGTCGAGATTGCCCGAGCCCTGCTGTGCCCGGGCGGTGCAGTGATTCTGGACGAGCCCTTTACCGGTCTAGACATCGCTGCGCGCGACGCATGCGCCGAGGTCGTGCTCGACTTGCTCGACGGCCGTATGCTGTTGCTTGCCACGCACGATTCCGCTGACGCTCGGGCCCTCAACATCTCGGACATCATCACGCTCTAAAGACTTGCTCAGCAACAAATTTATCCGTTTTTTCTCCGTCCCCATGGGGTCGGGTATGGTATTCTATCTGCGGGGTAATACTTAGGAATACCAAGTAATACCAACGCCGTAGAACAAACTCCAGATGCGGGCCAATCGGGTTGCCTTCACAGCCCGTCGCCCAGCCGCGTGGCCCGCATCCATCCGCACCACCGTCGTTTCAAAAAGGAAGCGCCATGGCAGAACACATGACCCCGGTTGTCGCGAAGGTCTTGCCCGAGGAAAAGGCGGCCTTCGCGGCGGCAACCCAACTCGTGGGCACCACGCCGTCCAACGCCATCCGCATGTTCATAGCCGCCTTCAATCGCTGCGGCACCTTTCCGTTCGACATCTCGCCGAGCGGGGCTTTTGGCACTGCGCTCGATTCTCATCAATAAGTGATCCGTTTTCCTCCGTCCCCATGGGATCAGCTCTCTGCCGAGTTGTGGTAGAACTAGGGAACGGTTTTGAGGAGGTTGGCATGCTCAATGCGATAGCGTGGGCGCTTGCCTGTTTTGGCGTTGTCGCTGCCGATATAGCCCTGAGCGTGGTTCTGTTTTCTGTTCTCGGTGCCGTGTCGGCGCTGACGGGCTATCCGATCGACAATCTCGATATCCAATGGTTCCAGGCTGCCGCTCAGACGGCGTCGTTTTTGATGGCGCTGCTGTGGTGGCGTTATCTGTGGCCGCGCTCGTTTATGGCGCGCCAGCAAGGCGAGCGCCCGTTCGGTGGGGGAGCAGGCGCGGCATGGAAGCGCATCGTCTGCGTTGTCGTGATCGGCCTGTCCATGCAGGTGGTCATTAGCTATCTATGCGACGGCGTGCTGTCGCTGCTGCCCGAGGTCGCGGCAGACTATAGCGAGCTCGTCGAGGAAACAGGCATGGGCGACACGAGCTATCTGGCCGTTCTGACCACGGTGATTGGCGCGCCATTTTGCGAAGAGCTCCTGGTGCGCGGCATCATCTTTGAGTTCTCACTGCGTGCGTTTAATCCACAGTGCCATCCGCTCTGGAAACGTCGGCGCCGCGTGAACGCGCAAGACGGCGCCATAGTGCCCTGGGCGGCCCCGAGTGCCTGGGGCGTCGCCGCGGCAATCGTACTGCAGGCGGCGGTCTTCGGCTTTATGCACATGAACTGGGTGCAGGGCTGCTATGCGGGTGTTGCCGGCCTCATCTTTGGCTGGGTGCTCGTGACCACCGGAAAGCTCCGTTACACGATCCTGCTGCACTTTGCCTTTAATGCCGGGTCGTATCTCATGACGTTGCTCTGGTTTGTGAACACGCCGTTCGACGTGGCAATTACGGTCGCTATCGCCGGCGTCATCCTTGTTGAGGCAATGCGCTTGCTACGCCACGCGTGTGGGATGGACGCAGCGAGCGCACCGCTGCCCTAGTTGCGACGCCCGCCTCCGTTGGCGCCCTGTCGTCCCTGGGCCGCGCGGTTGCGGCCTGCGGTGTTCTGCGCACGCGACATGCCGCCGTGGCCCTTGCTGCCCTTGGGCCCCTTGCCGGCGGCGCCACCGTGGGCCTTGCCGCCCTTCTTGCCGGTCCCATGTCCGCCGCCAGCAGACGTCTCGCCCGGGCGCGGCGGTACGGGACGGATCAGGCAATGCTTGGTGTAGCCGATTAGATCTCGGCGGCCGGCCTTTTCCAGCGCCTCACGCACAAGCTTGTAGTTCTCGGGCTTGCGGTATTGGATGAGCGCACGCTGCATGGCCTTTTCGTGCGGGTCGCGTGCCACGTAGATCGGCTGCATAGTGCGCGGATCCACGCCAGTGTAGTACATGCACGTCGACATGGTGGACGGGGTGGGGTAGAAGTCCTGCACCTGCTCGGGCATGTAGCCCATGTCGCGCACGGCCTCGGCAAGGTCTACGGCTTCCTTCATGGTCGAGCCGGGATGGCTCGAAATCAGATACGGCACTACGTACTGTTTGAGTCCGTATTCGCGGTTCAAGCGTTCAAATTTACGGCAGAACGCGTCGTAGACGGCGCGGCTCGGCTTGCCCATCACGGACAGTACCGCGTCGCTCACGTGCTCGGGCGCTACGCGCAGCTGGCCCGAGACATGGTGTTCCAGCAGCTCGCGCAAAAACTCGTCCGAGGCATCGGCCATGGTGTAGTCAAAACGGATGCCGCTGCGCACGAAGACCTTCTTGACGCCCGGCAGCTGGCGCAGGTCGCGTAGCAGCTGCGTGTAGCCGCTCTCGTCGACCACCATGTTCTTGCACACGTTCGGCCACAGGCAGCGCTTGTTCTTGCACACGCCGTGCTTGAGCTGCTTGTCGCAGGCCGGGCGGCTAAAGTTTGCCGTCGGTCCGCCCACGTCGTTGATGTAGCCCTTAAACTCGGGATCGCGCGTGAGCAGCTCGGCCTCGCGCATGATCGAGTCGTGGCTGCGCATCTGCAGCACGCGCCCCTGGTGGAAGGTGAGGGCGCAAAATGAGCACTCACCAAAACAGCCACGGTTGGAGCTAATGGAAAACTTGATCTCGGCAAAGGCCGGCACGCCGCCTGCCACGTCGTAGTCGGGATGCCAATCGCGTGCGTAGGGGAGCTCGGCTACCTCGTCCATCTCATCGGTGGTGAGCGTCGCCGATGGCGGGTTCTGCACCACATAGACGCTGTTGGGGTAGGGCTCTACCAGGCGGTGTCCGGTGATGGGGTCCATATTCTGCTGCTGCACATTGAAGCTGCGTGCGTAGTTGAGCTTGTCGGCGGTAAGGTCGTCCCAGCTGGGCAGCAGGTCGTAGTCGTAGACCTCGTCGAGCGAACCCGTGCGGTAAACGGTGCCATTGATATAGGTAATCTGGTCGACGGGCAGTCCCGCGTCGAGCGCGTCGGCGATCTCGACGATTGCGTGCTCGCCCATGCCGTAGATGAGGATGTCGGCGCCCGAGTCGAGTAGTACCGAGCGCTTGAGCTTGTCCTGCCAGTAGTCGTAGTGGGCCAGGCGGCGCAGGCTTGCCTCGATGCCGCCGATAATGATGGGAGCGTCCTTAAACGTCTGGCGGATGAGGTTGCCGTAGACCGTGACGGCACGATTGGGGCGGTGACCTTCCTCGCCGCCGGGCGTGTAGGCATCGGTGTGGCGGCGGTGCTTGGTCACCGAATAGTGGTTGACCATGGAGTCCATGTTACCGGCGCTGACCAAAAAGCCCAGGCGCGGCTCGCCGAGCACGCTGATGCTGGCGGGGTCGGTCCAGTCGGGCTGGCAGATGATGCCCACCTTGTAGCCGTGCGCGTCGAGGACGCGGCTGATAATGGCCATGCCAAAGCTGGGGTGGTCCACGTAGGCGTCGCCGCAGATGTAGACAAAGTCGCACTGGTCCCAACCGCGCGCATCCATGTCGGCGCGGCTGACAGGGAGGAACTTATCGCGGCCCGGGCGCCAGGGGCGGACAGGCGCTGCCGGGGCATGAGTGGTGTGGCCGCTCTGGGCCTTACCGCCGCGCTTTTGCTGCTGGCCCTGTTTGCCCTGCTGACTGCGCTGGTTGTTCTGAGCGTGCTGAGGCTTTTTTGCCACGATCCCTCCCGGTGTTTGTATGCTGCACGTAATTGTAACCAGTCTTTTTGGGACGGGGCTAAAAAGACTGGTGGAGTACACGAGCTGGCGGATCGGCGTGTCGATGCGGGTGTCGTTTGTTTCCAGACTGTGTATCCCTGTGTCGAAGGGGCCGTCTCGCGCGCACGCCATGTTGTCAATGGGTTACAGTATGAACGGCGGCTATGTTTCCGCCAACGCACGAGAGAGTCGTCAACAAGGAGGATGCACGACGATGCAGCGTGCCAAACAGATATCGGAGTCTATTGAGCTGGGCATCATCTTGGCGCTCGCCGGTGGCTTTATGGATGTGTATTCGTACATTGGGCGCGACCATGTTTTCGCCAACGCGCAGACAGGCAACATCCTGCTCGTGGGCGTGAGCATCTCGGAGGGCAACTGGGCACTTGCGGGGCGCTACTTCTTCCCTGTGGTGTCGTTTGCCGTGGGTATTATGCTTGCCGATCTGGTACACGAGCGGTTTGGCAGCGTGATCCACTGGCGTCAGGTGACGGTGTTCTTTGAAGCCGTCATCTTGCTGGGCGTGAGCTTTATCCCCGGTGGCGGTTACAACCTGCTCGCCAACTGCCTCACCTCGTTTGCCTGCGGCATGCAGGTCGAGAGCTTCCGCAAGATCCACGGTCACGGCATCGCTACGACCATGTGCATCGGCAACTTGCGCAACGCGCTGCAAAACGTGGACGATTACATCATCACCCACAGGCGCGGCTTTTTGGAAAACGGCCTGCTGTACTTTGGCGTGATCTTTACCTTTGTGTTTGGCGCCGTGTTGGGCAACTGGTGTATTGAGCGCATAGGCCTGCATGCCATCGTCGTGGCGAGCTTGCTGCTGTTTGTCGCGTTTGCCATCATGTTCATCGACCGCGAGCGCGATTTGCGCTTACGCTGGAAGGTTGCGGCCGAGGCTTGGAAAGAGGGCTGCCGAAAGTAACCGATTGCGGCAAAGGGGCTGTTCCTTTGCCGCAATATTTTTCATCATCTGTTGAAACGCTTTAACACTTTTGACGTTCTCACGCGTTTTTTGTTTCAAAAGCGTTAGGATGGGACTTATAGCGCGGGGCGTAATGGGTGCTCCGCACACGATGGGAGGCTATCAATGGCTAATCGTTTCGTTCTCAATACCATCTCTTATCATGGTTCCGGCGCCATCAAGGAGATCCCCGGCGAGCTCCAGCGTCGCGGCTACAAGAAGATCTTCGTCTGCTCCGACCCCGATCTGGTCAAGTTTGGCGTTACCGCTAAGGTGACCGATGAGCTCGACGCCGCCGGCATCGCTTGGAGCCTCTACTCCGAGATCAAGCCCAACCCCACCATCCAGAACGTCAAGGACGGCGTCGAGGCCTTCAAGGCCGCCGAGGCTGACGCTATCGTGACCATCGGTGGCGGCTCCTCCATGGACACCGCTAAGGCCATCGGCATCATCATCAACAACCCCGAGTTTGCCGATGTCCGCAGCCTCGAGGGCGTTGCTCCGACTAAGAACCACGCCGTGTTCACCATCGCTGTGCCGACGACCGCCGGTACCGCTGCCGAGGTGACCATCAACTACGTCATCACCGACCCCGAGAAGGTCCGCAAGTTCGTGTGCGTCGACACCAACGATGCCCCCGAGGTCGCCGTCGTCGACCCCGACATGATGGCCTCCATGCCCGCCGGTCTGACCGCCTCCACCGGCATGGACGCTCTGACCCACGCCATCGAGGGCTACACCACCAAGGGCGCTTGGGAGCTCTCCGACATGTTCCACTTTGAGGCCATTAAGCTGATCAGCGAGAACCTGCGCGACTCCGTTGCCGAGGCCAAGTCCGGTCAGCCCGGCTCCGGCCGCGAGGGCATGGCTCTTGGCCAGTATGTCGCCGGCATGGGCTTCTCCAACGTTGGCCTGGGCATCGACCACGCCATGGCTCACACCCTGTCCGCTCACTACGACACCCCGCACGGCGTCGCTTGCGCCATGCTGCTGCCGATTGCCATGGAGTTCAACAAGCCGGTTTGCGCCGAGCGCCTGGCCAAGGTCGCCGTCGCCATGGGCGTTGACACCACGGGCATGAGCACCGACGAGGCCGCCGATGCTGCTATCGCCGCCGTCAAGCAGCTTTCCGCCGACGTGAACATCCCGCACGTCTGCGAGGCCATGAAGGCTGACGAGATTGAGGTCCTGGCCAAGGACGCCATGGCCGACGCCTGCTTCCCGGGCAACCCGCGCGAGGCAACGCTCGACGACGTCATCGAGCTCTTCAAGAAGATCTGCCCGGCTGCCTAGCCCAGTTTGGTGGTCCTTCGCCCGTAGGTGTATGGTCTTTTGACGTGCCGCTGGCCCCGCCGTGCTACGCACGGCGGGGCTTTTTGTGCTGCGCCGATGCCCTGAGACGGACAAAACCAAGGCGTACTGCCCGCTGCGGATAGGTGGTGCACTTCCCAGCGTGCATTTTTGGGAGTATTCAGCAAGCTCTTAAAAATGCATAACGTTTTGAATGGCCCGTAGTGGCCCGCAGGCGCCCATCGACAGCCATTGTGGGCGGGCTATCGATGAGTGGAGGGGGTTGTTACTGAGTTTTTGCTTTGCGACGACCTACAACACTGCTGCAACCACGTCGTTTTGTCGTTCGTGATGGGGCCGTTGGGGCCCACGGTGCTGAATACTCCGTTTTTTGCACGGCCCAAGGTGGGGTACCCTGAGACGAAGCAAAAAGACTCCTCATTTCTATGCAGATACCGATAGGATTTATGCAAGATTGGGATTGTAAGCCGTGCGCGTGCGCAAAATCGGCGCGAGGACGTCTGGAGGTGGCTCGGCTCCCAGAGCCTTGCGCGTGCAGAACGGTTAAAATCGGGACTCGGTCTTAGTTTTGCTTGGAAGGATGCACATGGCTTCTGTAATCGATGCTTCTCTAGAGGAGACGCTCTCCTATATCGCGGGACAGCTTAAGACACTGACTTCTATTGCTTCGCCGACGGGCTATACCCGTGCGGCGACTGATTATCTGATGGAGACCCTGCGCGATATGGGGTTTGGGCCTGAGCGTTCCAATAAGGGTAACGTGCTCGTTGAGCTTGGTGGCGAGGGTGAGCCGCTCGTACTGGCGAGCCATGTCGATACCCTGGGCGCCATGGTGCGTTCCATTAAGGACAATGGTCGCCTGCGCCCCACGACGCTCGGCGGGCATCAGTGGTCTACGGCCGATGGCGAGAACTGCACCGTCTACACGCGCGACGGCAATGTCTACACGGGCGTGGTCCTCAATACCGAGCCTTCGGCGCATGTGGCCGACGAGCCGGTCAAGACCATCGAGAAGAACATGGAAATCCTGCTCGATGAGAATGTCGACAGCAAGGACGATGTGCTTGAGCTGGGCATTCAGACCGGCGACATCATCGCTATGGATCCGCGTACCACGGTGACGGAGAGCGGCTACATCAAGAGCCGCTTCCTGGATGACAAGCTGTCGGCGTCGATTCTGCTGGGTCTGGCCCGCGCTGTTGCTGACGGCGAGGTGTCGCTTTCGCGCAAGGTGTCGCTGCTCTTTACCGTGTACGAGGAGGTCGGCCACGGCGGTGCTTTCGTGCCGGCCGACACGCGCGAGATGATCAGCGTTGACATGGGCTGCGTGGGCGACGACCTGGGCTGCACCGAGCGCATGGTGTCGATTTGCGCCAAGGATTCGGGCGGTCCGTACAACTACGACCTGGTAACCACGCTGTCCAACATCGCGCGCGAGCTGGAGCTCGATTACGCCATCGATGTGTATTCGCACTACGGCTCGGACGTTGAGGCCACGCTCTCGGCCGGCTACGACATCCGTCACGGCCTGATCGGCCCCGGCGTGTACGCGAGCCACAACTACGAGCGCAGCCACATCGACGGCGTGCGCAATACCTACGAGCTGGTCCGCGCCTACGTACAGCGCTAGCGATGCAGCGGCCTCGGCTGATACGGCAGTACCGACCGAGGCCGTCCTCTCTAAGTTGCGGTGAAATAGGGACTGTTTGGCGGTTTTAAACGCTTAAACAGTCCCTATTTCACCGCAACTTATGAAGGGGGTGGGACTACTTGATGGCGGCAGTCACGGTACCGCCGCCGAGGACGATGTCGCCGTGGTAGACTACAACGGCCTGGCCGGGGGCGATGGCTCGCTGCGGCTCGTCAAAAGTCAGCAGCATTTGCCCGTCTTCGCCGCGCGTAAGGGTTGCTGCTTGGTCTTTCTGACGGTAGCGGTACTTGGCGCCCACGCGAATGCCGCCGGCATCGAGTTCTGCCTCCATGCGGTCGGCAGGGGCGCTCCAGATCCAGTCGTCGGCCGTGAGTGCTGTGGCCGTTAGGTCTTCGGCCTCGCCCAGATGCACGGTGTTGTTGGCGGTGTCGACGCCCGTCACATACACGGGATGCGCCATCGCGACGCCCAAGCCCTTGCGCTGGCCGATGGTATAGCGCAGCGCACCGTTGTGGCGCCCGACCACGCTGCCGTCGCGCCATACAATATCGCCCGGCTCGGCGGCATGTCCACGGCGGCGCTCGATATAGCCCGCGTAGTCGCCGTCCGCGATAAAGCAGATATCCTCGCTCTCGGCCTTCTTGGCGTTGATGAAGCCCTGCTCGGCGGCAATGCGGCGCACGTCGCGCTCTTTGTCCAGCCCAGCCAGCGGAAAGATCGTGTGCGCCAGGCGTTCCTGCGTGAGCGAATACAAAAAGTAGCTCTGGTCCTTCTTGGGGTCCTCGCCGCGATGCAGCTGCCAGGTGCCGTCGGACGCCTGGCTCGTTTTGGCGTAGTGACCTGTGGCGATGTAGTCGCAGCCCATATCGAGTGCCGCATCGAGCAGCGCGCCAAACTTAATATGTCGGTTGCAGATGATGCACGGATTGGGCGTCAGTCCCTCCTGGTAGGCGGTCACGAAGCGCTCGATAACATTGCGGTCGAAGGTCTGCTGCAGGTCGAGCACATGGTGGGGTATCCCCAGACGCTCGGCGACGGCCTTCGCATCGGCGATGTCGCGGTCGACCTTACTCATGCCCGTGGCGGGATCGGGCGCGGGGCAGGTGAGGCGCATGGTGGCGCCGACGCATTCGTAGCCCTGGCTTTTGAGCAGGTACGCGGTCACGCTGGAATCGACGCCGCCGCTCATGGCGACGAGCACGCGCTTGTTGTGCATGGGGAGGTTCTCCTTGGTGGCATGTGGCCAAAAAAGAAAAGCGGCGCGGGAGGCTGGTTCCGCGCCGCAGACATTGTAGCAAGTTCGGGCGTCTCGTGGGACACCCTGATTGGATGGGCTCAGACTGCCGGGAGAGAGGAGACCGGCTCGTCCGTGGGCTCAACCTATGGGCGACAGGCCCTAGTCCTGGAAGAGCGCCGTGGACAGGTAGCGCTCGCCGGTGTCGGCAAGCAGGGCCACGATGGTCTTGCCCTCGTTCTCGGGGCGCTTGGCCAGCTGCAGCGCGGCCCACACGGCGGCGCCGGACGAAATGCCTACGAGCACGCCCTCCTTGTGGCCCACGGCGCGGCCGGTCGCAAAGGCGTCGTCGTTCTCGACGGGGATGATCTCGTCATAGACCTGGGTGTCGAGGACGTCGGGCACAAAACCGGCGCCGATACCCTGGATCTTGTGCGGGCCGGCTTGGCCCTTGGAGAGCACCGGGGAAGTGGCGGGCTCGACGGCGACGACCTTGATTTCGGGGTTCTGCTCCTTGAGGAACTCACCCACGCCGGTCACGGTGCCGCCGGTTCCAACGCCGGCGACGAAGATGTCGACCTCGCCGTCGGTGTCATCCCAGATCTCGGGGCCGGTCGTGGCCTTGTGGATGGCGGGGTTGGCGGGGTTCACAAACTGGCCGGCGATAATGCTGTTGGGGGTCTCCTTCTGCAGTTCTTCGGCCTTGGCGATGGCGCCCTTCATGCCCTTGGAACCGTCGGTGAGCACGAGTTGTGCGCCATATGCCTGCATAAGCTTGCGACGCTCGACGGACATAGTCTCGGGCATGGTGATGATCACCTTGTAGCCGCGAGCCGCCGCCACCGAGGCGATGCCGACGCCGGTGTTGCCACTCGTGGGCTCGATGATGGTGTAGTCGCCGCCGCGCACGAGCTTGCCGGCCTTCTCGGCCTCGTCAATCATGTTCTTGGCGACGCGGTCTTTAACGGACCCGGCGGGGTTGAAGTATTCCAGCTTGACGAGCACGCGGGCCTTGAGGTCCTCATCGGCCTCAAAGTGAGTGAGCTCCAGAAGCGGGGTGTGGCCGATAAGCTGATCGATGGACGTATAAACATTGCTCATGGTGAACCTCCAAAGTGTTCAAATGACTGGATACCGTGTGGTTTTACGGTGCGTGTAGCAGCGAAACCCATAAACCTTATGGGTTGTTCGTTTTGCTGTTGGCAAGCATAGTAGACAGTAAAGCCTAGTAATGCAATAGGAAATAGGAGATTATTGCAAGTTGATTAACCATCTTGACCGGAACGGGTATTTTCAAAACCAATTTTTCGGCTAGAATTTCTACGGACTAAATGACCGAAAGGCAGCACTATACATGTTGGTTTCTACTAAGGGCAGATATGCCCTGCGCGTTATGGTCGACCTGGCCGAGCACCAGGCAGCCGGTCGCATCCCGCTCAAAGAGATCGCGGCGCGACAGGGGATTTCCGAGAAATATCTCGAGAACATCTTGGCTACGCTTGTGCGCGCCAACATGCTCTCGGGCATGCGTGGCAAGGGCGGCGGCTACGTGCTTACGCGCCCGCCCGAGCAGTACACGGTGGGCGAGATCCTGCGCCTGACCGAGGGCAGTCTGGCGCCGGTCGCCTGCCTGGATGGCGACTGCAAGGGCTGCTCGCGTTCGGATGAGTGTCCCACGCTCGACGTGTGGAAGAACCTGGACAAGCTCATCAACGACTACCTCGACGGTGTGACGCTCGATCAACTTGTCGCTCCCAACCATGGCTACGACTACGTCATCTAACCCACACCTGCATTTGGGGACGGGGTAGAAATGGTAGATCCTCTCGTCCTTTGAGACTTGGCAAATAAGAAGGCCGCCCATTTTTGCGATGGGCGGCCTTTGTCTTGGGTCGATATGACGGTTCGTATTGAACAGTTCTAGCCCTCGGCGATGCTGTCGAGAATGCTGCGCATGATGGATACCAGGATGCTGCCCATAAAGGCCGATCCAAAGCCGGCAATGGAGATACCGGCGCCCAGCAGGTTGACCGACAGGTAACTCGCGAGCTCAAGCATAAAGCTGTTGACGACAAGCTGGAAAATGCCCAGCGTAATGATCGTGAGCGGCAGCGAGATGACCGTGAGGAAAGGTTTGACGAACGAATCGACGATGTTCAGGAACAGTCCCACGAAGGCAAAGCAGACCCAGGCCTCGGCAAAGCCGAAGGGTTGGATACCGGGGACGAGGAACGTGGCGATTGCGATGGCGATCGAGGTGAAGAGCCAGTTAAGCATAAAGCGCATGGCGTGAATCCTTTCTTGCGCCGGGGTTGCTGGCGTCGCGTGAAGCGGCTTACGGCGGCGACCTGGATGGTTGCGCGGGCGCGCCGCGGTGTTTGGGCGCCCATTGTCTCAAATATTCGTGGAGCTTACGTGCGCATATGGTTTCTAAACGGCGTTCGTCCTGAAAAACGCGCCGCTGGCAGAGAGTCTTGTCGCTTTAGTTTGGTGGTGTGCTACACTGCTACGGGCAAAAGCCACAGGCGTTGCCCTATTGCATAGAACGGGTGAACGATGCCCGATGTCAGTATCAACTTCGATGCCTTTTGGCGGGTTTGGCGGTGATCGATGAATATCGAGAACATGTTTGACAAGCCTGATGTCAAGCAGCTGGTCCACGCATTTAGCCTTTTGGACGACGAGAAGGATATCCAAGCGTTTTTGACCGATATCTGCACGCCGCGCGAGATTTGCGACCTTTCTCAGCGTTTGCAGGTTGCGCGCTATTTGGACGAGGGCGAGCCTTATGTTGAGGTTCAGGCCCGTACCGGCGCTTCGTCCACCACGGTGAGCCGCGTTTCAAAGGCGCTGAACGGCGAGTACGGTGGCTACCGCAAGATCCTCATTAAGTTGGAGAATGGCGAGTAGGCCAGCGACAACATTGAATTACGAAGAACCGTCCCTCCGGGGGCGGTTTTTTGATCCCTTGGGGACGGAGGAAAATGGATCACAGAGGGGGTCAGTCTAACCCGGTGATTCGTTTTCCTCCGTCCCCAAGGGATCAAATCTGTTGGCGTGGGGCAAATCTGTCCGCTTGGGCGGGTAGGATGGATGCATTGATTATTGCGAACAGTTTGAGCGGAGGACCATGCCTGTTCGAATCTATACCACCAATGCCGGCACGGATTTGAGCGATGCCGAGGCGGCGCTACTGGCCGACCTGGTTGCCCGCCACGGGCGCGCTGTTCTGTTGGCGCCAACATTTGCCGAGCTCGACCTGTGCCGCCATGATGCGGCGGAAGCCGGGGTTTCACTGGGTGTCGACTACAAGACGCCCACATCGTGGCTCAGCTCGCTGTGGGAGCTTATGGGCGATGGCCGCAGCTTTGTGGACAACCTTCAGCGCCAGATGCTGTTCTCGGACATGATCGACCGCCGCGACGACGCCGCTCTGCAGCCGCTTTCGCGCAGCCAGGGCACAGTGCGCATGCTCGCGCGCATGGCCCGCGACGTGTTGCCGGGCGTTGCGGGGACGGGTGCCGAACGATGCCGTGGCGACAACTGCCGGCCTGAGCCAAAAAGCGATGCCGAGGCTCGTGTGTTCGAGCTTTTGCGCGCCTACGCGGGCGGTTTGGACCGTCGAGATATGGTTGAGCCCTGCGAGGCAGCTGACATTATGACCAGTGTCCTGGCCGATAGCCTGCCGGCGTGCACTCGCGCCGTATGCGTGCGCGGTATCACGTCGTTTACGCACGGTCTGCTCGAGCTGCTGTCTGCCGTGGCGAACAATGGGGGAGAGGTCGTCGTGCTGCTTGCCCGCGAGCAGGCGGCGATGCGCGAGGAGCTTGCCGCGGCATTTGATGCCCGCGATGTGTTGTTTGAGATCGCGCCGCTAGGGGAGGGTGTCGGCGCGTCTGATGCCGCTTGCGGGACCGCCGCTCAGCCTGCCTTTATTGAGGTCGCTGGCCCCCATGCCCGTGCTCATGCTTATGCGGACGCAATTGATGATCTGGTAAAAACGTGCCGGGGTTCCGAGGTCGACGGCGTCGCGACGCCTGCCGACCCTGTGCGCGTGCTCGTTGTTTCTGCCCGGGCACCCCAGCTGTTCGTTGAGCTCGCCTCTCGTCTGGCGGCGCGTCACATTGCGGCCGAGACGACTGAGTTCACGGCGTTTTCCCAGTCCATCGCGGGCAGGCAGTTTACGGCGCTCGCCAACCTGATCGAGCGTATGAAAGCCGCCGACGAGGGCACCGCTTCCAAGACCGAGTGGTGGCCCGCTCCGGAGCTTACCGACTGGATTTATAGCCCGCTTTCGGGTGCCGACGCCGCGAGCGCCCGCGGCTTCGACAAGAACATACGCCTGTCGCGCAACAAGACCACTGCGGGCGTTAAGAGCCTGCTGCAGAGCGTCCAGGGTCAGGTGAGGGGCGCGCGCAAGGCGGCGAGCGACGAAAACTGGTTTAAGAACGTGCCGTGTGTGGTCTCGGACGTGTTCCAGGCGCTGTGGCGCGACAAACCCGTGACGGCGCTCAAGGCCATGCTCGCCGTTGCCGAGGCGCTGCCCGATCGCGCTCTAGGCGGCCTTGACGGCCAGGCCCGTCGCCAGGCAGAGACGGCTTTGCTGCGCCATGCCATCGACATCCTTATGAACGATGCTCGCGCACTCGACGTGTCGCAGGCCGCGACCGTGCCGGTTCTCGACGGCGTTCGAACCAAGGTGGACAAGCGCAGTACCGCTTACGATTACGCGACCTACGAGGTCGATCGCACGCCACGGGCACAAGTGCGCTTCGTGTCGCTTGCCGATGCGTCGGTTTTGCGTCCTGGCGGCTACGATGCCGTGCTGTTTGCCGATGTCGACCTGGACAGCTATCCGCTTTCGCACGAAGAGGGCCCGCTTGCCACATTGACGGCCGAGCTGCGCCGCGACGGCGTGTCTTTGGAGCCCGCCGCCCTGCTGCGCGTGCGCTTTGGCCGTGCGATGCAGGCGGCGAGCGGTCCGGTCGCGCTCGCCCGCGTGACGCACGATCGCCAGGCGCGCGAGTGCTACCCGGCAGCCGTATGGACCGAGCTGCGGGCACATGCCGAGGCCGCTGGTGCTGCCAAGCCCACGTGCGTGGGCGAGGGCGATATCATCGCCGACTTTGATCCCGCGGCAGGTGAAGGCCTCAAGCGCGAGCGCGTGACCTGTGAAGCCCCTCAGCATCTGAGTGCCGAGGCCGTGCCGTATTTGGTCCTGCGCCGTCGCGATGGCGAGGGCGAGGATGCGCCGCTGGTGCCGCGCTTGACGTCTGCCTCGCAGATCGAGGCCTATTCGACCTGTCCGCTATGCTGGTTCGTCTCGTATCGCGTCAAGCCCCAGTCGATCGACGCTGGCTTTGGCAACATGGAGAAGGGCAACTTTGTCCACGACGTGCTGGAGCATCTGCATGCCCGTCTGCCCCAAGAAGGCATGGAGCGCGTGACGCCCGAGAATCTGCCGCGTGCTCAGGAGCTGCTGCACGAGGTCTTTGACGAGACGTTGGCCGAGCACGCCGGCAAGCGCGGCACGGAGGGCCCGCTGGTGCCGCTCTCTGCGGTGGAGGAGCGCCAGGTGGCCGAGATCTTGCCGCAGCTGGAGGGCGTGCTTGCCTACGAGTCCGAGGCACTTGCCCCCTTTGCCCCGCGCTACCTGGAGTTTGCGTTCAACGAGCTCCAGGTCGAGTATGCCGGTTGGCCGCTCGGCGGGCGCATCGACCGTGTGGACGTGGACGCCGAGAACCGCGCCGTGGTAATCGACTACAAGCATCGTTCGGGTGTCGAGGAGTTTAAGCTTGCCGACCCCACGGTGCGTGACGAGGAGACGGGCGAGGCTCCCATCGACGACCCGCGCTGGCTGCCGCCCCATACCCAAACGCTCATCTACGCGCAGGCCATGCGTCGGGCACTGGGCTTGGATACCCGTGCAGCGCTCTATTTTTCGACCAAGGGCGGCAAGCCCGCGCTGCGCGGTGCGGCGAGCGCCGAGTTGCTCGAGGAAGAGCGCGGTGACGGTCGCATCCCGGGCCTCAAGAAGGGCTTCCCGGGCGAGGGCGGCAGCATGGACTTCGATGCCCTGCTCGATCGCGTGGAGGCCGGCATTGCCGAGCGCCTGCGCGAGCTCGAGGCGGGCAACGTTGCCGCCGTCGACCCGGCGTCGGCTCAGGCCGCGCATGCGCGCTGCTCGTATAACCACGAAGGAACGTTTGTAAGGAGGGACGTGTAGACCATGGATCTTTCGACTTTGATGCCGCAACAGCTGCAGATTGTCAAAACGCTCGACCGCCCGCTGTTTGTCTCGGCGGGCGCCGGTTCGGGTAAGACCTTTACCCTCACGCGCCGCATCGTCTATGCGCTCTCGCCCGAATCCGGTCCGTTCGTTGAGCATCTGGACCAGGTGCTCGCCATTACCTTTACCAAAGATGCCGCGGCCGAGATTCGCGACCGCGTGCGCCGTGCGCTTATCGACGAGGGCATGGACGAGGAAGCACTGACCGTCGACGACGCGTGGATCTCGACCATTCACGGCATGTGCTCGCGTATCCTGCGCGCGCACGCGCTGGAGCTGGGCATCGACCCCGAGTTCACGGTGCTCACCGATACCGACGAGCTCATGGACCAGGCTGTTGAGCATGTGCTGGGTCGCGCGACGGCACCCGATGCCGCCCCCGAGCTCGCGGCATCGCTCAAGGCCCTCTATGCCTGGTATCCCATGGCGGGCGAGGGCGGTTCCTTTGGCGGCGGTACGACCATCAAGGGTCTGGTGCGCGACCTGCTGGAGCTGTCGAGCCAGTTGCCGGGCGGTATGGACGACGCGCGCGTGGCGCGCGGCCAGGCCGATACCTCGGCACTCGCCGATGCCTATCGCGCGGCGCTAGGCGCAAGCAAGGCCGCGACCGAGAAGGCGCAGACGGCGCTCGATGCCATCGACGCGTTTGAGGCGAGTGGCAAAACCATGGAGGATGCGGCGCGACTCATGATGTCGTGCACCATGCCGCGCGCGAGCAAGGCATTCCCCAAGGAGCAGGTCGAGCTGCTCAAGGCCGAGGCCGCCGATGCGTTTATCAATATCGTGCTTGCCTGCGGTGGCCCGGCGCTCGATGCGCTGGTGGGGCTTGCTCGTGCTGTGGAGGCGGAGTACCGCGCGCTGAAGGCTGCCCAGTCCGCCCTCGATAATAACGACCTGCTGCGTATGGCTTACGAGGCGTTGCGCGATTACCCTGCCATCCGTGCTGCGTACGAGGGCCGCTTTAAGATGGTCATGATCGATGAGTTCCAGGATACCGACCAGATGCAGGTCGATCTGATCCGTTACCTGACGGGTGCGGGGGAGCGCGCGCTGTGCACCGTGGGCGATGCACAGCAGTCGATCTATCGCTTCCGCGGCGCCGAGGTCGAGGTGTTCCGTCGCCAGGAGCGCAAGGTGGGCTCGTCTGCCGCGCCCGAGGCGACTGCCGTGGCCGACGCCCCTGCTGGCGAGCTCGTCAAGCTCGTGCGCAACTTCCGCAGCCACGACGAGGTGCTGCGCTATGTGGCCCGCGTCTTTGATGGCGACGACGGCGGCCTGATGCAGGGCTTTTTGGATCTTGAGGCGAGCGACGGCCGCAAGGACACGCTGGTGGCGGACGCCTCGCGTCGCCAGGCGCTCTTTGTTGCCGGCGGCAGTACGCAGGAGCGCACACAGGCCAAGGCCCGCGCGATCGCGGAGCGATTCCGCGCGCTTGCCGATGCCGGCCAGCCCCAGGGCGGCATGGTGCTGCTGCTGGGCCGCATGACCAACGCCGACGTCTACGCGCAGGCCTTCCGCGACCAGGGGCTCGACTGCGTCATCGCGGGCGGCTCAGTCTTTGCGCAGGCTGCCGAGGTGCAGACGGTGCGCGCCCTGGCTTGTGCGCTCGCCAATCCGGCCGATACGGCGCAGGGCCTTATGCCGCTGCTCGCCTCGCCGATGTTTGCGCTCGGTGCCCAGGAGTTCCTGGCACTGGCGACCAAGCTCGATAGCGAGACGGGGGAGACCTCGCGCCGCAACATCGATGCGGGCATCATGAGCGATTCCGATGTGCCGGGCTTGCAGGGCTTGCCGCTCGTGACGCGCGCCCGCGAGGTACTGCGGTATGCACTTCGTCGCGTGGGCCGCGATTCATTCGCCGCCATCGCACGCGACGCGGTCAATGCCTCCGGCTGGTTTGTGCGTCTGGCACAGTGTGGTCCCGAGGGCAAGGCTATTGCCGCCAACGTGCTCAAGGCGCTCGACGCCGTGGCCGAGGCGGAGGCCGAGTTCGGCAACTCGCCGCGTTCCATCGCGCTGGCCTTCGACCGCTTCTTGGCGGGCAAGGAAGCCCCGGGTGCCCTCAACGAGGAGGGCGACGGCGCGGTGCGCATCATGACCGTGCATGCGTCCAAGGGTCTGGAGTATCCGGTCGTAGCGGTTGCCGAGTGTTTTGGCGTGCGCAAGCCGTCCGGTGCGGCTCAGATGGGGCGTGTCGAGGGCGGAGCGCAGGTCGTGGCACTGCCAGCACGCTTCGACGGCGTTAAGCTCGCCGACGGTACCTTTGTGAAGGGCGACGACGTCAAAAAGCAGTTTGAGCATGTGTTTAAGGGCAAGGGCGCGTCGCCGTGGCTGCCGCCGGAGCTCATGGAGGACGTCTGCGCGACGGGTTCTCCTGCCGAGGCATTTGCTCGCCTGCGCAACGATGATCTGCAGCTTTCGCTCGAGGAGCGGGCCCGCTTGCTCTACGTTGCCATGACGCGTGCGCGCGAGCTGGTGATCTTGGCGATGGATGCCGGCGTGAGCCGTGGCAAGGTGACGGCGCCGACCTTCGATGTCGAGACGGATCTGACCTACGACGTGCTCCGCCGTATTTTGCCGACCGACGCTCTGGACATGCCCCAGCTCGATGCCGACCGCCTGGTGTTCGACAACTCCCAGTCGGGCGACTACGAGCTCATTTCGCTTTCTGACTTTACCTTTGGCGAGCAGGCGTTTGAGGCTAACGCTTCGCTGGATGCCGAGGGCAGGCTCGTTCGTGGCGATACCGATGTCGCCGGTAATGCTGCGCACTCAACTGTGCCTGGTCCTGCCGATCCCAAGCCCGATTCGTTTGAACTCGTATATCCCCAGGCGGCGGGCGTGCGCATGGGCATCTGTCCGTTCCCGGCGCGTGATTCGTACAGCTATTCGTCGATTGCCGCGGCGCTGCATGCCGAGGCCGAGGACCGTGCCGCCGAGACGCGCGTGCCCATGGACGAGGCTGGCGATGATGCGGAGTCGGATGGCTCGGAGATGACGGATGCGGACGTGGCTGCTGTCGAGCCCGCCGGTAATCCCATGGCGCTGGGCTCGGTCTTCCACGCTGCCTGCCAGTGGCTCATCGAGATGGGTGCCGATGCGCTGCCCGCTGAGCGTGCCGATGCACTGGCGCGCCTGTGGCGCCTGACGCCGGAACAGCGCGAGCGCTTCGATGTCGCTCTGGATCGCTGGCTCAAGTCGTCGGTTCGTGCCGAGCTGTTCGCGTGGCCGTGCATCCGTGCCGAGGTGCCGTTCTTCTCGCTGGGCTGCGAGGACGAGGACATCGCTCGCTACGGTGCCTATGCTGAGGGCGCTATCGATGCACTGGCCACCGATCCGGCCGATCCGTCGCGCGCATTGGTCATCGATTACAAGACGGGCGGCACGCCGGACGAGACGCCGGAACAGCTGCAGGAGAAGCACGCCCTGCAGGCGCGCGTCTACGCCGATGCGTTGCACAAGGCGGGCTTTGAGGCCGTGACCGTCAAGTTCGTCCGCGTGGAGCAGGCGAATCCAGCCATCTTCGTCGAACCCGCCGAACCTCAAGTGGTCACCTACAACCTCTAGCCACCTCAGGCTTTACGGTGCTATTTGGTTAGTTTTGCGGCTGTAAAGCCCTCAATCGTCCAAATGGCACCGCAACGCATGGGAGAGCCTGGGGCGTTACAATGACTCGAACGGTTCAAACGAATAAGGAGCCATCATGCAGCTCACCAAAACGCTTAAGGTGACACCGGAGGAGCTTTTTGACGCTCTGGCGGGGTCCATCATGCAGGATATCGAGAACGCCACGGGCAAGCGTCCCAGCCGCAACAAGCTCAACGGCTATAAGTACGAGAAGCGCGCCCAGTCCGCAAAAGGCAAGGCCAAGGGCACGGCGATCAAGGTTAAGATCAAGCACTTTGACTACCCGTGCCTCTATGAGGTCCGTTTTCAGTATGCGGCGGGCATCAATACCATGCGCTATGAGGCTGCACCTGCTGGCGATGGTGCCTGCGAGCTCACCTATACCGAGGATTTTCAGGGTGTGGGTGGCAACACGTCTGGCACGCGCGGCAAGCTCGGCCTCTTCCTCTATGAGCGCAAGCTCAAGAGCCACGCCAACCAGACGATTGATCAAATCGTCAAATACATCGAGGGTGAGCGCCGCGTAAAGGCTAATCCCGCCTTCGCCGATGATACTGCCAACGCTTCGGATGTATTCCATTGATACCCTGTGCAAAAGCTTTACCGCTCTTCACATCAACTGTGAACACTTCAGGCTTCGAATCAGTAGCGAGCGGCCCGACAAAAATAGTTGTTGGTAGTGCCAAATGAATAAGAATGCCACTACGCAACTGCACGTCTATTCCGCCTTTTTCGTTCTCACGGGATTTGTTTTAAATCGGGGAGTATTTCTACTTTTCCTTGCGGAGAAAGGAATGTCTGTTACGGAAATCGCGCTTTATCAAGCCCTGTTCAACATAGCAACGGTCGTCCTCGAGCTGCCAACAGGGCTGATAGGCGATTTCTTTGGAAAGAAGTTTTCGATTCAAGTGGGCGTGCTGCTGCTTTTCTTCCATACCGCCGGCATGCTGTTGCTCTCAGGCCCCTTTCTTG
Source organism: Collinsella aerofaciens (assembly GCA_008668235.1). Taxonomy (GTDB): domain Bacteria; phylum Actinomycetota; class Coriobacteriia; order Coriobacteriales; family Coriobacteriaceae; genus Collinsella; species Collinsella aerofaciens_K. The sequence goes on along the minus strand of RQCP01000011.1, from coordinate 5,446 downwards.
TCGTGCTTTCCCTTGTTGAGGCACTCGCCTACTCCCTTCAATCGGGATCCGAACAAGCACTTTTATATGAAATTGCCCGAAATGCCGGTCAAGGAGAGCGCTTCCTCACCATCAACGCTCGGCTGCTTGCCGCGCAATCAATCGCTACGGGAATGGCAATTGTGCTCGGATCTTTCATTGCCCAAGTATCTTGGAGTGCCCTCTACGTATGTGTCTCCGTTTTCTATCTCCTGCAGCTTTTCCTTCTGTATCCCATTGAGAGGACGGAAACGACCCGTTCTGAAAGATCAGAAAAGGGGAGGTTTGACGCAGCCAAGATGTTCAGGCGCGAGACCTGGCGCGTTGGAGAATCCGCTTTTGCGGTATTGCTTCTCCTCATCGGCACAAGCATGCTCGACGGATTCTACGGGAGTTATTACAACTTGAATCAGTTGGTATTCGACGCATTTGATGCTCCCGTCTCCATAATAGGAATCTTTTTCGGTGCATCCTATGCAGTAAATGCGACGGCCTACATTGCAGCAGATTTCTTCTCATCGCGTTTCGGGAAAAGAAATACCATGCGCGGCTCGATGCTAATTGAGGCTGGCCTTTTCATGATTCTTCCGTGGTTCGCTTCAAATCCGCTGTGTTTGTTTGGCCTTAGCATGGTGCTTTGTTTTCTCCCAGAAGTGGTGTACATCACTTCGGAAAACTTAATCCAAGACGCGATAGCGGACGATCTCCGCGCGACGATCCTTTCCATCGCATCTCTGGTAAGGGCTCTCTTTTCCGCAATGTTTTTCTCCATATTTGGACATGTGTTAGGATTATATCCCATTCAGATAGCGCTCGGTATTATTGGCGGAATCGCGATAGCAATTACCGCCGTCGTTTCATTAAAAATGGTAGGAATGCAGGTCTCCAAGAATTGATATATCGATTGACGAGCTATCCGAAGCGTCGAGCCTTCTTGATGGACATGACTATTCGTCACAAATCATTCCGCGCATCGCCGGGGTTCCAGTAATACTCGATATATCTGGATGCCCTCATTCCCCTTTTTGAAGGTTCCAAAAAGACTACCCGTGTTGGTTTGGCTAGGTTCGGGTGCCGTCCGCGCCGTGCGGTAAAATCGTTCAGTCAGAACACGAACCCGCATCGGAGCTCATCACATGGCATTCGTCCATCTGCACAATCACACTGTTTTCTCCATGCTCGACGGCGCAACCCGTATCCAGGATATGGTCAATCGTGCCGTTGAACTTGGCATGCCCGCCGTGGCCATTACCGACCACGGCTACATGTATGGCGTGCCCGACCTGGCGCTGGCCTGCGACGCCGTCAATCACAACACGCCCGAGTACAAAACCTGGAGCCACGACAAGGCCTTCTTGGAAAAGGACCGCCGCGACGAGCTGGTGGAGCCCGACCCCGAGGAAAACCCGCGCGAGCATGCCCAGTATGTGAAGGACATGGCCATGTGGGACGAGAAGGGCAATATCGACGAGCTCAAGCCGCCTCTGGTCATCAAGCCCATCTTTGGCTGCGAGGTCTACTTTACGCCGGACGAGACCCTTGCCCGCGACCACAAGCCCGAGCTCTACCACATGATCCTTCTGGCCAAAGACCAGGAAGGCTACGTCAACCTGATGCAGACGGTTTCCGAGGCCGCCGTGCAGGGCTTTTACTACAAGCCGCGCGTGACGCTCGACAACCTACGCCGCCACGCCAAGGGCATGATCTGCACGAGCGCCTGCATCGCGGGCATCATCCCCAAATACATCGACCGCGGTGACATGGAGGGCGCCATCAAGTGGGCCGAGACCTTCCGCGATACCTTCGACCCCGGCGACTTCTACATCGAGATCCAGGAACATGGCATCACCACCGACAACGGCCTGACCGACGAGCAGATGGACCGCACGCTCATCGATATCGCCAAGCAGGTGGGCGTCAAGGTCATCGCCACCAACGACTTCCACTACCTGCGCCGCGAGGATGCGCCCGTGCAGGACGTCATCATGTGTATTGGCATGAACGCCAAGGTCGATGACCCCAACCGCATGCGCATGACCGGCTCGGAGTTTTACATGAAGACCGAGGAGGAGATGCGGGCGATGTTTCCGTATTGCCCCGAGGCCTGCGACAACACGCTCGAGATCGCCGACAAGTGCTACGTGGAGCTGGACTGGGACTCCATCATCCTGCCGCGCTTCCCGTTGCTCGATCCCGGCGAGACGCACGAGAGCCAGTTCCGCCGCGAGTGCGAGAAGGGCCTGCGCCAACACTATGGCGACGACTGGGCCACGCGCGAGATCGGTGGCGTCAACATCAAAGAGCGCTTTGAGTACGAATACAAGGTCATCTGCGACAAGGGCTTTGCCGCCTACTTTTTGATCGTCGCTGAGTACGTGCAATGGGCCAAGGACAACGGCATTGGCGTCGGCCCCGGCCGTGGCTCGGCTGCCGGCGCTATCGTCGCCTACGCCATGAACATCACCGCGTTCGATCCGCTCGAGAACGGCCTGATGTTCGAGAGGTTCCTGTCCCCGCAGCGTACCGAGATGCCCGATATCGATATGGACTTCGACGATGAGCGGCGCCTCGAGGTCGTGGAGCACGTTCGCCAGCTCTACGGCCCCGAGAAGGTCACCCACGTCATCACCTACTCGACCATTAAGGCCAAGCAGGCCATCAACGACGCCGCTCGCGTCCTGGACTACCCGGTCTACATGGGCCAGCGTCTGTCCAAGATGGTCTCGAGCGACCCCAAGGTCAAGCTCAAGCAGGTGCTCGAAAAGCAACCCGGCAAAGAGGACCTGTTTAACCCCGATTTTGCCGAGGCATATAAAAAGGACGACGACGCCCGCCGCATCATCGACACGGCGCTCTCAATCGAGGGCCTCACCCGTGGCGAGGGCGTGCACGCGTGCGCCGTTCTGATCTGCCGCGACCCCGTCAACGAGCACGTGCCCACCAAGCTCGACACCAAGGGCGGCGTCGAGATTACCCAGTACGAGGGTCATACCGTTGCCGACATGGGCCTGCTCAAGATGGACTTCTTGGGCCTGCGCACGCTGACTGTTATCTCCAAGGCCAAGGCAAACATCAAAAAGAACTTCGGCATCGACATCAAAGAGGAAGAGATTCCTTTTGACGACCCCGAGATCTTTAAGCTCATGGGTTCCGGCCACACCGCCGGCGTCTTCCAGGTCGAGTCCGCAGGCATGACGGCCACGATCAAGAACATGAAGCCCACCGAGTACAAGCACGTCGTAGCATTGATCGCCCTGTACCGCCCGGGCCCGCTGGGCGCCGGCATGGTTTCGTCCTACATCAACCGTATGAACGGCAAGGAGCCGGCGGTCTCCTACGACGACCGCCTGGACGACATCCTGGGCGAAACCTACGGCACCATGGTCTACCAGGAGCAGGTTATGCTCATCTCCGTCGAGATGTGCGGCTTCTCCAAGGGCGAATCGGACTCGCGTATCCGTAAGCCCGTGGCTAAGAAGAAAATCAAGCTGCTCACGTCGACGGTGCTCCACTGGGAGGATGGCTCCGACGAGACCACCTACGACCACTGGATGAACGGCGCCATCAAGAACAACTATACGCGCGAGGTCGCCCAGAAGATTTGGGACGATGTTCTCGAGTTCGCGTCCTACGCCTTCAACAAGTCGCACTCCGCCGGCTACGCCATCCTGGTTATGCAGACGGCGTGGCTCAAGGCGCACTATCCGCACGAGTACATGGCGGCCGTTCTGACGTCCTATACGGGCAAGACCGACAAGATCGTGCACTACGTCTCGGCATGCCGTCACGACGGCATCCCCGTGCTGTCGCCAGATGTCAACGAGTCCGGTACCGAGTTCACGGCTACCAAGGAGGGCGTGCGCTTTGGTCTGGCCGGCATCCGCGGCGTGGGCACCGGCGTGGCGCAGGCGATTATCGCCGAGCGCGAGGCGGGCGGCCCGTTTAAGACGCTGCACGACTTTGTCGAGCGCGTGGACTCGAGCCAGGCCAACCGCCGCGTGATCGAATCGCTCATCAAGGCAGGCGCCTTCGACTCCACGGGGTATCCGCGTCGCCAGATGATGCACTTTGTGGACAAGAACAACCCCGAGAACATCATCGATGCCGCGGTAAAGCGCCAGAAGGATCGCGCGAGCGGCCAGACGTCGTTCTTCGATATGTTTGGCGACGTTGAGGGCTCGGGCTTTGAGGTGAGCGTGCCCGATCCGGATGGCCAGGAATGGGACCGCCACCTCAAGTTGAGTCAGGAGAAGGAGGTTCTGGGCATCTATGTCTCGGACCACCCGCTGCGCCCGTTTGAGTATGCACTAGCCAAGGCGCGTGACTTCTCGTTCTCGCAGATCGACACCGGCTACGAAGTTCAGAATCCTACGGGCGGCACCATCAACCAGGAAATTCCCGAGGGCAAGGCGCTGTGGTGGGCCGGCATGGTCTCGAGCGTGTCCAAGCGCGTGACCAAAAACGGTGACCCCATGGGCATCGTGCAGCTCGAGGACATGGAAGGCGAGGCCACCGTCGTCGTGTTCCCCACGACCTACAAGGAGGCCGAGGGGTACCTGTACGGCGAGGTCGATCCCGAGACCGGCGCGCAGCTGTCCGATGCCTTTGTGCGCATTAAGGGCAAGCTCGAGCGCTCGGACCGCGGCGACCAGATCATCGCGCAGGAGATCGTGCCGCTCGAGCTTAACGAGGAGAACAACAAGCCCAAGGTGTTTGAGGTCATGGTGCCCAACAGCCGCTTTAGCCAGGGCAATATGGCGCGTCTTGCCACGGTGCTTACCGCCAACCCGGGCGGCGACCGCGTGGAGATCTTTATCGAGCAGGTGGACGGGCGCGTGCTACGTGCCGAGGTGCCGGCCAAGGTCAACGCGCGCTCGATTCCGCTGCTGGCCGAGGCCAAGGCCATTGTGGGTAACCAGGGTCGCGTGACGGTTATCTAAAATGATTTTTCTGGGACGGGGATTAAAAAATCATTTTGGGTGACGTGTGGCGGAAGACCAGTCTTTCTGGGACGGGAATGATTTTTTAAGGCTCTGTTAGACCAGGATTGACATACATGTGTCCCCACGGTGCCATATCGTTGACCCCATAGACCGCGATGATGGGGGCAGCATGAACGCCGAAGATCTGGGCCTCAACTTCAAGAAGGGCATGGCGAACCTCAGCAAGACCGAGCGCCGCCGCGCCACCGAGTCCGTCAGGGACGTGATCCGCGCGGCGGCGTTCGACGACGCGGCCGGCTCCGCCTACGAAATCGAACGCTGCCCGCGCTGCGGGTCCGCCGCGGGCGTGAAGAAGGGCAAATCGAAGAACGGCGAGCAGCGCTACCTCTGCCGGGGCTGCGGCAGGACCTTCGGCATGGGCAGCGAGCGCATCCTGGGGACGAGCAAGCTCCCGAAGGAGACCTGGATGGCCTACGCCGAGTGCT
>RQCP01000026.1 GCA_008668235.1 Collinsella aerofaciens | reverse complement strand
TCTCGTTCGCCTTCTACGGTTTCTGCGGCTGGGCATGGGAATCGACAGTCTGCGCCATGCTCAACCACGGGCGCTTTGCCAACAGCGGCTTTTTGCTGGGACCGTGCTGCCCCATCTATGGCGCGGGCGGCATTGCCTGCTGGCTGCTGTTGCGCGGAATTCCTGACGCGTCGAGCCAGTTTGTCGCGGCAGCGCTCGTATGCAGCGTGATTGAGTACAGCGTGGGCGTGCTGCTGGAAAAAACAACGGGCGCTCGCTTTTGGGACTATTCGCACCTGCCGTTTAACCTGCACGGACGCATCTGTCTGTACTGGGCATGCGCGTTTGGCTTGGGTGCGTTGTGCATTTGCCGTTTAGTGGAGCCGGCATTGTTGGGGCTGCTTGGCCATCTGCCGGTGCTGATTGTGCGGCTGTCCGCCTTTATCGTCGCGGTCGCGATGATGGTCGACGCAGTGTGCTCGTTGGCCAGCTGGCGGCGTCTGTCCGATCAGCTGGAGCGCGTGCGCGCCGACCTTGCCGACCGCATCAACGAGTCGCTTGCCGATGCCTCGGACTCAATGCTCGAGCGCATTCCCGAATTGACGATTGACTCGGTGGCCCAGACGCATATCCGTAGCCGTGCCGTTAACGCGTGGCTGGCGGAGCTGGGCGACGCGACGCTCGATGCCCTGCGCGAGAAGGCTTCGATGCCGACGTTTATTTCGGATGGTGCTCGCGGCCTGGCGCTCGCTGCCCGCCGCGTGGCCGATGCCGCGCCGAGCATGCCGCGTCCGTCGCTCAGTCGTCGCCTTGCCGGCAAGCGCATGAGCCGTCCGGTGCCAAGCGTGTCGCTCAGCCGACGCGACCTGCGCTTCTTCAATGCCTTCCCGCGCTTGCGCATCAACCGCTACGAGGGCGTCATCAGAGCTACCGACCTCCGCGACCGCGCCCACGAGCTGTTTCGGCGCTAGCCGGGATGGGTACGCTCACGGCTCCCTTGCTCGCGTATTTCCCGTTCGTTTCGCGTCCGTTGCCGCGCCGTTTCCAAGATTGCGGCACCGTTTCCATTCGACAACGCAGCGTTTAACAACGCCGCATCTGGTCTACACCAGTTGCCCCTCGGCCGCATTATGGGCGCCGACAAGGTTCATGCGACCAAGGGGGAGCGAATGTACGATACGGGATCGACAACGTTTATGCTCATCTGCACCATGCTCGTGTTTTTAATGACACCGGGTCTGGCGTTTTTCTATGGCGGCCTGTCCAGGCGCAAAAATGTCATCAACACCATGCTCATGTGCTTTGGCGCCATTGGCCTGGTCGGCGTGCTGTGGATTGTTGCCGGCTGGTCGCTGGCCTACGGCGGCGACGGTTTCAGCCCGTTTATTGGAGGCCTTGACCAGCTGCTGTGCTTGCCGGTGCTCAACCAGGTGTTGCAGGCGGCTGAGGGCACCGCGTCGGACGGTGCCGTCTACCCTCAGATCATCAACATCGCCTTCCAGATGGCATTTGCCATGATCACGGCCGCTATCGTCACGGGCAGCCTGGCCGGCCGCGTTAAGTTTGGTGCCATGGCGGCCTTCCTGGGCATTTGGCTGCTCGTGGTCTATGCGCCGCTCGCCCACATGGTCTGGGGCGGCGATGGCTCCTTTATCGGCGACATCATCGGCGCACTCGACTTTGCCGGCGGCGACGTGGTGCACATTTCGTCCGGTCTGACGGGCCTGATTCTCTGCTTAATGCTCGGCCGTCGTCGTGGCTTTGGCATGGTGAGCTACCGTCCGCATAACGTGCCGTTTGTGGCGCTCGGCGCCGGTCTGCTTTGGTTTGGCTGGTTTGGCTTTAACGGCGGCAGCGAGTTCAAGGCCGACGCCGTGGCGGCACTCGCCATCCTCAACACCGTGACGGCCAGCGCGGCGGGTATGGTCTCGTGGCTTGCCGTCGAGCGCGTGCATACCGGCCGCCCCACGCTGGTGGGTGCCAGCACCGGTTTGGTAGCGGGCCTTGTGGTGGTCACGCCCGGCGCGGGCTTTGTCGAGCCGTGGGCGGCGCTGGTCATGGGCCTAATCGTATCGCCTGTCTGCTACCTGGCCATCAGCCATCTCAAGACCAAGTTCGGCTACGACGATGCGCTCGACGCGTTCGGTTGCCACGGTATCGGCGGCATCTTGGGTGGCGTGCTCACGGGCCTGTTCTGCGTGCCGGAGCTTTCGTGGACCGGTAAGGGTGGCCTGTTCTGCACGGGCGACGTGTCGCTGCTCATCTCGCAGATCTTGGGCATTGTGGTGACGGCCGCTATTGTGCTGGTGCTCGACTTGGTGATCGCCACGGTGGTCAAGGCACTGTTCCACGGCAGCCTGCGTGTGGACGAGGCCGACGAGGCGCTGGGCCTGGATGCGAGTCAACACGGCGAGAGCGCCTATCCTTCTTTCTCCGGACTCGATTAGCAGCACGGCTTTCCCAGGCACCCGACCTTGCCCCTCAAACCGTCGCTTGCGTACCGAAGTACGCGGCGCTCCTCTTTCGGAGCAATCTCGGGCACCTGGAAAACCCGTGCCATGTGAAGGACAATCAATTTCTTTTATTAAAGAGAGGAATTCACTATGAAGAAGATTACGGCGATCGTTCGTGCTGAGAAACTTGAGGTTCTTAAAAACGCGTTGTTTGCTGCCAATGTTCGCGGCATGACTATCAACCAGGTGCAGGGCTGCGGCGCGCAGCATGGCTGGAAGGAATACGTGCGCGGCAACGAGTTGCTTGTCAACACGATCCCTAAGGTGCAGTTCACCCTTATTTGCGCCGACGAGCATGTCGACGGCATTGTCGACATCATCTGCAACGCCGCTCGCACCGGAGCCGTCGGCGATGGCAAGATCTGGGTCGAGCCGGTCGAGGAAGTCATCCGCATCCGTACCGGCGAACACGGCCCCGCTGCGGTGTAGGACAATCTTTCGCCTGACGGGCGCGCCTCTCTTGGGGCGCGCCCGTTCTCGTCTACAATATCGTGCAGACGAAGGAGAGGCATGCCCATGATCAAGATGTTTGCGAGTGACTTAGACGGAACGCTGCTGAACGCCCTGCACGAGGCGGATGGGACCATCCGCCGTGCCATTCGCGAGCTGACCGAGGCTGGCCTGCATGTGGTTCCCGCGACCGGGCGCTCGACGTTGCCAATCGGCGAGCATGGCTTTACGGGGCTGGCGCTCGATGCCTGCTGCTCTAACGGCTCCATCGTGCGCGACAGTCATGGCGAGGTGCTCAAAACCTGGACCATCGATCCGCAGGTTACCGAGGAGCTGCTCAAGGCATTCCCGGATATTTGCTTTGATTGCTCCACACCCGATGGCATGTTCTCGAGCGGTTCGTTCGAGATGCATCAGGCGGGCTTTAAAAAGGACAGCCCCATCAAGCGTATTGTGATGCGCGGCATGCGTGCACGTGGCGGGTATCACGAGGAGCAGTATTTCGATCAGTCGATCGGCGATATCTTGCGTCACGATGTATGCAAGATCAATTGTCGCGTGACCTCACCCGAGCTGGAGCGCGACCTTAAGGCGTATTTGGCCGAGCGATCGGACCGCGTGGTCAACGCGCCGTTCGATCCGGTGATGTTCGAGATCACGGACGTGGCGTGCAACAAGGGCGAGAGTGTGGCCTGGCTGGCGGGTTACTACGGTATTGCCGAGGACGAGGTCGCGGTTTACGGCGACGGCGGCAACGACATTGCCATGCTCAAGCGTTTCCGCCACAGCTACGCGACCAAAAACGCTAGCGATGCAGCCAAGGCCGCCGCGAGCGCGACCATCGGCAGCTGCATGGTCCACGCCGTTCCCAAACACATGCTCGCCACTATGCATAAGCAGAACTCCCGCACCATCATCGAATAATGTGGCAAAGGGACTGCCCTTTCGTCACATCCAAAATATTGCCTTTACGTGTTGATGCACACGGTGTGCAATAATACTCGCACTGTGCAATAGCGCACAGGCTGAGTAACAAGGAGGACGCTTGTCCCAGCTCGAGAAATGTGATCGCCGGTCCCTTCGCTCGCAGCGTGCCCTTCGCCAGGCACTTGCCGGCGAGCTTGCCGAAAGCGGCGACCTTTCGCGCATTAACGTCGCGTCGCTCACCGAGCGCGCTGGCCTTACGCGCCGCACGTTCTATTCGCACTACCGTGATATTCCCGACTTTATCAATCAAATCGAGGACGGCTTGCTGGCCGAGATCCGTGAGCGCATTGAGCTCATCACCGCAGCTCAGCTGCCCGATCTCTATCACAACATCGATGAGCTCGAGCCGGCGCCCGGTTCGGTTGAGCTACTGCGTTATCTTGCGGCCAACCGCGACTTAATCGGTGCGCTGCTGGGTCCGGGCGGCGACCAGGCCTTCATTAAAAGGATCATCGACACCGCTCGTGAGGCTGTGGTGCCGCGTGCGCAGACGGGCATTTTGGGCCTGGCGCTGGGTACGTTCTTTGACTACTACGTTACCTACGTCGTGAGCGCCGAGGTCGGCATGATTCAGCGCTGGTTTGAGCGTGGGCTCACCGAATCGCCCGAGGCCATGGCGCGCATTATGACGGTGCTCGCTTTTGTGCGCCCTGGTGACCTGTATGGCCAACCCATCGATATCAACGTGCCGGAATACGGCATGAAGCTATTGAACCTGCAGCTCGAGGACGCGGCCGACACCGCCGCAGCCGTCGAGTCCAACAACTAAGAGGAGAGACAATGAGCAAACTCGTCGAGGGCATTAAGGACCGTATGGTCGCTGCCGCGCGTGAGGCTGCACCCGCCGTGGTGGATGCCGCGCAGAAGGCCGCGACCGCAGCTGCCGAGAAAGTTGCCGAGGCAGTTGCCGATGCCAAGAACGCGGCAGGGGAGACGTCCGTCGCTAGCGAGCCCGCCACCGCCGCTGAGCCCGTAGCCGCCGGCCAGGCCCCCGAAGGCGCGATCTTCAACCCCGAGAACGCTCGCGGCAGCCTGCATCTGGGCATCGACGTGGGCTCCACCACCGTTAAGCTCGCCGTGCTCAACGACGACAACCAGATCGTCTACGCCAAGTACCAGCGCCACCACACCGACGTCCGTGCCTGCGCCCGCGACCTGTTCGAGGGCGCTGCGACCGTGCTGCCGACGGCCCAGATGACCTGCGCCATTACCGGCTCGGGCGGCCTGCTGCTGTCCCAGTGGCTCGACCTGGAGTTTGTCCAGGAGGTCATCGCCAGCAAGCGTGCCGTCGAGACCCTCATCCCGGCCACCGATGTCGCCATCGAGCTGGGCGGAGAGGACGCCAAGATCATCTACTTCGACAACGGGATCGAGCAGCGCATGAACGGCACCTGCGCCGGCGGCACGGGCGCGTTCATCGACCAGATGGCAACCCTGCTGCACACCGACGCGAGCGGCCTCAACGAGCTCGCGGCCAACGCCACCACCATCTATCCCATCGCCAGCCGCTGCGGCGTCTTTGCCAAGACCGACGTGCAGCCGCTGCTCAACGAGGGCGCCCGCCCCGAAGACGTGGCTGCCTCCATCTTCCAAGCCGTCGTGACCCAGACCATCTCGGGCCTGGCGTGCGGCCGTCCCATTCGCGGCAACGTCGCCTTCCTGGGCGGCCCGCTGCAGTATCTCTCCGAGCTGCGCCACCGCTTCTACCTCACGCTCAACCTGGACGAGGAGCACCGTATCGTGCCCCAAAACGCCCACCTGTTTGTGGCGAGCGGCGCCGCCATGGCACACGAGTCAAACAAGCTCAGCACGTTCCCGCAGCTCATCGAGGCCATCGATGCCCTGGGTGACACGCAGGGTGCCGAGGTCGAGCGTCTGGATCCGCTCTTTGCCAACGACGAGGACTTTGCCGAGTTCAAGACCCGCCACGACCAGGAAGTCGTCCCCAAGGGCAAGCTCGACGGCTACACCGGCCGCGTGTTCATCGGCATCGACGCCGGCTCCACCACCATGAAGGCCGCGCTCGTGGGCGAGGACGGTCAGCTGCTGCACACCTGGTACGGCAACAACAACGGCGACATCCTGGGCACGGCCAAGGTCATCATGGCCGATTTCTACAACCACATTCCCGCCGGCTGCACTATCGGCCACGTGACTACCACGGGCTACGGCGAGGCACTGCTCATCGAGGCCCTCAAGGCCGATTCCGGCGAGATCGAGACCGTTGCACACCTGCGCGGCGCCAAGGCGTTCCTGCCCGGCGTCGAGTTTATTCTGGACATTGGCGGCCAGGACATGAAGTGCCTGCGCGTCAAGGACGGCGTTATCGAGCACATCATGCTCAACGAGGCTTGCTCGTCGGGCTGCGGCAGCTTTATCGAGAGTTTCGCCGTGTCTATGAACATGGACGTGCGCGCGTTCGCCAACGCTGGCATCCATGCAAAGGCCCCGGTCGACCTGGGCAGCCGCTGCACGGTCTTTATGAACTCGCGCGTCAAGCAGGCGCAAAAGGAAGGCGCCACGGTGGGCGACATCGCGGCCGGCCTGTCCTATTCCGTCATCAAGAATGACCTGTTCAAGGTTATTAAGCTGCGCGATCCCAAGGAGATCGGCAGCCAGGTGATCGTCCAGGGCGGCACCTTTATGTCCGACGCCACGCTGCGCGCGTTTGAGCAGCTCACCGGCGTTCATGCCGTACGTCCCGACATCGCCGGCTGCATGGGTGCCTACGGTGCGGCCCTGCTCGCCCGCGATCGCGCCGGCGCCGACGGCACCTCGACCATCCTTTCTGCCGAGGACATCGCGCACCTCACCGTGACGCAAAAGCATGTCCGCTGCGGCCGTTGCTCCAACAACTGCCAGCTCACCGTCAACGATTTTGGCGGCGGCAGGCGCTTCATTACCGGTAACCGCTGCGAGAAGGGTGCTGGCCACAAAAAGCAGAAAACCGAGGCCCCCAACCTCTTCAAAAAGAAAAACGAGCTGCTCTTTAACCGCGAGGTGCTGAGCCCCGACGAGGCCCCGCGTGGTACCGTGGGTATCCCCCGTGCGCTCAACATGTACGAGAACTACCCCTTCTGGCATGCGTTCTTTACGCGCCTGGGCTTTAGCGTGCAGCTGTCCGACCAGTCGAGCAAAAAGACTTACCAGGCGGGCATCGAGTCCATGCCGTCCGAGAGCGTGTGCTATCCGGCCAAGATGAGCCACGGCCACGTGATGAACCTCATCGACCGCGATGTCGACTTCATTTGGATGCCGTGCGTGCGCTGGGAGCGCAAGGAGGATCCGACCGCCGGCAACTGTTACAACTGCCCCATCGTCATGAGCTACCCCACGGCGTTGGCACTCAACATCGACGAGATCCGCGAGCAGAACATCGAGTTCCTGTACCCGTTTGTGCCCTATCACGACAAGACCGAGCTCAAGCGCCGTCTGTACCAGGTGCTCGCCGTCGACCGTGTGGCCGATGCGCAAGCCGGTCGCGGTCGCGTGCGTGGACCCAAGATCACGCGCTCCGAGGTCGATGCCGCCGTCAACGCTGCCTTTGAGGCCGATGCGCGTTTCCACGAGGACATCCAGACCATGGGCGAGGAGGCTCTTAAGTGGGTCGAGGACCACGGCGGCCACGGCATTGTGCTCGCCGGCCGTCCTTACCATAACGACCCCGAGATCAACCACGCCCTGCCCGAGCTTATTTCGAGCTTTGGCTTTGCGGTCTTTACCGAGGATTCGCTCGCGCATCTGGTAAAGCCTGAGCGTCCGATTCGTGTCGTCGACCAGTGGATGTACCACAGCCGCCTGTACGCCGTCGCCCGTTTTGTGACGATGCGAAACGATCTGGACCTAATCCAGCTCAACTCTTTCGGCTGCGGTCTGGCCGCTCTGACCACCGACCAGGTGCAGGAAATCCTTGAGGCCAGCGGCAAGATTTACACCGTGCTCAAGATCGACGAGGTGTCCAACCTGGGTGCCGCGCGCATCCGCATCCGCTCGCTCATGGCAGCGCTCAAGGACCAGGAGGCCGAGCGCTTGGCCGAGGCCACGGCCGCGGGCGAGGCCTACGAGCAGGGCGATGCCGCGCCGGTGGCGCCCTCCACGGACGCCCCCGCGTTCGCGAGCCGCAAGTACACGTTCGAGGCGCAGCGTGAGAGCGCATCGACCGCGTGGCCCAAGGTGCCCTTTACCGAGCAGATGCGCGAGGAGGGCTACACCATCCTGTGCCCGCAGATGGCGCCGATCCACTTTGACCTGGTCAAAGAGGTGTTCCGCGGTGCTGGCTACAACTTGGAGCTGCTGCCCTCGACCGATCACGACGCCGTCGAGGCCGGCCTGCGCTATGTGAACAACGACATTTGCTACCCGTCGATCCTGGTGACGGGCCAGATTATGGAGGCCATCGAGAGCGGTCGGTACGACCTGTCCAAGACTGCCGTGGTTATCAGCCAGACCGGCGGCGGCTGCCGTGCCACCAACTACATCGCACTCATCCGCAAGGCCCTGCGCGAGAGCGGCCACCCCGAGATCCCGGTGATCTCGCTTTCGGCCGTGGCGCTCGGCGAGGACAACCCCGGCTTTAAGATTACGCCGGCGCTGCTTAAGCAGGCAGTCTACGCGGTGTTCTTTGGCGACGTGATGATGCAGATGCTCTACCGCTGCCGCCCGTACGAGGCCACGCCCGGTGCCGCCAACGCGCTCTACGAGGAGTACATGGCGCGCGCCCGCAAGCTGGCGCCCAAGTTTAACCGCCACAACTACACCAAGCTATGCCGCGAGGCCATCCGCGCGTTCGACACCATGCCGCTCGTGGGCGAGGGCACCAAGCCGCGCGTGGGCGTGGTCGGCGAGATCTTGGTCAAGTTCCACCCCACAGCCAACAACCACGTGGTCGATGTCATCGAGCGCGAGGGCTGCGAGGCCGTGGTGCCGGGTCTGCTCGACTTTTTCCTGTACTCCATGAGCAACGCCGAGCTGCAGAAGGACGAGTTGGGAAGCTCCGCTACCACGCGCGCTGGTATGCAGGCGCTCATCAAGCTCGTGGACTGGATGCGCACGCCGGTGGAGGAGATGCTCGAGAAGTCCCGCCGCTTCGAGGCGCCCGAGCGCATCGGCACCATGGCCGACAAGGCCCGCACGGTGCTTTCGGTGTGCAACAACATGGGCGAGGGCTGGCTGCTCACGGCCGAGATGCTCGACCTGATCGATCATGGCGCACCCAATATCATCTGCACGCAGCCCTTCGCGTGCCTGCCCAACCACGTGGTGGGCAAGGCCGTGATCAAGGAGCTGCGCCGCCAGCACCCCGAGAGTAATATCGTCGCGGTGGACTACGACCCCGGCGCGTCCGAGGTCAACCAGCTTAACCGTATTAAGCTCATGATCAGCGTGGCTAAGGAGAACATGCGCGCCGGCAAGGGCTTTAAGCTCGAGAAGGTGGCGCCGCTCGCGATGGACGAGGTCACCGGCCAGATGCGTGCCCATGACGGCTGCGTGAGCTGCGGCTCGGTCGACGAGAGTGCCGTGGCGTCGGTCGCTGAGCGCCTGGGACGCGGCATTAAGAAGTAACTGGCCTGCTATGGGCTAGATATGGGGCAAACGGGTGGTAGCCGTACCGGCTACCACCCGTTTTTACTGGACATATGTTGCGTAAACGCCCCAGCTATTACCCCTTGCGAACTTAGATTTCGGAAGTATGCGGCAAAATCTGAATGGGCCGAGCACGCCGGATATGTCCAATCTCTGTACCTGCGGTTTTATTGGCGAAAAACCGGGGTGTGCTCAAGGGTTCCGGAATTTGCCGCATACTTCCGCAAACGACGTCTCGGTGGCACAAAAAATCGCCCTCGGCGCCTTGAAATAATGAACAAGTGTAGCCGTTCGCCGCAAATTACCGTCCGTTTATAGAACCCATCCCCAGCGTGCAGTCCCCTTACGGTTGAATAAATACACATCTATGGAATTACGTAAGAGAGGACCGTCCTTATGAGCTACAAGACCGTTTGTGTTGCCGGTGGCGGCGTATTGGGAAGCCAGATTGCCTTTCAGGCTGCCTACTGCGGCTTTGATGTGACGATCTGGCTGCGCAGCGAGGGCAGCATCGGCCGCACCCAGCCCAAGATCGACCACGTGCGCGAGGAGTACATCGCTGCTATCGAGGGCATGGCGGACGGCACGGGCGAGTGGTGTGCCGGTATCGCCGATAGCGGCAAGCCCTTCGACAAGGAGGCGGCACTCTCCGCCGTCGAGCGTGCCTACTCCACACTCAAGCTGGAGCTCGATCTTGCCAAGGCCGTGGCCGACGCCGACCTGGTCATCGAGTCTATGGCTGAGGACACTCAGGCAAAGATCGACTTCTACAAGAAGCTCGCCCCGGTTCTGCCGCAAAAGACCGTCGTCGTGACCAACTCCTCCACACTGCTGCCGAGTACCTTTGCCAAGTACACCGGCCGCCCCGAGAAGTACCTATCGCTGCACTTTGCCAACTCCATCTGGAAGAACAACATGACCGAGGTCATGGCCCAGAGCCAAACCGACAAGCGCTATTTTGACGAGCTCGTCGACTTTGCCAACAACATTCGCATGCTGGCGCTTCCCGTCAACAAGGAAAAGAACGGCTACCTGCTCAACTCCATGTTGGTGCCGTGGCTGCTTTCGGGCCTCGACCTGTATGTCTCGGGCATCAGCGACCCCAAGAGCATCGACCTCGCATGGACGCGCGGCACCGGCGCGCCTAAGGGCCCGTTCCGCGTGTTCGACACGGTGGGCATCCAGACGGCCTACAACATCGTTATGCAGTATCAGAAGGTCCCGGGCCTGGTGAGCCCACTGCTCAAAAAGATGATGATGCCCTACAACTTTAAGGCCATGGCCTCCGTCCTCAGGCAAATGCTCGACGAAGGCAAGCTGGGCGAAAGTTCGGGCGAGGGCTTCTTCAAGTACTAAAAATGATCCCTCGGGGACGGAGGAAAACGGATCATCGTATTCCTGCGTCCCCTGTGCGTCTTGCGGCTAACGGCTCCGGCTGCCGTGAGCCTAAGCTAGCCTTAAGGGACGTTTGTTAAGCTGCGAGCCATAATTGGACAGGGTTGGGCAAGTGCCCTGGAATATGAAGGAAACGGCAGCGATGGAACTCTTCGATGGTGACGACATGGGATCGAGTAACGAAGGCGGCTGGCCGCTCACGCGCCGTGCTGCCCTTGCGGGCACGGCGGCGGGCGCGTTGGCGCTGGCGAGCGCGGGACTTGCAGGCTGCTCCGCTGCCGGAGCCGATGCGAACGATATGTCCAACGCGGACGACGGACTCACCGACGAACAGAAGAAAGTCCACAATCAGATCATCGCGACCTACAACGTCGAGAAACAGGCTGCCATCAAAGAACAGCTCGATGCCGAATACGCTGCAGGCGACTACGACGAAACTGCCCCGTTTATCAAAGCCGATCCCTTTGGCACCGACACCCTGAGTTGCTACGTGCGTTTTGCAACGACGGACCCCGTAACCGTCACCTACGAGGTCGCCGGCCGTAAGAAATTCGCTGATTCCCCCAAAGTGGCGGCCTTTTCCCGTACGCCTCGCGGCGACGATACGTCGGCGACGGAGCACGAGTTCAAGGTCATCGGTCTCATTCCCAACCACAAAAACACGGTAACCCTAACCTGCATCGCGCAGGACGGCACGAGCCGTACCTCGAAATTCACCGTCAAGACGCCGGCGCTCAAGGGCGAGGAAGAGAAACACCTCGCCGTCACGGCGGGGGAGTCCAATACGCCGCTTGCCGATGGCCTCTTTACCATCTTGGGCAACGACTCGTCCAAGCTCGACTTTATGTACCTCTACGACAATGCGGGTCAGATTCGCGGCGAGGTGCCGATCATCGGCTACCGCAGCCATCGCCTGCTGTTCCCGGGCGACGGCAGCATGATCATGAGCGTCTCGACGACCAAGATGGCCCAGATCAACGCCATCGGCCAGGTGGTGAACGTCTGGAGCGCGGGCGACTACGAACTGCACCACGATTACGCTTTCGATGACAACGGTAACCTGTTGGTGCTGGCGAGCCACGTCGGCTCCGAGGCCGACTTGGACGTCGACCGCGCAGCCGCTAAAAAGGACAAGGGCGAGCGCGTTAATGTCGAGGACCTCATCATCAAGATCGACATAGCGACGGGCGCCGTTTCTCTCGTTGTAGACCTGGGCGACATCTTCCCCGATCTCAAAGCGAGCGCCAAGGTGGCCTCGGACGGCGACCTGGATTGGATCCATATCAACACGATCCAGTGGCTCGGCGACAGTACCGTCCTGCTCAGCTCGCGCGAGACCTCGACGGTCATCAAGCTCGCCGATATCTACGGCACACCCACGGTCGATTGGCTCATGGGCTCGCCCGATTTTTGGGCCGGCTCGGGCTTTGAGGACAAGCTGCTGCAGGCTCAGGGCGATTTTTCGCTCAACGCGGGCCAGCACAGCGTGACGTATCTGCCGAGTTCCGATACGGCAACGACCAATCGCTACCAGGTGCTGCTGTACGACAACAACTTTGGTGCGGCCGAAAGCTATCCCAAGTTCGACTGGGGCCAGCTGGGCTCCGCGGTGGTGACCGACTACAACAAGGGCACGCATTCGTTTGGGCGCATCTTTACAGTGGACGAGACGGCGCGCACCTACGAACTTGAGGACCAGATCGCCGTGCCGTTTTCGGGCTATGTGAGCAGTGCGCAGCGCGTCGGCAATTCGAACAGCATGCTCGTGGCATCGGGCCAGGCAAAGACCTTTACCGAGTACGATCGGTATGGTCTACCCATCGCTACCTTTGAGATGGAAGCCGAAAAGTACATCTACCGCGTGTACAAGTACGAGCTGTAGGGCCGCGCTCCGCATCACTTCACATCGAACTCCACGCGATCGAGTTCGGGCACGTTGAGGTCGATGAGCTTGCGGGCGATACGGCGGTCGTGTGCCCCAAGCGCCTCGCCTGTCGTCACATGGGCGACAATCTCGCGCTCGACGATGCCTTCCTCATCGCCTTCGGTGGCCGAGGTCTCGACGGCGACGGTGTAATCCTTAAAGCCTGGCAGCACCGCCGCAAGCTCGCGCGTGGTTTCGGTGACGCCGTAGCCGTCCTGCACGCCGGCCTGCGCCGAGCCAATAGACCCCGCCGTCATAACAATGCAGGGGATGGCAAAGACTACCGTGCCCACAATGATGCGGCGGCGCACCTTGCGCGATAGCTCGTCGACCTCGGCGTTTTCTTCAGCAGTCACAATACCGTCGCCGTTCAGGTCGCGCTTGAGCGGCACGCGCAATAGAAGCAGCACGGCTTCGGCAGCCAGTGCGATAAAGACCACGTTGATGCCAAACTCATAAAGCGCCGAGAGAAACAGCGACCCGCTTGCGATGGCGATGCCATAGCCCGCCGCGCACAGGGGCGGCATCAGCGCGGTTGCCACGGCCACGCCGGCGATGAGCGTGGCGGGTTCCTGGTCGCGCGAGTTGCCCAGGCCACCCGCAAAGCCGCCCGCAAGCGCGACGGCAAGGTCCCAAACAGTCGGTGTCGAATTGTCGATGATGGCGGCCGTAGTGGTGCCAAGGGGCGAGAGCTTAAAGTACAACGTGGATGTGGCCAGGCAAAAGGCCATCTGTAGAGCCAAGCTCGCGACGGCCTCAAGGGTGATCTCGCGGTCGAGCGTGGCGATGCCGTATGCCATGGCAAGGACCGAGCCCATGAGCGGGCAGATGAGCATGGCGCCTACAATGGCGATATCCGAGTCGATATCGAGGCCGATGCTCGCGATCAACATGGCAATGATCAGGATGCATAAGTGCGAGCCAGTCAGGCGCGCCCCGTTTACAAAGCGCTTGCGAATCACGTGATAGGGCGCGCGCCCCTCGCGAATGTTGAATGCCCGCTTTAAAAAGCGGCCTGCCTGCTCGGCTACCTCACTATGGGCAGGACGGATGCCGTGGCGCCGGTGATGGCGCTCGCGCAGTCGCTTGAGCTGTTGTTTATCGAGTTCCATGTCCACCTCGTATTGCCGTAGGAACGCGGGTGCGTTCGCAGCAGGTACTCTACACCGTGACGGGCGGGGCGGTCATCTTGACATGGAACTTAGGCGAGCAGGCAAAGGAAGACACGCCACATACAAGTACTGCCGAGGGTTTCGGCAGATACAAAAAGCGCGGGGCCGGATGGTCTCCGACCCCGCGCTCTGCACGGGTGCGTTGTTGTTTGGTTTAGCCCAGCAGGCTCAGGCCAACAGAGACAAACGCCAGGATAACGCCGACGATGGACTCGCCACCGAGCAGGCCGCTGGCGACAACCAGGCCCTGCTCCTGGAAGGCGGCATCCTTGGCGGTCTTCTCCTCGTCCGAAAGACCGGCGTTGGCATCGCGGTGGGCTGCCCACTTGTCGTAGGCGAGCTTGACGCAGGAGCCCAGGAAGGCCGTGAGCGACATGTAGAACGGCAGGTACACGCCCAGGCCGATCATCATGGCCGGAATGCCGAGCCAGTACATGACGATGCCGGCGATAAAGCCGCCCGCAAACCACGGCACGCTCGGGATGCCCGAGACCATGGTGGCGACCACGCTTGCCTGTGCGGCCACAAAACTCTTGTCGGGGCCAAAGGCGTCCGGACCATAGGCGGTGACGAGCGCGACCATGACGGCGGCGGCGACCAGGGCGCCCACGATGCCGCCAATGGCCTGGCCGACCCACTGCGCGCGCGGGTTGGTGCCCAGCACGGCGCCGGCCTTGAAGTCGTTCATGACGTCGCCCGCAAGGCCGCACGCCACGGCCACGATGCCGGCGATAAAGAACAGCTTGACCTGAGCGAGCTGCGCGAAGGCGGCAACGATGAGCATGACGATGAGGCCGAAGATCTCCATGGGGTCGATGCCCGTCTGGCCGCAGCTCTGCGCGCTCATGATGGTGGTGACAAAGGTGAACAGCGTGACGATGACGGCCGGAACGGGGCCAAGGTCGAGCACGATGGCGATGATCACGGCGATGGCGGCAGCGCCCAGGCCGATGATACCGGCGTCGAGTTTAAGGGAGCCCGAGATGAGCGACTGCTCGTCGGTGTCGGTGGAGCTGTCGGCGGCGAGGCCGCGGACGATACCGGCGACCTGCGGAAGGATGTCCTTGAGGACGACGGCGACGCCAAAGCCCATCATGAGGCCCATACCCAGGGACTTGACGATGCCCTGTGCGGTCATAACGTCAAACAGACCGGCAGCGGTGCCGCCGACGATGATGCCAAAATTGCCCAGCAGCGCGCCGGCAAACCAGAACGCGACGGGGGCGAAGCCCACCAAAAAGCCGATGGACAGCAACATGGGCGAGTTGTAGATGGCAAATGTCACGCCGGGGATATTGAGCGTGCACAGCATGCTGGGCACAATGCCCAGAGCGTCGCGCAGCACGCTGTAGATGCCGGCGATGGCCATGGAGCCAAAGAGCTGCTTGCCGGTCTTGCCGCCGGCCTCGGTCGCGCGCAGGGTCTGAGCTGCGGCGTTGCCGGTGGGGAACTCAAGCGCGGCGTCCACGATAAAGTGACGGTGGATGAGTGCCGTGGCCAGCAGGCCTAGGATAGTGCCGGCGAGTGCCACGATAAACATGTCGAGCCAACTGATCTGGTCGGCATAGCCCAGCATCCAGGCGCCCGGGATGGTAAACGCCAGGCCGCCGGCGACCATGGCGCCCGCGGACATGATGGTGTGGGTAACGTTGGCCTCGTTGAGGCTGGCGTTGCCCATGAGCTTCAGGAAGAACAGCGAAATGACGGCAGCGAAAATGATCGGCCAGGGGAGTGCGCCCATCTTGAGGGCCGTGTAGGCCGAGCTCGCCGTGATGATCACGCAGCCAAGGACGCCGATGACGACGCCGCGCAGCGTGAGTTGACCGCGCATCGAGGTGCGGTTCGAGGGATTGCTCATATAGAACTCCTTTGCGTATATCCGCTTCCCCCGGGAGCGCCGCTACGGATACGGCGCGGGAAGTCGGGTTACCAAGGGCCGCCGCGTGAGCTCGCAAACGACCGCGCACCAGTATAGCGGCAAGGTAGTCATTTTGGGACGGGGCTATTTTAGCTACCCTTTGACAGTCGACGAATTATCTGGGAGTGGGGCAAATATCAACCGACATATTGGGGTAGCTAAAATAGCCCCGTCCCAAAATGACTACCTGGGATGGCTGGTTCGGGTAGGCGATATACTGCTGGGCAGACGAAAGGAGCGCCGACGATGCTTAATGGGTGCGCATATATATTGACGGTCGACGTGGGCAACACGTTCATTCGCTTTGGCCTGTTTGCAGAGGATTCGGCCGCGGCACAGGAATGCCCGCTTGCGACGTGCGAGATCACCACGCCGTCGAGCATCACGGCAGACGAGGCACGCATGCGTCTCGTGCAGGTCATGGGCGCGCTTGCCGCCGATGCAGGTGTGCCTGGGGTACTCGTACCCGCCGCGGCCGTGCTGAGCTGTGTGGTCCCGGCGCTCGAGCGCCCGTGGAAGGCAGCGCTTTCCCGTACCTGCACGGGGCGCGTGCTCACCGTGGGGCCGGGCCTCAAGACCGGCATACCCGTGCACTACGATGACCCGGCCGAGATCGGTCCCGACCGCATCGCCGACGCCGTGGCTGCCCGCGCCGTCTACGGCTCGCCGTGCATTGTGATCGACCTGGGCACCACGACCAATATCGAGGTCATCGACGCACACGGTACCTTTGTCGGCGGCGTTATCGCACCGGGGCTGGCGCTCGGCGCCCGTTCGCTCTCGGCCGCTGCGGCGCGCCTGCCTCAGGTTGAGCCCTCGGCGCCGACGCATGTCATCGGCCGCAACACGCGTGAGGCCATGCGCTCGGGCGTGGTTCTGGGCGAGGTGGCCCGCATCGACGGCATGCTCGACATGGTGCTTGCCGAGATGCGTGCGACCAAAGCCGCGGGGGAGGGCGATGTGCCCATCGTCATTACCGGCGACGATGCCGAGGCACTTGCGGCGCTGGTCGGCCATAGCCTGACGGTCGATGACGCGTTGACGCTGCGGGGTCTCGCCGAGCTCTACCACATCAACCAAAAGCCCCGCCGCGCGTAGGACAAGGAAGTCGGTGGGATAAGCGCCCCTACTTTTCACCTGCTACAATGGGTCAAAATGTTGCGATTACGGAGGTGTCTGGCATGTCGGACGATCTTCATCAAACCGCGTCGGGCAAGCGCCGCGACGTCATTAGCTGGGACGAGTTCTTTATGAGCGTGGCCATTGCCGCGCAGCGCCGCAGTAAGGACCCCAACACGCAGGTGGGCGCGTGCATCGCCAACACCAACCACCGTATCCTTTCGGTGGGCTACAACGGTACGCCCTCGGCGCTCAACGACGACTTTTTCCCGTGGGGCACGAGCGATGACCCGCTGCAGGACAAGCATAACTACGTAGTCCATGCCGAGGCAAACGCCGTGCTCAACTACCGCGGCTCGCTCAAAGACCTCGAGGGCTCCACGGTCTACGTCACGCTGTTCCCGTGCCACGACTGCGCCAAGATTCTGGCGCAGGTGGGCGTGGGCGAGGTCGTCTACCTGGACAATAAGTATGCCGATACCGATGACGGCCGTATCAGCCGCCGCATTCTCGACTCCTGCGGCATCAGCTACCGCCAGGTCATCGTCGATGTCCAGATCGGTACCGGGGGACAGGCTCAGCAGTAATATGCGTTGTTGCTATCTGACGACGAACGCAGCTCAAAGAGCTCCGTTCCAAATTGACTACTCGTGAAGGTCGCGTCTGTGCGCATGGACGGCTCGTGAGCGGGTACATGGCTGTAGTAACATAGCTTCTGTCCGCGGGCGTGCCCGCGTTATTGTGAGAAAGGAGCCCCTGTGGCTGTTAACGAAGAGCTGCTTAAGAAGGTTCTTGAAGAGATTCGCCCCAACCTGCAGGCTGACGGCGGCGATATGGAGTATGTGGGCGTCGACGACGAGGGCGTCGTCAAGCTGGAACTGCAGGGCGCCTGCGCCGGCTGCCCTATGAGTGCACTGACTCTGTCTATGGGCATCGAGCGCATCCTGAAGGAGCACGTGCCCGGCGTTACCCGCGTCGAGCAGGTCAATGCTTCCGGCGAGACCGACGACCTGTACGACGAGTACGCGCCGTTCTAAGATGCGAAAGCTGCGGACGACATGCTCCGCATAGACGTTACGCCCAGATATGCGGCTGCGAGCACAAGGCCCGCGGCCGCATTTGTATGTAGGGAGCAGGGAGATCGATATGCTCAACGACCTCTACCATATGCTTGACCCCGTCGCGATCTCGGCGGGCCCCATCACGATCTACTGGTACGGTCTGGCCTATGTGGTCGGCGCCCTGCTTACGGCAGTCGTCATGTATCGCACGCAGCGCCGCTGGGGCTTCAACATCACGATTGATGACCTGACGAGCGTCGTGGTCGGCGCGGTCTTTGGCCTTATTATCGGCGCGCGCCTGTTCTACGTCATCTTTTACGGTGATGGCTACTATTGGGCCCACCCGCTCGAGATCTTTGCCACCAACGAGGGCGGTATGAGCTTCCACGGTGGCCTGGTCGGCGGTATCTTGGGCGGCATCATCGTGTGCCGTATGTATAAACTCGACGCCTGGACCATCGCCGACCTTGCCGTTATCGGTGCTCCGCTGGCGCTGTGCCTGGGACGTTGCGCCAACTTCGTGAACGGTGAGCTGTGGGGTAAGCCGACCGATCTGCCCTGGGGTGTGGTCTTTGGCGGCACCGCGGGCGATATGCCGCGCCATCCTTCCCAGCTCTATGAGGCATTCCTAGAGGGCATCGTGCTCTTCTGTTTTTTGCAGGTGCTCAGCCGCAAAAAGCCACTACTGCCCCAGGGTACGTTTATGGGCGTGTTCGTGATGGGGTACGGCATCGTCCGCTTTCTCGTTGAGTTCGTGCGCGTGCCCGATGCCCAGTTGGGTTATCTGCTGGGAGGCATCATCACCATGGGTCAGCTGCTGAGCCTGCCGCTCGTAATCGCGGGCCTGGCACTCATCATCTTCGCCCGTCGCCGCAACCAGCCCCAGCGCGTCTACCTGGACGCCTAACCAAAACCACCACAAAGGGGACAGGCACCTTTGTGGTGGTCTTGCCGAGTTTGATAGGTTTCTAGAAAGGCTTTCGGACTGTGAAGGATTCCGACCTCTCCACAACGGCTGCGCGCGACGCTGCCCGCATCGTCTGGTTTAAGCGCTACCCCGCCAAGCAGACGCTCATCGCATTTTTGCTCGCGCTGTTGGCGACCACGGCGTTTTCCATCGATCCCGCCCCGGTGTCGAGCAACGCAGTCTTGGCGATTGACCCCAAAGCCTCGGGCATGCTGTACGTGTGCTACGAGGTACTCCTCTCGTTTGCCGGCCATACCGACGCGGTCATGCTGCTTGCGCTTGCCTGCCTGCTCACGCTGCCGTTTCGCTACGTGTTCTTTGGCCGCGGCGACGCTTGGCGTCCCTCGGTGATCCTTCCGTCGCTGTTCTTTGCCGTCTGCATGGTGTTTGGCCGCAGCTACGACCTCACCGATTCGGCCGAGATCGTGCTCGGCGACAAGGCCCGCATCATCTGCGCCTGGATAGGCGGTGCGGGCTGGATGCTCTTGGCGGTCGTTGCCTTCTACCTCGCCTTTGAGTGTCTAGATTGGCTGAGCACGCGCCGCATTCCGTTTTCCGAAGCGCACTTTGGCCGCGTATGGCGTGTGGCTCACGCCGTGCTCTCGGTCCATCCCTTTGCCGGGCCCTTCCTGGTTCTTATGATCGCCTGGGCGCCCACGCTCATCGCTTCGCTACCTGGCCTTTTTATGGGAGATACGGGTGCGCAGATTCGCCAGTGGTTCAACTACCCCAACGGCACGAGTGACTACCTGCGTCTGCTCAATCCCAATGTGTTGCTCAACGGACATCACCCCGTGGTGCACACGGCTATCATCGGTTCGTGCGTCCAGCTGGGGCTTTCACTGTTCAACAGCGCCAACGCGGGTCTTGCCATCTACACCTGCGCTCAGTTCGTTATTACGTCCGCCTGCATGGCCTATTCCATCTCGTCGCTGCGCAAGCTGGGCGTGAGCCTGCCGGTCCGCGGCGTGATCTTGCTGTTCTTTGTGTTTATGCCCATGTTCTCCAACTATGCGGCTCTGCTTACCAAAGATGTGCTGTTTGCCGACGCGTTTTTGGTGCTGTTGGTGCAGACCGTGAAGCTCGTGGCCTGCGGCCTGCCCCGTCGCGATGCCAATGCCGAGCGTGCGGGCGAACAGAGGCCCGTGCTCTTTGCGCGCCATGACTGGCTGCTGCTCGCTCTGGGCGCCATGGGTTCCACGTTTCTGCGTAACGGCGGCCTGGTGTTTCCCCTGGCGGCATGCGTAATCGCGGCGGCGTTTTGCGCATGGGACGCGCATGTGGCTCATCGTGCAGCCAGGCAGACTGGTGCTGCGCCTTCGGGCGCCACGCCGCGCTTCCGCTGGGTCGGCGTCCTCGCGGTGCTCGCGCTCTGCCTTGCCTCCAACATGTACTTCACCAAGGTCTTTATGCCGGCGTATGACATCACGCCTGGTTCCAAGCGCGAAATCCTCTCGATTCCGTTCCAGCAGACGGCTCGTTTCGTCCAAAAGCACGACGGCCTCAACTCGGGTGTCAACCCCACGGTTAAGGAGGACGGCACCATCGTGGAGGCTCCTTGCGACGGCTTGGTGACCGACGAAGAGCGTGCCGTGATCGACCGCGTGCTCAAGTACGAGAACCTGGGCCGCCGTTACAACCCGGATAAGTCGGACGCCGTTAAAAATTGCTTTAACGAGTATGCCTCGCAGGAGGACATCAAGGCCTATTTTGAGGTGTGGGCCCAGATGTTCAAAAAGGATCCCGAGTGTTATATCTCGGCGCTCATCAATAACTACTACGGCTACTTTTACCCGAGTGCCCGCGATGCGTGGGTCTACAGCACGGCGCGCAGTGCCGAGATCATGGCGAAGCCCGATAACCTCAAGTACTTTGACTTCCATCCGGTCGATAGCAAGGTTGTGCGCTGGTGCGACCACCTGATCAACCTGTATCGCGTGGCGGTGCAGCGCATCCCGTTTATCTCGCTCACCATGAGCTCGGCCACCTATGTGTGGATCATGATCGCCGTGGTGGTCTATCTGCTACGTCGTCATTCGTGGCGCGGGCTGGCCATTTGGGTGCCGCTGCTGGGCGTGCTCGCCGTGTGCCTGATCGGTCCCTGCAACGGCTCGACCTACATGCGCTACCTGTATCCGGTCATCGCCTGCATGCCCTTTGCCATCGGCGCCACCATCACCCGCAGCGATCTCCTCTGGTCCTAACTTGGTGCAAAGGGGACAGGTTACTTTGCACTAAGGGGCCGCATCATCACGACGCCTTCATTTTGGGGTTTATCTCGCAGGCCAGTAGGTATATCATAACGACGTTTGTTTATATTGCCCGAGCATCTGCGCTGGGCTTTAGGTCGAAACCGATAGGAGACACGTATGTCCGGACACTCTAAGTGGGCCACAACCAAGCATCGTAAGGGCGCGCAGGACGCCAAGCGTTCCGCCCTCTTCTCCAAGCTGAGCCGCAACATCACCGTTGCTGCCCGTCTCGGCGGTGACCCGCTGCCCGAGAACAACGCCAGCCTCGCCGCTGCCGTTGCTAAGGCCAAGGCTCAGTCCATGCCCAAGGACAAGATCAAGTCCGCTATCGACAAGGCTTTTGGTTCGGGTGCCGATGCCGCCGTCTACGAGAACATCGTGTACGAGGGCTACGGTCCCGCCGGTGTCGCCGTCTACGTTGACTGCCTGACCGACAACCGCAACCGCACCGCCGCTGATGTCCGTTCCGCCTTCTCCCACGCTGGCGGCAACCTGGGCACCTCCGGTTCCGTCGCCTTCCAGTTTGAGCGCAAGGGCCAGATCGTCGTCGCCAAGGAGGTCCTGGACGAGAACGCCAAGAAGGAGACCATGATCGCCAACGGTCCTGCCGGTGACGAGGATGAGTTCATGATGGCCATCGCCGAGGCCGGTGGCGAGGACTACGAGGACGCCGGCGAGGAGTGGATCGTCTGGACCGCTGCTAACGACGTCATGGCTGTCTCCAAGGCGCTCGAGGAGCAGGGCGTCCAGGTCAAGGGCTCCGAGACCACCATGGTCCCGACCACCCCGACCGAGGTCTCCGGTACCGACGCCAAGAAGGTCCAGCGCCTCATCGACCGTCTCGAGGAGCTCGACGACGTCCAGGATGTTTACAGCACCATGGACATGACCGACGAGGTCATCGCTGCCCTCGAGGAGGAGTAGCGCCCACACGGGTTAAGCCGTGCATATCTGGGCATAATGAAGCGAGCATGCAAGCCTCGTGAAATAGATGAGCCGGATCCGCGTGCGTATGGCACCGGACCCGGCTCTTTTATAATGATGCGAATCGTTTTGCATTCTGTGGACCGAAACCTGAAGGGAGCGCGCGTGCGCGTACTCAAACGAGCCCTAGCGATCGTGTATCTTGCCGCCGCCATCGTGGCGCTGGGTACGCTTGTCTGCCAGTTCTGGGGACCGTATACGTATCGCTTTATGCTGCTGTTGCGTGACGCCATGCCTCGCGTCGTCGTTACGGTGTGTGCCGCTATCGTGGCGCTTGGCGTGCTCATCGGTTTTTTCCGCCTGATGTTCGCGCGTCGCGAGCCGTCCTGCGTGCATCCGGCGGGGGAGCGCAATATCGAGGTCACGCTCGCAGCGCTTTCCTCGTGCGCCCGTGCCGCGGCAGAGTGCGATGATCGCGTGATGGTTGAGCATATCGAGGCACGCGTTCAAGGCTCCGACGAGTCGCGCGTTCGTTTTAAGGTCGAGGCCATCGCGCTCGATGACAAGGACGTTGCCGCTCTTGCCACCTCGATGCAGCAGCGCATCGAGAAGGCCTGCGACACCATGCTCGGCACGCCGGGCACGACCGCGCGCGTCCGTTTTTTGCCATCCAAGACTACCGTCCAGACCGTGGAGGTTTCCGGTGAGTGATACCAATCAAGACAAGACCGCCCGCACGCCGCGCCTGACGATCGACCAGAACGCTACGCCGGCAGGCGAGTCCGCCGACACCAAGCCCGAGGCCGGCGAGCAGCACGACAGCGCCGCCAACGACTTTGACGAGGCCATGGGTCTCATCAAAGGTACGGGCGCTGCTGTCTGGAGCTACGCCGTACGCCACCCCAATACTACGCTCGGCGCCTTGGCAGGCTTTATTCTCGCCGTGCTGGTACTTACGTTGGGCCTGTGGGACACGCTCGTCATCGCATTCTTTGTGCTGATCGGTGCCGTGATCGGCCAGATTCGCGACGGCGAGAACGGTATCGTCAACTTCTTCGGCCGTCTGTTTAGCGGCCGCTAATATGAATTCGACTGTCGCATCTGCGGCAGGCATAAGGAGGAACCATGGCTTTTAACACGAAGGTCGATGTGGCCGATACCGAGCTCGAGGCGAATGAGGCCGTCGCCGATGCCGGGGACGTGACGCTCGAGGACGAGGCACTCGTCGAGGCCGAGTCCGATACGGACGAGGACAACGAGGAGATGGACGAGGAGGCGGACGAGTCCGAGGACTCGCTGACCTATTCCAACGGTGTGATCGAGAAGATCGTTGCCATGGCCACCCGCGAGGTGCCGCATGTTCTGGGCATGAAGGGTAACCTCATGCACTTTGTGCAGGAACAGTTTGGTGCCGAGAACCTGACCAAGGGCGTGACGGTCGAGGTCACCGACGACAACCGCGTGGTCGTCAACATCTCGGTTATCATCGAGTACGGCGCCTATGCGCCTGCGATCTTTGACGACGTTAAGGCGCGCGTCACCGAGCGTCTGGCCGCGATGACCGGCCTTGAGGTGGCAGGCGTCAACCTGCGCATCGAGGACGTTATCACCCCCGAGGAGTACGAGCACCGCACCAGCCAGCACGAATAACCTTCCAAAAAGGGATGTTTGTTTTGGCAGGTTTTATCTGCGAAAACGTCAAACGGCCGGTCGCACGGATGTATGTGCGGCCGGCCGTTATTTGTATGCCCCCGATGCAGGCATACCGCTCGTCTAACTAAGGGTTGCAATCTTCGCGTTCCGCGTTACCCTAATGGGCGCATTGTTTCCAAATTGTTAACGAAGGGTTGCCGTAATGGCCGACGAACACGAGACCGAAAGCAAGGCATGGGCGATTGAAGCCGCTGCGGCAGAGGCAGCGTCGCGTGCCGCCGAGGAGATGCATCGTCCTCCGGTGGTGCCGATGGAGCGCGTTGTCGGTCGCGAGGATATCGAACGTGGCGAGCGCGCCGGCCGCAAGCGCAGCCAGGAGCCAGGCTTTCCGCGCTTTTTTGCCGAGCTCAATCTGGGCCTGATCCTCACGGCGTTCGCCATCGTGGCCTTTAAAACCCCCAATCACTTTGCCTTCGGCGGCACCTCGGGCGTGTCGGTCATTCTTTCCACGCTGTTCCCGACCCTGCCCGTCGGCGTCTTTATGTGGATTATCAACGCGGTCTTGGTCATCCTGGGTTTTATCTTTTTGGAGCGCAAGGCAATCCTTTGGAGTGTCTTTGCCTCGTTTGCGCTTTCGGCCTACGTCTCGCTGTTTGAGATCTTCATTCCGACGGATGTTTCGATGACGGGCGATATGTGGCTCGACCTGTGTTTTGCCGTCATCTTGCCGGCGCTGGGCAGTGCCATTGTCTTTGACATTGGCGCCTCGACGGGCGGCACCGACATCCTTGCCATGATTCTCAAACGCCACACGACGCTTGAGATCGGCCGTGCCCTGTTGCTGGTCGATATCGGCATCGTGACCATTGCGGCTTTCCTGTATGGCCCGCGCGTCGGCCTGTACTGCGTGCTCGGTCTGTTTGCCAAGACGCTCGTGGTCGACAAGGCTATCGAGAGCATTCACCTTCGTAAGGTCTGCACGATCATTTGCTCCGAGCCCCTTAAGGTCGAGGAGTTTATCGTCAAGCATCTCAACCGCACGGCAACGATCAGCCGTGGCTATGGTGCCTTCTCGGGCAAGTGCGTCACGGTGATTATGAGTGTGCTGAGCCGTCGCGAGGCAGTGCAACTGCGCCGCTATACCCGCGAGATTGACCCTGGCGCCTTCATCACCATCGTCGATAGCTCCGAAATCGTCGGCAAGGGCTTCCGCGGCACAAACTAGCCCGGGCGTACCCTTCGAATCATTGAATAAAGCCGGCTGCGTTGCAAATCGGTCATCTTGGGGTATTTGTCCCCACATTGGGCGATAATGATGCCAAAGACATCGTTTGCGATCCAGGTGATTCGCTCTAGATACGAAGGGATGATTTCGATGTTCTGTTCGCAGTGTGGCGCCCCCATGGGCGATAGCGACAAGTTCTGCGGCGTGTGCGGTGCCCCTAATACCGAGGTTAAGGCCGCCGGTCCCGCTCCGCAAGCTCAACCTCAGCCGCAGGGTCAGCCGTTTGCCCAGCCGCAGCCGCAGCCGTTCGTTGCGCCCCAGCCGGCTATGAACGCGCCCAAGGGTTGCATGGCTCAGGCCTTCAACGACATGCTCAAGGTTCCCGGCGCCTTGGTTCGCGTATGCCAAATCGCCTTTTTGCCGGCGCTGATCTGCGTCGTGTCGGTGCTTGTGCTGTTTATCCCCGTTATCGGTGGCATTGCGGCGGCCATTGGCTTTTTGCTTGCGTACGTGGCAAGCGTGTGCGGTGCCGGCTTTGCTATCGAGTGGGGTCGTGACCTGTCGCTCAAGGATGATAACGGCATGGAGCGTCCGCTGTTGCGCTCGACCTCGTTTGGATTGGGCATTTTCTCGTCTGTCATTACGAACGTGCTCCGGCTCATAGCCATTATTCCGGTGATCGGTGTGGTGTTCTCGGTGCTTGAGAGCGCTGTGATCGGTGCCGTTGGCTCGTACTATTACTACGGTTCGAGCGGCCTCGAGGGTGCACTCATCGGGTCGATGGGTCTGCTTGTCTTTGCCATGATCGTGTCGGTGGTACTGGGCATCTTCTTTAAGATGTTTGGCGATGCCGCTGTGATGCACTTTGCAGTCGCCGGCCGCGTGGAGAGCGCGTTTTCGCTCGAGAAGGTTTGGAAGTCCTATAAGGCCAACCTGGGCAAGTTGTTCTGCGCATCGATTCTCCCCGAGTTTTTGACGGGCATTGTTTCCAATATCATCACTTGGATTTTCACCGCCATCTTTGGTTTTGTTGCCGCGCTGGGCATTAGCAGCTATGGCTACTACGGCTACTATTCTCGTCCTTCGGGTCTCGAGGCAATCATCACGGGCGGCGGCATTACGCTCGTCCTGTTCTTGATGATCGTTGCCTTTGTCACGGTGTTCCTGACTGTGTTTGGCAAGATGCTCAAGTATCGCGCCGTTGGCTACTGGGCCGCGCGCTATGCCAGCGAGTGGGCCGATGAGGATGCCGACGATGTTCTGACGTTTGTGCTTCCGGGTGAGAAGAAGCCTGCTCCTGCGGGATTCAATCCCACGGCCGCCACTGGTGCAGCCCCTGCACCGGCACCCGCACCTGCCCCTGCTCCGGCACCCGCGCCCGCGCCCGCACCTGCCCCGGCGCCTGCCCCGGCGCCTGCACCTGCTCCGGCGCCCGAGGCGACGCCTGCGGAGCCCGATTGGGATGCCCTTGCCACGCCGGCGGATGAGCCGGGCGATAATCCTGCTGCCGAAAACAATCAAACCGAATAGTCGGTCGAGGCGCCCTGGGCAACTGAGCCCGGGGCGCCTTTTTCTGCTGCGGAAGCAAGAAAATGCCTGGGAAATCGGTTGTAGCAAAATTTCTCGGAAATTGGTCAATGTTGCGCAACAACGTCGCGGCTATTGTTGAGAACATAGACGTGTAAGGTTTGAAGGCGTGCGACGCCTTAGGAAAAGGAGAAGCTTATGTTCTGTCCCACTTGTGGCTCTCCCATTTCGGATGATGCCAAATTCTGCCCTGTTTGCGGTTCTGCCATCGGTGCCACTCCCGCCGCTCCGGCCCCTCAGCCCGCGCCGCAGCCTGCACCTCAGCCCCAGCCTGCTCCGCAGCCCACGCAGATTCAGCCCACTCCGGTTCAGGCAGTTCAGCCTCAGCCTCAGCAGCAGTACGCCGGCCAGCAGCAGTACACCGGTCAGCAGCAGTATGCTCAGCAGCCTGCACCTGCCCCGATGGGCTATGCTCCGATTAAAACCGACCGTGGCGTGATCGGCTGGCTCCTGCTTTCCATCGTGACCTGCGGCATCTATTCATATTACTTCCTCTATTGCCTCGCCCGCGACATCAATGTCATGTGCCAGGACGACGGCGATTCCACGCCGGGTCTGGCAGCATTTATCCTGCTGTCGTTCGTGACCTGCGGCTTCTACGCACCCTACTGGTACTACAAGATTGGCAACCGCCTGCAGGCTAATGCTCCTCGCTATGGCCTGATGTTCCAGGAGAACGGTACCACCGTTCTTATGTGGCAGATCGTCGGCGCGCTGCTGTGCGGCCTTGGCCCCATCTTTGCCATGAACATCATCATCAAGAATACCAATGCCATGGCAACGGCTTACAACGTCCGTCTTGGCGCTCGTGCCTAACGATAAGAGCGGCGTGAACAGCTCCCAGGGACATAAGGGCGCGGCGGAACTCATTCGCCGCGCCCTTTCTTGCATCGGCGCGCTCTTTGTCGCCTGGCTCGCACTCTACCTGCTCGATATCGGCTGCGTGTTTCGCCTGATGACGGGCATTCCCTGTCCGGGATGTGGCATGACGAGGGCCTGGCTGGCAGCACTGCGCCTCGATTTTGCGGCGGCCTTTGCCTACCATCCGCTGTTTTGGGTGGTGCCGATTGCGTTTGTGCTCGCGTTCGTGCGCGAGGAGGTGACGTCGAGCAAGCTAAAGCGCGGCATCGACATTGCGGTTATTGTTCTGTGCGTACTGGTCGTTACCGTATGGATCGTGCGCCTTATCAACCCGGCAGACGCGGGCCTGCTCTTTGGTGGTCACGCTCCCGCCGGAGTTCCCACCGATATCATCCACTTCGAAACCCCACGCTGGCTCACCATTCTTCACTCTTACCTGTCGTGACGGAGGACGCGCTAGAAAAGCGGTCGACACATAAGCGGGGGCGAACGTTGAGATAACGTTCGCCCCCGCTTTGCTCTAGCTAGGTTGTTATGGGTGGGCGTGACGGCTACTCGTCGCGCTTCTCCTCGTGGCGAGCGGCGGCACGGGCATCGTGAATGCCCTTGATGGCGGCATGGCGGGCGGTGCGGGCGTCGTGCACGGCGTCGCGGGCCTCGGCGGCCGTTGCCTTGGCAGAGCGCAGCTTGGCTGCCAGGTCGGGATTGGTCTCGGCAACCGCGGCGATCGTGGGGCCGTCGAGCTCTTCTTGCGTGGGCTCGGCCAAAAAGTCGATGGCATACTGAGCGGCTACCATGGAGCCCTTGGCGAGCACGCTCTCGTCGATCTTATAGAAGCAGGAGTGCTGGGCATAGGTGGCGCCAATCTGGGGGTTGCGCGTGCCAACAAAGGCGAGCACGCCCGGTACGCGGCGCAGATACTCCGAGAAGTCCTCGCCCGAAAGCGTGCCGCGGTAATGGCCCTCGCCCGCGGGACCCAGGCACTTGAGCACAGCTTGGCGGCAGCGCTCGCTCGAGGCAGCATCGTTTTCGACCTTGTAGTTGGCGATGGTGTAGTCGGTGAGTTCGGCCTCGGCGCCCAGAGCAGCCGCGGTGTGCTCCACGATGCGGCGCATAAGTTCGGGCATCTCTTCATGCGTCTTGTCGCCATAGGTGCGTACCGTGCCGGCGAGGTACGCCGTGCCGGCGATAACGTTGCGCGCGGTGCCGCCATGCAGCTCGCCGACGGTGATGACGGCGGGTTCGTAGGGGCTGATCTCGCGCGAGACGATGGTCTGCAGGGCGTTGACGATTTCGGCGGCAACCATAACGGCGTCGTGGCCGCGCTGGGGCATGGCGCCATGGCACGAGGTGCCGCGGACGTCGATGCGGAACCAGTCGGTGTTTGCCATGCGTGGGCCGGGCTCGCAGCTTACGGTGCCGGCGTCGACCTCGCTCCAGATGTGCGCGGCGTAGGCGCCGTCGACGCCGTCGAGCACACCCGTGCCGATC
This sequence comes from Collinsella aerofaciens, assembly GCA_008668235.1. GTDB lineage: Bacteria > Actinomycetota > Coriobacteriia > Coriobacteriales > Coriobacteriaceae > Collinsella > Collinsella aerofaciens_K. Next base: position 6,375 of record RQCP01000026.1, on the reverse strand, counting down.
ATGAGTTTGGCGCCCTGGCCGTTTTCCTCGCTGGGCTGGAAAACGATGCGAATCTCGCCGTGGATGTCATCGGTCATGTGGCGCAGAATCTGCAGCGTGCCGAGCATCATGGCGATATGGCAGTCGTGACCGCAGGCGTGCATGCAGCCCTCGTTGACGCTGGCGAACTCCTCGCCGGTCTGCTCGGTGACAGGCAGGGCGTCGATATCGGCGCGCAGCAGGATACGGCGGCGCGGCGTGCCGTCCTCGCGGTAGGCATCCGGCGCGGTACCGCGAAGCGTCGCCACCAGGCCCGTCTTGAGCGGGCGCTCGTAGGGGATATTCATGGCGTCGAGCTGGTTGGCGATGTCGGAAGTCGTGCGCTCCTCGGCAAGGCTCAGCTCCGGGTGCTTATGGAAGTGACGGCGCTGCTTGATGATGTAGGGTTCAAACTCGGCGGCGATATCTCGGATGGCCGCGGTGACGTCGTCTGCCGCGCGAACCTCGGTTGCCGCCATAATCTGCTGTGCCTTGGTCTTCGTCATGGTCGATTTGCTCCTTGTTGGCTCGATCGCAAAATCGTACAGGCTCTCTCCAGTATGCCACCTGCCGCTAGGGCTGGTAAAGTTGCCGTTTGCCGCTTGGGGTTTTGTAACAAGAGTGGGGGAGTACACTCGGGGGTGTTGAATTTCCTGCCAGAGATGGGGATGCCCATGCAGCATATCGATCGGATTATCCGCTCCAAGAACGTTTTTACCGCCCAAGACGGCATCGATACCGCCCGCGAGCTGGCGATTGCCATTGCGGGCGATCGCATCGTCGCGGTCGGCGCACCCGATGACGTGGTTGCCGCCGCCCCTGCCGCCACGCCGGTGGTCGATTACGGCGAACAATTTATCTGCCCCGGTTTCCATGATGCGCACCTGCACTTCTTCCATACCTCGGTCGGTTCCTCGCCGTACATGCTCATGGATATGGGCACGTCCGAGGCGGCGCTGGTACAACACGCGCTCGAGTTTTCCCAGGACCTGCCTGACGACGCTTGGGTTGTAACGCAGGGCTGGCGCGACTACCGTTGGGATCCGCCCGAGCATCCTACCAAGGCCTCCCTCGACGCCGCCTTCCCCGATCGCCCCTGTGTTATGTATTCGGGCGACGGGCATACCCTGTGGCTCAACAGCCGCGCACTCGAAGCCCTCGGCGTGATGCGCGACAGCGAGCCGCCGGCGGGTGGCAGCTACGACAAGGATGCAAATGGCGAGCTCACGGGTATCGCTCATGAGGCTGCGGCCATGCAGCTGCTGCCGCGCTGCCTGGAGTGGCTGGGCGAGGAGCGCATCGCGAGCGCTTACGCCGACCAGATGAAGCGTATGGCCGAGCAAGGCATCACCTCAATCTGCGATATGTCGCTCATGCCCATGCCGGGCTGTGACTTTATTCGCGACGATGTTTACGACAAACTGCAGGCCGCCGGTAAGCTGGGCATCCGCGCCCATCTGTTTCCCACGCTGCTGGATGACCAATCGCGCTTGGAAGAACTCCAGACCCGCTACGCAAACAATGCGCTGCTCTCGGCGCCAGGCTTTAAGCAGTTCTTCGACGGCGTGTCGAGCGAGCATACCGCATACCTCACTGAGCCCTATACCAACCCGCGCTTCCCGGGCGACCAGGGTCGCCTGACGGTTCCTGTCGAGCGCATGCGCAAGTTGGTTCTGGCGGCAGCCGAGCGTGGCCACACCGTGCGCATCCACGTTATCGGCGACGGTGCCATCCATGCCGCACTCGATATCTTTGAGGAGGCGGCAGAGCTCTACGGTCTGCCCCCGCACGGCCATAATACGCTTGAGCATTTGGAGAATCTGCTGCCCGAGGACATCGATCGTCTGCGCAAGCTCAACGTCATTGCCTCGAGCCAGCCTTGCCACATCACGCTCGACCCGGGTGGCCCGGAGCGCGACCTGGGCCTGGAGCGCAGCCGCATCATGTGGCCGTTTGCGACCTATAAGCAGCGCGGCATCCGCCAAGCCTTCGGCACCGATAGCCCCATAACAGCTGTTACCAGTATGAACGTGCTCTACACGGCCATCACGCGCCAGGACCCCAAAAGCCACTGGCCCGAGGGCGGCTGGCTGCCGAGCGAGCGCATCGACGCGGCTACAGCTCTGCGCAACTACACCCTGGGCAGCGCCTACGCGGCAGGCGACGAGCAAAACCTCGGTAGCCTGGAGCCCGGCAAGTATGCCGACCTGGTAGTCCTGGACCAAAACCCGCTCACCGTTGACCCCCAAGAGCTCCAGGCCACCAAGGTTCAGGCGACCTACCTGGCAGGCAACCTCATCTACGAGCGTTAACCCCACATCCCACCCCTCAGTTGCGGTGAAATAGTCCCTAAAATCGGCCTTCAAGCCCAAAAACAGGAACTATTCCACCGCAACTTAAAAGAGCGCGGCCCAACAACGTGCCCCTATCTTGTGCATTCCATCCGCATCGCCATTTTGCTGCACTGACTTTCCTGAATGCCGGGCCCGAATTAGTTAACCTAGCTCCCGGCATTCAGAAAATCTAAGTGCCAAAAAATAAGATTTTTTGACTCCGTGTTGTATAACCCGCCATTCGTGGGTACCATTCAACGCGTACGCAAACAAAAAGGGTTAATTCGCGTGGTATAACCGCGCGGCCCAAAAAGGAGGAGACAAGCATGTCGTCTTTGAAGCCGCTTGCAGATCGTGTTCTGGTCAAGCCCGACGAGGCCGAGCAGAAGACCGCTTCTGGTCTGTATATCGCCAGCAACGCTCAGGAGAAGCCGCAGCGCGGCACCATCGTTGCCGTTGGCGCCGGCAAGGTCAACGACAAGGGTGAGCGCATTCCCATGGACGTTCAGGTCGGCGACGTTGTCATCTACGGTAAGTTCGGTGGCAACGAGGTGAAGGTCGACGGCGAGAAGTATCTGCTGATGCGCGCCGACGACATCTACGCTGTCGTCGAGGCCTAGTCTCGTCAGAATCTCTGATTCGTCTTTGAACGCGCCCGCCGCATAGGACTCGGAAGCGGCGACGCGAGTCACATTTCTTTTGGAGGATTACCTACCATGGCAAAGAACATTACGTTCAACACCGATGCCCGCGCTAAGCTTGCCAAGGGCGTCAACACTCTGGCCGACGCCGTTACCGTCACCATGGGCCCCAAGGGTCGCTACGTTGCGCTGCAGCGCACGTTCGGTGCTCCGACCATCACCAACGACGGCGTTTCCGTCGCCAAGGAGATCGAGCTCGAGGACAACATCGAGAACATGGGCGCTCAGCTGGTGAAGGAGGTCGCCACCAAGACCAACGACACCGTGGGTGACGGCACCACCACCGCAACCCTGCTCGCCCAGGCCATCGTCAACGACGGTCTGCGCAACGTCGCCGCTGGCGCCAACCCGCTGGCCATCCGTCGCGGCATCGACAAGGCCGTCAACGCCGCCGTCACCGAGATGAAGAAGCAGGCCAAGCCGGTCGAGACCAAGGAGCAGATCGCTTCCGTCGGTACCATCTCCGCCGGTGACCCCGAGGTCGGCGAGAAGATCGCCGAGGCCATGGAGGTCGTGGGCAAGGACGGCGTCATCACCGTCGAGGATTCCCAGACGTTCGACATCACCATCGACACCGTCGAGGGCATGCAGTTCGACAAGGGCTATGTCTCCGCTTACTTCGTTACGGACAACGACCGCATGGAGGCCGTGATGAAGGATCCGTACATCCTCATCACCGACCAGAAGATCTCCAGCGTTCAGGACATCATGCCCGTTCTCGAGGCTGTCCAGCGCGCTGGCCGTGGCCTGCTCATCATTGCTGAGGACATCGACGGCGAGGCTCTGCCGACCCTGGTCCTCAACAAGATCCGTGGCGCCCTCAACGTCTGCGCCGTCAAGGCCCCGGGCTACGGCGATCGCCGCAAGCGCATCCTCGAGGACATCGCCGTCCTCACCGGTGGCCAGGCTGCCCTGGACGAGCTGGGCGTGAAGGTTGCTGACATCACCGCTGATATGCTCGGTACCGCTAAGTCCGTCACCATCTCCAAGGACAACACCGTCGTCGTCGGTGGCGCTGGCTCCAAGGAGGCCATCGACGCTCGTATCGCTCAGATCAAGGGTGAGATGGAGAACACCACCTCTGACTTCGACCGTGAGAAGCTCCAGGAGCGCCTGGCCAAGCTCTCCGGTGGCGTTGCCGTCATCAAGGTCGGCGCTGCTACCGAGTCTGAGCTCAAGGAGATCAAGCACCGCGTCGAGGACGCCCTGCAGGCAACCCGCGCTGCTGTTGAGGAGGGCATTGTCGCCGGTGGCGGCGTCGCCTTCATGGACGCTGCTCCTGCGCTCGACGCCGTTGAACTCGACGACCCCGAGGAGAAGATCGGTGTCGACATCGTCAAGAAGGCTCTGACTGCTCCGGTCGCTACCATCGCCAAGAACGCTGGTTTTGAGGGCGCTGTCGTGGTCGACAAGGTTGCCGAGCTGCCCGCCGGCCAGGGTCTCAACTCTGCCAACGGCGAGTGGGGCGATATGATCGAGATGGGCGTCCTCGACCCCGTCAAGGTCAGCCGCGTCACCCTGCAGAACGCTGCTTCTGTCGCCAGCCTGATCCTCATCACCGAGGCTACCGTCTCCGATGTGCCCAAGAACACTCAGCTTGAGGACGCTATCGCTGCTGCTACCGCTGGTCAGCAGGGCGGCGGTATGTACTAAGGCCGACAAGGTCTAGAACTCCCACCGGGGATCCGGGGGCGTGACGGGGTTTCTCTCCGGAACGTCCTCGGACATGCAAAGAGGCTCCGCATCGCGCTTCGCGCTGCGGAGCCTCTTTGCGTCCTGACGCTCCTATTTGGCAAGGTGTTTTTTAGAATCCAATTTGCGCTCGGCCTCGAATGCCTGCCTGTCCCAATCGAGCGGGAGCCCCGCCTCGACCCACGCCTCGTAGGCCCTCCTTATTGGCTTCAGGTCCCTTTGGCCCCTCTCCAGCATCGAGATGTACTTCTCGCTGGTGCCGAGTATCGAGGCCGCCCGCACCTGGCTGACCCTCGCCGCGCGCCTGGCCGCCACGAGCTCCGAGGCGTCCGCCGGCCTCCTGATCTCGTGCGGGTGCATCAGCGCCCGGTACGCCTCCCTGGCCACGTAGCGCTTGAGGCACCTCATGACCTCCCTGTCGCTCTTTCCCCGCCCCCTGGCCCTCTCGGCGTACTCGGCGGTCTCGGGGTCGCGCATGACCCTCTGCCTCGCGATCTCGTGCAGCGCGCTGTTCGCCTGCCGGTCGCCGCCCCTGTTGAGCCTGTGCCTCACGGTCTTGCCGCTCGAGGCGGGGATGGGGCAGGCCCCGCATATCGCCGCGAACGACGCCTCGGAGCGCAGTCTGCCCGGGTTGTCCCCGGCCGCGACCGCGAGCTTGGCCGCGCTCACGGGCCCGCACCCGTACATCGCCAACAGCGCGGGGCAGTTCTCCTCCAGGGACGCCTCGATCGCGCGCTCCATGTCGAGCGCCGCGTCGCGCGCCGCCGCCCACAGGTCCGCCAGCGCGCCGAGCGCGGCGCCCAGCGCGCCCTCGGCGCGCACGGAGGGGAGCTCCTCCATCAGCCTCGGCCCTCCCATGCCGCGGAACCTCGACCTGAGCCCCTCCGGCGCGGTGGTGAGCAGCGACCTCGCGGTGTTGATCGCCGAGGTCCGCGCCTTCACCGCCCCGGAGCGCGCCGCGAGCATGCAGCGCACCCCGTCGACCCACCCGTCCTGGCTCTTGGGGGTCCCGAGCTTCGAGCCGGACATCGCCGCGCGGGCGGCCCTCTCCGCGTCCGCCTCGTCGCACTTGCCCTGCCCCGGGCGCCTCCTCTGCGTCCTCGCCGGGGAGAGCGCCTCGCGCACGGGCATCCCCAGCGACGCGAGGTGCCTGGTGAGGCCCGCCCCGTAGGACGACGTCCCCTCCATCGCGACGCAGGCCGGCTCCCCGGCCGCCGCGATCGCACCGGCGAGCGCCTCGTAGCCCGCCGCGTCGGCGGGGAACCGGCGGGACAGGACCCTGCGGCCCCTCCAGTCGAGGACGTACAGCCAGTGCGAGTCGGCGTGGGTGTCGACCCCGCAGAAGACCGGCCCGCGGGCGCCGGGTGTCGATTCGGTTCTCATGTCTCGCTCCGTTCTTTCCGTGCTCGCCTGGACCGGGCAGACGGCACACTGACGGGGCGCGATAGAATGCGGTTGTTCGGGTCCGCGGTATCGCTCCATGCTCCTATTAGGTCATGCGGCGGTCTCGGCTCGCCGCGGCCCGCGCGGGACATGTCAGGAAACGAGGGCAGCCCTGTGGGCGCCAGCGGAATGTGGGGTCACCGCGCGGTCCGCATCTGATGGTGTCGACGTCAATGGTATACGGGTGC
>RQCP01000033.1 GCA_008668235.1 Collinsella aerofaciens | reverse complement strand
CTAGGCACGGGAGCCTCCCAACCTCGTTGCGGCGCGGCTGCGCCTCTGGCACTTCAACAACATTGTCGCAGCCCCGACCCGCGGTCACGAGCGGGGGCTCCTGTCGTTTCCGTGCCCCTGGATTGGGTCATAGTGTCTGACTTCGCCAAAACATTGGCGTTGCCGTTGTTGGCACTTGGGGACGTTCCTTATGTGCCGGCACCTGGGGACACTCCTTATGTCCAAGAGATTGGTGCAAGAGGGGTAGGTTGCCTTGCGTCGATCTAAATAAGTTGCGGTGAGATAGTTCTTGAATTGGCCTTTTTGGGCTAAACAGGAACTATCTCACCGCAACTGCGTTGAGCGTTTTTTGGCGGTTGGTTTACTTGCTTGCGAACAGCCAGACTAGGATGATCACCAGGATTGCGGCGACGATGCAGACGATGGCGCCGGTGAATTTGATGCGTGAGTCGCGGGTACGCTCGCGCACCGCGTCCTCGGTGGCCTCGAGCTGGGCGACTTCTCGCTCGGTCTCGGCGTGTTCGGCTTTGTCTCGGGCCAAGGATCCTGCAAGCGACTCAGTGATCTCTGGGTGGTCGTGCACCTCGGTCGCCTGTTCGATAATCGACTGCGCATGCGCGGCATCTGCTTGGGCGTTGGCTATGCTCTGCTCTTGGTCGCGGCGTGCCTTGTCCTCGGCGGCGATCTTCTCGCGCAGTTCGCGCTGGCGCGTCGCGGCGGCGGTTTTTGCGGTCTGCAACTCGTCGCGCGCGGCATCGGCCTCTGCCGTCACGGCCTGATGGGCTCGCTTGGCGTCGGTGATGGGGGCTTGTGCCTGCTCGACGGCCTGCTCGGCTGCGGCAAGCGAGTGCTCAAGGTCGGCGGTGATGCGCGGGACATCTTCTTCGGCTTTACGCAGGGCATCCGCCGTGTCGGAGATCTGCATCGAGAGCTCGCTGGTGCGCACCGTATAGTTGGCGGGATTTGCCGAGGGATTGCGTTGCAGCTCGGCATACTCATGACGCAGCGTCTCGAGCTGGGCGCGCGTGGCGTCGACGGTTTGTTGTGCGGCCGCAATGCCGGCGTCTCGCTCGGCCTTCACCTTGTCGCGGATGCGTTTGGAATCCTCAAGGCGTCGAACGAGGCGGTTGCCGGTCTCGCGAGAGCTCGCCTCGCGGGCCTCCACGGCGTCGAGCGCGGCCTTCAGGCGGAGCTCAGTCGCGTCATCCTCTGTCTTCATTTGTTCGAGCTGACCATTGAGCTCTGTCGCTTTGGCGCCGTGGGCATCACGGTCAATCTCGGCTGCCGCAGCGGTCTTTTGCGCTGTGGCGATCGCCTGACGCTGGTCGGCGACGATCTGCTCGTAGCGGCCTGCGATATCCTGGCGCGTCTCGAGTTCCTCGGCCTGATTGGCAATGCGCTGCTCAAGTTCGGCCAGGTGGGTGCGGGCATCGGCAAGTGCCTTTTTCGCGGCATTCATCTCACGCATGGCCGAGGCGCCCTGGGCGATAAAGGTGCCCACGGCGTTCGCAGTGTTCGAGACAGCGGTCCCCAGATCGCGGCTCGCGGCGGGGGAGTGCGGGGCGGTCGGGCGAGTGGTGTCGGCAGCGTCCGCATCGGCAGTCTGCGGCACGGCGATATTGCCGGTACCGCCCTCGACCACAGAAAAGCCTGCTGCGTGCGGATCGACCGCATCGGCGCCAATCGTGGGGTGCTCGAGCTGCAGAAACGAGGGCATGGTGCTGCCCTGGTCGGCAACCGGAGTCTCGCCGGGCACAAAGGTCGAGGCCGCCTCGGCGGCCTCCTCTTCCTCGGCATCAATATCGGCATCGGCGACGGCGTCTTTCATCGCTTTGACAGCATCCATCATGGAGTCCATGACGGCATCGAGCTCTTCTTCCGAAGACACCTCGATGGGGCCCGCTGCTTGCGGGGCGTCGTCCTGTACAGGGGCGTCGTCCTGAGCGGGCGCATCGTCGTTTTGCTCATCGGCGTTTTCTGTTTCGGGGGTTTCCGCCGCAGCGCTTTCGTCCAAGATGGGGCCGTCGACGTCGGTACCATCGCAGGTCACAGCGTCAGTATCTGCGGTGACGTCTGCGGGATCATCAATATGCTGTTGAGTCTGGGGGTCCAGCTCGTCTGTCATAGGTATGTGCTCCTCATCGTTGTTTGTCACCCTATGATAAAGTCTCGCGCCGACTTCCCGCGCGCCGCAGCAAAGTTTCAAAACGTGTTCGATGGCTCGCGTCGATAGCAAATACTCGGCCACTCTATCCAATTTTTACTTGACATTCCCTTCGCCGAAAGACGTTGCGCCGTTCGCCTGCCATGGGCTTTATTTTTCACTTGAACCCGTTAAAGTTGCATTTCAGCTTTTGGCGCGTTTATTTGGATGCGCGCAGTCGGCGGGTGCGCCCGTCGCGATTTGAAAGGACTTTATATGGGACTTTTCACTGGTAAGACCGTGATCGTCACCGGCGGCGGCAAGGCCACGCTTAAGGACGGCTCCGCTGGCTCCATCGGTTACGGCATCGATATCGCTTTTGCAAAGGAGGGCGCGAACCTCGTTATCACCGGCCGCAACGTCGCCAAGCTCGAGGCCGCCAAGGAGTCCCTCGAGGCCGAGTACGGTGTCAAGGTTCTGCCTGTTCAGGCCGATGTTTCGGCTGGTCAGGACAACGAGGCTGTCGTCCAGAACGTTATCGACAAGGCCATTGAGGAGTTCGGCCGCATCGACGCCGTCGTCAACAATGCTCAGGCCAGCGCCTCGGGTGTGACCATCGCCGACCATACCATGGATCAGTTTAACCTAGCCATTTATTCCGGTCTGTATGCCACCTATCTGTACATGCAGAAGGCCTATCCGCACCTGAAGGAGACCAAGGGCTCCGTGGTCAACTTTGCCTCGGGCGCCGGCCTGTTTGGCAACTATGGTCAGTGCAGCTATGCCGCCGCCAAGGAGGGCATCCGTGGTCTGACTCGCGTTGCCGCCAACGAGTGGGGCAAGGACGGCATCAACGTCAATATCGTTTGTCCGCTTGCTTGGACCGCTGCGCTCGAGAACTTCCAGGATGCCTATCCCGAGGCGTTCAAGGCCAATGTCCACATGCCGCCGGCAGGCCACTACGGCGACGTCGAGAAGGAAATCGGCCGCGTTGTCGTTCAGCTCTGCGGTCCCGACTTTAAGTACATGAACGGCGAGACTGTCACCCTCGAGGGTGGCATGGGCCAGCGGCCGTAGGGGTTACGTCTCAGGTTCCGCCGTTCTAACGAACGGCGGACCAGCCGACGCTGCGCGGTCACCAGAGCGACAACTTGTCATTCAAAGAGGACGGCATGACCAGAAGGTCTATGCCGTCCTCTTTTCATGCCAATTTGTTCGCTCTGGCGACCGCTCGCTGACGTTGTCAGAGCATCGGCGTTGCCTTGGCCGTTGGAAATAATCCCAGATGTAGTCGTTGGGGACGTTCTTAAATGACTAGTCGAAAGGGACGCTCTTGCCGGCACCTGGGGACGGTCCCTAAGTGCCGGCAGATTGGGACACTTCTTTGCAAGATGGCGCTGAAGATTGTCCCCGACGACTAGTCGTTTAATGCATCAGTTTCTGTCGAGTCGGTGCTTCTTGCGGGTTGCCCGTATAATGGTCAGCGTATGAACCGCAACCAAGGAGTTCCAGTTTATGGACCAGAGCCTTTTTAAATTCGATCTGATCGCCGAGGACCCGACGACGCATGCGCGTGCCGGCGTGCTGCACACCCCGCACGGCGACATCGAGACACCGATCTTCATGCCCGTGGGCACCAAGGCAAACGTCAAGGGCATTCCTACCGAGACCGTCAAACAGCTCGGCGCCCAGATCGTGCTTGCCAATACCTATCACCTGTCCATGCGTCCCGGCGAGGACACCATCGCCGAGCTGGGCGGCCTGCACAAGTTTATGAACTGGCACGGCCCTATCCTCACCGACTCGGGCGGTTTCCAGGTCTTCAGTCACAACGATGCCGTCAAGCTCACCGACGAGGGCGTGCGCTTTATCGTCAACGACTATGACGGCCGCCATGTGTTCTGGACGCCCGAGGACAACATGGAAATCGCCATGAAGCTCGGTTCCGACATCTGCATGCAGCTCGACCAGTGCCCGGGCTATCCCGCCACGCGCGCCTACGTTGAGCGCGCCGTTGAGCTGTCGAGCATGTGGGCCGAGCGCTGCTATAAGGCGCATACCCGCGACGACCAGGCGCTCTTTGGCATTGTTCAGGGCGGCATGCACCTAGATCTGCGCCTGCGCTCGCTGCGCCATCTGGGGGAGTGCGGCGACTTCCCCGGTTACGGCATTGGCGGCTACTCGGTGGGCGAGGACCACGAGACCATGTTCGAGACCCTGGCACCACTCGTAAGCGAGTACATGCCCAAGCACAAGCCGCGTTACCTGATGGGCGTCGGCAACCCGACCACCCTCGTGCGCGGTGTGGGTGTGGGCATCGACATGTTCGACTGCGTGCTGCCGACGCGCACCGGCCGCATGGGTACGGCGTTCTCCAGCGAGGGTCGCCTCAACTTCCGCAACGCTCGCTTTGCGCACGACGATGGCCCTATCGATCCCACCTGCACCTGCCCGGTGTGCACGGGCGGCTACAGCCGCGCGCTCATCCGCCACATGGTCACGCAGAAGGAGATGCTCGGCGGCATTTTGCTGTCGATGCACAACATCTACTACCTGCTCAACCTTATGCAGCGTGCTCGCCAGGCCATTATCGAGGGCCGTTACGGTGCGTTCGTGAGCGACTGGATGAACAGCCCTGCGGCGGTGGATTACTAAGGGCGACAGACACGCTTGCAGAGCGTGGACAACGGCAATGGTCGAGCGCCAGCCGGTCGTCGCATTCGCTGACACCGGCTGCGCGACCGCTGACCGATAGCTTGCAAGTGCTTGATGCATCGTGGGTACCATACCGAATAGTTGATGCTCGGGCGGGTGTTTGACGCATGGCGTCGACCCCGCCCGTTTTCTTTTTCTCGATAGGAGTACCCATGATTAAGAATGAGAACGTCGAGGGCGAGCCCGCCTACGACGAGACGTACCGCCGCGGCCCCGTGGTCATGCGCGGCCCCATGATTCCCAAGGACAACACCTACGCCAACCTGCTGGCGCCCGAAGATTCGACTGACTGGCTGCATGCCGATCCCTGGCGCGTGCTGCGCATTCAGGCCGAGTTTGTCGATGGCTTCGGCGCGCTTGCCGAGCTTGGCCCCGCAGTGACCATCTTCGGCAGTGCCCGCACGCCTAAGACCGATCCGCTCTACAAGGCGGCGCGTACCGTCGGGCGCAAGATCGCGCAACGTGGCGTGGCGGTCATCACCGGTGGCGGCCCCGGCATCATGGAAGCGGCCAACAGGGGAGCGGCGAGTGTCAACGGCAAGTCAGTTGGCCTAGGCATTGAATTGCCGCACGAACAGGGGCTCAACAAATACGTAAACCTCGGTATGGACTTCCGCTACTTCTTTGTGCGCAAAACCATGTTCGTTAAGTACAGCTCGGGCGCCATCGTATTTCCCGGCGGCTTTGGCACGCTCGACGAGATGTTCGAGGTGCTCACGCTGGTGCAGACGCACAAGGTCAAGCGCATGCCGCTCGTGCTGGTGGGCAGCGAGTACTGGCAGGGCCTGTTCGACTGGCTTAACGGTCCGGTGATGAGCGCCGGTATGATCAGCCCGCTCGATCCGGATCTGGTACACATTACCGACGACCTCAACGAGGCCGTTGACATTGCGCTCAGCGGGTTGATGTAGAGCAATCGTGTCTACCGCGACATGAATATGCATGGCAATCTGATGCTATCTAACGTCAGGTTGCCATTTATATTGGGTATACTGATGCAAAAGACGAGGGCAAGGAGGTCGCGTATGTCTACTGCAACGGTTAAGCCTACGACGGTTCGCCTCGAAGAGGGGCTCAAGGAGCAGGCGACTGAGTTCTTGGATTCGGTCGGCCTCAGCCTCAATTCCTATCTCAATCTTGCCGTTCGGCAGCTGGTAAATCAGCGAAAGATTCCTTTTGAGATTGTAGGAAGGGCGGAGATGCCCAACGAGGCGACGAGGCGTGCCATGGTGATCGCCGAGGCTCATGAGTTGGGGATTTTGCCGGACGATAGCCCGTCATTCAATAACGCTGATGAGCTTATGTCATTCCTCGATGAGGAATAGCGATGTTCGAGATTAAAGTCGAGGCTCAATTTAAGGCGGACTACAAACGAACGATGCGCATGCATCCGCAGCTAAAAAGTGAGTTTAAAGCGGCGGTTGCAGAGCTTGTGGCTCATGGGTCACTTCCGGCGGAGTATGGCGCCCACGAGCTCTCAAACCCGGGCGGAAACTACAACGGCCACATCGATTTCCACCTATCCGATGGCTTGGTCGATGTGGTCGTTCTTTATCTTCCCCATAAGACTAACCCAGTGATTAGGCTGGTGAGAATGGGCTCGCATGAGGAACTGTTTCAGGGTCCGCTGGGCTGATCGCCGATTTCCAAGTTGCGGTGGAATAGGGACTGATTTGCGGTCGATTGGCCAAAAACAGTCCCTATTTCACCGCAACTGATAGGCGCGCCCCGTTCGCTGCTGCGGCCCCCGGTTCTCCTCATTGCTGGATTTCGCTCAAAAACTCAGCGGCGACTTCGTTGCTTTTGAAACGGATGCTGCGGTCTTCTTTCTTGGGGAATGCCAGCAGCGGGATAGTCCCGTACCAGACAGTTTCCTCGTCAATCACGGCCGCGCACAGCCGCCCTTTGGCCTTGACGGAATAGTCGACGTTCATCTCGGCAAAAATCGCTTTCGCGTCATCGCGCGGAGGTGAGGCAACATAAACCTCAAGGGTAATCCCACGGGCGGCTGCGCCTGCGAGTGTGGTGGTGAGTTTCGTGAGGCATGCGGCGGATGCGTAGGATGCGGCTATGAAGGCACTCTTTGTGGCACCGGTGATGTCTTTAATTAAGGCTCTGTTAGACCAGGATTGACATTCCGCCCCGTCATCTTCTTGCGATTGCACAATGGTCGCCCCTTGTCGAATCTGAATCCGGCAAGGGGCGATGCGCCCGAGACCGGACGAGTTGCTCGCCTGGCCCTGCCGTT
>RQCP01000016.1 GCA_008668235.1 Collinsella aerofaciens | reverse complement strand
GCCAGACAGCCGTCGAGCAAAGCATATAGAAAATAAGAAACAGGCCCGTAATGCGTGCAAAGCCAGCCTGTCGCAGCACATCGGCAAGCGTCCTGAGCTTTTTCATCGCGACCCCTTCCACGGACAACCAATCACGTTCGCTCGGTATTGTCCCACGCCTCCCCAGCAAACGGAACTAGTCATTGGGGACGTTCTTAAATGACCAGTCAAACAAGAACGTCCCCAATGACTAGTCGTTTAAGAACGTCCCCGATGACTGCCGGGCGGGAGCGTTTAGCGGTACAGCTGCCGACTGGGCAGGCTGAGCTGGTATCCTTATGCGGTATTGTCTCGATTCGTTAGGATTGCATGTGAGAGCTGCCACTGTCCTTCGTTCAGTTATATGTCGCGCCCTGGCCATTGTGCTTGCCGCGCTTGCCGCACTGAGTTCCATCGCGCCTGTCCAGGCTTTTGCCGATGACTCTAGTCAGCCAGTCAAGACGGTCCGCGTCGGCTGGCTCGTCAACAACGAGGGCTTCCAGAACGGCACCCCCGGCGAGCGTCTCTCGGGATGGGGTTACGAGTACCTCCAGACCCTGTCGTACTACACGCCCGGCTGGCGGTACGAATACGTCTCCGGCACCTTCACCGAGCTTATGGACATGCTCGAGGCAGGCGAGATCGACCTCATGCCCAACATCTCCTACTCCGAGGAACGCGCCCAAAAGCTGCTCTTTTCCTCGAACCCCGAGGGCACCGAGCGCTACTACATCTACGCCAGGCCCGACCGTGACGACCTGGCCAAGGGTGACCCTCAAGCACTCCAGGGTCTCACCATCGGTTACAACTCCGGTGTTATGCAAACCATCGTCGGCCAGCAGTGGCTCGCCAACGAGGGAATCGCCTGCACATACAGGGAGTATGACGGAGGCTCCGTTCTCTTTGACGCGCTCGCAAACGGCGAGGTCGACGCCATCATCATGAACGACACCATTTCGTCGCCCGAGGCGTCGCCCATGTTCTACGTCGGTTCGAGCGACTACTACTTTGCCGTTCCCAAAAGCCGCCCCGACCTGATGGACAACATCAACTCCGCAATGGCGGCAATCAACCGCGTCAACCCCCGCTATAACGACGAGGTCAAATCGAACTATTCAGCGCAAAACAGCGGATCATCCTCGCTCACCGGCGATGAGCGCGCCTGGCTCAAGGCGAACAACAACACCATCACGCTCGGCTACATTACGGGCAAACTCCCCTACTGCAACGAAGACGAAGACGGCAAAATGGAAGGCTCGCTCGCATCGCTTGCGACGACGTTGCACGATAAATTTGGCATTACGGTCAAAACCGTCGCCTTTGATAGCTACAAGATGATGTCAAAGGCCCTGTCAAAGGGAAGCATAGACGTCGCGCTGCCGGTATACCGAGATTACTGGTTTGCCGAGCAATCAGGCGTTGTGCAGTCGGTATCGTTGGGGACCATATCCCTCACCGCCATCCACAGCGGAAGCAACCTGAACAAAGATCTTCAGAACATCGCCTGTACCAAATCATCGTTTATCAACCGAAACGTACTTGAAAGTCTGTTCCCCACAGCGACCGTGACCGAATACCGATCCGACGATGAAGCGTTCGACGCCCTCAGGAGGGGAACGGCGCGCTGCGTCGTCGCTCCCAGTTCACGCGTAAAAACCCTCGGCGATCGTTATGATCTCGAGGACTGCGAGACGGTCGAGCTCCCTGACACCTGCGAGCTCTCGTGCTGGATTTCGCGCGGAAAGCCCGAGCTGCTGGGAATCATCAACAAGGGCATCGTCAATGCCGGAGAATCGCTCTCCGCAAGCAATTACTC
The DNA here is from genome assembly GCA_008668235.1 of Collinsella aerofaciens. GTDB lineage: Bacteria > Actinomycetota > Coriobacteriia > Coriobacteriales > Coriobacteriaceae > Collinsella > Collinsella aerofaciens_K. Next base: position 15,995 of record RQCP01000016.1, on the reverse strand, counting down.
CTCTACGTCGTACACGGCCCAGGAATCCAACACGCTTCAATTCCTTTATCGCAACCGCACCGCCGTTGCCTCCACCCTCATCGGTATGTTGTCGGTCAGCATCGTCCTGCTCATCTGGGCGCTCGTGCGCGCTCGAACCGAGCGCGAAAAAGCCGACGCCGCCAACGCCGCTAAGACGGCATTCCTCACGCGCATGAGCCACGACATCCGTACGCCGCTCAACGGCATCCTGGGCCTTATCGAGATCGAGGAATTGAAGGAAGGCGATATCCAGGTCGCCCGCGAGAGCCGTGCCAAGGCGCGCGTTGCCGCCAATCACCTGCTCTCACTGATCAACGATATCCTCGAGATGGGCAAAATCGAAGACCGCAAGCTAACACTGGAACATGTGCCTTTTAACCTCAAAGAGCTCTGTGACGATACGCTGGTGCTGTGCAAGCTCCGCGCATCCGATAACTGCATCACAATGCAGGACAATAGTCTGCCGTACGCCACGGGACCATACATGATCGGCAGTCCCACCCATATCCGACAGATCATGATCAACCTGTTAGACAATAGCATTAAGTACAACAAACGCGGCGGCTCCGTCACCTTTAGCTCAAAGACCAAGCCACTCGATAACGGGCGTGTGCTCTTTTGCTTTAGCGTTTCGGACACCGGCATTGGCATGACTTCCAAGTTTTTAAAGCATATCTATGAGCCGTTTGCCCAAGAAGGTGACGATGCGCGCAGCAAGTTCCAAGGAACCGGCATGGGTATGCCAATCGTCAAGTCGCTTATTGAACTGATGGGCGGTACGATTGAGATTTCGAGTGAGGTTGGCGTGGGGAGTACGTTCAACGTCCAGATTCCGCTCGATATCGACAAGAACCCCCAGGCGCGGGCGAATACGGTCGAGAGAGCGCTCGACTGCTCGCTCGCCAACATGAACGTGCTGCTCGCCGAAGACAACGAATTGAATGCCGAGATTGCCCAGGCGCTGCTAGAATCCGAAGGCGTCGTGGTCACCCGCGCCGCCAACGGCAACGAAGTCGTCGATCTGTACCTGTCGCATCCCGCCGGCAGCTTCGATGCGATCCTGATGGACATTATGATGCCGGGCATGGACGGCTACGAGGCAACCCGCGCGATTCGTCTGAGCGAGAAGGTCGATGCGGCCGATATCCCCATCATCGCGCTCACCGCCAACGCCTTTGCCGAAGACGCCCAGACGGCACACGCTGCCGGCATGAACGCTCATCTGTCCAAACCGATCGACTTTAACAAGCTCAAAAACATACTCGCCCACATCAAGAAAAACGGATCCGTTTCGCTATAGTTTTTGCAGCAACCACGCACGACCAGAAAGGAAGCCAACGATGTTTAGGCCCTTACGTCGAAAGAAACGCGCCATCACCGACGAGGAAGCGCGCAAACTGCTCGCCACCTGCAAGCGCGGCGTCTTTGCCGTCAACGGCGACGATGGCTACCCGTACGCCATTCCCGTCAACTACTTCTTTGACGCCGAGCACGACAAGATTTATTTCCATGGCGCCAAGGCTGGCCACAAGGTCGACGCACTTAAGCGCGATGACAAGGTCTGCTTTACCGTTTACGGCAACGAATGGCACCAGGACGGCGACTGGGCTCCCTACGTTATGAGTACCGTAGTCTTTGGCCGCTGTCGCCTGGCAAATGACACTCCCGCGTTTATCGAGGATAAAGTCCGCCAGCTCGCACTTAAGTACTACCCTTCTGCCGAAGAAGTCGAAGAGGAAATCGCCAAGGACATTAAGGGCGTCCAGCTCTACGAGATTACGATTGAGCATCTTTGCGGTAAGCAGATTCAAGAAAAGTAAGCCTCAAAAGCAAAACTCACAAATAGCAATATGGCTCGGTTCCAACCCACCTTGGAACCGAGCCATATGCTTATGAAGCGTCGGCGGCGATGTGCGCCAGCGCCTCGACGAGCTCTTGCGAGCTCACAGGCTTGCTCAGGTGCGCGTCCATGCCTGCCTCACGCGAAAGCCTGCGGTCGTCGGCAAAGGCGTTGGCGCTCACGGCGATAATCGGCGTGGTCGCGGCATCCTCGCGATCGAGTGCTCGAATCCGACGTGTGGCCTCAAGGCCATCGATGCCAGGCATCATGATGTCCATCAACACCACGTCGTACTTGTGCGGTGCGCTCGCGGCAAACGCCTCAACGGCAGACTCGCCGTCCTTAGCATGCGTCACGACGACACCGGCACGGCTGAGCGTAAACTGCGCGATCTCGGCATTCAGACCGTTATCCTCTACGAGCAAAACGCGCAAGCCCTGGAGCGCATCGCCATCGCCCACATCCGCGCGAACTGCCTGAGGAATCTCGGAGCGCTTGCATTTCTCGAACGGCAGGCGGATGGTAAACGTTGTCCCCTGTCCCAAAACGCTCGTAAAGCTCATGGTTCCGCCCATAAGCTCGACCAACTGTTTTGCGATAGGCGCGCCCAGGCCAGTTCCCGATGAGGCGCCTTCCACCTGTTGCTCCTCGCGGCAAAACGGCTCGTAGAGGTGCTGTTGGAACTCCTCGCTCATGCCAATACCGTTGTCGGCGATCGTGTATTCATAGACGGGGACGCCATCCGCTGGCTCCACCTCGCGGCACACCAGGCGAACATAGCCACCCTGGCGGTTGTACTTGACGGCATTGCCGGCAATATTGAGCAACAAGCGCTTGAGGTGCGTCACGCTCACCCGCGCATAGGGATGATTAAGAGTCTGCTGGTCGCAGATAATTGTCACCAGACGCTCCTCGGCCTGGCGCTCCAGAATATCGCGCACTTCACAGTTGAGGGCCACCAAATTTATGGGCACGAGGTTCAGGTCGACCTGCCCGCTCTCCAGGCGACTCATATCCAGGGCCTCGTTGGCAAGGTCGAGCAGCAGTCCCGATGCCGTCCAGATTTTTGAGCGGCACTCAGTCTGCTTTTGCAGATCGTCCGCATTGGCATCGCCGACCTCGACCATGCCGCGAATGCCGTTGATGGGCGTGCGCAGATCGTGGCTCATGCGACGCAAAAACTCCGTCTTTGCCGAGTTGGCAGACGAGGCCTCACGCGCCGCCTTTGCCAGCTTGTCGCCATAGTCGCGCTCCTGCTGCAGCAAGTCCGTCAAACGTCGACGATCAGCGCGGCGACGCACCATCACAACAACGGCTATAACACCGCTGTAGAGCACCAGCACGCCGGCAGCAACAGCCGCGACGACCTCAAAGTAGCGCCGCGCCGAGGCATAGGTGTACACATAGAATTTGTGCGCTTTTCCAAATGTGCCCAAATACCACTCGCCGTCGGCGTTAACCAATCTGACCTTACCAGCCAGGCATCGATCCTTAATACCGTCGACAATAAAGACATCCGTCGCAGGCAGATCGAACACGCCCAATACGGTGGGTTCAACGGCATTGGTCGCAACGACCTTGCCGTCGCTTTCGATCACGATATTGCCGCTATCGATGGTTTCATAGCCATCAAGCAAGCTCTGCAGTTTGAGTGTATTGCTTGCAACTGCCTTCGCGCTCTGATGCCTGACCGCGATAACGATGCCCTCGCCATCTTGCCGGGTCACGCAACCAATGTCTGCAACCGAATCATCCGAAAGCGTAATGCGGGCGGTATAGGACTTAAGCGGATGGGCTGCCACCTCCAGCACGGGTGATTCTTTGAGATACGTAGCGAGCGACCCGTAGTCCACATCGCCCGTCGAGGACTCGGACACCAAATTGCCCGATGCGTCCGTCACGATCAGCGCGCTCACGTTGAACTGGTCGGCGTATTGCTCCAGCATGGCGTTATCCACCGAACCGTCGCGCTCCATATCGCGGGCAGCCTCTCCGGCGATCTCCATAACGCGAATCAGGTTTTTGGTCGTATAGGCGCTGTTGAATGCATCGTAGGAAAGGCTCTGCGTCGCCACGTAATCGACAACGTCGGCAAAGCGCTGCTCGGCTTGGGCCGTCGTGTAATCGTAGCTCATCATGCCGGCAACAACCGAGAGCGCTATCCCCAGCAGAACGACAAGGAGCCATGCCCCTGCCGAACGATTGCCCCGCTCCTGAGCAACGTGGTCGGGCGCATCGATCATGACAGGCCCTCCATATTCAAAAATGGCGAAGGGTCATCAAAGTACTTTGACACCAGACGTTCCATGGTGCCATCGGCAAGCATTTCCTGGTAGGCATGAGTGAGCTTAACGTCGATGCCGCGCGTATCGTTGATATCGAAAGCGGTGCCCAAACCGACCTCTAGCAGCGGCTCATCCAGAATACGATACGTCACGCCATAGTCTTTTTCGTAGGTGAGCAGCGAGGACTCATGCGCGGCGATGGCGTCGACCAGGCCCTCGACGAGCGCCGGGTTCAGGTACGAGCGGTCCGAGAAGCTGTAGAGCTCCTTGATCTGCGGAACGTTTTCATTTACGCAATTGAGCAAAATGTCCTCGGGCTTGGTGGTGGACTGGACCGCCACGACCTTATCCTCAAGATCGGCAAGCGTGTAGATATCGCTCTGGGGATCGACCGCGACCACCTGGCGGCTCGCAAGGTACGGGCCGGCCCAACGATATTCGTTTTCGCGACCCGTCATACTAAAGCTGCCCATGACACAATCGAGCTCGCCGTTCGCCAGCAGCTCTTTCTTCTTTTCCCAGTCGATCAGCTGATATTTTGGCTTGCAACCAATGCGAGCCAAAGCCTCGGTTAATATCTCGACATCCAGGCCAGCGATATCGCCGTACTCGTCGGCATACACAAACGGTGGATAGAGGTCGCTGCCGACGATGAGCGTCTTAAGGATGTCGTCTTTGGCCTTCTAGTAGACCACGACTTTTGATGCTGGCGTCGAGGCTTCGTCATTGTGCCCGGAACAGCCGGCCATCGCTATGACAAAGGCGCACGCTACCGCAAGCGCGACGAACAACGATATGGCAACCGAGCGGCGGGGTCTTTTCATCGAGCTCCAGACGATCCTGTTTACAGACTGAAATGGTTAAAGATAATGGCAAACGAAACCACATGAGTGCCCAATGGTTACAGATGCCTTACCATGCGGGGCCTTCCAGCCGACTTGACAGAAGGCCCCGCATGCAGCGCCCACTTACCGTGCATAAAAAACGTAGCGGTCCAGGCGGTCGCACGCTTCCCTTACGCGCGAAAGCGGCAGCGCCAGATTCACGCGAATGTGGCAGGGCCCGTGGAACGGGCGGCCGTCCTGATATCCCACGCCTACGCGCGCCCCCTCGTCGAGCAGCCACTGAATATCGCGGCCATGCTCGCGGCACCACTCGGTGCAGTCCAGAAACACCATGTACGTGCCCTGCGGACGCGAATAGGACACGCCCTCAAAATGCTCGTCCACGTAATTGCAGAAGTACTCGATATTGCCGGCAAGCACCTGGTTGAGCTCGTCCACCCACTCGTAGCCCTGCGGCTGGTAGGCACCGATAAGCGCATGCATGGAGAGGACGTTCATCTCGTTGTAGTGGGTCTTGTCGGACACGGCGCACACGCGGTCGCGCAGCGTCTCGTTATAGATGATGTGGTAGCTGCCGACCAGGCCCGCCAGGTTGAACGTCTTGCTGGGCGCATAGAGGGCAACCGTGCGCATGCGGGCGTCCTCGCTTACCGACTGCGTCGGAATATGCTTGTGTCCCGGCAGGATGATATCGGACCAAATCTCGTCCGAAATCACCACGCAATCGTGCTGGCGATAAATGTCCATGGCGCGCTCGATTTCGTCGCGCTCCCATACGCGGCCGCAGGGATTGTGCGGCGAGCAGAACACCGCGGCATGGATGTGGTTTTGGGCGAGTTTGCGCTCCATGTCCTCAAAGTCCATGCGCCACACGCCCTGGTCGTCGAGCTTAAGCGGGCTGTGGACAATACGATAGCCCGCGGCCTCGATGGACTTGGTAAAGCCGATGTAGGTAGGGCTGTGGACCAGCACCGCATCGCCTGGCTGGACATACGCGCGTAGCGTCGACACGACACCGCCCAGCACGCCGTTTTCGTAGCCGATATGCTCCGGCGCCAAGTCCTCAACGCCGTTGCGACGGCTCTGCCATTCGATGATGCGGTCGAAGTACTCGGGACGCGGATTGAAGTAGCCAAACATGGGGTGCTGAGCGCGCTTGATGATGTACTCCTGAACCGTGGGCACCGTGGCGAAGTTCATGTCGGCCACCCACATGGGAATGCGGTCGAAGCCCTCGTCGGGTGCGTTCGGAGCCATACCGGGGATCTCGCCCCAAGAGTCAACGGCGATGGCATCCATGCCGTGGCGGTCGATAAGCGAGCTAAAGTCGTATTTCATGCTGAGCTCCCATGCAAAGCGGACTATTTTGGTAGGCGTTATTGTCCACCAGCATGGGCGATTTTGACATGGGGTTTGGCGCTTAATTTGACGGGTTCAGACGAATGACTGGTTAGTCTTGCGCGTCGTTGACGGCGACTACGGTTAGCTGGGTTTTATCGACCGTAAAAGATATGTCGAGCCCAGCATAAGCTAAGTGGTAAACGCGGTTTGGCTCGTGCTTGCTGCCCGCGCGGCGCGGATCTTGGCAAAGGACCTCGACCAAGCCGGGGAGCTTTGCGGGCGGGACCATATCCTGCAGCGCTTGTGGAAACTCAACATCGAGCTCTTGCCACGGAGCACCCTCAATCCAGCCGCCGGTCGCATCCGGGTGGCAGTCCGCAAACGGGATGTAGGGCTTGATATCGTAGATGGGCGTGCCGTCGCGCAGATCGGCCCCCAGCACATGGATGATGGGGCCGTCGTCGGTAAGCTCCACGCGGTCGAGCTTAACGCAGGTGAGCCCGATGGGATTAGGGCGAAACGGACTGCGCGTGGCAAAGACACCCACGCGCTCGGCTCCGCCCAGACGCGGCGGGCGCACGGTCTTCGACCACTTGACGTTGGTGCCGGACCTGTCCTGCGACTTGGCATCGGCAGCTATGTCCTTAGCCGTGCCGCCGGGCGTTCCGTTTTCGAAGCGCCACAGCAGCCACAGGTGAGAGAAGGAGTCCAAACCCTCAACCGCTGCATTGGAGGCAAATTCCGGCTCAAAAACGATGCGTCCCTGCAGATGGGGCGCCAAAAAGCTGTTGCGCGGAATGCCGAACTTCTGCGGCAGGTCGGTATGTATGTGTGCGATAGGTTCCATGCCGGTCATTGTACGGCATGGAGGCGCGGGGCGTTGCGCGCAATTCTTCGCCGCGGTCCGCAGTCGTGCAACCAACGGTTGCTTGGAAGGGTGCCTGCCGCCGCGTATGCTTAAGCTATCAACCAGCAGAAAGGAGCCGCTATGGCCTTTGCAGAAAAACTCATTGCCGTCCGTCGCGCCCATCACCTTACCCAAGAGCAGCTCGCCGCCAAGCTCTTCGTCACACGCCAAGCCGTCAGCCGTTGGGAGCGCGGCGAAGTCACCCCGGGCATCGACATGATGAAGCTCATCGCCGCCGTAACCGGCGAACCCCTGTCTCACCTGCTCGAAATGCCCGAGCATTATTGCCAGAGCTGCGGCATGATACTCACGCCCGACGACTGCGGCACCGACGCCACGGGCGCCACGACCGACCATTACTGCAAGTGGTGCTACGACCACGGCAAGTACACCTACGACACCACCATGGAGGCGATGATTGAGGATTGTGCCCCGCGGCTGGCGCAAAACACCGGCATGTCGCTCGACGAAGCCGTCTCGCTCATGGGCGCCGTCCTGCCGCAACTGGAGCGCTGGCACACCGTGCAGGAAAACGAAGAGCGCTACGGCGCCGAGGCGCGGGCGCGCTATGGCGATGAGGCTATCGATGCAGCAAACGAAACGTTACTGGATATGGATCCTCAGACATGGAACGACATGAAGGAACTTGAACGCGCCATTTTGGGCCAGCTCTCGATTGCCATGGGCATTGGCGACCCAGAGAGCAACGAAGCCCAAAAACTGGTTACAATGCACCGTCGATGGATTGCTCTCAACTGGGGATGCGAGCCCCAAGACGAGGCGTACCTGGGCCTCGCCCACGGCTATCTTGCCGACCAGCGCTTTGTTGACTACTACGACAAGCCCTGCGGCACCGGAGCCACGGCGTTTCTGGTCCAGGCCATCGAGTCGTCGTTGACGTGCGCATAGACCGCGGCGGCTTTGGGTATTTCAATCAAAACCGCAACCGATTGGAGACCTATGACTACTGATCACGAGCTCGTGCTCTACGTTATGACCGGCTGCCCGTATTGCATAAAGGTCAAGCGCTTTCTGGCCGATAACGGCGTGACCATTCCCGAGCGCAACATCTCAACCGATACCGAAGCCGAGCAGACACTCATCGCCGTCGGCGGAAAACGCCAGGTTCCCTGCTTGTTCATCGACGGCAAGCCGCTCTACGAGTCAAGCGACATCATCGCATGGGTGCAGGAGAATCTGCTCTAGTGCGCACACTCTGTCCGTCCAGGGACCCAGCCCATACGGCCCAAACATGTACACCAGCATCCAAAGTCGACATTTTTCGACATCTTTGGATGCTGGTGTACAGCTTTTGGGTAGTCATGGACGCTCTTAGCCGGCTAATTGTTTGAGGCGACCTTTGGATTATGGCTGTTTGACGCCTCTGGAAAGGTTTCCGAGAGGGCTGTAGTCAAAAAAAGGCAAATATGAGTACTGCTACCTGTTTAGTAGCAGCGATTTTGATCACTTCAGGAACCATTCAACGTTCCACTCGTCCGCAGACGACGTTATTTCTCCTCATATGTTCAATAAAAGTAGCTCCTAATGGGAACAAATCTCATCAGGAGCTACTATTTATAGCAAAATAAATGCAACCATAATGGCAACAGTACTCATATTTGCCCTTTTTTGACCACGACCCTCCAGAATAGTCGCTGAGAACGACACTAAATGACAAAATCCGGCACTTGGACGTTCTTATATGAGTAGCCATTGAAGGACACCTAACGACTACTCCCATTCGCGACACACTGTGTCGCGAATTAAGCTGGTCCCATTACCGAAGACCAGTGAGAGCTCCTGCCCAGAATCTCGATAGCTTAATAAAGCGCTCCCCTCCGGAAGTTCAATGGGCATCCAAATTCCAAGCTGAAAAGCAAAGGAGTATCGAAGCCGTCAATGCTCATTTCCTATCGAACACGCGGGTCAAAACAAGCTAATTAGCCTGATAAACTGTTTATATTTTTGTCTACAAAACTGTATACAAAAAGAGTATCCGTTGACCTGTGCTCGACATTATGCCGATCGATAGGAGGCGCTATGGACGCTAAGCAGCTCGAAAAGATGATGGGGTTTGCTCCCGGAGAGTTGGAGAAAGCCGCGAAGGCATACGAAAAAGATGAATGGCCGAAGGGTCGCACCATCAAGCTGGGAAGGCCGTCGATCTCCGATGAGCCAAGCGTCGTTATAACAGCACGTGTGGGCGAATCGATTCTTGAGGCGTTTGACGAAAAAGCCAAACGCCATGGGCAAACACGCACGGAGCGGCTCAGAGAGCTCATTACACTTGATGCACTGATTGCCTAGGCCCGCTCCCCCGTCGGACCCAAACATGTACGCCAGCATCCAAAGTCGACATTTTTCGACATCTTTGGATGCTAGTGTACAGCTTTTTGCTACATAGTCGTTGGGGACGTCCTTAAATGACCAGTCGTTAAAGAACGCCCCCGATGACTAGTTAGCCGTGGAAGCGAGCTGTGGGTGCAAGCGGCTGTTCGCGAAAGACGCGCTCGACGGCAGCGCGGTATTCGTCGACCTTTTTGGTCTTGCGTACGATCTTGTGGACGGTAGCGGGATCGGCGAAGGCGCATTTGGCGTAGAACCACCACTCCTTCATGCGAAAGACCGCGTTACCGCCAATCTCTTCTGCATATGCCGCAAACAGCGTGCCATGGAAACGATGCAGTTCGGCTGCCGTGGCAGCAGGGCCGCCCTTGACCATGCGAGCCAGCGCGGGGTTCGCAAGCAAGCCACGCCCCAGCATCACATGGCGTGTGCCGGGATAGGCCTCCACCAGCGCATCCATATCCTCAAGATCAAAAATATCGCCGTTATAGGCAACCGGGAACGGCGCACGCTCCAGCGTCTCGCCATAGAACTCCTTGCGCGGCGAGCCCGTATAGCGGTCCTTTTGCACACGCGGATGCACGATTAGCTCTGCCAGCGGCATGCGGCAATACAGATCGAGCACGCGCTCGTATTCGTCGTCATTCTCCAGCCCCAGCCTGGTCTTTACCGACACCGGCAACGGCGACCGCTCGCACACATCGCTTAAGAACGCCTCGAGCTCGTCGAGATTGCGCAAGAAACCCGAGCCCTTGCCCTTGGCGACAACCGTTCCCGAAGGGCAACCCAAGTTGAGATTGACCTCGCGGTAGCCCATGTCGGCGAGCACCTGTGCCGCCCACACAAACTCGTCCGCGTTCTTGGACATCAGCTGAGGCACCACGTTGAGCCCCTGGTTATTGGCAGGATCGATCTCCTTAAACGCCTTGCCGCCAAAGCGGTTTCCCACCCGCGGCGGCGGCAAAAACGGCGTGTAATAGCAATCGAGCGCACCGAAGCACTCCGCATGCACGCGACGGAACACATGCCCGGTAATCCCCTCCATAGGGGCCAGCGAAAGGATCATCTACTCTTCTCTCATATCAACACAACAAAGGGGCCGTCCCTTTGTCACATGCATTATGCCTTGCGCTTCAGGCGATTCACAAGGAAGAGGTAGCTACTGAACGATGACCACCCTCCAGCCGCACCCCATACAACGAGGTTTAATACTTTTCCCGAGAAGTGAACGAGTGAAAACGGGCCCCGAAGCATCTGCACTTTCGAGATGCAATTTCCTGCGGTTTTGCCAGCCAAATCCTACGGGTTTGACGTCTAAAAATGTCGATGCTTCGGAGGCCCAAGTATGGCCGTTCACTTCTCGGAAAAGTATTAGACCTCGATTTACATGCCACTCAATGTGACAAAGTGGCTGCTCCTTTGTCACATTCGATGAAAAAGGGCACCGATGTTAGTCGATGCCCCAAAGCGGCTGCAGGTTAAGCCCTACAGCGTATGTCTAAGACGAATCGAACTATTCGTCCCAGGAGAGGTTCTTACCAGTCTTTTTTGCCAGCAGCAAGAACAGGCCGATAATAACGTTGCATGCGATGCAGAAGATGAAGACGCCCTGGAAGGAGCCGACAAGCTCATAGACCTTCATCATAACGGGCATGCCAAAGGCGCCGACGATATAGCCCACGGAGCAGATCAGCGCGAAGATGCGACCGAAATCGCGGGAGCCAAAGACATCCATAACCAAAACGGTCAGGGCAGTGCCAGCGATGACGTACATTACGTCGTTCACGCCTGCTGCGAGGATGCTGAGCGTCGAGTTGCCGCTGCTCATCATGAGCATGACAAAGGAGAGGATGGAGACAGCGAGCCAGCCCAGAATGGCCTTCGTGCTGCCGAACCTATCGCAAGTGGTGCCGACGATCGGATTGAGGAACAGATCGAAGAGCGATGCAGCGGATACCATGAAGCCGCCCACCATGGGGCTAAAACCAACCTCGGAAGCATACGTCGGGAAGAGCTGGTTCATGCAGCAAGTGAGCTGAACGAGACAGAGGAAGCCGATGCAGAAGAAGAAGGCAGGCGACTTAATGGCGCGCGCATAGCTAACGCCACGCGTGCTATCCTCGGTCGTCTCCTCGGTCTCGGTGACCGTCTCGCCCTCGACGTAGCCATAGGGCAGCATGCCCTTGTCCTGAGGCTTGTAGCGGATGATCAGAATGGAAGCTGGGAGAATGAGCACTGCGGAAACACCGGCGAGCACCAGATAACCAGTTCTCCAGCCAGCGGCCTCGATGACAGAGGTGATGACGGGACTCATGATGAGCATGTAAATCGAGTTCACTGCCCAAGCGAGGCCGATTGCCAGGCCACCAGATTTTTTGAACCACTGGTCAATAACGTCGGACATAGCGACGCCGGTGGTGAAGGCGAAGCAAACGCCAATCAGGGCGCCAGCGGCGATGAACATCCAGACTTCGGTGTAGAAGGCCATGCCTGCGCCGGCAGCGAGCAAAATAAGCTCGACAACGGGGAGCCAAACCTTGCCAACGACCTTGGGAATGAGTTTTCCGACAAACGGAAGAGCTGCCGCAAGACCAATGAGCGTTGCGGTGAAGTAATACGAGAAGATGGAATAGTCAAACCCGAACTCCTCGCACACGGGTGCGACGAAGGAGCCCGCGATGACGCTATAGGATCCGGTCGTGCCGGCAGACATAAGGCCGAGCGCGATTACGAGAACCCATGCGTAAACCTTGCTGCTCTTTAACTTTGCATTTTCCATTGACGCAGCTCCTAGAGACCCAGAAGGGCACACATAACGGCCTTGATGGTGTGCTGACGGTTCTCTGCCTCACGGAAGATGACCGAAGCGTTGGCCTCAAAGCACTCGTCGGCAATCTCGAAACCCTCGGTGATGATCTCGCGATGAAGGTCGTTCTTGCACTGGTCGAGGAGCATCTTGCCAACACGGTGATCCGCGTTGTGGACAGAGGGAAGCTCATGCATGCAGAAGATGTCGGGATTGTTGGTGCGCTTGCACAGCTCGCTGGTGACGCGATAGGGGTACAGAGACTCGGCATCGCCCAACCAGGAGTTGTAGTCGTCGGGATCCAGAACCTCTTCTCCGCACTCGGGGTTGATGTAGCGCCACTCCTCGGTAACGATAACGTCAACGCCATCCAGGGCATCGAGGTCAGAGGTGATGGTAAAGGTCCTATTGGGAGCGTACTTGGCGTAGCAGGCCTCCACCTCTTCGATCATTTCCTTGCACATCTGATGACGGAGGTCGTCGGGGCCGATGGCGAGGAAGTCCATGTCGAGCATAGCGCACAGACGGCCATACCACACTGGGGCGCCGGCGCAGTTGCCAACGAAAGCCATCTTCTTGCCGCGGCTCGTACGCAGACCGCCCCATTGCTCTTCCATCGTAAGAGCGTCAGCGAGCATCTGAGTCGGGTGATCGCCGAGAGTAAGGGCATTGATGACCGGGATGTCAACCAGGTCGGCGACGTCATAGAGGAACTGCTCGTCCTTCTGTGCGCGGTAGACGATGAGATCGTACATGCCGTTAAAGACGCGCATGGCATCCTTGACGGTCTCGCAGTCACCCATGTGGGAGTTGGTCAGATAAGTGAAGCCCATGCCCAAATCATTGCAGGAGGTCTCGAATGCGCAACGAGTACGGGTCGAGCCCCACTCAAAGTTGGCGAGGACGTTTTTGCCGGGGAAGTAGCGCTGGTCGACACCAGACTTCTTCTGAGCCTTAAGGTTCCAGGCAAGATCGATGAGATAGCGGAAATCCTCGGAGGAGAGATCATGGATGTTGATGTAGTCGCGACCGCGGAGGCTGTTGTTCATGCCTATTTCCTTTCGAATTATTATCAAAATTATTGTTGAATGTGTCCCCGAGGAAAACACGGATATCCCTCGGGGAGCGGTACATGTGGCGCCTAAGCCAAAGAGCGCAGGCTCTAAGGCTCACTAACGACTGGCCGCCACGTCCTTAGTCCAGCAGTGCACGCCGCCGCCGGACAGGTTAAGCGCGAGGGAATCAATCATGATGACTTTGCGATCGGGGAAGCAGCTCTCAAGAACTGCCTTGGCCTGCTCATCCTTCTCTTTCACGACCTCGCTCATGCCCTCGTGGTAATAACGCTGGCCAAGAACGACGCCGTTGCAAATCAGGAAGTTGCAGTAGCTCGCTGCGGCGTAGAAGTGGACGGGGCCCTCGGGCCAGGGGGTGCCATCCATAAACTTGCCGCCCATTTCGTCGATGAAGCCCTTATAGAGCTCGTAATCTTCATCGCCAGGGGCGATAACGACTTCAATAGGCTCGGCGGTGGGCATACGAACGATCTCGAAGGGCTTGCCCTCCCAGTCCGTTTCGTTGCTCAGGATCTCGTAGGCTGCCTCAATGCGGCGACGAGACTCTGCTCCAGCCTTGCTCGAGGCTGCCTCTTCATCGGACACCTCGGCAAGAAGAATCTTGTTCGGAGTGATAAAGCGACACATCTCATCAATGTGAGCTGCAAAGCTCATGCCAAAGACGGGAGTTCCGTCTTCCTTCTCGTCGAGGATGCCCAGTCGATAGTCGTCGTCCTCGAGCATAGGCTGCGGAAGCCAGATAACCTTGTTGAGGTTGTAGATGCGCTTATACTCGGCCTCTACTTCCTCTTTCGTGAACTCGGGATTACGCTTGCGGCATTCCGTGTCCTCGATGGCGATCAGAGTGCCGTGACCGTCAAACTCGCGGTCGCCGCCCTCCGAAACCATTTCGGAATTGACGATATCGAAGCAACCGAGCGCAACCGCCATGTGAACGGCTGCCTTACGTGCGGACTGGCACTCCGGGGAGTTCTTGTCCCACACGCCGTAATAGGTCCAAGCGGGGTTGACCATATAAGAATGGCCCTTGTCGTCGACCATGATGCTGGGACCGTTGTCGCGGACATAGAAGTTGGAGTCTTCGAACTGCGTGATCTCGATGCGATCGAGATCAACCCCCTCCTCCTTCAGGCGCGAGCAAGCCTCCTCATAGGAGCCGGGGGTGCCGCAATTGAGGTTGACCGTAACGTCGCCATACTCGAGCAGAGCCTTGATCACGTCAACGCAGGGCTGGCGGTTATCGTAGCCCTCTGCACGGATGTAATCGGGAAGCCATGTCACATAGACGTTGGAGCGCTTCTCGAACTCGCCCGGCATACGATAGTTCTCGTACATGGTTGGTCCTTCCGTCGGGTTTCCCGCGATGCTGTCCGGCCGCGACAATAGCGGGGTTTCACCTGCTATAGTACTACTATACCTACCGTTCGGTAGATAATTTTGAATAATTGCCGCTCGCCTACTGATACATACCGTTCGCCGTATATAGTGGTCATGTTTGGACACGAATTGATGTTCCGTTGCCATCCTTAATAATGTTGGTAGTGCGGAAGTGATTTGCAATGGAGAAATGCAGCGTGAGCACAAGAAAAAAAATATTGGACGCAATGTACGATCTTGTGGCAGAAGTCGGTTATGACAAAGCGTCTATCGGAAAGATTTGCGACTTTGTCGGTATATCCAAGCCGTCGGTGTACTACTACTTTCCCTCAAAAGAGGAGATTTTCACTACGCTCTTGGACAGCATGTTTCCGACCATTGACTATCAGCGCGACTACTCGCTAATAGTCGATAGGGACGGGTTCAAGGCCGCGCTTATCGAGCTCGGCAATTCAGTTATAGGTGGCTATCGAAGCGATGAAAAGCGCCGGCGCGTGCTGGCCGAGGTTAGCGTTCAAGCAAATCGAATTCCTGCAGTTCAGGAACGTCAAGCGACGGCGACCAAACGAACCATGGATGCGCTTAAAGACATCCTTCTTCATGGTGTAGAGATTGGCGCGTTTTCCGATAGCGCCGACGTAATGCTCTACGTACAAATTCTTTATACCGTTCTGGAGGGAGCAAGCAATACGGTCGCTCAAGGTGAGGATATTGATGAGAAAGCGGTTTGGGCGGGAATAGTCGAGCTTATGTTCAAATAAACCAGCCAAGCTGAAGCGCATGTTGGCACCCATGGTGCCTGCGGGCAACCTTTAAAACGAAAACAGGGGTCGACTCCAGTCTGGCTTGGAGTCGACCCCTGTTGCATGGCAATCTATGCCGATGCAAATCGGCGCTTATTACTTTTCAGCAGCCTTATTGAGAAAGCCGGAAACGATAGCAAACGCAGCAATCATAAGGTTGCAGGCAATACAGAAGATAAATACTCCCTGGAATGACCCTGCCATGCCGTTGTTAGCGTCGGAATAATTTAGCCAAATATAGTCGGCCGAGATTGACCAATCCCGGCCGACCCATTTTAGCCAACACGCCCGCATCTATGACTTTTCTATCGCATTCCTACATCCCCTCGGGCTGGATCCCCCTCACCT
>RQCP01000006.1 GCA_008668235.1 Collinsella aerofaciens | reverse complement strand
CTTCACGACCGCGGCGGACCCTAAGCCCGCGCAGCGTTCGATTTCGTAGGCAGATCAGGCCGCGTCGTCGAACGCCGCCTCGGGGAAAACGTCCCTGACGGACTCGATGGCGCGGCGGCGCTCGGTCTTGCTGAGGTTCGCCATGCCCTTCTTGAAGTTGAGGACCAGGTCTTCGGCGTTCATGCTGCCCCCATCCTCGCGTTCGATGGGGGCCCCGATATGGCACCGTGGGGACACATGTATGTCAATCCTGGTCTAACAGCGCCAAAAGAAAAGCCCCCGTTGCCGGGGGCTTTCAATTTCAATTGGTGCGGCGTATAGGATTCGAACCTATGACGTTCTGATTCGTAGTCAGACCCTCTATCCAGCTGAGGTAACGCCGCAGCGCAAGACATATAAAACCACTTTAGCTTATTGGAGTCAAGCACAATCTCAAACTTTTTTGTGGAACGCAGTTTTGTCATGCTGCTCCGCATATACCGCCGTTCCCCGTACGATCGATTGGCTTTTCGATCACGTCGAACTTAGCATCAAGTTCCCTCAGGAGCGATCTCACCCGCTGGGCACAGTCATAATCGGCAAACGAGATGCTCAGCATGCGAGCGACCTGGTTGGAAGTCCCAACTCCATAGAAGTGCTCCAGCGCCACAAGCCCCTCGTGCGTCACAAAGGTCTCGACCACATGCGGCGACTCCTCGTAGCACCATTGGGTCAACGGGCCCTCGCTCGTCTGTCGAACCACCAGGCCACCCATGCCAGACGGCTCACACGTTACAAGCAGGTACTCCCCGCCCTCGTCGCTCTCAAACAAAACCACCCGATCATCAAACAGCTCCATCGCGTCCCCTTTCTCTCGCTCTTATTTAGCGAAAGCATAGCAGGTAGATGGCTGTATACAGAACAGTTGTTCGTGTGTTTTCTATTGAGCTGTCCGCACGGCATGGTATGGACCTGCGCACGAAATAGGGCGCCCCCGAAGGAGCGCCCTTGCATATCCCCTATGCAGCCAAGTTACGCGACCGGCTCGATCTTCTCGAGACCGCCCATGTAGGGACGCAGAACCTCGGGAATCGTGATGGTGCCGTCGGCGTTCTGGTAGTTCTCCAGAATGGCGGCCATGGTGCGGCCGGCCGGCAGGCCGGAACCGTTGAGGGTGTGCAGATAGCGCGAACCCTTGAAGTTCTCGGGGTCGCGATACTTGATGTTGGCGCGGCGAGCCTGGAAGTCACCGCAGTTGGAGCAGGAGCTGATCTCCTTGTAGGCGTTGTAGCTCGGCAGCCAGACCTCGATGTCGTAGGTCTGACGGGCAGAGAAGCCCAGGTCGCCGGTGCACAGGCTAATCACGCGATACGGAAGGCCCAGCTGCTGCAGCAGGTACTCGGCCTCGGCGGTCATGCTCTCGAGCTCCTCGTCGGACTCCTCCGGCTTGGCGAACTTGACCATCTCGACCTTGTCGAACTCGTGCTGACGGATGATGCCGCGGGTATCGCGACCAGCGGAACCGGCCTCCTCGCGGAAGCAGGGGGTGAAGGCAGTGTAGCGGCGAGGCAGAGTGTCGGCGTCCAGAACCTCACCGGCATGCAGGTTAGTCAGTACGACCTCGGCGGTAGGAATCAGGAAGTTATCGCCCGAGACGTGATAGGCGTCGTCCTCGAACTTGGGCAGCTGACCCGTGCCAAACATGGTCTGGCGCTTGACGACGATGGGCGGCCACCACTCCTTAAAACCACGGCTGGTGTGCGTGTCGAGGAAGAAGTTGATGAGGGCGCGCTCAAGACGGGCGCCGGCGCCACCGAGAACGGTGAAGCGGCTGCCGGAGAGCTTGTTGCCGCGCTCGAAGTCGAGGATGTCGAGGTCGGTGCCCAGATCCCAGTGCGGCTTAAAGTCGAAGTCGAACTCGCGCGGCGTGCCCCAACGGCGACGCTCGATGTTCTCGTCCTCGTCCTTGCCAAGCGGGGTGGCCTCGCACGGGATGTTGGGCAGGTGAGCCATGAAGTCATACTGCTCCTGCTCGAGGGCGGTGCGGCGCTCGGCCAGACCGTCGATCTTCTCGTTGACGGCGCGCACGGCCTCCTTGGCGGCCTCGGCCTCGTCCTTCTTGCCCTCCTTCATCAGGGCACCAATCTTCTTGGACTCGGCGTTACGCGTGGCCTGGAGCTCCTCGACCTCGGTAATGACGGCACGACGCTCGTCATCGAGCTCAAAGAACTTCTCGCGGTCCCAAGACGTCTGGCGATTGGCCATGGCGGCGTCGATGGCATCGGGGTTCTCGCGAACAAACTTGATATCAAGCATTAGATCCTCCGGCGATATACATTCCATTTAGGTTGCAACCTTGTACATGTATGGGCAAGTATATACTTATGAGCGTTTACGACCCAACTCAACTACGCAAGAAGGCACCCAATGGACGCAGTTTTTTCCTTTTTGTTTGGCACCCGCACCGGTTTTGCCATCCTTTTCGCCGGCGGCATCCTGCTGTTTGCGATTCTTGCCTTTGTGATGGAGAAGCGCACCCATAAGATGTACGTCGACCGCGGGCCCAAATCCGAGGACGAGGAAGACGGCTTCTGGGACTAACCTGCCAAAAAGGGACAGGTTTATTTTGGTCGGTTTTAACTGGGCAAATGCAAGCGCCCCGCAACTGGAGTTTGAGCCAGTTGCGGGGCGCTTTTTGCTAGAACGACAAAACCGCAGGGAAAACCCGCCAAAATAAACCTGTCCCTTTTTGGTCGGTTTTACTGGAGGGTGGCGTCGATGGCCTTGACCAGGGCGCTGCGCATGCCGGCATCCTCGAGCGCGACGACGCCCTTGATGGTGGCGCCACCAGGCGAGCACACGGCGTCCTTCATTGCGGCGGGATGCTGACCGGTTGCAAGCTGCAGCTTTGCCGTGCCCAGCACCATCTGGCTCACGATGCGATAGGCATCGGCGCGCGGAATACCGTGCTTGACGGCCGCATCGCCCAGGGCCTCGATCGCCATGGCGACAAATGCCGGGGCGCAGCCGCCCACGGTGCCGCCCACAAACAGCAGGCTCGAATCGAGCTCGACCACCGTACCGAGCTTGTCAAGCAGGCCGAGCACCGTGTCGCGCTGTTCATCACTAAGCGTAGAGGCCTTCTCGCAGGCAATGACGCCCTCACCCACCGATACCGGCGTGTTGGGCACCGTCGAGATATGCGCGACGCCCGGCAGGACCTGCTCCCACTTGGCGCTATCCCAGGTCCAGGCGACCGAAAGGACGACCTTGTCGGCAAGCGCACCCTTGAGCGGCGCGAAGACCTTCTCGATCATGTACGGCTTGACCGCAGCGACCACGATATCAGATGCGGCGACAACCTCTGCCGCATCATGGCAGGCGGTCATGCCGCGCGCCTCACAACGCTCAATCAGAGCGTCATAGCGGCCTGCGCAGGCGCACATGTCGCTCGCAGACACGCCGGTAGCAATCCAGCCATCGGCCATAGCGCTCGCCATATTGCCAAAACCGACAAACCCGATCTTCATATCACAGAGTCCTCTCAGACACGTTCCTCAAAACGGAAGCTATTGTCCCATGCCATTGTTTCGTATTGCCGACCTATTTGTGATACGGCTCGCCACGGCTGATCTTGCAGGCGCGGTAAATCTGCTCCAGCAGCACCACGCGCGCCAGGTTGTGTGGCAAGGTGATGCGTCCAAAGCTGAGCATCTCGTCGGCGCGGGCGCGCACCTCATCACTCACGCCGTCCGAGCCGCCGATCACAAAGGCGATATCACTGTTGCCTCGCAGCATAAGATCGTCGAGCCTTGACGAGAGCTCCTCGCTCGAGCGCTCCTTGCCCTCGATGGCAAGCAGAATCACATGTGCCCTCGGCGGCAAGGCTGCAAGAATCGCCGCCCCTTCCCTGTCGCGCGCGGCATCCACGCCACCCGCCTTAGCCGGATCGATATCGGCCACCTCGCGCATATCCACCTTGGCATAGGCGCCCAGGCGCTTGGTGTACTCGGCGCAAGCATCCTTCCAAAAGCGCTCTTTGAGCTTGCCGACGCAAACTACGGTGTATTTCACGCGCGCCTACTCCTTCGACTCGTTCTGGACCTTGCCCGCTGCCAGCATCTGCTCGAACATCGAGGCCGACTGAGAAAAGTCGCTCGGCAGCACGACCGTCGAGTTTTTACCCGTACGGGCGAACTCCGTCATCATCTCGGCCCACTGCGTAAACATGAACAGCTGGTTGGCCTCGTCGTTGCCAACGCCCGTCTCCTGGATAATCTCGAGCGAATCCTTGATGCCCAGCGCAATGGCCTTGCGCTGGTTTGCAATGCCCTCGCCGGCTTTTTCCATGGCCTCGGCCTCGGCAGTCGCCTCGGTGACGCGCTTGATGCGGTCGGCTTCGGCAAGTTCCTGCGCCGCGGCGCGCTTGCGCTGGGCTGCGTTGATGTCGTTCATGGAGTTCTCGACCTCGGTCGGCAGCGCGATTTTGGTGATGAGCGTCGACACGAGGGTGAAGCCGTAGGCGGCCATCTGCTCGGAAACGGTAGCGTTGACGTCCTTGGCAATATCATCCTTCTTGGCAAAGACCTCGTCGAGCGTGTACACGGGGATCGAAGAGCGCAGGGCATCGGTGATGAAGTCGCGCATCTGGTCGACGGGCTCCTGCAGCATGTAGTAGCTCTTGTAGATGCCCGAATCCGCCGGGCCGGCACCCATGTCGTAGCTCACGTGATACTGCGCGGAGACCTCGAGGCCGATGGTCACGTTGTCCTGGGTCTTAACGTCGATGCCAAAACCGTTTTTCATGGTGCGCAGACTCACCGTGGCGGCCTTGCGGTCGATCACGGGCACCTTCATGTGGAAGCCCGCGTTGACGATGCGGTTAAACTTGCCCAGACGCTCGATGATCACGGCATGCTGTTGTTCAACGACATAGCAGGCGTTGGGAAGCAGCAGCAACAAAATGATGATGGGAATCAAAAGGCTGGTAAGGGCGGCAATGATACCGGACAACAGCATGGTCTCTCCTCTGATAGGCACACGTTGGCACTAGGATACCCGCACGAAGCAGCAACGTGACATCAACAAGAGGCCCATAACAAAAAAGCTCCCATTGCTGGGAGCTCTTTCATTTAATGGTGCGGGCGAAAGGACGTCCGCGTATCCGCTTCGCGGATCCGCACCGGCTTCGGCCGCCTGCCGGCGTCCTCGCCAGCTCGCTAAAAACGCTCCGCGTTTTCTTTACGCTCGCTCCTTCACAGGTTCAAGTCCCTGTGATGGGCCCATAACAAAAAAGCTCCCATTGCTGGGAGCTCTTTCATTTAATGGTGCGGGCGAAAGGACTTGAACCTTCATGGGGTTGCCCCCATACGGACCTGAACCGTACGCGTCTGCCAATTCCGCCACGCCCGCGTGCAGAAATTAGAATAACGGAGCGCCACCGCGAACGCAAGAACTATTTTTGAAAAAGTTTGCAGGCATTTTCCCAAGCGGCTTGCGCGATTGTTTCGGCGTCCTCACCTGTGCGATCGACACGGTCGTTAACCAGCGCGCTTGCCGTAATGGAGATCATTGCGGGCTCGCATTTAAGACCGCGGATGGGCTCCGGAGCCATATACGGGCAATCCGTCTCGAACAAAATTCGATCGAGTGGGGTTGCCGCGAATGCCTCGCGCACGTCGTCGTTGCGCTTAAAGGTAGCCGCACCACCATAGGCGATATAGCAGCCCAGCTCCACAAAGCGCTCCATCGTGGCGCGGTCCTCGCCAAAGCAGTGCAGCACACAACCGGCCTGGGGCACGCCCACCTCACGAAGCACGTTGTAGGCGTCCACGTGCGAGGTACGCTCATGGTCCGTGTCCTCGTGGCGCAAATGCAGTTCCACCGGCACGTTACGGCACACGGCAAGCTCGAGCTGACGCGCCATGCAGTCAATCTGCACGTTATGGGGTGCCGGCGCGATATCGTCGTCATAGTCCATATGGTAGTCCAGGCCGATTTCGCCAATACCGGCGCATAAGGGGTCATCGAGTGCGGCAACGACCTGTGCGTGAACGTCGTCGGTATAGTCCGGCGCGCCATACGGATGCACGCCGGCAAGATACTTGATCTGCGGAATATCCCGCATCGGCAGAATTTCGCGCACCAGCCAGTCGCTATAGTCCGCCACGCTGCGTTTGTCAGCGATGGGATCGAACATCGTCACCAACAGGTCGACGCCCGCGGCTTTGGCGCGCACGAGCGTCTCGGGCACTTCTTTGCCCCAAAACGAAAGCAGATGCGCATGCGTGTCGGCAAGCGGTGCCAAGGGCACGGGGCAGGCAACCGTCTTCTTTTTCTTGGTAAACGTCACGCGTGCGGCATTAGGCATCATGGATTAGCTCCTGGGCCAGGCGGACAAAGTCGGCAACATCAAGCGTCTCGGCACGCGTGGTGGGTGCGATACCGCAAGTCTCAATGGCGGCATCGAGCACGTCCTTGGCAAAGCCGTTGGCGCTCATGGAATTGCGGATGGTCTTGCGACGCTGAGCAAACGCAGCGTCAATTACGCGAGCCACAAACTCGCGATCGAGTCCCTCGGGCACCACGCCGTCAACACGGTCGATACGCACGACGGCCGAGTCCACATGCGGCGCCGGCATAAAGCAGCGCGGCGGCACCTCAAAACGACCCGTCACCTGCACATACAGGCCGAGCTTTGCCGTATAGCCGCCATAGGTCTTGTTGCCCGGCGTTGCGGCAATGCGATCGGCAACCTCCTTTTGAACCATGACAACGGCGCGCTTGAGCGCAGGCATCGTCTGGAAGAACTGCAGAATGATTGTCGCCGCCACGTTATAGGGCAGATTCGCGACAAACACCGTCGGCTCACCGCCCGCAGCCTGCTCAATCTGCTCCGGCGTCACCCTGAGCGCGTCGCCCATGATAAAGCGGAAGTTGGCATAGTCGGCGGCATGGGCATCGAGCACCGGTTCGAGCTCGGGATCTGCCTCGATCGACGTGACGCACGCCGCCTCCTGCAGCAGTGCAAGTGTGAGCGTGCCAACGCCCGGGCCAACCTCGAGCACGCGCTCATCGCCCGCAAGCTCGGAAAGCTCGCAAATGCGCTCAATTACATGGTTGTCGATCAGGAAGTTCTGCCCCAGGCGATGCTTGGTCGCAAGGCCAAACTCCTCCAGCAGTTCCCTTGTTGCCGTGGGGTTAGCCAAAGGCGAAGTTGTCATGGTTGCCTCCTTAGCATGGTGGCGGCGTCTTGAAACAAAAGGGCATGGACCGTTGCGGCCATGCCCTTACATCTAAACAGCAAATTGCCGATATGGCGCGCGGCGTCTTAGCCCAGACGCGGGAACAGCGGATCGCCCTTCTCGACGGGCTGACCACCAGCAAGCAGGCCCCAAGCGCAAATGCCCTTGAGATCGTCGCTCGCGGCCTCGTCCTCGCAGGACAGGCGGCGCAGAGCCTCGGCAGAAGTCTGGGGCATGAGCGGCATCAGCAGGTGAGCGGCAATGCGGATGGCCTCGAGCAGGTTGTAGATCACAAATGCCAGCTCGTCAGCCTTGGCCTCGTCCTTGGCAAGTGCCCAGGGCTCGGAGTCCTCGATGTAGTGGTTGGCGGCGTGGATGAGTTCCATGACCTCGTCCTTGGCTCCACCGTAATCGAGCACGTCCATCTTGGCCATGTAGCGGTCGACCAGGTCATCGGCGATCTTTGCCAGCGGGTTGTCGAACGCATCGAACGATGCGGGCTTGACGGGCGCGCAACCGTCAAAGTACTTGCCGCTCATGTTGAGCGAACGCGAGATGAGGTTGCCCCAGCTGTTGGCCAGGTCGGCGTTGTAGACCTGCTCCATGCGGTCGAAGCTGATGGCACCGTCGGTGCCGGGGACGACGTCGGTCATGAAGTAGTAGCGATAGCCCTCGACGCCCAGCATGTCGATAACGTCCTGCGGAGCGATGGCGTTGCCGCGGCTCTTGGACATCTTCTCGGCCTTGCCGGTCTCGGCATTGCGCACGGTCAGGAAGCCGTGGGCAAAGACGTGCTCGGGCAGGGCCTCGCCGATGGCCATGAGCATGGCGGGCCAAATGACGCAGTGGAAGCGGATGATGTCCTTACCCACGATGTGGAACTGCGCGGGCCAGCGATAGGCCAACTCGGCACGGGCCTCGTCGGTATCGACACCGTAGCCGACAGCCGTCATATAGTTGAGCAGCGCGTCGAACCACACATAGGTCACGTGGCCCTCGTCAAACGGAACCTGAATGCCCCAGTCAAAGCTCGTACGGCTCACGGAAAGGTCGTTGAGGCCGCCCTCGACAAAGCTGCGCACCTCGTTCATACGGAACGCGGGCTCGACAAAGTCGGGGTGCTCGTCATAGAGCTTGAGCAGCTTGTCCTGGAAGGCGGAAAGCTTAAAGAAGTAGGACTCCTCCTGCACGCGCTCAAGCGGACGGTGGCAGTCGGGGCACAGGTGCTGGCCGACGCTGCCGTACTCCTCGTCGCCCTTCTGGACCTGCGTATCAGTGAAGTAGGTCTCGTCAGGCACGCAATACCAACCGTCGTAGCTGCCCTTATACAGGTAGCCGGACTCCTTCATGCGCTCCCACAGGTACTGCACGGCATGATGCTGGCGCGGCTCGGTGGTGCGGATGAAGTCGTCGTTGGAGATCTCGAGCTTGCTCCAAAGCTCCTTGAAGTGCGGAGCCTGGCTGTCGGTCCACTCCTGCGGCGTCATGTTGTGCTTGGCTGCGGCCTCGGCGACCTTCTCGCCGTGCTCGTCCATGCCGGTCAGGAACTTGACGTTATAGCCGGCGGAGCGGCGATAGCGAGCCTGAACGTCGGCGATGATGGTGGAATAAGCCGTGCCCAGGTGCGGATCGGCGTTGACGTAGTAGATGGGCGTCGTGATAAAGAACGAAGGCTTGCTTTGATCCATGGGGTTTGTCCTCCAGAAAAACGTTGCATACAGAGGATGATTCTAGCGCAAGGGCTGGATATCCTCCATCTATTGCATATCGAGCACCATGGCATAGACATCGCGCTTGCGGCGCGAATACTTCTGAGACAGGCGCTTGGCCACCGCAGAGGCGGGCTCCCCCTCCTCGAGCGCGGCGCGGATATCCGCGCGCAGGGCCTCATCGGGATCCGCTGCCGCGGCGCCAACCGGCGCGATACCGGCCTCTTCGTCCTCGCTCGGCGGCGCGATGACCAGCGCAATCTCGCCCTTTACCTCGCCGCGAGCACGCAGCTCCTCGGAAAGCTGGGCAGCGGGCCCGCGCAAGACCTCCTCGTGTAGCTTGGTAAGTTCGCGGCAGACGGCAACCTCACGCTGGGGAAAGACCTCCGCCACGGCCTCGAGCGTCGCCACGATGCGATGTGGAGACTCGTAGAAGATGAGCGCGCCGGGCACCA
The DNA here is from genome assembly GCA_008668235.1 of Collinsella aerofaciens. GTDB lineage: Bacteria > Actinomycetota > Coriobacteriia > Coriobacteriales > Coriobacteriaceae > Collinsella > Collinsella aerofaciens_K. Next base: position 18,208 of record RQCP01000006.1, on the reverse strand, counting down.
CGGCAAGGCGCTGCAAACGGCGCACACGGTCGCCGTGCTTTCGGCCCAAAAAGCCCTCGAAGAAAAAATGCTCGCAGGGAATGCCGGACGAAACAAGCGCCGTGACACAAGCAGAGGGCCCGGGAATAACTTCGACGGGCACATCGGCCTCACGCGCCGCCTCGACCAGCGCCTGGCCGGGATCGGACACGCTCGGCATGCCGGCATCCGAGGCAAAGGCGAGGGTCTCCCCCGCCAGCAGACGGTCGACCAGGCCGGCGGCGCGGCTGGCGATCACATTCTCGTCGCAACGGACAAGTGGCTTGGAAATGCCTAGGTGCATCAGCAGCTTTGACGTCACACGCGTGTCTTCGCAGCAAATGGCATCGGCGGCGGCAAAGGCTTCGCCAACGCGCGGGGACAGGTCGCCCAGGTTGCCGATGGGCGTGCCGACCACATAGAGTTTGCCCGTATGGGCGCTGTTTTGCGTCATATCAACCTATTCAATCATGCCGCGCTCGAGTGTACCGAGCGCCGCGCGGGCGTCCCATGCTGCAATGCGCTTCTCGGTCTTCCACGTTTGGAAGAACCAACCTGCAGCCGGCGCAAACGAAGCCAGCTGATTGGCGATAAACACGCGCTCGTAGGCATTGCGGCCCTCGGGCGTAACCGACGAGTTGGCAAAGATCGCCGCGCCCGACCATTCGCCCACCAGCACGGGGAACCCAGTCGAAATCGCTTCTTTAAGCTCGCGCTTGTTACGCGAAATCGCCGTCGTCAGCCCGCGGGGGCTCGTGATGTCGAGCGCATACTCGTCGCGGTAATGGTACAGGTGAAGGTCCATGTAGACGTTCTTGTACTTGGCGCCGCGCATAAAATGCTTCCACTCGCCGGGATGCCCCGAAGACGAAAAGACGACGATCTTATCCTCGGGCATATACGAACGGACGAGCTCGTAGGCATCGCGATAGAAATTGCGCAGGTAGTGAGCCGGAATGCCATCCGTCATGGCAAAGAGACTCTTGCGGACACTCATCTGCGGCGTATCCAGCAGCTCAATGCCCAGCAGGCTCTCGGCCTCGCCGTAACGCTCGGCCAAGCGCTCGAGCACGTCGAGTGCGACATGGCGGCCGTTAGTGGACGAATGCCACTCGGCAACAGCCTCCGGCGTGGCGGGCGAATCGTTGGAATCGCCCTGGCCACCGGGCACAGTCGCCAGGTCAAGCAGCACGCGAATGTTGTACTTGGCAGCCCACTCAATCGCGCGGTCGATGTAGTCGACAACCGAGATGTAGGACGCATCGGACTCCTGCGAGCCAAAGGCATACCAGGGCACCGGCAGACGCACGGCGTTGAGGCCGATCTGCGCCATGCGACGGAAATCGTCCTCGCTCACAAACGTCTCGTAATGACGGCGCATGCGCTCGTTATAGGCGGCGGTGCCCATGGCCTCCTGCAGCTCGGCCGCGTTGGATGCACCGGTCGCCGCGTATAGCGACGGGGTCACCCAAGGCTCGGGAATAAACCAGCCAGAGAGATTAACGCCGAGTATCCTCTCCATCACTGCCCCCTTTTGAATCATACGGGCTAAGCCCGCATCGCTCTTGCATGACATATCTATCGATTTGAGTATACCCGCGCATGCAGACAGGCGACCGAACGGTCTGTAAAGTGACGCGAAAGTGGGAGGAATGTCTGGGAACAGGCGGGCTCGGGATGGTGCGACGAGATGTGCACGCACATCGGAAGTAAGCGCCGGAAAGCGCATCCCACTCTGAAGCCAAATTCCGGGACGCAGTTTCCGCAGAGCTCTCGATAAAAGAAAAGGACCCCTTTGCAGAGGTCCTAGTCAATTCAAGGTGGCGGGGAAGGGAATCGAACCCCTGACACGAGGATTTTCAGTCCTCTGCTCTACCAACTGAGCTACCCAGCCATTTGAGGTGTGCCTTGTTTCAAGGCTTGATTAGTATAACCAAGGACGCGTTCCGGTCAACCGAGAATTTTAAAAAAGTTTTTGAGCACAGCCTCGGTTCTATAAATCGGCACGTCAGAGGCATTAGCCGGCAGCAAGAAGTTTTTCGCTCAGTCCCTTAAGCCGGCACGCGTTGGAGAGCAGGGGTCGAAACAATGATTGAAGGACGCTCTAGTACGCCCCAGGCGCCGGGGCAGGAGCACATACGCCATGGACGTACGTTTTCGTAGCATACGAGAACGTAGCCGCTTGCATCGATAAAGGCGATGTCGATGGGATAGGCCATAAAACACGTGTGGACTGAGGAACAGTGCGGAAATGCCATGACAAGCGGCAGGCCATTGGCGGCAACCGGACGCCGTCCCAGCATGCCGCGCAGGCGCACGGCAAACGACTCCGCCACCACAAACTCGGCCGGCGTCCAACCCAGCCTGTTGAGTGCCCGCGCGTAAGCGATGTAGGACGAGACCGCGGTCACATGACCACCCCCGGACGCCACGGATCGACCGTCACCGCGCGCTCGTGCGACAACGTTGTCGGCGCCCCCAGCGGAACGCCAGCGATGCTGAGAGAAGTCGGCCACGGCTCATAGTGCATGGTGCAGGTGTAGGTCCTAAACGTACCGGATAGGGAGAGCAGGCCACCATCCGATGCCTCCGCGCCTTGCTCGCTCGACACTTCGATCTGCAAGTCATAGCCTTCCATGGCATTCAGAATTTGAGTCTGAACCGTCGCCGAGGCATCGGCAGAGCTCTCGTCACCTTCCCCGCCCGGCGCCACAGCGTGCGCCAGCACGATGTCGGGCACCACGCGGTCGAAGCGCGCGACAGCGCCGGCAAAGATCATGACGTTGTACACGATGAGTGCCAGCACCAGCAAAACGGGCGTAACCACTGCCATCTCCACCGTCGCTTGGGCGCGCTCCTCGCGCAGACGCATGCGAATACTCATTACGACCCACCGCCCAGAGCGCCAACCAGTGTCGCGACATCGACGGTGAGTGGGATGGAGCCGCCGCCGGGCAGAGGAATCTCCGCAAGCGTGAACACCGTACCGCTAATGGTGCGTTCGACTTGATATTCCAACGCCTCGCAAAGCGCCTTGGGATCGGTCACGCCCAACGGAATACTTCGCAGTTTGTCTTGCGCTTGAGAGAGACCAGCAATGTCAGACCCCGGACTCTTAATGACGTTGGCGGAATCGGTCAGCACTGGCTTTCGCAGGCGCAAGTCGCACGGCTCCAGACCCAACGCCGCCACGGACGCCGAAACGGTATCGCCGAGCCACGATGCGATGGAGCCCAACGCGCCACTGCCCCCTCCTAGGTCTTTAATCATCTCGTCCATAAGCTCGTCGGCCGAACCTTGGATGTCTCCGTATCCCACAAGCAGCCGTCCCCAAACATCCATGACGCCATCGAGTACGCCGGCAACGCCGCCCGAGCGTTCCTTCAATGTTGAGAAAAATCGCGAAAGCACGTTGTTTTGCGCCGTCGCCTCATCGGGCGCCAACACCGCGGCAGAGATGGCACCGCGATCGCCAAGCCTGACTGCCGTGTTAAACGAAGAGTTGAGCTCATCGGGGCTCGAAATGGCACCCGAAACCGCAAGGGCAACCACGCCGTTGCGGCCGGGCGGGGCGATACGCGGGCGCTCGCCGGAAAGCTCCTTGATGGCCTGGTCAAACGCATTGCCCGCACGGTCGGCCTCATCCTCGGTCTGACGCTCAAGTTCGAGTTCTTTGTTGCGGCAGTCGACGTAGTCTTCCAGAGCCTCTTTGAACTTATCGAAGTGGTACTCGAAGCCCCTTTCGACAGAAGTCGTTGCAATCGCAACGTACCCTAAAGACGACACACCGAAATGGCATTCGCTACACGTTTCGTGACCGTCAAAATCTGCGACGGACGCCAGCCCACCCGGCTTTCCTTTTTTGTAATTTGGACAGTCAGTCCCATAATGCAAATAGGTAACTTTATCTACTTCACTCGTGGGCCAGCGCGCATCGGTATAGAGCTCAGTCGTCCGCGCCTCATCTGGATTTCGCGGAAGGAAAGGGATGTGGACGGAAACTTTGCCGTCCTCTTCAGTTATATATGCCCGCTCGACTTCTTCGCTCGCATAAGCGAAGAACACCTTTCGTGCAGCAGAATCTGCCTGTTTTTCCGGACCCTCGCCAAGCGGTTTCTCATTTGCCAGGCGCTGGCGATAGTAGGCCTTCGCGCGATCGAACGCCACTTGCGGTTCCCACGTAACGCTCGAAGCGTAATGCGGATTTTGAGCACCAGAGAGATCCGTTAGACTTTTCGCACGCTCCCACATGCAAGAACAGCTGCTGACCGAGCCCTTGTCAGACCCACCACAATCCGCCAGCCAAGCGCGCTCTTTAGCCTTCGCCGTGTCCTCAGAAGCCTTCCGCAGCTCCTCGGCCGCACGCTCTAAATCATCTGATGTGTCTTTAATGGCATCGGTCGAGATCTCGGACCCCTCGAGCGCAGCGAAGTCCGACTCGGATGTCCTGGGCACAGCAAGCGCCGTACCGGTATAGGTCACACTATCGGTATCCTGCGCCGACACCGCCTGCGTGGCACGCGCGGCAATCAGATACGGCAAAGCCGTCTCGATTTTCTGTAAGCCTTCCGATGCGCTTTTGGCAAACTTGTTGCGCGTTTTAATGATCTCAATCCCGGTGTCGACCATATTGCCGGCAACTGGTTCGGCACCCGGGATGAGGATGGCGACCAGGCCCGTCCCGATCGTGGCAAACCCCGCCAGCCCCAGACTCAAGATGCTCGCATCAACCACCGTGGCAGCCGTGTGATAGGACGACACTACGTTGGCACCCGCCAGCGCGCCGCTATCGGCCGCCACCTGGGTATCCCCGGCACGCGACATGCTCCATATCGCCGCCGTCGACGAAAACAGCAGCGTGAGCACCACCAAGATGACCACCGCAGAGGAGAGCGTGGTATAGGCACCGTCTTCGATAAACAGGTCGATACCGGCTCGACCCATAAAGCCGCCTCGCTTGCGATGGCAGCTCGGACGGTGCGTCAAAACGCGTCTAGACCAGAAACGCTTAATCCCATGCAGCAATCCACGAATCATAATCTCCCTCCAGCCATTCGGGACGCGATTGATACGAGACATCGACTTTGAGCTCAACGTAGCCGCCCTCGGCGGTACCACCCATAGCCTGTGCAAACGCACCGATCACAGGCAACGGCTTGACCTCGCCGGAAACGGACACGGACGAGACGCCACCCGCACCGGCCCGGCCAAGCTCGATATCCCACGACAACGGCCCGCCGGCATGAAAGATCGAAACGTTGGGCACTGCGGTAAGCCGGCGGCGGGTGAACTCCTTAAGATCATCGTCCTCCGCTGTCGTCGTGGTCATGAGCCGCGCGGTCTCGGCGGCGGCAGACTCCATGACCGCGCGCGTATAGAGCAGGCACACCGGTTGCAGTGCGAGAAGGATGAGCGTCAGAAACGTCGGCAGCAAAAAAGCGGACTCGACCGTAGACTGCGCCCGGTCCTCACGCGCGATATCAATACAACGCGATGTCCTTAGCGCCCGCAGCGGCGTCGATAACCGGCATCGAGGCAACGCCATGGGATGCCGCCCGCTCAACCAGCGCCGCCAAGCGCCCATCGGTGCCAGCACGCCAAAGCCCCGCGATCGCCAGCACGATCGATAACAGCGCCACCGTGACGATGGCGTATTCGACCGTTGCCTGGGCAGACTCCTCGCGCAGGACGTCATGCATTTCACGACCCCTCCTTTGAGTTCGATGCCTGCGGGCTCAGGCGGATCACGCGCAGGCGGCACGAGGCATCGCCGGCATCCGCAGCAACCGTCACCATATCGACCCAGCCACGTCCATCGCGCACGATGGCGCCCCATACGTTGCCCTTAATATCGAGATAGCCGCTCAGGGCGAGCTGGGCCGTTGGCACCTCGCGGTAGGCGCGTAACATATCCGCCGCTGCCTCGGTCATCGGTCGGTCCTCGGACCATGCAAGCCGGACCGCAATCGCGTTGCCCTCAGGCGAATCCGTCGCAGTGGCAGACCGCTTGTCGAGCGTCCGCAGAAAGGTTTGCGCCGTGACAGCGACATCCGAATCGTCCGCATCTCGCGTCTCATCTTTTTGAGACGCCACCGCCGAATCTGAGCCCGAATCGGAGGCGGCCCCAGGACGCTGCTGCCGCGCGGCGTTAAGCCCCCAAAGCACCGCCGCTATCGCCACGACCAGGCAAGCAAACACCAGCAGTACCCCGATGGGGCGCTCGCCCTCTACAGGCTGTTGATGCCCTCGCTGATAGCGTTCCATAGATCTTGGACCTTGCCCTTAAATGCGACGATGGCGATAATCGCGATCACCACGAGCACGCCGACCAAGATGGCATACTCGGTGGTACCCTGTGCGCTCTCCTCCTGCAATAGCTCCCTGGCGCACTGACGAACATGTGCCGCCCGGCAAAACGCCCAGCCCTGGACCTTGCCAGCAGCATCAGTCATCGTGTTCATGTATTCCTCCCTACATCATCCCGCCTGCTCCCAGCAGCGGGCCCAATATGGACAGAAGCAACGCCGGCAAGATGAGCGTGCCGGTGGGAATCAGCAGCTTGACGGGCGCACGCTCGATCTCGCGCTCGACCGCGGCGCGATGAGCCGCACGGATCTCGCGACTTTGAGCGGCCAGCGTCTCGGCAAGTGGGGCACCCAGGGCGAGCGCCTGCCCCACCGTGATGGCAAAGGTCTCGAGCGCTCGCACGTCCAGGTCGCGCGCGGCGGCCAACAACTCGTCCTCACGCGTGCCCACGCCCACCTGCCACGCCATGCAGGCGCGCTCAAGGCGAAGAGCGAGCACTGACCGGCGGTTGGCGCAGAAAATCTCAAGCGCCGCATCAAACGAAAGACCGGCCGAAAGACCCAAGCGCACAACATCGATCATCTCGGACACTTCGCCGAGCGACACTCGCGCCGGGCCGCCCGCTCCAACCGCGCCCTTCACTCGCGCGGTCAGAGCATCGGCCACCGAGCGACCCGCGGCAGCGACCAGCACCGCCTCGCGCTTGCAGGCCCCTGCGATCTTGCGTGCATCCGCCCGATCAAAACCCGTCGCGACAAATACACTCAGGGCGCACAGGCAAGCCGCAACTGCAACCGGGGCGCTCATAGCTCCACCCGCATAATGCGCCGGATAACCACCAGGGCAACGGCATTGAGGGCAAGACCCAGCACCACAGCGCCCGCGCCGGCAGGCGTCGCAAGACCGCGACGAAAATCTGCCGAAAGCAGCGCCAACACCGCGCACATGCCCGCCGGCATCGCCGCGACCATATGCGCAGACATGCGAGCCTGCGACGTCTTAACATCCAGGCGGCGCTTGAGCTCAATGCGCTCCCCCACCATGCTCGACGCCTCGGACAGTAAGTCGGCAAGCGGAGCGCCGGTGCGCTGAGACACCTTAAGCGCCAAGGTCACAAGCGAAAGACCGGGGGCGTCGATACGCACGAGCAAGTCATCGAGCGCGTCGGTCGCCGAGATGCCGCAATCGATCGCCGCCGCCACCCGCAAAAACTCGGTATGCACCGGCTCTTGCGCATGAGCGCCCACAAAGCGCATGCCCTGGGCCAGCGAATGTCCCGAGGCAAGCGACATGGAAAGTGCGGTAAACGCCTCGGGCATTGCCTCTTCTGCATCGTGTTGCTCGCGCCGGCTCTCAAAGCCATCCCGAGCGGCACCAACGGCAAACGGAGCAACAAGTCCCAAGGCAAATCCGAGGGGCGATAACGACACCATCGTTAGTAAAACGCAGCAGACACCGCTCGATAGCAGCAGAAACGCCAAACATCCCGAAGCATCTTCGATCACGAGGCCAAGGCGATGCGCCGGAGCCAGCGATGCCCACGAACGGGCGATCTTTTTCAGCAGATCGTTTTCCACCAGCTCACGCGGCAGCTTCTCTGCCACCGTCTCGAGCGCCTGACGTGCCAGCTCCGCCGGCGGTACCTGCGGCACACGAGGTTCCGCCCCGCACGCCGTCGCGACAGAAAGCCCTGCCAAGCCCCCTACGACGAGGGGCACAGTGATCTCCATTCGTCCACCTCCTCTTGTGTGAGCGTCCCCGACCGCAGGCCTTCTGCGATAAACGGCGGCTCGCGGTCAAGCGTCCAGGTGCGCTCGGCGGCATCGAACGTCACATAGCGCTCGAGCTCTACGCCGCCCGATGCGGCGCGTCGCACCCCCGAATACGAGGAGACAAAACGCCTGCCATCGGCGTGGCGCTCGGACATCACGATGCCGTCGAGCGCCATGGCAATCTGCTCCTCGATGAGCTCGCTCGGCAGATCGATGCCATAACGTGCAAGCAACGTCAGACGCACCACGGTCTCCTGTTCTGAACCCGCATGAAGTGTGGTGAGCGACCCGTCGTGGCCCGTGTTCATGGCCTGCAACATGTCGCAGCACTCGGCACCGCGCACCTCGCCTACCACGATGCGGTCGGGGCGCATGCGTAGGGCATTAGTTACCAGGTCGCGGATCGTCACCGCGCCCTCACCCTCAATTGAAGCCTCGCGCGCCTCTAGGCGCACCACGTGCGGATGATGTGCAAACTTGAGCTCGGCAGAGTCCTCGATCGTCACGATGCGCTCGCCGGTGGAAATCTCACATGACAACGCGTTGAGCAGGGTGGTCTTACCAGATCCCGTGCCTCCCGCAACCGCCAGGTCCTGTCGCAGCGACACCGCGCACGACAGCAGCTGCGCATACCAAAGCGGCAGCGACCCCAGCCCCACAAGCTCGTCCAGCGAGCAGATACGGTCCGAGAACTTTCGGATGGTGAGAATCGGTCCGTCAATCGCCACAGGCGGAATCACCGCGTTGACGCGATAGCCCGTTTTGAGGCGGGCGTTGACGATGGGGCTGCGCTCGTCGATACGGCGGCCAAGTGGCGAGATGATGCGGTCGATAAGCACCCGGATCTGCTCATCATCCTCAAACGCATGCTCGATGGGGTACAAGACGCCACCACGTTCAAAGAAAGCCGAGCGGCAGCCGTTGATCATGATCTCGGTAACGGTGTCGTCCTCGATGAGCGGCTGCAACGGCCCCAAGCCCACCACGTCATCCAAAATCTCGTCGATGATGGTCTCGCGCTCGGGCGTCGCGAGATCGGTCGGTTCCTCAACATTGAGCGCCGCCTCCACCGCGGGACGCAATTCCGTGCGGGCAAGTGCCGGGTCGATATAGGCGCTGATACGCGCCACTTCGTCGTAACCCATGCGGTCCATCACGGCGCGCTTGGTGCGTCGTTTCACCGCGCGGCGACGCCCCGCATCTACAGGCGCTGCCACCGCTGCAGCGCCGGCAGCCTTAATCCTCGTTTGCAGACTCATCGCTGATCACCCTCGCGCGACCAGGGAAGGCGGATACGCGGGCGCTCGGTACGCGTTGCACGGTCGGCGACCATATCGCTCCAAGGGCCGACGGCGCACCCCAGTTCAACGAGCATCTCGCGCGTAGCCTCGCGCACGCTGGTCGCAAAAGCGCTGGTCTGCCCCACTGCCTCGTCAGCGCGTCCAAACGCCATGAGCGCGGCGAGATCCTGCCCGCCATCGGCGATATGAATCTTGGAGCTCAACGCACAGGCAATCTCAAAGCGCATGGCGACGTCCTCGTCTGCCCCGCGCGCACCGAACCGGTTGAACACGGCGCTCATGCGCGTGCGCGGCACACCCACTCGACTTGCCAGTTCAATGACGCGCGACGCCGATGTCGCGGACGACACCGCCGCATCGCCAACGACCAGGCAGCGGTCGCTCGCCGCCACCGCAGCCGCCACGGCATCACCCCAAAAGACCGAGGTGTCGACAAAGACCACGTCGGATTCGCGACGCAGAACATCAAGCAGTAGCTCCACCGGACGTGCCATGAGCTCGGCTTGCTCGGGCGCCGCGACGGGACCCCAGAGCGTAACGCCCGGCGCCACGCGCATCGATGCGGCTACGATATCTGGCTCGGCGAGCGCGCCCGCCGCCGACGGCTCGATAAGTGCCGCCATATCGCGCGGAGCATCGACGCCTAACAAGTCGTAAAGGTTTCCAAACATCAGGTCCAGGTCGAGCACGGCGGCACGCAAGCCCAACAGCGACGATGTGTGTGCCATGGTGGCAACGATCGTCGACTTGCCGCAACCGCCCGAACCCGAAATGGCGCAGATGACCGGAGCTCGGTGCGGCGAAGCGGCAGCGTCTGCCGGCGGCATCGGAGGCGGCGGGGCGGGCGTCGGCGGCAGCGTCCCCGTCTCCCCCGCCGCAACCACACGCTGCGTCCAAGCCGGCATGGCAGCTTGTTCGGTCTGCGAGGCAGGCTCGTTCTGCACAATCTGCTCATGCTGCATCAGCGACAACTCGCCGCACCCGGCAAAGCCCTCAACTTCGTCGAGTTCATCCGCCAGATTCACGCCGTGCACGTATCCCAAATCTACAGCCGGGGAGTCGCCAGCATGCTGCGCCGGCCCTCCAGCGTCATCGTATACAAGGGGGTTCCGGGGGCGCCGACCATGCTCGGCTTCCGCTTTTCCATAATCATCAACACGCGGGCCTCTTGTAGCGCGAGGCGCCCCGGGTTCCCTATCAACAAAAGCATCGGGCTCAATCGTCATGCGCCGATCGGAATCAACCGCTCCCTCGCCCGCGCGCCCGTTGCCGCATATACTGTGCGCAGCGATGACCTCGGTCGCCCCTGCGCGAAACAGCCCCTCGATATCCGACGGATCGAGTGCTTCTATCAACACGACCACGCGACTCACGCGGCCTTCGGCCGTCAGGCGCGCAACAGTCTTGCGCACATCTTCGATATCAAACAGAGACGCCGCGATGATGGCAGCCCCGCGGCGCGACGGAAACGCCCGCGCCATGGAAATCAGCCCGTCCAGGTCACCCACGCGAAGCACCTGTGCACCCGCATCACGGCCCTCGACTTCCCGCTGCAACAGCCCGTAATCGCCGCACGCGCAGCACGCAAGCCAGATCGCCTTCATCACTCGTCGCCTCCGCTCTTTTTGCCGCGCGCCGTGGCGGGAATCGTCAAGCTGACCGTTCCCTTGCCCGAGGCTCCCAGCAGTTCCTTGACGTCTTCGGGGTCAGCCGCCAGCGTCACCCATTCGATCTTGCCCTCGCGCGTGGCACCGGAATTCTCACTGGTATCGATCACGTGCGCGCCGCACAGTCGATCGGTTACGCCATCTTTTTGCACGTACACGTCCACATAGCTGCCCACGCCCGTGGCACCGCCGACCGAGTGCTCGGCATCGACCGCCACCGAAACGGCGACCTTGCCCTTAGGCACCTCGAGCTTGTGGCTCTCGGCCTTGGTGTAGACATTGCAGATCACGGCGTTTTTGGGAATACGTGAAGTCGTCACGTCGCCGCGTACCTGGCGCAGCTCGGTCGCCGCGTCACGCGGCAGCAAACTCGTCAGCCATTCCTGGGTTATGACATTGGTCTCATCGAGGGTCTCGCCCACATCGATATCGCGCGCCGCGACGCATACCTCGACGCGATCGCCACCATACTTGGCCAAGGTCTCAGCCTGGACCTGTTCGGCTTGCGAGCGGATCGACGAGCCGTAAACCATGCAGAGCAGAGCAGCGAGCACGCCCGCGACCAGACTGATGGCGATGCGCTTGCTCTTGTTCACGGCCGCTCCTCTCATGGCAGTGCCGGGCGAATGCCCGTACCACCATTGTCTGGGCGGTCAGAGTGCAAAGCGGCGCAATCGCGATCTTGGTTTTCGATGTCAAACCAATCGCTAACCAAAAGCTGACCAGCCCGTCAAGCTCGTGGCAAGGTTTTGGTCAGCACGTCAGCAAACTGCATATTTCGAGGCTTTTCCGCAGCAAAAAAGCCGTCTCCCGAACAGTTGGGAGACGGCTGTCATAGGAAAAATCAATTACAGATGGACATCGGGATCGAGCATTTGAGCGCTCACGCGCATGGATGACGCCAAGTTTTGGAACGTTTCCAGACGCAGACTGTCGATCTGCCCGGCGTCCTCGGCCTCGCGAACGGCGCAACCCGGCTCATGGGTATGTGTGCAATCGCCAAACCGGCACGCGCGCGATGCCTCAACAATCTCGGGGAAGGCGCGCGCCAGACCCCGCTCGTGACCCACGAGCGGTAGGCTGCGCAGGCCCGGGGCATCGGCGATCACACCGGCGTCGCCCGGCAGCGCCACCATCACGCGCGCGACGGTAGTGTGACGGCCCTGGTCGTCGCGTTCGCGCACACCGCCGGTCGCCAACGTATCGTGGCCCAGCAGTGCATTGAGCAGCGTCGACTTGCCGGCACCAGACTCGCCCAGAATCATGGCGCAGCTCCCGGCAGGCACGCAGGCACGGACCTCGTCTAGGCCGCGGCCCTCGGCAGAGGACGTAACGATCACGCGCACGTCCGGACCCACCAGGCGGCGCACGCGGTCCAGATCGCGCTCGAGCTCCTCGGCATCGCAGCGGTCAGCTTTGGTGAGCACCACCACCGGCTCGGCATCGCAGTCGAGCGCCAACACCAGCGAGCGCGCCACGCGGTCGAGCAGCACCTCACCGGCACCGAGCGCCTGCACGATTAGCACGCTATCCACGTTGGAGCAGAGCACCTGACGCTCTCCGCGGGCACGGCCGCGCCAACGCTCAAAGCTCGTACGGCGCGGCAGCACGCACTCAATCACGCCCATATCGTGCCCGGGAGCGCGGCGCACCGCCACACGGTCGCCCACGGCAGGCAGCAGGACCTCATCCTCGCCGCGCGACTTGGCAAACCCCACGGCATGCTCGGCGCGGAAGGTATCGTCGGCAGTCGCCACCAGCGGAAACCCGCGATCTAAGCGCACCACGGCGCCAAGCTGCATCTGCTCGGGCTCCTCAGCATGTGCGCAAAAGTCGTCAAATGCCGCCCGCTGAGCCCCATCGACCGGCAGGTCATCAAACGCCGGGACATCCTGCAGCGCGTCAAGTCCCGGCACGCTTGCCAGCAACTCCTCGGCAGACGCGGGAGCCTCGGTCGCAAGCTTCCGACGACGATCGCGCTTAGCCCGCGCCCCCGTCGTCTTTTTCTTCGCCTTAGCCTTGCCCACAAGCGCCTCCCAGCACCATAAATCACAACTGAGCAGGTATTTTAAATCAAAAAGAGCTGGCCGGGCAAAGCCCGACCAGCTCACAAACTTTCCCTCAACCCTTTTTCATCCGCGCGGGAGTAAAGCCAGCAAGGATACCGTAGGGCCCACCCCGGGAGTGTTTTCTTCCGAGCGATCCCGCAGCGCGAAGCGCGAGGACCAGCGAAGAAGAAAACACGCAGGGGCGGGCCCGGACAGGTTAACTTACTCCTTCTCGACCGCGCGCATGATCGCCTTGTAGATCTCCATCAGCGGGATGATCAGGAAGGCCAGGCCCAGCGCGGCAAGAACGCCCTTGAGCTCAAGCGTCACAGGGCCAAAGAACATCTCGGCAAGCGTCGGCTGTACGGTCACGATCACCGTCAGCACCAGCGCCAGCGCAGCGGAAGCCCACAGCCACTTGTTCTGCTTCTTCATGGTGAACAGCGACGCACGACGGCTGCGCATATTGAAGCAGTGGAAAATCTCGACCATGTTGAGCGTGATGAACGCCATCATCACGCCTTCCTCGTCGGCATTGCCGGCGATCATATCAGCGATGTGAATGTAGCCCATGTCAAAGTACACGCCCACAAAGAAGCTCGCCAGCACCAGCACGGTGATGATCAGACCCTGGACCACGCAGTCCAGACCCATATGTCCGGCGAAGACACCGTCCTTAGCGTTGCGCGGCTTGCGCTTCATAATGTCGCCCTCGGCGTCCTCCATGCCCAGCGCGAGCGCGGGGAAACAGTCGGTAACCAGGTTCACCCACAGCAGCTGCACCGGCTGGAAGATGGTAAAGCCGATGAGCGTGGCGATAAACACCGAGAAGACCTCGGCAAGGTTTGCCGAAAGCAGGAACTGGATGACCTTGCGGATGTTGTCGTAGATGCGACGGCCCTCTTCGCAGGCACCGATGATGGTGGCGAAGTTGTCATCGGCAAGCACCATGTCGGCGACGTTCTTGGTGACGTCGGTACCGGTGATGCCCATGCCAACGCCGATGTCGGCGCGCTTGATGGACGGGGCGTCGTTGACGCCGTCGCCCGTCATGGCCACGATCTGGTCGCGCGACTTCCAAGCCTCGACGATGCGGGTCTTGTGCTCGGGCTGAACGCGAGCGTACACGCCGTAGTCCTCGATGTGCGCGTCGAGTTCCTCGTCGCTCATGCGGTCGAGGTCGGCGCCCGTGATGGCCTGGCTGCGATCGGTGACGATACCCAGCTGCTTGGCGATGGCCACGGCGGTGTCGATGTGGTCGCCCGTAATCATGACGGTGCGGATACCGGCATCATGGGCCTCGCGGATGGCGTCGGCGACCTCGGGGCGGACCGGGTCAATCATGCCGGACAGGCCGCAGAAGACCAGGTCGTGCTCGAGCGCAGCGGGGCTGCAGTCGGCCGGGACCTCGGTGTAGGTGCGGCTTGCCAGCGCCAGCACGCGCAGGGCCTCGTCGGCCATGGCCTTGTTGGCGGCCACGAGCTCGGCGCGACGCTCCTCGGTCAGCGGAACGACCTTGTCGCCCTCGTAGATATGGGTGCACAGGCCGATCACCACGTCGGGCGCGCCCTTGGTGTACTGCTCATACTCGCCGTCCAGGGTCTCGACGACCACGGACATCATCTTGCGGCCCGAGTCAAACGGGGCCTCGCCCACGCGCGGATGCTCGGCAGTCAGGCCAGTGAGCCCCGCCTTGCCGGCATCGTTGACGAGCGCACACTCGGTCGGCTCACCCACGGCCTCGCCCAGCTCCTCGTCCCACTGGGCGTCGGAGCACAGAGCCATGCCGGCCAGGAACTTCTCCTTAGGCGCAGCGAGCTCGTGCTTGACGACGGTCATCTTGTTCTGGGTGAGGGTACCGGTCTTGTCGGAGCAGATGGTCTGCGTGCAGCCAAGGGTCTCGACGGCAGAGAGCTTGCGGATAATCGCCTGACGCTTGGCCATCTTGGTCACGCCGAGCGACAGCACGATGGTCACGACGGCAACCAGGCCCTCGGGGATGGCGGCGACGGCAAGCGAGACAGCGACCATAAAGGTGTCGAGCAGCGCGGTCGGATCGGTGAGAACGTTGCCCACGCCGTGGCGGATGATGTCGACGCCAAAGATGACGACGCAGATGACGATAACCATGATGGTAAGGATGCGGCTGAGCTCGGCGAGCTTCACCTGCAGCGGCGTGAGCTCTTCCTTGGCCTCGGCCAGGGCGCCGGCGATCTTGCCCATCTCGGTGTTCATACCGGTGCCGACCACGACGGCGCGACCGCGGCCGTATACCACGGTGGAACCCATGTAGCACATGTTCTTGCGGTCGCCGAGCGGCACGTCGTCGGTGCCGGCGGCGAGCTCAATGACGTTGGCATGCTTCTCGACGGGCACGGACTCGCCGGTAAGGGCGGCCTCCTCGATCTTCATCGTGGCGCTCTCGAGCACACGGCAGTCGGCCGGGACGGAGTCGCCCGCCTCGAGCATGATCACATCGCCGGGCACGAGCTCGGCGCTCGGCAGGTGCACGAGCTTGCCGTCGCGCAGAACCTTGGACTGCGCGGCGCTCATCTCCTGCAATGCCTCGAGAGCTTCCTCGCTTTTAGCCTCCTGGACCACGCCCAGCACCGAGTTGACGATAACGACGAACATGATGATGGCGACATCGGCAAAGTCCGCCTCGCCCTTGACCATGCCCGTGAGTGCACTGATGACGGCGGCAACGATCAGCATGATGACCATGGGGTCGGCCATCTGCTCAAAGAAGCGCTTCCACAACGGCGTCTTCTCGGCTTCCTCAAGCTTGTTAGGGCCTGTCTTGGCGAGGCGCGACGACGCCTCGTCGCTGCTCAGGCCGAGGTTCTCATCGACACCTTGGTCGCTGAGTACCTCCGCCGCGGCGGACAGGTATTCCTTTTGCATATAGAGTCCCCTCCTGGGATTCGGGCCACTCAGCAGATTGATGCCCGATCATAATTCCCAGGAGAAGGGCAAGGGCTCATCAAGGCTGCCGTGCTGAGCGGCAGTTGATAGTGGAGCTATGGTACCCCAAAGCAACGCGTCTAGCCAAAACAATCCATTTGGAAATATGGTCCATAAACAACGATGCAGACCGTATGATGCTCAACATTGATAAAACGTTTTTTCTTCGGTGCGCCGCCAAACTAAAATATCGCCCAGATAGCAGCGGTTAGAACGGTTGGTAAAGATTTTTCATATACCGTTTTTTCGCAAAAAATGAACTTCTAATTCGGCATACGGTCGATTTTTTGGGGTATTCGGTCGCCATTTCGTTATAATCATCTCAGTTTTATTTCTTATGGTTTATCTATCAGCGCAAGACGATGTCAGATGGAGGTCTGAATGTACAAGCGCACCAAGATTGTATGCACCATGGGTCCCGCCTGCGATAGCGACGAGACCATCCGCGAGATGATCAAGGCGGGTATGAACGTCGCCCGTTTTAACTTCTCGCACGGCTCCTACGACGAGCACCACGGTCGCATCGAGCGCGTCCGCCGTATTTCCAAGGAGCTCGGTATGCCCGTCGGCATCCTGCTCGACACCAAGGGCCCCGAGGTCCGCACCGGCCTTTTGGTCGATGGCAAGAAGGTTGCCGTCAAGACCGGCGACAAGATCGTCGTCACCGCTCAGCCCACGTCCGAGGATTTCCACGGCACCGCTGAGCACATCTCCCTCGACTACCTGGCTCTGCCCTCCGAGGTCGAGAAGGGCTCCCTTATCCTGATCGACGACGGCCTGGTTGCCCTCGAGGTCGAGTCCGTCGACGGTCAGGACATGACCTGCGTCGTCAAGAACGACGGCCTGATCGGCGAGCGCAAGGGCGTCAACATGCCCAACGTCAACATCTCGTTGCCCGCCATCACCGAGCGCGATCGTCAGGACATCCTCTTTGGCCTGACCGAGAACATCGACTACATCGCCGCTTCCTTCATCCGTGACGGCGAGTCCGTCCGCGGCATCCGCGAGCTTTGCCGCGAGAACGGTGGCGAGCACGTGACGATCTTCCCGAAGATCGAGTGCGCCCTGGGCGTCGAGAACTTCGACGAGATCCTCGAGGCTTCCGACGGCATCATGGTCGCCCGTGGCGACCTGGGCATCGAGATCAAGCCCGAGCTCGTTCCCCACATCCAGAAGGAGATCATCGCCAAGTGCAACGCGGCCTACAAGCCCGTTATCACCGCTACGCAGATGCTCGACTCCATGCAGCAGAACCCGCGCCCGACGCGCGCCGAGGTTGCCGACGTTGCTAACGCCATTTACGACGGCACCGACGCCGTTATGCTCTCTGGCGAGTCCGCTGCCGGTAAGTACCCGGTCGAGGCCGTCAAGATGCAGGCCAGCATTGCTCTCGAGACCGAGAAGTACCTCCCGGCCCACGCTCCGCTCGAGGTTCCGGCCGACGCTCATGGCACCCGCGTTGTTAACAACGTTGTGGGTATGTCCGCTGTGAACATGGCCACCACCGTTGGCGCCAAGTGCATCACCGTGCCGACGACCACCGGTCGTACCGCTCGCCTGATTTCGCACTTCCGTCCCAACATGCCGATCTGCGCGTTCTCCCGCCACGAGTGGGCCGTCCAGCAGATGATCATGTACTGGGGCGTTATCCCGCATCAGGCCGAGATTACCCAGGGCACCGTCAACGGCACGATCGTCAAGGCGATCGAGACCGCTAAGGAGCTCGGCTACGTCGAGGCCGGCGACCTGACCGTCGCTACCGCCGGCGATCCCCGCATGAGCGTCCAGCTCGAGGACAAGGTCTCCTCGACCAACGTCGCTTACGTCGCTCAGGTGCGCTAAAACGCACTTGCAAGCATACTTGCATTGCAAAGGGCCCGGAAGGCATTGCCTTCCGGGCCTTTTTCTGTGCACCGATGCCTACCGCACGACATGGCACGCACCCATTTCATTACCAAAAGCGCGAAATCCGCCCTCCGAGGCCCAAATAATAAGGCTCTGTTAGACCAGGATTGACATTCCGCCCCGTCATCTTCTTGCGATTGCACAATGGTCGCCCCTTGTCGAATCTGAATCCGGCAAGGGGCGATGCGCCCGAGACCGGACGAGTTGCTCGCCTGGCCCTGCCGTTT
>RQCP01000057.1 GCA_008668235.1 Collinsella aerofaciens | reverse complement strand
GTTATTTTGAACTCCACCACCACCGATCAGCGCTTTACCGATACCGCCACCCTTGCCAACTGGTACTACGACCACAAGGTGACGGTCGCAATCGCCAACACGCAAGAAAAGACCGTCAACGGCAACCCGCTTATGGCGCGCATTAGTCAAACCGACTGGACGGATAAGACAATCGACGCCACGCTCGCCGATCCCACGGCGCAAGCGACCGTGTTTTCTCTTGCCGGCGAGGTGACCGAAAAGGTTAGCTACGACGATCTTTCGGGCACGGTGCATGTGGGCGACAAGGTGGGCAGCGTTACACTCAAGCAGGACGGCACCAAGATCGCCGTCATGGACCTGGTTGCTGACGAGGAAGGCGCAGGGCCGAATCCCATTGAGTGGCTCCTTGTGAAGCTCGACCGCCTGGGCCGCCGCATCGACAACCGCCCACTCACGGCAGAAAGCGAGACCGTCGCCAAGGCGCCCGAGATGTAAGATCGAAGAACAATACACTCGCTGAAAGGAGGTGTCCGAAAGGATGCCTCCTTTTTGAGGGTTCGAATCCCCAGCCTCCTTTCTCCACACAAAAAAAGGGCCCCAAATGGGACCCTTCTTCAAATTCGTACTGGCGGAGAGCTGGGGATGTCCGGGCATGCTACGCATGCCCTCCGGCTTCAAAGCCTGGCGGCTTTTCGCCCACGGGCTACAAACGCTTTCGCGTTTGCTTAACGCCCGTGCCCTCTCGGGTTCGAATCCCCAGCGCCCTTTCTCGATAATAAAAAAGGGCCCCCGATGGGACCCTTCTTTAAAGTTAAACTGGCGGAGAGCTGGGGATTCGAACCCCAGATGCCCTTTTGGGGCATACTCGCTTAGCAGGCGAGCACCTTCGGCCTCTCGGTCAGCTCTCCGTAACAGCCGTTCTATAGTAACCAAACAGCCAAGGATGGGCAAGGGGGAATTTTGGAGCGATTCCGATTTGCCAGTAGACGTCTCAGCCAATCATCTCAATTTGTAACAGTTACAGGCCGAATCTTCGTCCAGATGTTACAGATTTAGACAAACAGTCAGCGCCATCCGCAAATGTCTCAATCTGAAACACCTGCATGCCGTAATCCCCTCTAGATGTTACAGATTGAGACAAAGATGCGGGGGCAACCACAGCGGCGGCGTCGATGCCTCCAGTCTTTATTAGTCCGCTCGAATGGTCTCCAACAGATAATCGCGCATGTACGGAATTGCAAACGAAACACAGCCATAGCCCGCGGGCTCAATCAACCCCGCATCGATCAGGCGCTTGCGATATGACCCAACTTTGTTCGCCGACAAACCCATCTTCTTGGCGATATCGCCGTTGGCGATATCGACGCCCTCGCATTGAGCCATCGCCGAGAGATACTGAAACTGCCGTTCCGACACCCTGCGCAGCGCTGGGGCAATCACCATAGCATTAAAGCTATCAAGAGCCGCCTGGATACCCTTACGAGCCGCCTCTTCGCTCACGCTCTCCGCCCCACTGCGCGCAGCAACCTGCCAAGCGTAATATCCGACCAGCTGGACCATAAAGGGATAGCCTGCCGAAGCTTTTGTTAATAGCTCAGCGGCACCTTTGTCGAGCTCCTTGCCCGCTCGTCTCATCGTATCCTCAAACGATCCGCCAACTTCAAAATCGGAAAGCCGAGTAAGTTCAACATGTTTGGCTCGCTGAAGGAACGTCAACGTATCATCCACCACCACGCCATCTACCGATGTCGGCAGCCCGGCGAAAGCGAAAGCGACATTCGCTCCTTGGCGGATCAAGAGCTGCATCTCATTGCCTAGCTCGCGCATTTCCTCAGTTGAGGCATCCTGGATCTCGTCGAGCGTAATGAGCAGACCACCGCGCTTCGCAGCATCGTACATCGCCTCGCCCAGATGAGAGGCCGACTTCGACATCTCCATGGAGCCAAGGCTGACCCCTAAAATCGATGGGGAAATCGAGATTGATTCAAGACGAATGTTTCGCTGCAGAGCCTCGAGGATTCTATTGCAAAAACCAGCATTGGAGGCAACGTCAACGACCTCGAATCCTTTTTTGCGTGCAAGGTCACCCAATGCATTAAGGAGCACCGTTTTACCTGTGCCTCGGACGCCCGAGATGCGCATGAGTCGATCGGGGGCACCAGGACCATTCTCAAGAGCCTCGGCAAAGTCATCCAAAACAGTGTCCCGTCCGATAAGCTCAGGCGGATTCATGCCCGCCGTTGGCTTAAAGGGGTTAACAGCTTTCGTCATTCTGCCCTCCTCTGCTAGTTTTAACAACTTTAACAAAGTTTAGCAACTTTAGCAGAGTTTAACAGTTTTAGCAGGCTCGGCGGCTTTATGCCTTACCGATCCTGCCGGGTCCTCCCGCCCGCGCCGATACAAATAGCGCGGTGCGGCCCCTCTATATCGCCCCTACCCCAGCGAGCGACTGAGGGAGCCGAGCTCATCGTTACCCATGGTGCGCCACATTTGGAAGATGCAGACGCGCGCCAGGAAAAAGAAGCCGTTATCGACCAGCTGCACGGCGGCATCCGCCAGCTGGTTGGTCACGGCGGACACGGGAGGCAGCTCGAGCCCGGCCTTCCGGATGGTCTCAACCGCATCCTCGAACGTCGGCGGCTCATTGACGCCCATCTCGTTCATAAGGCCCTGCATTTCCTCCAGCGCGCTGCTACCCGACTCCTCGCCGCGCGGCACGAGACGGTAACAAGCCAGCGCCAGGTCGAGCTGATCGCAATTCCAATAGGCAAACGCCAAGCGATAGAACAGGTAGCCGATTGCAGAACGATCGCTGGCAATACGTAGGCCGTGGCGCGCCACCTCGATAATCTCGTCAAAGCGCTCCAGACGCGCAAGCACGTTGATGAGCGCAAAGTGCGATTGCATGGACGAGCGCGCCAGATCGTAAAGATGGCGCACCTCGGGCAGCGCTCGTTCAAAGTCCTCTTGCTCGGCGTAAAAGCTGCAGATCTCGTGCTGGGCAAAGTACAGCGCATCGGGCGCACGAAGGATTCGCACCGAGCGGTCTTCTTCCAACACCGGTAGCACCATGCGCACCAGCTGGTTATCACAAAACTGCGTTTGAACCGGACCTGTCGCCAAAAGCTCGGCGACGGCGCACTTAGCCTCCAACTCCTCGACAAGACGGGAAAAGCCTTCAAAAGCACCTGTACGGTCGACTTTTGCCTGCTCGCGCAATTCAACAACACGGGCCACGTATGGGTCGTCGTCCTCTTCCATGACCTCCAACTCGTCAGCCGTATCGGCAAGTAGCAGATCGCGCAGCGCCGGCGGCAGCGTGCGATGGTCATCACGCGGACGAGCATGAACCTCCGCAGGCTCAATCGTCTCCGGAGCGGTTGACTCATACGCCTCAAGCACACACTTGCACGGCATATCGTCCATGTCCATGCTCTCAAGATCCTTGGCGACAGACACGCTATCGGCCAGATAGGCCGCGCGCCCAAAGTAATACGTTGCGACAACGCGCTCGCCCTGCTCGCTGTCGGGAGCAGCAATCTGCACATAGCAGCGCGTGATGCAGGCGCCCGCGGCAAAACACGCTGCCGCAAGCGTGAGTGCCACGCGCGCATCGTGCTCCGCGGCCCAGATCGCGCGCGTGTCCTCGTCCAGCTCGCGCCAGGCGTCATCTTGGGCGTCGTATTCACGTTGCGGCATAGCATCCACGACAGACCGCCCAAACCGAACGAGCATAATCCCCTCGGCAACGTTTGCCCGATAGGTATAGTCGAGCCGTGTGACCACGTTGAGCGCCTCAACGATTCGCGCAAAACGGGTGCGCACGTCCCACTCGCCGCCCGGCTGGCACGAAACCGTTCCCGGCTTGGCCCACGGGTTATCGCTCGAAGCCGTATCGAGCAGTCGGGGAACATCGTTGGTCGTCTTGGCGATATGCCACGCATCAAAGAGCGCGCAGCCCTCAAGGCTCGGCGAGGATGCCGCAGGGGCCAATCCAGCCCCGATGCGCTCAAGGATGCCGGAGAGGCGGTTGAGACGGCACTCGATGGCAAGCAGCATGTCAATCTCGTCCTGGTCCAACAGGCTACGATCAAAATTGAGATAGAAAATCTTTGAGCGATCAATGCGAGCCAGGCTCATCTCGGACTTGGCAGCGATGGTGCGCAGGCGGGGCAAGTCAATTTCGCTCATAAGGGCGGCGGCATAGCGCTCGATACCGCTCGGATTCTCGGCGTGGTCAACGCGGTAAAGCAGCGTCTCGATAGCATCGGGGAGCGGTGCCGTGTTAAAGCCCAAAAACACCTCGACCGGCTCGGACAACTTTACGAGCTTGATCTTGTCGACAACGTTTTGCATGTCCGCATCGAGACCGTCGACGCCCGCCGTGTTCACAATAGCGCTTTCGGAGTTGGCAAATATCACGTAGCGCAAGAACATCGAGGCCATGAACTCACCGTAAGGAAGGGCGCGGGTCGAATTCCATGTCTCGTGGTCGGACTGCTCGCGCATGGGGCCTTCGGGAGAGCCGGCAGTTTGCGCACACGCGCGCATTGCACCGTTGGCTTTCCTTACCATAATCTCACCAATACTGGAATCCGACTCGTCAAGGACCAGTTCCATGTCGGGATCGTTGGGCAGCGGAGCCTCGCTGACGGGGCGGTCCACCTTGTACACCTCACCCGAAACGCTTACGTAGCCCAAAAGCGACACATGACTTTTGCCAACGAACTCGACGACATAACAAGATTCATGCTGATCCTCGCCAAAGAGTTTCCAGACCACGCCATATGAGCGTCCCGCAGGCTGCTCGGGCATCGCC
This sequence comes from Collinsella aerofaciens, assembly GCA_008668235.1. Classification (GTDB taxonomy): domain Bacteria; phylum Actinomycetota; class Coriobacteriia; order Coriobacteriales; family Coriobacteriaceae; genus Collinsella; species Collinsella aerofaciens_K. The sequence continues at coordinate 1,220 of RQCP01000057.1, read as the reverse complement.
GGAAAGCGCTTCTTGGGATCGAGAAACCTGAGCTTGTATGTCGGACGCTCTGCCACGAAATATCACCCTGATCGGTCGTCTAGAGAAGGAGCGGTCGCGGATAGGCCGCGATACCTACTCGGAATCTTACACGAGTCGATAAGAAATCGTCCGCTTCACGCCCGCGCCTCGACCGAGGTTCGAATCCATGCAGTGCTTACGTAAAAGAAAAGCCCCCGTTGCCGGGAGCTTTAATCTCAAATGGTGCGGCGTATAGGATTCCGCGCATCCGCTGCGCGGATCCGCACCGGCTTCGCCCGCCTACCGGCGCGCTCGCCCGCGGGCTAAAAACGCTCCGCGTTTTCTTCACGCCCGCGCCTCGACCGAGGTTCGAATCCATGCATTGCTTACATAAAAGAAAAGCCCCCGTTGCCGGGAGCTTTAATCTCAAATGGTGCGGCGTATAGGATTCGAACCTATGACGTTCTGATTCGTAGTCAGACCCTCTATCCAGCTGAGGTAACGCCGCGACTTGTTGATTATTATGCACATTGACTGAATAAAGGTCAAGCGTTTTTCAAAAAAAGTTATTGAATTTGATTTTTACTCATTTTGACCACTTGATGCGATCTTCGACGCATCGCGATATAAGAAAAGCCTCCGTTACCGGAGGCTTTAAAATTCAATTGGTGCGGCGTATAGGATTCCGCGCATCCGCTGCGCGGATCCGCACCGGCTTCGCCCGCCTGCCGGCGGACTCGCCCGCTCGCTAAAAACGCTCCGCGTTTTCTTGACGCTCGCGCCTCGAACGAGGTTCGAATCTCCGCAATGCCCCCGTAAAGGAAAAGCCCCCGTTTCCTGAGGCTAAAAACTCAATTGGTGCGGCGTATAGGATTCGAACCTATGACGTTCTGATTCGTAGTCAGACCCTCTATCCAGCTGAGGTAACGCCGCAACGCACGGATTATTATGCACGTGACCCCTCGATGGGTCAAGCGACAATTTGGAAAAATTTTACGAAGTGATGATTAAGATGCTCGCGCCTCGACCGAGGTTCGAATCCATGCGGCGTCTGCCTAAAAGAAAGGCTCTGTTAGACCAGGATTGACATTCCGCCCCGTCATCTTCTTGCGATTGGACAATGGTAGCCCCTTGCCGGGTTGAGGGTCGCCGAGGGGCGGGCGTTGGGGGAGCGCAAGCTGTTGGCGGGGCGGGATGGCGGGCGGGGTGTCACGGAGGCG
>RQCP01000007.1 GCA_008668235.1 Collinsella aerofaciens | reverse complement strand
GGCACCTTTGGCGATGCCGGCAACACCGTGGTTATCGAGGAGATGCTCGTTGGTCCCGAGTGCTCGCTGCTGGCCTTTACCGACGGCAAGACCGTGCGCCCCATGGCCACCTCGCAGGACCACAAGCGTGCGCTCGAGGGCGACAAGGGCCCCAACACCGGCGGCATGGGCGTCTACAGCCCGGTGCCCATCGTGACTGACGAGGAACACGCCACGATGGTGGCGGTCATGGAGCAGACCGTGGCCGAGCTCGCTGCCGAGGGTATCGACTACCGCGGCTGCCTGTACGGCGGCTTTATGCTCACGCCTGCCGGCCCCAAGGTGCTGGAGTTCAATGCCCGCTTTGGCGACCCCGAGACGCAGGTCGTGCTGCCGCGCCTTAAGAACGACCTGGTTGAGGTCATGCTGGCTTGTGCCAACTGCGAGCTCGACCAGATTGAACTCGACTGGCGCGACGAGTGGGCCGTGGCCGTTGTCCTGACGAGCGCGGGCTATCCCGGCAGCTACGAGAAGGGCAAGGTCATTACCGGTATTGAGGATGCCGAGGCCATGGAGAACGTGACCGTGTACCACGCGGGCACTGCCGTGGTGGACGGCCAGCTCGTGACCAATGGTGGCCGCGTGCTTGCCGTGACCGCTCTGGGCGACACGTTCGAGAACGCTCGCAACCTTGCCTACGAGGCCTGCGAGAAGATTGATTTTGAGGGCAAGACCCTGCGTCACGACATCGGCCTGCGCGCACTGCGCGGCCGCGACGCCTGGGATGCCTAAAATCCGAGAGGAATGAGACGGATGGACGAGAAGAACGAAGAGCTCGTGGATGCGCAGATCGTCGAGGAGGACAGCCGCGTGTATGGGCACGCCGAGGGCGAGCCTGGTGGCGAGGTCGCTGACGAGCCGGCGCTGGTGCTGGGCGACGACGACCCGCACGATGCCGAGCTGCACGAGAAGATTCTTTCGGAGGAGTGCGCCTGGAAGGGCAAGATCCTCGACGTCCACCGTCTTGAGGTTGAACTGCCCAACGGTCACCGCAGCGCCCGCGATATCGTTCGCCATCCGGGTGCGGCGGCCGTTGTGGCACTGACCGAGAGCGGCAAGATCGTACTGGTGCGTCAGTACCGCACCGCCATCGACCGCGTGACGGTCGAGATTCCCGCCGGCAAGCTCGATCCAGGCGAGGACCCGCTTGATTGCGCCAAGCGCGAACTGCATGAGGAGACGGGCTTTAGGGCTGGTCGTATTCGCTTTCTGACGTCGATTGTCACGTCCTGCGGTTTTTGCGATGAGATCATCCACATCTACTTGGCTACCAAGCTCGAGTTCGATGCACCCAACCCCGATGATGACGAGTTTGTCAACGTGGACCTCGTGCCGCTGCACGAGCTGATCGACGCCGTGCTCGACGGCAAGATCGAAGACGCCAAGACCGTCGTGGGCGCCTTGGCATGCGATAGCATCGCGCACCGACTAGGCGGGGCCGATCTCTAACGAGCGGGAATGATCCCGCAGGTTTGTGTAAGTCAGCGAAAGTGCCCCATTTGAGACAAGGTGGCCTAAAAGAGGAGGGAAGCGTATGGATATACGCGACCGACGATTGAAGGCCAGATTGTCCAAATGGAGCACTTGCAGCGTCGAGACGAAACGCGGTTTGGTAAAACCGCGTAAGGTGATTATGCTGAAGAGGTTTCTTTCGTATTACAAGCCCCAGATGGGGCTTTTTGTTGCTGATACTGTTTGTGCTCTGGTGCTTGCCGCCATTGACCTGGCGTTCCCCATTATCCTGCGCAATTTGACCGGTGGGCTATTTACTCAGGGTCAGGCTGCCATTATGCAGGCGCTCGGCATGATCGCGGTGGGCTTGGTGCTGATGTATGCCGTCCGCTGCGCCTGCCGCTACTTTGTGAGCTATTGGGGTCACGTGATGGGCGCGCGCATGGAGTCCAAGATGCGCGAGGACCTGTTCGACCAGTATGAGCGCTTTAGCTTTGCGTACTTCGACCGCAACAGCTCGGGCGACATGATGAGCCGCGTGGTCAACGACCTGTTCGATATCTGCGAGGCGGCGCATCACGTGCCCGAGTGGATCATCATCTGCGGCATCGAGATCATCGGCTCGTTTGTGATCCTCTTTACCATCGCCCCGGTGCTGGCGCTTGCCATGGCTGTGGTGACGGCAGCGTTTGCGGTCATCATGTTTTGGCAGAACATGCGCATGCGCGAGGTCTTTAGCGACAACCGCAAAAAAATCAGCGGCATTAATGCGCAGCTGCAGGATTCGCTGGCGGGCATGCGCGTAGTCAAGAGCTTTGCCAACGAGGAGACCGAACGCTTCAAGTTCCGCGCCTCCAACAATCGCTACCTTTCGTCCAAGGAGAACATGTATCACGCCATGGGCGTCTATACCGCGACGTATGGCCTGCTCTCGGGTGTGCTCTATGTGATCGTGGTACTGCTGGGTGGTTGGCTCGTTGCCCAGGGTCAGCTGCAGGCGGTCGATATGGC
>RQCP01000012.1 GCA_008668235.1 Collinsella aerofaciens | reverse complement strand
CGCCCCACTGGGCACCGACCAAAACGGTTGACGGCATGTTTACTCCTTACATTCATGGACTGTCTACGCGCCACGCCGGCACGCAGAAGCACAAAACATTCCCAGTATACCCGTGCAACGGGCGCCTGTCCTACTCCTCGGCATGTGCCCCATCAAGCTCATAGAACTTGGTGGATGCCGGCAGGAACATCAGATCGACGTCGCCGATCGGGCCCGAACGGTTCTTGGCCACGACGATACGCGTAACGCCCTCGTCGGGTCGATCGTCGCGCGAGGCCTCGGCCTCGTCGGCGGAGCGGTCCAAGAACATAACGATATCGGCGTCCTGCTCGATGGAGCCCGATTCACGAAGGTCGGAAAGCTGTGGGCGCTTGCCGGTACGGGATTCGACCTGACGCGAGAGCTGCGACAGCGCGATGAGCGGGATCTTGAGCTCCTTGGCCATGATCTTCAGACCACGCGACATCTCCGAAACCTCGACGGTACGGCTCTCGGAGCGGCGTCCCGGCGGAGGACTCACCAGCTGCAGGTAGTCCAGAATGATGATTGCCTTCTCCTTGTTATGGAGCATTCGGCGGCTCTTGGCGCGAATCTCGGTCACTGTGGTGCCGGGCGTATCGTCAATCAGAATATCGAGCTTGGACAAGGTCTGCGTGGCCTCGTTGATGTTGGCCCACTGTTCGGGGCTAATGCGGCCCATGCGGAAGTCACTGATCGAGATCATGGCGTAGGCGCAAATCAGACGCTGGGCAATTTCTTTGCCCGACATCTCCAGCGAGAAGAAGCCGACGGTATAACCAGCAGCGGCAGCGTTAAGTGCCAGGTTCAGAGCGAACGACGTCTTACCCACAGCAGGACGGGCGCCGATGATGATAAGCTGGCCCTCGCGGAAGCCCATGAGCATACGGTCGAGTGACGGAAAGCCCGTGGGCACGCCCGCAGCCTGGCCACCGGCCTGGCACACTTCCTCGGCCTCGTTATAGGCCTCGACCATAAACTCGGTCAGCGTCTTGTAGCTCGACTTGACCTCGCGCGCCGTAACCTTGAGCAGCTTGCTCTCGGCTAGCTCCACGACCTCTTTGGTGTCGGTGGGGGCGTTATATGCCAGCGCGTTGATCTCGTTGGTGGCGCCGATCAGCTCACGCAGCATCGAATCGCGGCGAACGATGGCGGCATGGTGCTGCCAGTTGACGAGCGACAGGGTCTGACCCATCAACTCCAAAATGTACGCTTCGCCGCCCACGGCATCGAGCTTATTGATGCTTCGCAGATAATCGATCAGCGAGATGGAGTCGATGGGAATGCGGCTGTTGTACATATCGACCATCGCGGTATAGATGGTCTTATGAATGGGCCGGTAGAAGTCATCGGGCTGCAGCTCGACCTGGGCCTCTTCGACCACCTCGGGCGATAGCAGCATAGCGGCCAGTACATTGGCCTCTGCATCTTGGTTTTGGGGAAGCCCCAACTTTGAGCCGCGGTCCTCAACCGTCAGCCCGGGCTCCCTATCGTCATATGCCATGAGCATCCTCATTCATATCGCTTGCGAGCATCCATAGTATCAGCCACGGTCCCAAAACGCGCCGCGCGCCGCCAATCATCACCGAACCAAACGGATGAACGGTCCTGTATATAAGACTTCGACGCAACGTTCACCATGACACTCACTCAGCGCAAAAAACAAAAAGGCGCCCTGGTTTCCCAGAGCGCCCTTCTTAGAACAAGATTGTTGCGTTGCAGCAAATGCTACTCGGCAGCAGCCTCAGTCTCGACCTCGGCGGTCTCGGCCTCGGCGACCTCAGCGGCCTCCTCGACCTCAGCCTCGGCGGCGAGCTCCTCGGCGGTAACGCCGACGAGAACGACAACCTCGGCCTTGATCTCGCGGTACAGCGAGATGGCAACGGTGTGGGCACCGGCAACCTTGATGGGCTTACCGAGCTCGACGCGCTTGCGGTCGATGTCCATACCGAGCTGAGCCTTGATGGCGTCAGCGATCATAGCGGCGGTAACGGAGCCAAAGAGGATGCCCTCGTCGCCGACCTTGACGTCAACGGTGACCGTCTTGCCCTCGAAGGCAGCCTTGGTCTCGTTGGCGGTAGCCAGACGGACGGCCTCGCGCTTGGCGATGTTGTTGCGACGCTCGTCAAGCTGCTTGAGGTTGCCCTTGGTGGCGGCAACAGCGAGCTTCTTGGGGAACAGGAAGTTCTCAGCGTAACCCTGAGCGACCTCTACGACGTCACCCTCGCCGCCCTTGCCCTTGATCTCATCGAGAAGAATAACCTTCATGATGCGTCTCCCTTCTTAGCCGCGGTCGCGGTTGCCACGAGAGGAAACCACGGGGACGGTGTACGGCAGGAGAGCCATCTCGCGGGCGCGCTTGATGGCGTTGGCGATGTCATGCTGATGCTGCGTGCAAGCGCCAGTGACGCGACGGGGCTTGATCTTGCCACGGTCGGTCATGTACTTACGGAGAAGCTGAGTGTCCTTATAGTCGATGAACTCAGTGTTCTCCTTGCAGAACTGGCAGTACTTACGACGCGGCTGACGTGCAGAAAAATCATTAGCCATGTCAAAATACCTTTCGTTTGGCAACTTCGGCGAACCGAAGCCGCCTCTCACTCAAAAATAGGTGAACAACCCTTAGAACGGGATGTCCTCATCGTAGACGTCGACCGCGGGCGGCGTAGCCACCGGTGCGGCAGGACGTGCTGCGGGCGCGGGAGCTGCGGGGGCGTAACCGCCCTGATCGTAGCCACCCTGGCCACCACGGGAGCTCATAAACTCGATCTCATCGACGATGACCTCAAGCTTGCTCCGGCGCTGGCCGTCGCGCTCCCAAGAGCTGTAGCGCAGCTTGCCCTCGATCGCGACCTTGTTTCCCTTTGCCAGGAAACGGCTCACGGCCTCGGCGCGGGTGCCGAACATGGTGCAGTCGACAAAGTTGGGATAGTCCTCCCACTCGCCAGTCTGCGCGTTGCGGCGACGATCGTTGACGGCGACGCCAAAGGACAGAACCTGGGTTCCGCCGGCGGTGGCGCGCAGCTCGGGATCGCGGGTGAGGTTACCGGTGATGTTCACTCGATTGATGCTCATAACTCACTACTTCCTCTTGGGGCACAAGCCCAGTCCAAAACGACAGTCTTACTCCTGGTCGTCGCGACGGACGATCATGTGGCGGACCACAGCGTCGGTGATG
>RQCP01000048.1 GCA_008668235.1 Collinsella aerofaciens | reverse complement strand
AGCTCGTCGGGCGGCAGGTTGAGGAGCTCGTCGCCGGGACGGTGCAGGCAGACCTTCCTGAGCTTGCCGATCTCGGAAGGCACGTGCAGACCTTTCGTCATGGCCTCCTACCTTTCTTTCGGGCCCTTGTCAGGGCCGATTCGTTAGCGCCCCTCCGTGTGAGGCGTTATTGCTGACGACATATTTATATCCAAAATCAGCTCATACTTCCACCTTGCCCCCGAACGGTTTTTTATAGGGGGTGAACGGCATACACATATACTTCACGCATGGCACACTTCATCTTAATAAAGCGTATTTACGTGCTTAAACGCGTTTTAATCCTAAAATCAAATGGAACTAAACTTTGTTAAACCATCCTCAAATTGCATATTTCCAATAAAGCTATGAATAGAATTAGCGGTTCACACCGCGTCTCAACCATTTTCATTTTTATTCAGAAAAAAGTTTGTCCTATTCATTTCTGATAAATAAATTACCGTTTACCAGACGCTTGATACCGTTCACCGGAAACTCAGTATAAGGCCCAGCGGATACCGCCTCGCTTTACGGCCCCATTTGTAACAACTTGACTTCTCGGTATAGAAAAACGGACCCGCTTCCCCTAGGGAAACGGGTCCGTTTTCGATTATCTTCGGCTAATTTGGATAAGGCCCCCGAAGACCATCGGAATCCTAGCGATCGAACTCCGCCAGTGCCTCGCCCAAAAGCCTCAGGCCCTCGCGCAGAACGTCCTCGCTCGCGCAGTAGCCCAGGCGTGCGCCGCAGGGAAGCTCAAAACGGCTACCGGGGACCAGCAGCACTCCCCTCTCGGACAGCAGGCGCCTGCAGAACTCCTCGTCATCCTCGGGAATATCCAGCTGGATAAACGAGGTGGACACGCCCTGCGGGGCCGTCCAGGAAACGCGATGCTGCGTATCGATCCAAGCCTGCGCGATATCGCGGTTGCCAAACACGATCTTGCGATTGCGCTCGAGAATCTTATCCTTGTGCTCAAGCACATAGGTCGCCAGAGCATCGTTGAACACGCCGCCGCAGATCATGGTGTAATCGCGATAGGTACGGATGCTGTTGGACACCTCTTTGTCGGCCAGGACCCAGCCCACGCGGGCCGCAGGTGTCGAATAGGTCTTCGACAACGAGTTGGTGACAATGGCCCTCTCGTACACGTCGACCATCGACATAAAGGACTCAGTGTTTTCGAGCGGCAGATATACCTCGTCGCACAGCACGTAGGCGCCCACCGAGCGGGCGATCTCGGCAATCTGGCCGAGCATATCGGCATCGAGCACCGTACCGATGGGGTTAGATGCGTTGTTTATGCAGATAAGCTTGGTGTTGGGACGCACCAAGCGCTTGAGTTCCTCGATATCGGGCTTCCAGCCGAGTTCCTCGCGAAGCTCCCAATACTCGACCTCGGCGCCCAGCGTGCGCGGAATCTCGTAGAGCGGCGCGTAGGTGGGCCACTCGGCGATAACATGGTCGCCGGGCTCGACCACAGCCATGATGGCGTTGAGGTTAGCGCCCGTGCAGCCATTGGTCTGCAGAATGTGATCGGGATTGACCTCCCGACGATACAGCTTGGCAACCTCGGCCTTAAACTCCGGCGAGCCCTCGATCCAGCCGTAGTTCATCTTCTCGCGGTCCAGGCGCTCGTAGAACGTGGCGCCGTCCTGTTCATCGAGCGCGCGCAGCTCGCCCATGGTGAGCGACGAGATCGTCGACTGGGCGATGTCCCACGTGGCGCTCTTCTCCCAAACGTTGAGCCATTCCTCAACGCCAATCGTCTTGATGTCCATGGCCAAGCTCCTTACAAAAGCAGTCATCCAATCGTGTTGACGTTCCTCATACAAGATTGGGGCGGTGCGAAAACCCGCACCGCCCCAATGGGAGACATCTAATGGCAGCTAGATGTATGTATTATGACCTGTACGGGTCCTTGAAGACCTTAGAGGTCCTCGCGCCAGAAGGGCATGCTCATGCAGCGCGGGCCGCCGCGGCCGCGGGAGAGCTCGGCGGAGGGCACGACGAGAAGGTCCAGGCCCTCCTTGTACAGCACGTCGTTGGTGACGGTGTTGCGGGCGTAGACGCAGATCTTGCCGGGCTCGATGCACAGGGTGTTGGAGCCGTCGTTCCACTGCTCGCGGGAGGCCGCGATCGGGTCGCCGCCGCCGCAGGGGATCAGCTTGACCTGGTCGACGCCGGTGGCGTCCTCCAGGACGTGCTCGAGGGTGTCCTCGATCAGGCGGATGTTCACGTCGCCCGGGTTCTTGCCGGCGGTCAGCTCGTAGACGCGCAGGGTGCCCATGATGGCGGGGTGGATCGTGAACTTATCGACGTCGATCTGGGTGAAGACCGTGTCGAGGTGCATGAAGGCGCGCGAGACCGGGATATCGAAGGCCAGGATGCGCTCGACCTTGGAGTCGGAGTTCCAGAAGATGTTCTGGGCCATGACGTCGATCGCGGCGGCCTGGGTGCGCTGGGAGATGCCGACGGCGAGGGTCTTCTCGTTGATGTTCAGCACGTCGCCGCCCTCGGTGTGGAACTGGCAGTCGCGGCGGAAGTACAGCGAGACGTCCTTGTAGTCGGGGTGGTACTTGAAGATGTACTTGCCGTACAGGGTCTCGCGGTTGCGGGTGACCGAGTACATGCGGTTGAGGTTGACGCCCTCGCCGATGACCGCGAACGGGTCGCGGGTGAAGTAGAGGTTGGGCATCGGGTCGATGATCAGGTCGGACTCGGACTCGGAGTTGACCAGGGAGTCGAGGGTCGTGGACGCCGTGAGGGGCATGTCGATCTCGGACTTGGTCATGCCGGCCATGGTCTTCTTGACGAACTCGAGGTTGTCCTCGATGGAGTCCAGCTTCTCGCGGACGATCTGCGGCATGTGCTGGCCGCGGATGCCGGCCTCGGCGATGTACTGGTCGGTGAACTCGGCGCGGGCGCCGGGGACCTGGTCGAACACCTCGGCGACGAGGTTCTCGAGATAGAGGACCTCCACGCCCTGGTCCCTCAGGATCTGGGCGAAGGTGTCGTGCTCCTGCTGCGCGACCTCCAGGAACGGGACGTCGTCGAACAGGAGTCGCTCGAGCTCGTCGGGCGGCAGGTTGAGGAGCTCGTCGCCGGGACGGTGCAGGCAGACCTTCCTGAGCTTGCCGATCTCGGAAGGCACGTGCAGACCTTTCGTCATGGCCTCCTACCTTTCTTTCGGGCCTTTCGGCCGAATCTCTCAGCGCCCTTCCATAGCGGACGCTGCTTGCTGACAGCTCTAGTTATATCCAAATTCCACCCGCAATTCCACCTCGCCCCCGAACGGTCAACAAAGTGCGATGAACGGTATATCGCATGAGATTCCCCCATAATGTACTTCGGCGTTCTAAAGTAACTTTTCTAAGGTAAACGCTCTTTTTTCCTAAAAACTATTTGCAATTGCATCTCTAAACTTTTGATTCAGAATTGCATAGCTAAATCGGTTTTATGTATATAAATGATGTTTGTTTACGTTTCCGCCTGCATTCAATGATATTCAGCTATCCATCATTCTTATTCACACTTACGTACCAGTTGAGTGAGGATATAGACCGCTTGCAGACGAGCAGGGCGTCAGTCCTATGACTTGTCAGCGTAAGAAGTAGGTAAAGATACCGTTCGCACAATACGTCCGTGCCACAAGTCGACTAAATTGAGACAATAGTGAATAGGGTTAGGCTACCGTCCCCTGCGGGGACTGAACGGACAGATGCATATGCCGAGCAAAATCGAAAAAAAGCAAGCCGCCGCAAAGCTGCGCAAACCGCCTCGCGACTTCTCGTACACGCAGAACCGAGAGCTCAGCTGGCTACGCTTTGACAACCGTGTGCTTGACGAAGCCTTCGATGAGACCGTTCCGCTGTTCGAGCGTCTAAAGTTCGTGTCGATTTTCGAGTCTAACCTCGACGAGTTTCTCATGGTGCGCGTGGGCGGCCTGTCCGATCTGGCAGAGCTCAAAAAGCAACCTGTCGACAACAAGAGCAATATGACCGCCTCCGAACAGGTCGATGCTGTCATGGCCGAAATGCCCGGGCTCCTTACCCGTTGGGAGTCCATCTTTAAGAGCATCGAGGGCAAGCTCGACACCTTGGGCGTTCACCGCGCCCGCATCGATTCGCTTACGCCCGAGGAGCGCACCTTTGTAACCCGCTACTTCCAGGCCTACGTGTCGCCGGTCATCTCGCCGCTGGTCATCGATCCTCGCCACCCCTTCCCCAACCTACGCAATGGCGCGCTCTATCTGGCCTGTGGTCTGGACGGCGCCACCGACGAGGAGAGCCTGCTGGGCCTTATCGAGATTCCCGCCTCGATGAACCGCGTGGTCGAGATCCCCTCGCCCACCGGCACCTACTCCTACATCTTGCTCGAGGACGTCATCCTCGCCTGCCTGGACAGCTGCTTTGGCTCCTATAAGCCGCTGGATCGTGCGCTGATCCGCGTCACCCGCAACGCCGACATCGATCCGGACGGCGAGGGCGTCGAAGAGGAAGAGGACTACCGCCAGCACATGAAGCGCATCCTCAAGAAGCGCCTGCGTCTGCAGCCGGTAGTGCTCGCGGTCTCGGGGTCGCTCGAGAAGGCAACGCTCAAGACCATCCGCAAGGCGCTCGAGCTTTCGCGCCGCTCTGTCTTTACCTGCGATATCCCGCTCGACCTGGGCTACGTCTTTGGCATTGAGGGCAAGATTCCCGAGCACCTGCGCAACGAGCTGCTCTTTACGCCGTTTAGGCCGCAGCCCAATCCCACCATCGACATGACCCGCTCCATCCGCGAGCAGGTGCTGCAGCACGACAAGCTGCTCTTTTATCCCTACGAGGCCATGAACCCCTTCCTGGATCTGGTGCACGAGGCCGCCTACGACCCCGAGTGCATCTCGCTGCGCATCACACTCTACCGCGTGGCCAAGCAGAGCCGTCTGTGCGAGTCGCTGATCGATGCTGCCGAGAACGGCAAAGAGGTCACGGTGCTCATGGAGCTCCGCGCCCGCTTTGACGAGCAGAACAACATCGAGTGGGCCGAGCGTCTGGAAGAGGCAGGCTGCACCGTCATCTACGGCTCCGAAGGCTTTAAGTGCCACTCCAAGATCTGCCAGCTCACCTATCGCGAGGGCATGGCGCTCACCCGCCTCACGCTTTTGGGCACCGGCAACTTTAACGAGAAGACGGCCAAACTCTACAGCGACTTTATGCTCATGACAGCCCATCCCGGCATCGGTGAAGACGCCAACCTGTTCTTCCGCAATCTGTCGCTGGGCAACCTGCGCGGCGACTACCGCTTCCTGGGTGTGGCGCCCGTCGGACTGAAACCGCTCATCATGCGCGGGCTTGACCGCGAGATCCAGCGCGCCCTTGCCGGCGAGCCCGCCCGCGTGTTCTTTAAGCTCAACTCACTGACCGACCGCGAGGTTATCGACAAGATCGCCGAGGCATCGTGTGCCGGCGTGCGCGTAGACATGATCATCCGCGGCATCTCGTGCCTCAAGCCCGGTGTTCCGGGCAAGACCGAGAACGTGCATGTCCGCTCCATCGTCGGACGCTTTTTGGAGCACGCGCGCGTCTATGCTTTCGGCGTGGACTCGGACATGATTTACCTGAGCTCAGCCGATATGATGACGCGCAACACCGAGCACCGCGTGGAGATCGCCTTCCCCGTGCTCGACCCCACCTGCCGCGCCCTAGTGCACGAGTACATGGGCATGCAGCTGCGGGACAACGTGAAGGCCCGCAGCCTCACGAGCGACGGCACCTGGGTCCCCGTGGAGCGTGCAGAGGGTGAAAAACCCTTCAACTCGCAGGAAGCTCTGCTGGAGCGTGCCTATCGCAACGCCGAGGCCGCGCCCGAGCCCGTCATTGAGGCGGAACCTGCCTCCGAGGCCGAGCCGCAGCCAGTAGCACCCAAGGTCCAAGAGGTCCAGGCGACCGTCATTGAGCCCGAGCCTGCACCTGTACCTCGGCCCGAGCCGCAGGTCACCAAGCCCGCACCCGAGACGAGTGCCCGTCGCGATAAGCCCGCTGGCAAGACCAAGGCCATCGAGCGCCATCGCCCCGGTCGTGTGCGCATGGGCCTGGGTCTGATCGGCCTGGGTCTTAAGACGCTCATTACCGGCAAGACGAAATAGTCGTTTGTAGAAGCAGTTTGTAGAAGCGCCCCGCATTTGAGGAAAGCCTCGGATGCGGGGCGCTTTTCCCTGCTACCATGGTGCGAACAACAACGCGAATGACAGGCAGGAATATGAAGCTCACTATAGAATCGATGACCTACGGCGCCGACGGGCTGGCGCACGCCGACAACGGCAAGGCCGTCTTTGTGCAGGGTGCCGTGGCAGGCGACATCGTCGAGGCCGAGGTCGTACAGGACGGCAAGTCGTTCATGCGCGCCCGCACCACCGAGATTCTGGAGCCAAGCCCCGATCGCATTCAGCCTCCCTGCCCCTTCGTGGGCATCTGCGGCGGCTGCTCGTGGGGCAATCTCTCACGCACGGCACAGCTCGCCGCCAAGGAGCAAAACCTGCGCTCCACGCTCGAGCGCATCGGCAAGTTCGCTCCTGAGCAGGTCGATGAGTTGGTACAGCCCATCTGCCACACCAAGGACGACTGGGGCTACCGCAATAAAATCGAGCTCGAACCGACCGTCGTCAACGGTCGCGTGCGCCTTGGCATGCACGGTGTCGACCCCAGCAAAATCGTGACCGTCGATATGTGTCCGCTGTTCGATAAGCGCTTCCCGAAGGCACTCAAATCGGTCGTCGGCGCACTTAACTATCTAAGCGGCAGCCATGACTTGGGGCTCGAACGCGTGGGCATTCGCGCATCGCGCCGCACCAAGGCACTCGAGGTCGCACTCTGGACGCCGACAGGCTCTTTTCCGCGCTCGCAGGTCTCCCGCGTGCTGGCGGACGCCGCTCATCCCACGAGCATCGTGCGCGTGATGAGCAAGGGCGAAAAGAAGGCCCGCCGTGTCTCTAAGGTGGAGATGCTCGCCGGTGAGGGCTCGTGGACCGAGAACATCGCTGACGGCCAGATGCGCCTGTCCGCCCCATCGTTTTTCCAAGTCAACACCAAGGGCGCCGAGATTTTGATCGAGCTCGTTATGGAGGCGCTCGATCCGCAGGAAGACGAGCTTGCCGTGGACCTGTACTGCGGTGCCGGCACCTTTACCCTGCCGCTCGCCCGCCGCTGCGACTTTGTCGCTGCCGTCGAGGCCTACGGCCCCGCCGTGCGCGATCTACGCCGTAACCTGGAAATCAACAAGCTTGATAACGTCGACGTCATTGGCGGAGACGCGGTGCGCGAGTTCCCCGACCAGGACGCCGATGTCCTAGTAGTCGACCCGCCGCGTGCAGGCCTAGCACCTGAGGCCATCGACCTCATCGCCAGCACAAGCGCTCGCGATGTCGCCTATGTGAGCTGCGACCCGGCCACCCTGGCGCGCGATCTCAAACGCTTTGTCGAAGAAGGCACCTTCTCCCCCGTAAAGATCACGCCAGTCGATCTGTTCCCACAAACCTTCCACTGCGAGACCGTCGTCCACCTTAGGCGCAACTAGCTGATGATTTTTCTGGGACGGGGATTAAATGATCAATTTGTACCGAATGATTATTTAAGGCTCTGTTAGACCAGGATTGACATTCCGCCCCGTCATCTTCTTGCGATTGCACAATGGTCGCCCCTTGTCGAATCTGAATCCGGCAAGGGGCGATGCGCCCGAGACCGGACGAGTTGCTCGCCTGGCCCTGCCGTT
>RQCP01000067.1 GCA_008668235.1 Collinsella aerofaciens | reverse complement strand
TCATATGCCGGCTGACAATTATCCTGCCACAAATAATTTATTGACAGTTAAAGGGTAGCTAAAATAGCCCCGTCCCAAATTGACTACCCCGGAATACTGGCTGGTGAGCGCTAGAGCTCCAGGCGCTCTTCGCTGCCGTCGATATCACAGAAGCGGGCGGCGATATTGCGCACCGAGAAGAACGCAAGGCGACCGTCGTTGGCGCTCTCGTGATCTTCGCCGATGCCCACCATGTGCTTAAAGCCGGCTTGGCGCACCCGGTCGCTCACGACCGCGTCGTCCTCGAGCGCGGCCTCGCCAGTTAATACGATCCAGCACTCCCCCGGTTTCCAACCCGAAACCTCAAACTTGGGGTTCGCGCTAAGCTCGGCCCACACGTCCTTATCGCGCGAGGTGCAAAACCACAGCTTGCCATCATCGACCATGGCAAACGAGAACGGCCTCACGCGCGGCTGATGCCCGTCGGCCACATCGATCGTGGCGAGATACCACGCCGGAATACGCCTAAGATACGAACAGGCGCGCTCGAGCTGCGCCGTGCGGTCGTTGTCGGTCATAGGGACCCCTTTCCTGCGCTCGAATCGCGCCTAAACAAGTTGAAGATTGATGACGATGACGCAGATGAGCAGCAACGCCGTCACCACCGCCGCCAACGCATCGCCGCGGCCAAATGCAAGCGCATGCAGACGCGTGCGGCCCTGCTCGCCATGATAGCAACGGGCATCCATGGCGGCAGACAGCGTTTCGGCATGACGAAACACGCCCGTGAACAGCGGAATCGCCACACTGCCGAGCATACGCACGCCGCCGAGCGGGCCTCCCGTCACGCGCGCACCGCGGCTCGCCTGCGCATCGGCCGTCTGCTTCATCTCGGTGGCAAACTGCGGCATAAAGCGCAGCGCGATACCCATGATCATGCCGAGCTCGTGCGCAGGAAGTCCCACACGCGCAAACGGCGCGAGCAGGCGCTCAAAACCCGCGGTGAGGTCGAGCGTCGGTGTGGTGAGCGTGATAGCGCTCATACCGGCCATCATCAAGGTCAGGCGGCACGCCATAAAGGCGGCGGAATGCAGTGAGCCCTCGCTTATCTGCAAAAAGCCGAGCTGCCACAGAATGCGCCCGCTCTGGTCGGAAAACAGGTTGAGCACCGCGACCACCGCGACGATCGCCAGCAGCGGCGCCATCGATGACAGGACGCGACGAGCCGGCACCCGGGACACGGTATAGATCAGCGCAACGAAAATTGCGACCGGGACCAGTCCGCGGAAGCTGCTGACCGTGAGCGTCGTGATCAGAAGCACAAAGCCCAAGAGCAGCTTGGTTCGCGGGTCCAGGCGGTGGATTGCACTATCGCCGGGATAGTAGCTGCCAAACGAAAACGCCTCCATTAGCAGCCCTCCTCTCGCGCGACCGTCTTGGATTTGGCCTTGTCCGAGACGTTAGAAGAACCGTCTGAGCGACCGATCAGCAGGTCCACCAACTCGTCTGCCAGCGACTCAACCGTATAGAGGCCGTCAAAACGCAGCGGCACGCCTGCCTTCGCAAGCGCCAGCGCCATGCGCTGGGCAGCGGGAACACCCAAGCCGATCGATTTAAGCTCATCCGCATGCGCAAACACCTGAGCGGGCGTGCCCTCGGCAAACACCGCACCTTTGTTCATTACGACGATACGGTCGCAGCAATTGGCCAGGTCATCCATGCTGTGCGAAACCATGACGACGGTCAGGCCATCGCGGTGAAGTCGATCGATGAGCTCCAAGAAATCACTGCGCGCCGCCGGATCGAGCCCCGCCATGGGCTCATCGAGTACCAGAACCTCGGGCTCCATGGCAAGCACGCCAGCAAACGCCACGCGCCGCTGCTGCCCGCCCGAGAGCTCAAAGGGGCTCTTGTCGCCCACCGTGGCCAGGTCGAGGCCCACGCGCGCGAGCGATGACTCAACGCGGCGGGCAACCTCGGCCTGCGACAAGCCAAGGTTACGCGGACCAAATGCCACGTCCTGTGCCACGGTCTCGGCAAACAGCTGACGCTCTGGATACTGAAACACCACGCCGACCTTTACCTTAACCGCGGCGGCATCTTTCTTGTTTGCCAGGTCGAGCCCCAATGCGTAAACGGAACCCTCCTGGGGACGAATCAGGCCGTTGAGATGCTGAACCAGCGTCGACTTACCCGAACCGGTATGGCCCGCAAGGCCCAGAAACTCGCCACGACGCACCGTTAGCGACACATTTCGCAACGCCCAGGGGCTGCTAGGGTCGTTGCCCCAGAGGGCCTGTTTGTTCGATGCACCCTCGGCGGCTGAGCGCTTATGCCAACGACGACGCTCGCGGGCGCTCAGCGAATAGCTATACGAAAGGTGCGAAATCTCGATGACGGGCTCCGGCGCGTCTGCGCCATCGAGCGCAGAGGAAACGTTGTCGGGAATACGAAGATCGGACGCAAAAGGCCGCCCGACGATGCCTGTCCTACTCCGCTCGGCATAAGCCTGCGCTATATCGGCGACCATATCCGCCTCGCGCACCTGTGCGCAAATGGGCACGCCCTTCGCGCGAAGCGCCTTGCCAAGACAGCACGATGCCGGCATATCCAGGTTCAGCCGTGCAAGTTCGTCCGCCCGCGTCAAGATCTCCTCGGGCGTACCGAGCATGGCAACGCGGCCCGCCTGGAAGACAGCAACGCGATCGGCCTCGGCGGCTTCTTCCATAAAGTGCGTAATCATCACGATGGTCATACCGCGAGCGTGCAACGCGCGGCAAGCCTTCATGAGGCCCTTGCGTCCACGCGGATCGAGCATCGAGGAAGCCTCGTCCAATATGAGCACGCGCGGTTCCATGGCAAGCACGCCGGCAAGCGCCACGCGCTGCTTTTGGCCGCCCGAAAGCGCATGGGTCTCGTGGCGCTCAAAGCCCACCAGGCCCACGCCCTTCAGCGCCTCGCGTACGCGCTGCGCAATTTGCGCCGATGGCACGCCAAGGTTTTCGGGACCGAACGCAACGTCGTCCTCGACAAGCGTCGCCACAAGCTGGTCGTCGGGATTCTGGAACACCATGCCAGCAGTCGAGCGGATGTCGTAGACCAGCTCGGGATCGGACGCGTCCATGCCGTTGACGCACACCGTTCCCGCATCGGGCTGCAGCAGCGCGTTCAAATGCTTGGCAAACGTCGACTTGCCCGACCCGTTTCCGCCGAGGATGCAGAAAAACTCGCCATCCTCGATGTTCAGATCGACACCGTCGAGTGCCGACACGGCACCGTCATAGCTAAAGGAAACGCCCCGACACTCAATCATGCGCGGCCTTTGACCTGGTCCTTTTTAGGCGTGATGAGGTTGGAGACTGCTTTATACACCACCAGCGTCAACACCGAGTTAAGCACGGTCTTGATAAGGTTGAACGGCAGCACGGCAGGAATCATGAGCGGGGCGATCACATCGACCGAGCCATACCAGAACCATACGCCAATGGTAAGGTTCGCGACCATGGACAGCACCGTAGCGGCAATGACGCCGAGCACCAGACCAATCACGGCACCCTTGTAGGTGTGCATCTTTTGGTAGACGATCGCCGCAGGCAGAATATAGCCCAGCGTAGCGACCAGGTTCATAAGCGCGCCGACCCAGTCGCCCGTGGTGAGCGCATGAATGACGATCGCCATGGCGGCAACAGCTGTGCCGGCACCAGGGCCATACGCAAATCCACACACCATCGCCGGCACCAGCGACGGGTCATACGTCAAAAACGGCGCCGAGGGAAGAATGGGCAGCTGCACATACATAAACAGTGCTCCCAAGGCACACATCAACGCCATGGTAACGAGCTGTTTGGTGCTCCACCTATTCGTGTTCTCAAAATGGATATGCTGCGACTGTTCAGACATAAGATCACCTGCCTCTTTCATCCGGACTCTAACCGTTGGTACTGGGATCTCACCAGTTCAGCCGGCATGCGAACCAACACACGCACGGGTCGCGGACTCATCGGCTCGGTCGCAGACACCTCGCCTGCGCCACGGTGCCCCTTTGGCACCGCCCGATTTACCGCCAGTGGGGAATTCCACCCCGCCCTGAAACAGCAATTGCAAGTGTAGCACCAGTAGGCTTTCGCGCAAGTATGCCAAGGGTAATTTATGGTGGGGATCAGTTGCCGCAACAGCCACATCTCCCACCCATCCCAAAGTGATGCGCCTTTCGCGCAAAGCGCGAAACAGCAACCGGGACACGTATCCCTCACAACCACGTTCTTCTCCGCCCGCCGACCTCAAGGCCGTAAACGCAGGGAATCCGGGGGCGTGACGGGGACTTCTCTCCGGAACATTCCGCACTGATATTTTCTGTATTGAAGACGTCGATGATGCACCCGTATACCATTGACGTCGACACCATCAGATGCGGACCGCGCGGTGACCCCACATTCCGCTGGCGCCCACAGGGCTGCCCTCGTTTCCTGACATGTCCCGCGCGGGCCGCGGCGAGCCGAGACCGCCGCATGACCTA
>RQCP01000024.1 GCA_008668235.1 Collinsella aerofaciens | reverse complement strand
CAACGGCAGCCATGGCTTGACGGCTGCCAGGCCCGCCTCCACGCTTGCGCGGGTGACGTCGACAAGGCGCTGGCGCTCGGCCGAGCCCTCGCCGATACAGAACCAGCGGCTCGAGTCGCTAAAGTAGCAGTCCAAGATCGTGGAGCAGTCCACGTTGATGATGTCGCCCTCGTGCAGCATGTCCGTATCGCAGGGGATACCGTGGCAGACCACATCATTGATCGAGGTGCACACGCTTTTGGGGTAGCCCTCGTAGTTGAGGTCGGCCGGCGTGCCACCGTGCTCGACGGTGTAGTCGTAGATCATCTGGTCGATCTGGTTGGTGGTCATGCCCGCGGCGATGTGCTCGCCTACGTAGTCAAGCACGCCCACGTTGATGGCGGCAGAGCGCTTGATGCCCTCGATGTCGGCGGGCGTCTTGTAGAGCGTGCGGGGCAGAACCTCCCAGCCCTCTTCCCACAAGCGCTCGAGGCGCTCATCAAAGGCGCTATGGCATTTCTTGTATTTCTTGCCGCTGCCGCACCAGCAAGCGTCGTTGCGTCCGGGTACGGGTCCTTTGTCATACATGGTTAACTTCCTTTCATCCGCAGCTAGTATAGCCCACCCATGCGTCCATAAAAGTTGCGGTGATATAGTTCCGATTTAAGCGGTTTAACAGCATAAACAGGAACTATATCACCGCAACTGATGGAGCGGGGTGGCGGGCACTAGCTGCTGCGTGGTTTTGCTAGTAGCTCACCTGGCAGGGGATGCCGAGGGCGCGCACGCGTGCAGCGATCGTGTCGAGCACCTCGGGTGCTGCCTTGGCAAGGCCGGCGACCGGTGTCTCGCGCGCTACCGTGTAGATGGTTGCTTCTTGTGGGCGAATGCGCTCAAGCGCCGCGAGCCAGGGGGCAACGTACTCCTCGCCGGTGTTGTCGATGAGCTTGCCCTGATACTCGCCGGTCAAAAAGATCGTCTGGATAATAACGTGACCGTCAAAGCTTGCGAACGTCTCAATCTGGTGCTCGACGTCGTAGGGGCCAACGGGCTGGTCGAGCAGCTGGATAAATGCCGGGTCGACCGTATCGAGCTTAAGAATGTTGTCGTCGACCATCATGAGCGCGTCGTGCACCTCGGGACGGTCGGCGCGCGTGCCGTTGGAAAGCACGGCGATCTTGGAGTTTGGGGCAAGCTCGTCGCGCAGCGCGACGGCGCCGGCGATGGCCTGCGGAAACTCCGGTGCGGCGGTGGGCTCGCCGTTGCCTGCGAAGGTGATCACATCGGGGAGCTCGCCCTCAGCTGCCATCTCGTGCAGCTTTGCCTCGAGCGCGTCTAGTACCACGGCAGCTGTGTTGTACGGCTCATGGCAGGGACGCTCGGCGTTGAGGCCATTTTCGCAGTAAATGCAGTCGAACGTGCAGATTTTGCCGCTGGCCGGCATCATGTTGACGCCGAGCGAGAGACCAAGGCGACGGCTGCGAACGGGCCCAAAGATGGGGCTGGCATTCAAAAACGTAGACATAGGCATATGCTCCTCAAGACAATTGTGCCTAAGCATAGCATCGGCTCCAAAGCAAGGTGCGGGCTCTTGCTTTACAAGTTTCGTTTTTTCACGTCGCTCATTATGCCGTGCCATGAAAAGCCTCGGGTCGGGTACAGTTAATCTGTTAACAAGGCGTAAGGCAATGCGGGTCCATCCAACCGCACTGACGTGCAACTGGATGGGCGTTGATGATGGGGGCACAACATGGATTTTACGGTCGAGAATGCGGGCACCACGATTGCCTGTCGCGAATATGCCGGCCCGGATGTGTCGCCTGATGCTTCTGCTTTGGTGTGTGTGCACGGCGCTTGTGTCGACGGCACATTTTTCGACGGTATCGCTTGTGAGCTCAGCCGCAACTACCGCGTAATTGCCTACGACCGCCGCGGCTGCGGTGGCAGCAGCGATGCGGCAGACGGCAGCTATGATCTTGCCGCCCAGGCCGCCGACCTGCAAGCCGTGATCGAACACGTTGGCGCTCCGGCAAATGTGCTTGCGCATAGCGCCGGTACGTTGGTGGCGCTGGAGCTTCTTCGCACCGAACCCCATCTCGTCGTCCGTGCGATTCTGCATGAGCCGGCTGTGTCGGCCGAAGGCGTCGGCATTGGCGCAGCTCCGGTTTTGCTCGATATGATTGCGGCTGGAAAGGTTTCAAGGGCGCTCCGGCTTTTCTTGGGAGCCCTCGGCGACTTGGACCCCGAGGCTCCCGGGACGACCGAAGCGGAAGCCAAACATGCCCTGCGCAATGGTCGTTGCTTTATGGCGAACGAATATGGAACAAATATGACTTACGTTCCCAATTGGGATAGTGTTCGCGCATCGAAGTCCGTTGCTGCCGTGCTTCTCGGCGAGCTTTCGGTCGATACGCCCCGCGAGGCTGGCACGCGAGCGGCTGCCGAATATCTCGATTGCCCCCTTGTGACGATCCCGGGCGCGCATAACGGTCTGCGCGATCGCCCCGTTACGGCGGCAAACGCCGTTCGCGATGTCTTGGAGCGTTAGCACGCTCGATGACCTGCGGGGAGGGGGGACTGTTAGCGTTTCGTCATTGTTAACGAATGCGCCAATAACCACGCGTCCGCGACTCCATTACCGCCGTTTGCCAGGTCATAAAAATGTAACAGCATTCACGTGCTTACCTGCATCGGCAAGGTGTTACCCTTGTAGCATTTGGAACCCACCGCTACCATGCGAAACTATCGAAAGGGCCCCATATGCTCAATAATCACGAGGTCAATCTAACCGACGAGGAGGCTGCCGCTGAGGTCGCCCGCGTCGCGAAGACCTACCCCGTGGTGCGTTTGCTGTCGGCCGATCAGATTAAGAGCGAGCCTAACTGCCTGCTTGCCGGCGATCGCTGCCCTTGTCTGCGTCAGTCGAGTCTTGAGGCCTTGGCAGATTCGGGTGAGGTGTCGGAGCAGCTGCTCAACGATGGCGTTGAGTACCGCGCTCGCCTACGCCCTCTAAAGGTCGAGGGCGAGCCTCACGTCTTGCTGATGGTGCGTCCGATTGATGAGCAAGAGGCCACAGAAGAGGACCTTGTCTACACCGACGTGCTGACGGGCGTGCGCAATCGCCGATATTACGAGGAAAAGCTCCGTAGCGCCCGCATGAATGCCGGCGTTGCGATGATCGACCTTGATGATTTTAGGGTCTTCAACGATACCTGCGGCCATCATGCCGGCGACCTTGCACTCGGTGCTGTGGCGACAGCCATACGCAGCGGAATTCGTTCGACTGACGAGCTTGTGCGCTATGGCTGCGACAAGTTTGTGGTCGTCATGCCCAATATTCCCTCCGATGACTTCACCCGTCGCCTGCATCAGGTATCCGATGCCGTTCATGCCACGATTGTTCCGGGCCATGAGTACGCGAGCTTGACGGCATGTGTCGGTGGCGTTCTCATTCATGGCGAGACGGTCGATGAGGGCGTTGGCCGTGCTGTTCAGTTATTGAGCCGCGCTAAGGCAAAAGCCGGTACGGTCGTGACCGATGCCGATTCCATCGAGGCCTTCCAAAGCGAAAAGCCTTTGGTGCTTATTGTCGATGACTCCGAGATGAACCGAGCCATTCTCAACGAGATGCTCAAGGACGAGTATTGCATCCTCGAGGCCGATAACGGTCGTACGGCGCGCGACATGGTCGACCGCTATGGCGATGAGTTGTCGCTCGTGCTGCTGGACATTGTCATGCCGGGCATGAGCGGCTTTGAGGTGCTGGCCGATCTATCGCACCGATCGGCTACTGACAATCTGCCTGTCATCATGATCTCGAGCGAAGATTCCGACGATGTGGTTCTGCGCGCGTACGAGCTGGGCGCCTCGGACTATATCAACCGCCCGTTTGACTCCCGTGTCGTGCGCCGTCGTGTAAGCAACACCATCCGCCTATACGCCAAGCAGCGCCGCCTGACGAGCTTGCTGTCCCAGCAGTACAACGAGCGTGTTAAGAACAGTCGCATGCTCATCGACATCATGGCCGGCGTCATGGAGCTTCGCAACGGCGAGAGCGGCAGGCACGTTACGAATATCGAGAAGCTGACCGAGCTGCTGCTTGGCTGTCTGGTCCGGCGTAGCGACACGATCTCCCTCGACAATGAGGAACGCTCCACGATCGCCCTGGCTTCGGCGCTGCACGATATCGGCAAGATGTCGATTGACGATGCGATTCTCAACAAACCCGGGCGCCTTACGCCCGAGGAGTTCGAGATTATGAAGACGCATACCACGATCGGCGCCGACATGCTGCTTGAGCTGGGCCGCCATCACGTCGGTAATGCGCTTATGGAATATGCGTACCAGATTGCGCGTTGGCACCACGAGCGCTGGGACGGCAAGGGCTATCCCGATGGCCTTAAGGGTGACGAAATTCCCATTGCCGCACAGGTGGTTTCGGTGGCCGACGTGTACGATGCGCTGACGAGCGTGCGCGTGTACAAGGACGCTATCCCGCACGAGGAGGCGATCAAGATGATCCTGGACGGTAAGTGCGGCACCTTTAACCCGCTGTTGCTCGACTGCCTGCTCGAGGTGCAAGACCGTATTGCCGAGACGTTGGCACGCCCCGCCGACGTTGTCGCGTTTCCCACGATTTAGTTTGACCAAAGGAGTTTTAATCCATGATTTCCATGCGTGAGGCGTATGAGAAGATCGGCGCTAATTATGAAGACGCGTGCGCTCGGCTGATGGGCGAGGAGATGCTTAGCCGCTTTGCCCTCAAGTTTTTGGATGACGAGAGCATGGACAAGCTTGAAGTCGCCATGGCGGCGGGAGACGCCGAAGGTGCGTTTATGGCAGCGCACACGCTCAAGGACGTGAGCTAGAACCTGGGATTCGATAATCTGTACGAGCCGGCGGTCGTGGTGACCGAGGCGCTGCGCGGCGCCGATGCCGTTGACGGCGCTCGCGAGGGAATGCATGCGCTGCAGCAGCAATATGCGGCAACGATGTCAGCCCTGCGCGAGGCGGCCGAATAAGAGCTTGCGGGCCTTGGGCTGCGTGCCGGCCACATATAGGTAAAAGGGCGCCCCGCCGGACCATGTGGCCGGCGGGGCGCCCTTTTGTGTTGTGCTGTCCGTGAACTAGCGAGCCTGCTTAACCTTTGCCGCTGCCTCGACAAATGACTTCCACAGGTTAAAGTCGGTCTCGAGCGTCTTCCACGTGTACTCAGGGTGCCATTGCACGCCCAGGCAGAACGGCTGGCCTTCGACCTCGATGCACTCAGGAACGCCGTCGGTTGCCTTGGCGACCAAGCGCGTGCTTTTACCCAGACGATCGACGCAGCAGTGGTGTGCGGAGTTGGTCTGGATAAGCTTGGCGCCACCAACCGCGCGGTCGAGCAACGAGCCCGGCACGACCTCGACGGGATGCACGGGGTCGTTGAGCACATGGGTGTGGCGCCACTGCGTGCGGCCCTCGCGAGCGCCCAGGCTCGGCACGTCCATGCACAGGGTGCCGCCAGTGGCGACGTTGAGCAGCTGCGTGCCGCGGCAGGTGGTAAAGAGCGGCTTTTTGGCGCGGAGCACCTCGCCGACTAGCTTGAACTCAAAACGGTCGCGAATCTCGCAGCACAGCGTGGGATCGTAAGGACGCTCGTCGCCCCAACGTTTGGGGTTGACGTCCGGGCCGCCGGGAATAGCGACACCATCGGCGATTTCCACGTAATGACGGATGACCTCAATGTCCTCGGTGATGGACATCTGCAGTGGCAGGCCGCCGGCGGCAAGGATGGCATCGACAAAGACGCTTGCGATTTCCTCGTTGGGAGAGAGCGTCTCGCTTAAAAACGGCTTTGCATCTTCCCAGCGCGGCGCGACGAGGATGAGTGGGCGGTCGGCGGGGGCGACGTCGACGTGCGGGGTATAGGACGAGGAAGTACGTGTTCCGATCATAGGTGTAACTTTCGAGTTTGGATGGGCATGGCTGGCGGGTGGGCGGTCTGGCTAGTGACCCTTGATGGAGTTGAGGAAGTCCTGGGCGCGCTTGGTCTGGGGATGGTCGAAGAACTCGTCGGGCGTGCCGGTTTCCACGATCTGGCCGTCGGCCATAAAGACGACGCGGTCGGCCACGCGGCGGGCAAAGTTCATCTCGTGCGTGATGACGATCATCGTCATGCCCTGCTGCGCCAGGCGAACCATGACCTCGAGCACCTCGTTGATCATCTCGGGATCAAGGGCGCTCGTGGGCTCGTCAAAAAGCATGGCCTTGGGCTGCATGGCAAGCGAGCGGGCGATGGCTACGCGCTGTTGCTGGCCGCCCGAGAGCTGTGCGGGCACCTTATCGGCCTGCTCGGCCACACCCACGCGGCCCAGCAGGTCCATGGCGCGCTCGCGGGCCTCGTCTTTGGAGACACCCAGCACATCGACCGGTCCCAGCATGACGTTCTGCAGCACCGTCATATGTGCAAACAGGTTGAACTGTTGGAACACCATGCCCAGTTCGGCGCGCATGCGGGCAAGGTCCTTGCCTTCTTGCGGCAGGGGCTCGCCTTCGATGAGGATCTCGCCCGAGTCGATGGTTTCCAGGCGGTTGATGGTGCGGCACATGGTCGACTTGCCCGAGCCCGAGGGACCGATTACAACGACGACCTCGCCGCGGTCGACCGAGAGATTGATGTCGTTGAGGACGTGCAGGTCGCCATAGTGCTTATCGACGTGTCTGAGCTCGATCAGCGGCTGATTGCCGGTGGTAGAGGTGCTCTGTGCCATGGTGCTCGGCTCCTTATGACTCGAAATGGTAAAGCGTTAGCGGATGATGGTCGCGCCGGTTTTGTGCGAAACATAGACAGCGGCCTTGTTAATCGCGACGTTGATGAGGATGTAGATGACCGCGATTACCAGGTAGACCGACACGAGAGCGTCGTAGTTGGTAATGAGCACGCGGGCATTTTGCATCAGGTCGGGATAGCTCACCACATAGGCGACGGTGGTGTCTTTGACTACGACCACAAGCTGCGAAATCAACGACGGAATGATAAACCGAATCGCCTGCGGCAACACGATTTTAAAGGTGATTTTAGCCTTGGAGAGACCGAGCGCCTGGGCCGCCTCGACCTGGCCACGCGGCACGGCGTTGACGCCGGCACGGAAGATCTCGGCAAGCACGCCGGCTGCAGCGAGCGCGACGGGGAGCGTGAGCATCCAAAACGACGGCAGCGCAATCTTGTACTGAGGCAGCACCAAAAAGAAGAAGTAGATGAACAGCAGGCTCGGCACGCCACGGAAAAAGTCGGTGAGCACGCGGCAGGCCAGTTGCAATGGCTTGATGCCGCTGGTACGGCCGAGCATAAGAGCTAAGCCCAGTACCAGTGCAATGACGCCGGCGGTGAGTGCGACTTTAACGGTGCCTTCAAAACCCGCAAGTAAGAACTTCCAGGTGGTGAGGTGCGTAAAGAAATACCAATAGTGGACCGAAAGCTGACCGGTCACATAAAAGCGCTGCAGTACCAGGACGACGAGCGCGGCCACGGCGACGAGTGAGATGGCGGTGCCGATGCGAATCTTGGCGCGCATCTTGGGGCCGGGAGCCTCGTAGAGCGCATCGCGCATGGTAAGCGCAGGGGAGGAGTGCTTGCTCATCGGAGGATCCTCACCTTCTTATCGATGTGGTTGCCAATGTGGCTCACCACAAAGGCTGTGCCCAGGTAGCCGAGCGCCGAGATAAAGAACGCGGCGACGCCGCCGAGCGAGCGCGTGTTGATGTAGCTCACCACGCCGGTGAGCTCCTGCGGTTTAAGCGGCACCTGGCTGCCGAGTGCGGTGGTGAGCATGACGGCGATAAAGAGGTTGGTCATGGGCAACACGCTCGAGCGCAGCGCCTGCGGAATCACGATCTTGGCGAGGATACGGCTGAAACTCATGCCGAGCGAACGTGCGGCTTCGACCTGACCGACGCCGACGGTGTTGATGCCGCTCATAAAGTTCTCGGAGCCAAAGGCCGAGCCCAAGAGGACCGTGGCGACGATAACGCAGGTGCGGTAGGGCAGGACGACCTTGAGCGGCGGCAGTGCGTAGACGACGATGATGAGCAGCGCGATGCCGGGGATGTTACGGAAGACCTGGACATACAGGTCGCCAAAGACGCGCAGCGGCTTGAGCGGCGACACGCGCATCACGGTGACGGCGACGGCCAGCACCATGGCGATGGCAAACGACTCAAGCGTCATGCCCCAGGTCGCTAGCAGCGCGTCGATATAGTTCTGGCCATAGAGCGACCAGAGTTCGGAGAGACTCATGCGGACCTCCTGCCGATAAGGAAAGGGGCTCCCGTGTGTACGGAAGCCCCGACAACTCAGTGAGGAAACAGTTTACCGCAATAAAGCGCATCATGCGTTTCCGTATGGTTTCGTTGCGGCCGTTACCAGGCTCGCTGCCTAGGCGCCGATCTCGGGCAGCTCGGGAACATTGGTGTCGCCCGTACGGTCGCCGATGCAGATCTGCCACAGCTCGGTCCAGGTGCCATCGTCCTCAATCTTCTTAAGGAAGTCGTTGACAAAGGCGACACCGTCGGATTCGAGCGGCAGGCCAATGCCATAGGGCTCCTTGCTGCCGAAGGGCTTGCCGGCGATCTTGTACTTGCCGGGCTCGCGGACCAGGGCGCTCTGCTGCATGTTGTTATCGATGACGTAGGCGTCAACGCGGCCCTGCTGGAGTGCTTGACGGGCCTCCTCGTCGGTCTTGAACTCCTGCTGGCTGGCCTTGGGGGCGAACTCCTCCAGGATGGCGGGGCCGTTGGAGCCGGACTGGACGGCAACGTTCTTGTCGGCCAGGTCGTCGACGCTCTTGATGTCATCGTTGTCAGCGAGCACCAGGATGGCCTGCTGGGTGTAGTAGTAGGGGCCGGCAAAGGAGACGAGCTTCTTGCGCTCGTCAGTGATGGTGTAGGTGGCAAAGACAGCGTCGACCTGGCCGTTCTGCAGGACGGACTCGCGCGTGTCCGAGGTCACCTGGGTGATCTCGACCTTGTTCTCGCCCAAGATGTAGTTGGACAGAAGCTGCGCGATGCCGGCATCGAAGCCGCGGGTCTGGCCGTCTTTCTCGTTGAGGAGGGAGAAGAGTGTGGAAGTCTGAACGCCACCGATCTTAAAGACGCCGGCGTCCTTGACGGCCGTGGCCCAGGTGCTGGCGGCGATGGCATCGTCATCGGCCTTGGGGCCGTTGTCGACGAGCTTGTCGAATGCCTTGGCGTCGAGCGTGGTGGAAGCTTCGGTATCATTGGAGCTCTTGGAAGAGCCGGCGGCGGAACCCTTGTCGGCCTCGGCGCTGGTGTCGGAGCAGCCGGCAAGACCAAGGCCGGCGACGGTTGCGAAGGTGGCGGCGACAAAGCCGCGGCGGTCGAGAACGACCTGCTGGGAGAGGTTCTTGCTCATGGTAGAACACCTTTCTCAATAAAATCCCTAGCGGTTGAGTAGAGTTATACCCCATCGCGCTCAAATGGGTCAACACGAAATAACTCAGAAACATACTTACCTTATGGGTTATTCTACCTACCAAAAAGGGACAGGCACCTTCGTGGTGGTTCTTGCAGATGTGACGGCCTGCCTCGCTGCTTTGTCTCAATCTGTAACAGGTAGACGAGGAAATGGGTTCTAACTGTTACAGATCGAGATTTTCTCTTCAGGGGAATTCGAATGTCTCAATCTGTAACATCTGGACGGCCAAAAGGTCTCTATCTGTTACAGATTGAGACAAAGGTCAGGGACTAAGACGTCTTGTCTAGATCTGTAACAGTTAGACGGGAATTCGAGCCATAGATGTTACGGATCGAGATAATCGCGCCGCGAAAACAAAAACCTCCGCAGGGGTGCTTCCCTTGCGGAGGTTTTTTACTCGTTGAGTAGCCTTACGGCTTCGGCGGCCATGTTCTCGACCGTCATGCCGTTCTGAGCCAACAGCTCGTTGGGATCGTAGCGGTCGGGGAAGCCCTTGGCGATGCCGAAGGTGCGCGTGCGCACGGGCGTGCATGCCAGATAACATGCCACGCGCTCGCCCCAGCCGCCGTCCAAGATGCCGTCTTCGAGGGTGACGACAACGCGATGCTCGGCGGCAAGACTGTCGAGGAACTCGCGGTCAAGCTCGGTTGCAAAGCGAGGGTTGACGAGTGTGGCCTCGATGCCGTACTCGGCGGCCAAGCGGTTTGCCACGCGCTCGCCCAGCTCAAAGAAATCGCCAAGTGCGAGCACGGCAACGTCGCGACCCTGGCGCACCACGTTGTAGCGAACGGCGCTGTAGTCGGTGTCTTCGGCGGGTGCAAGGTCGGGACGGCTCACCAGGCCGATGCCCGGTACGCGGATTGCCACGGGATGCTCGCGATGGTCGAGCGACCAGCTCAGCATGGACAGATATTCCTCCATGCAGGCCGGCGCTAGGTAGCGCATGTTGGGAAGAGCGCCCAGCATGGAAATATCGAAGAACGAGAGGTGCGTCTCGGATGTGGTGCCAAAGATCGACGCGCCAAACACCAAGATGGTTGCGGGGGCATCGTTGAGGCACAGGTCGTGCCACAGCTCGTCGTAGGCGCGCTGCAAAAACGTGCCGTACACACCAAAGACTGGCTTGGCGCCCGAGCGCGCAAGCGCCGTGGCAAAGGTCACGGCGTGTTCCTCGGCAATGCCCACGTCGACAAACTGCTTACCTGCCGCGGCGCGAAGCTCGGGTGTAAAGCCCATGATGTAGGGCGTGGCGGCTGTGATGCCCACGACCTGCGGATCGCGCTCGATGGCGGCGCTGAGCGCCTCGCCCGTAATGTCGGCATAGGTGCGCGGCGCAGGCTCGCTCGGATGGCCCGGGCAGAGCTTGCGGCCGGTCGCCATGTCAAAGGGGCCTACGTGATGCCAGCGCTCGGGGTCGTTTTGGGCTGGCTCAAAGCCCTTGCCCTTGGCGGTCGAGACGTGCAGCACGATGGGGTGGTCGATGTCGCGCAGCTCCTGCAGCGCGTCGACGAGGACCAACACATCGTTACCGGCGTCCAGATAGCGGTAATCGAGCCCCATCGCGCGGAAAACGTTGCGCTCACAGGCGCCGTTGCTGGCGCGCAGCTCGGCCAGATTGCGATACAGGCCACCATGGTTCTCGGCAATGGACTGGTCGTTGTCATTGACGATGATGATCAGGTTGCTGTCGAGCTCGGCGGCGTTGTTAAAGCCCTCAAACGCCAGGCCGCCCGAAAGCGAACCGTCGCCAATGATGGTAATGACGTTGTACGCGTCACCCGCCAGGTCGCGCGCGTGGGCAAGGCCGCAGCCCAGGCTCACCGACGTGGAGGTATGGCCCATGGCGAACAGGTCGTGCTCGGACTCGTCGGGATTGGCAAAGCCAGAAGCCTCACCATAACGCTCCGGATCGATATAAGTGTACGCGCGCCCCGTCAGCGCCTTGTGGGCGTAGGTCTGGTGCGAAACGTCAAAGACAATTTTGTCGGTGGGGGAGTTAAACACGCGATGAAGCGCAACCGTAAGCTCAACGACGCCCAAGTTGGGGGCAACGTGCCCGCCGACGGCGGCGGAGCTTTCGAGGATTGCCTGACGGATCTCGCCGCAGAGCAGCGGAAGCTCGGCGCGGTCGAGAGCCTTGACGTCCTCGGGCGTTGTCGTTTGCGTAAGCAGCATCGTTGTGGGTTACTCCATGCGAATCGTGCGCCGGCACTCCCTTGGCCGGCACAATTGCACAAGACAGTCTCGCACATTTTGGCGTTTGATATGTGACGGCGGCGCGGTAATTCGCCAACTGGTGGGGCAAAACGTTTTGTCCGATGCCATACTGATATGTTCCATGATGTTTTTATCGATTGTGCACAGGCCGCGGCTTGTCGCCGTGAGTCGCTGGAAGGAGACAGCATGTCCGATGTCGCTCGTGTCGAGAAAATCGCGCGCGAGGTCGACTATGCCGCCCGCCAGCTGGCCCAGGCGGGCCGCTTGGACCTGACGCGCGAGTTTATCCAGCATGGCGATGTGACGGTGTATACGCATGTGACCTCGGTGGCGCGGGCAAGTCTGTCCTTTGCCGAGCGCCTGGGCCGCGTCGGTGTCTCTGTCGACCGCGCCTCGTTGCTGCGCGGAGCCTTGTTACACGATTACTTTCTCTATGACTGGCACGATCCCGACCCAAGCCATCGGCTGCATGGCTTTCGCCACCCGTTTTTTGCCCTGGCGCGTGCCGAAGAGGATTTTGAGCTGACGCCGCGCGAGCGGAATATCATCGCGCGCCATATGTTTCCGCTGGTGCCGGTGCCGCCGACGTGTCGTGAGGCATGGATTGTGTGCCTGGCGGATAAATGGTGTGCGCTGCGCGAGACGGTCGCCGGCCGCCTGCCGCGCAAGGACGAGGCGGACGATGGCATGAGTGGCGAATCGAGCGAAAAGAGGAGAGGGTAGACGGTGGGGACCGCGATCGACATGGCATTTGACGGCGCGACGCTTGCCGCCTGTCCGCTTTCGGCGCTGGTGCTCTCGTTCGCCTTCTACGGTTTCTGCGGCTGGGCATGGGAATCGACAGTCTGCGCCATGCTCAACCACGGGCGCTTTGCCAACAGCGGCTTTTTGCTGGGACCGTGCTGCCCCATCTATGGCGCGGGCGGCATTGCCTGCT
>RQCP01000044.1 GCA_008668235.1 Collinsella aerofaciens | reverse complement strand
GATTTACTTATCGGTTCTTCAGTCATTCAGGGGCCTGTGAGCTCAAATATACAAATGGCCGCCCTTGGGATTATACGGTCATATTTGCCGAGATAAATGAGCTGAGCATCGCCGCCCATTCAGACATCCTGCGTCTGTAAATCACAATTTGTCGAGATGTTCGATAAGCCTGGCATTCCGATAAAACATCTTGAAGACATAGCTGATATTCAGGGCGGGATTACAAAGAACAAAAAACGAGAAGCCATGAAGTTGCAGCTTCCATACCTTCGTGTCGCCAATATTCTCCCCAATGAACTTGACCTAACGGAAGTGAAGACCATTGGACTGACGGAACAGGAGTATGAAGCCGTTAGGCTAATATCCGGCGACTTGTTAATTGTTGAGGGTAATGGCAGCGATACACAAATAGGAAGATCGGCAATTTGGAATGGTCAAATTGATCCTTGCGTCCATCAGAATCACCTAATCCGAGTTCGCCTAAGAGACGAGGCCCTCCCGCTTTATGTTCAAACTTTCTTGTCGTCCTCCGAAGGAAGGAGACAAATCATGGCTAAAGCGGTCAATACCTCAGGTTTACACACCTTAAGTACCAGGAAAATTCGATCAATTGAGATTCCTGTGCCTCCGTTTTCCCTCCAGAGAGAATTCGCTGACTTCGCCACTTCGATCGACAAATCGAAATTTAAGTTAGGTACCTGCGGTGGGATGCTTTGACATTGCGCTGGTCGACCATTGCGTACCTTAATGTGGTGTCTATTTTTTTTATGGCCAAGGAGCACCTGGACTTGTTCGATGGGCATTCCTTTGTCGATTGCCTTTGTGGCAAGCGTTCTTCTGAACTTATGAGGGTGGACCCTTCCTAAATCAAGCTCGCGCCCCAGTTTTCTAAGCAGCGCCTCGACGCCGCCAATTTGTAGCCTCTCGTGTGGCGCCTTGCTCGACACGAAGAGTGCTTCCGAGCTGTCCATTCGGGTTGACAGGTAATTCTCGATATGGACTTTAGTCTTTGCGTCAAAATAGACGATGCGGTCCTTATTTCCCTTGCCGTGTACGATGCACTCACGATTGATGGTGTCGACAGAGCTCCTGTCCAACGAGACAAGTTCGCCCACACGCATGCCCGTGGAGCGCAACAGGTCGATCAGGGCAAGGTTTCGGGGCGACCCGCAGTTATCACAAAGAATCTCAACGACTTCATCGCTATACGTTTCCTTAATGGGTTGTGGGGCCTTGACCCTTTTAATGCGTCTAACCGGACTCTTGATGATATGGTCTTCATCTTCGAGCCATGAGTAGAAGCTTGAGATGATTCTTCGGACATTGTCGACGGTGACGCGACTGACGCCGGCTTTTTGCTGATAGTCGGAAAGATAGGACCTAATCTCTTCGGTTCCCAGGTCGCAGGCTGGCGTGTCGAACGATTCAAGCAGTTTATTAATGGTTGCTTCGTAGTAGGCGACAGTCCTATCCGAGCAACCTTCGAGGCGTTTCGCGGACAGAAAAAGATCGAGGAATGATTTGTTGTCACTGTCGCCGCTGTTCTCAGCTAACTGGTTTTCATCGAAAAGGCAGTGCGATAAAACCTTTTTGAGCTGGCGGTTCTGCTGCGTGGTCAGGTAGGGGAGCATGAGGCGGGTAATTTCTCTAGCCGTTTTCGTGAGATCCATGGTGGCGTCCTTCCTTGCGCGGTGGGTGGCGCTATTTCCCTTTGTTTACCCGTGCGTTATGGAAGGGATGCCGGGTGGCACTTCCGCTAGGCAGCGTCAAGGGGACCCGTGAAACCCTGCGCAGGCCTCTGCATCACTCCGGTGCGGCTTTGCCTGCAAAGCGAGATGTTCAGAAGCGTTTTCTTAGCGGGGGATGTCTTTCGGATTCTTTTGATGGGGATGTGGAAACACTGATGAAGTTTACGAATAGCGAGGTTGAGGGGTTCGCCTGTGCCCATCGCCTCTCGTGTGCGGATGGATGGTGCCGGTGGTTGTTTGAGACTGCAGTCGCGCCGACGGGATTGGTTGGGGTCGGTACAAGGCGAGCACGCCCCATGCCGTTATGGTAGATGCATCTTTGTCGATAGAGCGCTCGATTAATCTACGCGGGAGCGCTGAGAAGATCTTCCAGCATCGGGTCTACCCCGGCGGCGACCATGCCCTCGATCAGGTGCTGGGCGTGGAACCGACCAGCTGTCCATGCGATTTATGAAAGCGTCTGACAAGCGCGCTCCTTGATATCAAATGCAGCTTTGCTTAGAACGATTGCCTCTGCGATGTCGGCAAATACGTCGTGATCTCCCCATGTCTTACAGGCTTGTATCATGCCCTGGTCGATAGCATCCATAACAAAGGTGCCGGATCCGTCCGCAACGCACACGCCGTCGGCGAAGAGTTTCCAGCTGGACGGCTCACGCGAGTCGTTTCTGGGCAGCTTAATCTGTAGTACGTGCGGGCCGCCAGCAGCACAGAGCTCTTCCTCGAGCACCTGCACCGTAAAGCGCATCTGGTGGGAGAGGCTGCTCTTGACCATGGCCGAGGCATAGCCGCTCGGCTCGTCCAGAAGATGCATTCGTTTTGGCTTGGTTGCCAGGTTGTGGAAGTTGCGCTCACTGCGCACGGAGAAATTGTCCATACGGACTCCTTTCATCGATGTTGGCAGGGCCACCGTGCCTCTTGGCCGGTTGGCGTCGGGATCGTGGAGCCAACTCTCTACCCCGACTCTGGATAAAACGCGCCCGCTCCTTGCGGGCAAGAGAAAGTCTATCAACGTGTACGGACAGAAATCAAGCGCCGCCTGCGAAATGACGTGCAAGCGGCGCTTGATTTCGCCGGCTGCTGTTAGGCTTAAATTCGAAAAAGTGTCGAAATATCCCGTGTAAAAGTACGGAAAAGTGTCGTAATGCACACTTTAGAACTTCGAAAAAGTGTCGAAATGAGCACCTAACAACCGCGGAAAAGTGTATCCTAGTGCTAAAACAGCACGTAATAAGGGATGCACTTATGCTGCAGAGAAAAGCGAAAGCACAGTTTGAATCTTGGCTTGCCTCGTCGCCTAACAAGGCTCTTTTGGTCAAGGGCGCCCGACAGGTAGGAAAGTCATATCTGGTCAACGTCTTTGCAAACGAATCGTTCGAAAATGTCGTGACGTTCGACCTTATCGCCGACGCGTCCGTGCGTGATTCGTTTTTGGCGGCGAAAAGTGCGGATGACCTGCTTATGCGCATGTCTATCGCTGCGACGCAGCCGATGGTTGCGAACAAGACCGTCGTGGTTATCGACGAGGTGCAGCGATGCCCCAACGTGGTGACGTTTATCAAATACCTGGTCCAGCGCGGCGACTTTCGATACATCCTTACCGGATCGCTCCTTGGCGTTGAGCTCGAGGGCATCGATTCCCTGCCGGTGGGGTATGTCGAGCAGGTCCAGATGTACCCGCTCGACTTTGAAGAGTTTTGCTGGGCAAATGGCGTTGGTGCCAGCGTGTTTGACATGCTCAGGGGCTGTCTAAAGGATGAGGAGGAGCTCCCCGGCTACCTGTATGACCGCTTGCTCGATCTGTTCCATCAGTATGTGGTGGTGGGAGGCATGCCCGACGCGGTCAATTCCTTCTTGGCGACGCGCAATGTCGACGAGGTTCGAAACATCCACCGCGATCTTCACGCCCTGTATCGCGATGACATCGCAAAGTACGCTCCGCCCGAGCTACGCTTGGTTATTCGCGATATCTATGATTTGATTCCCAGCGAGGCCGGTTCAAAAAACAAGCGATTCAAGCTGTCGTCGATTAGCGGTGTTAAGCGTTTTTCGCAGGTGACAGACCATTTTCTTTGGCTTTCGGAGGCGGGTGTTGCGCTTCCCGTGTATAACGTGACAGCTCCGGTAGCGCCTCTTTTAATGGGGGAGCAGCGAAATCTGTTTAAGCTGTTTTACTTGGACACCGGAATGCTCATGTCCTCATATTCCAAGAAGGTTGCCCAAGGAGTTTTTGATGGAGAGGCAGAAGGCCCCTTTGGCATGAATATGGGGGCGGCATTCGAGGGCTTTGTCGCGCAAGAGCTCAAGGCCCACGGATTCAGATTGCGCTACTTTACGTCTAAAAAGGTCGGCGAGCTCGATTTTGTTGAGGAGACGCTCGATGGGGAAGTGCTTGCTATCGAGGTCAAATCGGGCAAGAGCTTTAAGTCCCACGCGGCGCTCGATAACGCACTGGCAACGAAGGGCTACGGAATCGATCGCGCCCTGGTACTTGCGGAATGTAATCTTCACCGCGATGGTGACGTGCTGTATCTACCCATCTTTATGACAGGGCTTTTGGAGCCGTAATGTGCCGCCGGCTCTTCCGGCCCTCCCTTAACCCTCGCTACTCGTCGTCCTCGTCGTTGGGGTCGCCCTTGAGGGTGTTGATGTCCAGGTACTGGTTATCGTCCTCTTTTTGCTGGGTCTCCGACTCCGCTTGGGTGGGGCCGCGGAACAGCTGGAATCCCTCAAACGCAATGACGCCGAGCAGGGCAATGACAATGGCGATAAAGGCAACCTTGACTGCCTGCGGAAATTCCGAGAAACGCAGCGCCTTTTCCTTGGCGTAATAATCGGCGAAGCGCTCTTCGCCCGTGCTTTTGGTATACGCCGGTGCGGACGCGGCCTCCGGGTCATATTCCGGTGCAGGCGTGGCAGCGTACGGATCGTTGAGATAATCGCTCGATGCGGTGCCATAATCCTCTGTCTCGATGCGACCGTTGCCAGCATAGTCATCGGAATAATCGGAATATGCCGCACCGCCCTCATAGTCCGCGGCGCCCGTGTTGGCGGCAAAAAGCGGGTTAACTGGAACATCGAGCGCCGGCATGCCGGTAGAGGTCTCATCCAGATCGGCTGCAGCCCAGGAATCGTGGGCAACCTGATGGGCAACGGGCTCATCGAGCCTTGTGACCGGAAGCTTGCGTGCCGCAGGAACAGGTAACTGCTGGGCGTTGTACATAACGGTGCTGTCGGCCGATTTGCCCTGCGTCGCTGCAGCGAGAAATGCCGCCGTCTCGGACGGGTCGCTTGCGGGGCGGGGAGCGGGCGTGGGCGCCGAAGTGGGTGCGGGCGTAGGCGCGGGCGTCGAAACGGGCGACTGCGCAGGAGTCGGCGCAGATGCGGGCTTAGGCGCAAGTGCGGGATTGGGGTTTGACGGGCGAGCCCCGCCGCCCATGAGTTCGTCGGCGGTCCACGGGCGATCATCCATCACGTCGTCAAGGCTTAGCGAAAACAGGTCGTCTTCACCCTCATCGAACATGCGGTGCACATGTCCACCAATTGCCGGAATCAATCCGCGACCGGTGCATGATGCCTTGCTCAACGCCATTCTGTTCCATCCTTTCGAAATACTAATGACATCGATTATATGGAACTTCCCAAGCGGCCCGGTCTTGGATTCGTGCTTTCCAGAACTCGCACCCAAAAGGGGAGGGGCAATCCAGGCGAGTGCCTACTTGTCGCCGGCCGCCGCCTTGGCCTCATTGAGGTAGCTATAGAAGCTGTACTTGGAGATGCCAAAGAACTCGCAGGCGCGCTCGCTCGACTTGGAAATGAGGAAGGCGCCGCGACGGTCGAGGTAGCCAATGGCACGAATGCGCTCGTCTTTGGTCATGAGTGCCGCGGGCTTGCCCACAAACTGCTCGCACTCGTGCAGCAGGTCCTCGAGCAGGTCGCCGATGTTCTTGGTAATGGGCTCGGGCTCGGTATAGCCCGTGCCGCCGGTGCCGGTAAAGGCGTCGAGCGAACGCTCAAAAGCCTTCATAAGCGTAATGTCAAAGTTGATGCCCAAAATGCCGACGGGCTTGCCTTCGTCGTTGCGGATAAAGATGGTCGAGGACTTGAGCAGCTTGCCATCGGTGGTTTTAGTGAGGTACGGCTCGCGGTCGTGTACGTCGGTGCTGCCCTCGTGCATGGACTCAAACACAATATGGCTGGGGCCGTCACCCAGTTTGCGCCCGCTGACGTGGCCGTTTTCGATCACTACGATGGAGTGGTCCACGTCCTCGGTCTCCAGATCGTGGACGACGACTTCGCAGTTGGGGCCAAATTGGAGCGCCAGGCCGTGTGCGAGGCGCTTGTAAAACTCAATCTGTGCGGGGGTCATGGGTGCCTTCCTAAAAATTAGTTTGGGCACACTTTGCCATAAACCACATCTGTTCGCAAACAAATCCATCAACAAGGCAATTCATGACCGTTCGGCGGCGAAAAAGTACCGATTACGGCAACAAACAATTTGTTAGGTTTGCCAATCAAAAAGTGTGATAGAACAGTGCTAACAAACTTTTTGTTTGGCATCCACATAAAAGTTCAGTCGCATGAATGGGAATGGGCTGAAACGCGTATGCGGGAGCCGGCAAGAGAGGACTTAAGGAGTTCACCGTATGGCCGATAAGATCCAGTGGGCGGGCAACACGATGCCCAAGAGCGATGACAAGCACTTGGGAATCATGAGTCTCGACCACGTGAAGAAGGCCCGCGCCTTCCACCAGTCGTTCCCCCAGTACACCGTCACTCCGCTTGCCCGCCTGGACGGCCAGGCTGCGCGCCTGGGTCTGTCCAACCTGTGCGTTAAGGACGAGAGCTATCGCTTTGGCCTCAACGCCTTTAAGGTTCTGGGCGGTTCGTTTGCCATGGCCAACTACATTGCCGACGAGACCGGCAAGGACGTTGCCGAGTGCACCTTCGATTACCTGACTTCCGATCAGCTGGTCAAGGACTTTGGCCAGGCTACCTTCTTTACCGCCACCGACGGCAACCATGGCCGCGGTGTGGCATGGGCTGCCAACAAGCTGGGCCAGAAGGCCGTCGTGCACATGCCCAAGGGTTCCACCAAGCCCCGCTTTGATAACATCGCCGCCGAGGGCGCAACGGTGACCATCGAAGAGGTCAACTACGACGAGTGCGTGCGCATGGCCGCTGCCGAGGCCGACGCCTGCGAGCGCGGCGTCATCGTTCAGGACACCGCCTGGGAGGGCTACGAGAAGATCCCGTCCTGGATCATGGAGGGTTACGGCACCATGGCTTCCGAGGCTGCCGAGCAGCTGCGCGAGATGGCCATCAACCGCCCGACGCACGTGTTTGTCCAGGCTGGCGTGGGTTCGCTCGCCGGCGCCGTGGTGGGCTACTTCACCAACCTGTATCCCGATAACCCGCCCACCTTCGTCGTGGCTGAGTGCGCGCCTGCCGCCTGTCTGTACAAGGGCGCTGCCGCCGGCGACGGCGATCCGCGCATCGTGGACGGCGACATGCCCTCCATCATGGCCGGTCTGTGCTGCGGCGAGCCCAACATTCTGGGCTGGGATATCCTGCGCAACCACGTCACCGCCTTCGTGTCCTGCCCCGACTGGGTCACCGCTCGCGGCATGCGCACCCTGGGCGCTCCCGAGAAGGGCGACCCGCGCGTCATCTCCGGCGAGTCCGGCGCTGTGACCACCGGCCTGGTCGAGACCCTCATGCTCGATCCCGAGTACGCCGAGCTCAAGGAACTCATCGGCCTGGACAAGACGAGCTCCGTGCTCTGCTTCTCCACCGAGGGCGACACCGATCCCGACCAGTATCGCCGCATTGTTTGGGAAGGCGAATATCCCACTTGCTAATCGTTGGGGCGGAGTAAATAGGTATCGCTCCGCCACCTCACAGGTAGATTCCTTCGTTTGAAAGGTTATGAACAATGGCTAAAGAACTCGATTTCGACGCTATCAAGGCTGCTGCTGAGTCCCATCGTGCTGATATGACTCGCTTCCTGCGCGCTATGATCTCCCATCCCTCTGAGTCTTGCGAGGAGGGTGAGGTTGTTGCCTGCATCAAGGCCGAGATGGAGAGCCTTGGTTATGACGAGGTCAAGGTCGACGGCCTGGGCAACGTCATGGGCTTTATGGGCGAGGGCGACAAGATCATCGCCATCGACTCTCACATCGACACCGTCGGCATCGGCAACATCGAGAACTGGGACGCCGATCCCTATGAGGGCTACGAGACCGACGAGATCATCTACGGCCGCGGCGGCTCCGACCAGGAGGGGGGCATGGCTTCCGCTACCTACGCAGCCAAGATGATGAAGGACATGGGCCTCATCCCCGAGGGCTACAAGATCATGGTCGTCGGCACCGTCCAGGAAGAGGACTGCGACGGCATGTGCTGGCAGTACATCTACAACAAGGACGGCATTAAGCCCGAGTTCGTCATTTCCACCGAGCCCACCGACGGCGGCATCTATCGCGGTCACCGCGGCCGCATGGAGATCCGCGTCGACGTTCACGGTACCTCCTGCCACGGCTCCGCTCCCGACCGCGGCGACAACGCCATCTACAAGATGGCCGACATCATCGCCGACGTCCGCGCCCTCAACAACAACGGCTGCGACGAGTCGACCGACATCAAGGGTCTCGTCAAGATGCTCGACCCCAAGTACAATCCCGAGCACTTCGAGGACGCCCGCTTCCTGGGCCGCGGCACCTGCACCGTCAGCCAGATCTTCTACACCAGCCCCAGCCGCTGCGCCGTGGCCGATTCCTGCGCCATCTCCATCGACCGTCGCATGACCGCCGGCGAGACCTGGGAGTCCTGCCTGGACGAGATCCGCAACCTGCCGGCCGCCAAGAAGTACGGCGACGACGTGAAGGTCTCCATGTACATGTACGACCGTCCGTCCTGGACCGGCGAGGTCTACGAGACCGAGGCTTACTTCCCCACGTGGATCAACAAGGAGACCGCTCCGCACGTCAAGGCCCTCGTCGACGCCCACAAGGCCATGTTTGGTGACGAGCGCATCGGCTGTGAGCCCAGCATGGACAAGCGTACCGGTCGCCCGCTGTGCGACAAGTGGACTTTCTCCACGAACTGCGTCTCCATCCAGGGCCGCTACGGCATCCCCTGCGTGGGCTTTGGCCCGGGTGCCGAGTCTCAGGCTCATGCTCCCAACGAGGTCACCTACAAGGACGACCTGGTCACCGCTGCCGCCATGTACGTGGCTGCCCTGAACCTCTACGATCCGAGCCAGGCCGATGGCGACGCCACCGTGTTCCGCGCCGGTCTGACCAACAACAAGATCGATTAGTCCCATTCCTCGATTTTGTTGAGCCGGGGGCCGCTCGTGTCCCCGGCACCCCCTGTTGACTTGGGGCCCGCGGTCGTTATCTCCCATGCTTCCTCAACGGTGGCGGGTCCTCGTCATGGTGCTCTGCATGTTCTAGCCACACGCGCATGCCGGAGCACATCTACTCACTGCGATCGTTTCATCTTTAGAAAGGACATTTCCATGGACGCTAAGTTTACCGAGCTCGTCGAGCAGCTGAACGGTCTCGACTTTAAGGGTATGTACGGCAGCGACTTCCTGCACACCTGGGACAAGACCACCGATGAGCTCAAGGCTCTCTACATCGTCGCCGACGCCCTGCGCGAGCTGCGTGAGAACAACGTTTCGTCCAAGATCTTCGACTCGGGCCTGGCCGTCTCCCTGTTCCGCGACAACTCCACCCGTACGCGCTTCTCTTTCTCTAAGGCCGCCAACCTGCTCGGCCTTGAGCTGCAGGACCTGGACGAGAAGAAGTCCCAGATCGCCCACGGCGAGACCGTCCGCGAGACCGCTACCATGATCTCCTTCATGGCCGACGTCATCGGCATCCGCGACGACATGTACATCGGCAAGGGCGACGCCTACATGGCCGAGGTCTCCGAGTCTGTCCAGCAGGCTTACGAGGACGGCGTTCTGGATCACCGTCCCACGCTCATCTCCCTGCAGTCCGACTCCGATCACCCCACGCAGTCCTCTGCCGACATGCTCTACCTCATCAACGAGTTTGGCGGCCTCGAGAACCTCAAGGGCAAGAAGGTTGCCGTTACCTGGGCCTATTCGCCCTCTTACGGCAAGCCGCTGTCCTGCCCGCAGTCGCTGATCAGCCTGCTGCCCCGCTTTGGCATGGACGTC
This sequence comes from Collinsella aerofaciens, assembly GCA_008668235.1. Lineage (GTDB taxonomy): Bacteria > Actinomycetota > Coriobacteriia > Coriobacteriales > Coriobacteriaceae > Collinsella > Collinsella aerofaciens_K. The sequence continues at coordinate 2,840 of RQCP01000044.1, read as the reverse complement.
ACCCTGGCCCACCCCGAGGGCTACGACCTCATGCCCGAGGTCGTCGAGCGCGCCAAGGGCTATGCCGCCGAGTCCGGCACCACCTTTAAGCAGGTCAACACCATGGCCGAGGCCTTCGAGGGCGCCGACATCGTGATCCCCAAGAGCTGGGCTCCGTTTGCCGCCATGGAGAAGCGTACCAATCTGTACGCCGAGGGCGACGACGCCGGCATCGCTGCGCTCGAGAAGGAGCTGCTCGCCCAGAACGCCACCCATCAGGACTGGTGCTCCACGACCGAGCTCATGGAGAAGACTGCCAACGGCCAGGACACCATCTTTATGCACCCGCTGCCCGCCGACATCTCCGGTGTCTCCTGCGAGCACGGCGAGGTTAACGCCGACGTCTTCGACATGCACCGCGTGGGCATGTACAAGGAGGCAAGCTACAAGCCGTATGCCATCGCAGCCATGATGTTCCTGCAGAAGGTTGCCGATCCCGCCGCTACCCTCAAGGCCCTCGACGAGCGCAACACCGCCCGTTGGTTCCAGGCCTAAAGCCGGATTGAGGTAAGCCATGTAAAGGGGGCGCTCTGCCAACCGGCGGGGTGCCCCTTTTTTGCATCGCGGGCGTGCGGGATAAGCGCTTTCGATGTGGATGCCCGCGGCGCGAGTTATGGGTACGATGGTTTCAGGGGAGGTATCACCATGAAACTTGGATGCGTCATTATGGCATCGGGCGAGGGCAAGCGGTTTGGCTCTAACAAGATGCTTGCCGATATCTATGGCGAGCCGCTGATTGCCCGGACCATCGATTCGGTTCCCCGGGGCTTTGACGTCGTGGTTTCGACGCGTTGGCCCGGGGTCGCCCAGATTTGCGAGGACAAGCATTGCCCGTGCGTGCTGCATGATGGCGAGCTGCGTAGCGAAAGCGTTCGTGCGGGCCTTTCGTGGGGAGTCGAACGCAACTGGAAAGGTTGCCTCTTTTTGCCGGGCGACCAGCCGCTCGTGAGTTCGGATTCTTTTGAGGCTATGGTTCGTGCATTTGACGAGCGTGGCCGCAAGCATCCGGTGCGTCTTGCGTGCAACGGTGAGCCTTCGAGCCCGGTGCTCTTTCCGGCGGAACTGTTCGATGCACTTATGTGTCTTGAGGGCAAGGACGGCGGCGGTTCGATTCTCAAAGGCCGCGTCGACGTTGCGCTGGTCGAAGCGCGCGCCTATGAGCTGTGGGATGTCGATACCGCCGAGGGACAGCGACGCATAACGGAGCATATCGCGGCCTGCTCGTATTTTGATCGCGTGGCCAACTGTATTAATCAATAAGGAGCAACATGATCATCATCAAAAACGGCGCGCTCGTGACGCCCCAGGGGCTTCGCCGCGCCGATCTTGCCATGGAGGGCGACAAGATTGTGCGGATTGCCACGGCAATCGAGCCGGGCGAGGGCGATACCGTCCAGGACGCCACGGACTGTTGGGTGTTCCCCGGCTTTATCGATGGGCACACGCACATGCAGTGCTGGACCGGCATGGACTGGACGGCCGATAGCTTTGAGACCGGCACACGTGCGGCTGCCTGCGGCGGCACCACGACCATCGTCGACTACGCGACGGCCGATCGCGGCGTGACCATGCCCGATGCCTTGGCCGAGTGGCATCGCCGTGCCGACGGAACCTGCACGGCCAACTACGCCTTTCATATGGCACTCGCCGAGTGGAATGAGCGCAACCGCGCCGATCTTTCGGCTATGCGCGAGGCGGGCGTGTCGTCGTTTAAGACCTACTTTGCCTACGACCATCTGCGCCTGGACGATGCCGAGACGCTCGAGGTGCTGGAGGAGCTCAAGCGCGTGGGCGGTATCCTGTGCGTGCATTGCGAGAACGGTACGCTGGTGAATGAGCTTCAGAAGCGCGTGTTTGAGCAGGGCATCCACGGGCCCGAGGGCCATGCGCTCAGCCGTCCGGATGTGTGCGAGGCCGAGGCTGTGAGCCGTCTGCTGTATCTGGCGCACTTGGCCGGGGACGCTCCGGTCAATGTGGTGCACCTTTCGACCAAGCTGGGGCTCGAGGCCATCCGTGCTGCCAAAGCGCGCGGGCAGAAAAATATCTATGTCGAGACCTGCCCCCAGTATCTGATGCTCGACGACACCTGTTATCTGGAGCAGGGCGAGGACGGCTTTGCGGGTGCCAAGTATGTGATGAGCCCGCCGCTGCGCCATGCCGGTGACCGTGCCGCGCTGCGCGAGGCGCTTGTGGCCGGCGAGATCGATACGATTGCGACCGATCATTGCAGCTTTAACCTGCACGGGCAAAAGGACCGCGGGCGCGACGATTTCCGCGCGATTCCCAACGGCGGACCCGGCGTGGAGCATCGTCCCGTCGCGATTGCCACGAGTTTTGAGGGACAGCTGGGACCCGAGGACCTCTGCCGCTTGATGAGCGAGAACCCGGCGCGCGTGTTTGGCATGTATCCGCGCAAGGGATGTCTTGCCGAGGGCTCCGATGCCGACGTGTGCGTGTGGGATCCCCGGGCGCGCTGGACCATTCGCGCGGCGACACAGCATCAGGCCGTGGACTACACGCCGCTCGAGGGCTTTGAGGCGCATGGTCGCGCCAAGGCCGTGTTTGTGAACGGCGTGCTGGTGGCACGCGACGGCGAGCCCACCGGAGCCCAACCCGGCCGCTACGTCCCCCGCTAGCAGCAAAGATGCCGTGTCCCCTCCGCAGTTGCGGTGAAATACGGACTGTTTGCGGCCGTTAGGCGGCCCACCAGTGCGGGGTTCGCCGCCACTGAGGCGATGGGGCCGGTTTTTTGAGGGTGCTGGGGGCGCCGGGGGGGCCGGGGGCGGGCGGGGCGCGGGGGG
>RQCP01000056.1 GCA_008668235.1 Collinsella aerofaciens | reverse complement strand
CTGATCCCCTGCGGCGGCGGCGACCCGATCGCGGCCTCCCGCGAGCAGTGGAACGACGGCGCCAACCCCCTGTGCATCGAGCCCGGCAAGAGCTGCGTCTACGCCCGCAACACCGTCACCACCGACGTGCTGTACAAGGAGGGCCTGGACCTGCTCGTCGTGCCCTCCGCCGAGCTCTCCCGCGGCCGCGGCGGCCCGCGCTGCATGAGCATGCGCTTCTGGCGCGAGGACCTCTAAGTCTTTCCGTTTCCGGTGCGGTCCCCCTACAACCGCACCGGCTTCGCCCGTTAAACGGGCACCACTAATACTTACGTAATTCATTTCTTCGAAAGGAATCAAACCATGGGTGTTAACCTTTCCGGCCGTAGCTTCCTCAAGCTTCTCGACCTCACCACCGAGGAGATCGAGTACCTGCTCAAGCTTTCCAAGAACTTCAAGGATATGAAGCGCGCTGGCGTTCCGCACCGCTATCTCGAGGGCAAGAACATCGTTCTGCTCTTCCAGAAGACCTCTACTCGTACCCGCTGCGCCTTCGAGGTCGGCGGCATGGATCTGGGCATGGGCGTCACCTACCTCGATCCGGGTTCGTCGCAGATGGGCAAGAAGGAGTCCATCGAGGACACTGCCCGCGTTCTCGGCCGCATGTATGACGGCATCGAGTTCCGTGGCTTTGCCCAGGACGACGTCGAGGAGCTCGCTGCTAAGTCCGGCGTGCCCGTGTGGAACGGCCTGACCACCGAGTGGCACCCCACCCAGATGCTCGCCGACATCCTGACCGTCCAGGAGAACTTCAACTACGACATCAAGGGCAAGACCCTCGTCTTCATGGGCGACTGCAAGAACAATGTCGCTCGCTCCCTCATGGTCGTCTGCTCCAAGCTCGGCATGAACTTCGTGGCCTGCGGCCCCGAGGAGTGCATGCCCGCTGACGACGTCATCGAGGCCTGCAAACCCATCGCCGAGGCTAACGGCTGCACCATCAAGCTGACCACCGACGTCAAGGACGGCGTCACCGGTGCCGACGTTATCTACACCGACGTGTGGGTCTCCATGGGCGAGCCCGACGAGGTCTGGGCCGAGCGCATCGCTCAGCTCACCCCGTATCGTGTCACCTCCGAGGTCATGGCTATGGCCAACCCGGGTGCCATCTTCCTGCACTGCCTGCCCAGCTTCCACGACACCAACACCACCATTGGCGCCGAGAAGTGCGAGCAGTTCGGCATCACCGAGCAGGAGGTCACCGACGAGGTCTTCGAGAGCCCCGCTTCCAAGGTCTTCGACGAGGCCGAGAACCGCATGCACACCATCAAGGCTGTCATGTACGCCACGCTCAAGTAAGAGCATCTAGCATCTCGCTCGGGGTGTATTGCTGCACACCCCGAGCGGTTTTATCTGGTAATAATCTCGCATCAAGCGGCAGGCACGGCACGGAAGAGCCGCTTCTGGCGAGATCAGTAAATGATTTATGAAGGGGGGATGAGAACTATGACTGAGACCGCTAAGAAAAAGCGCGGTATGCCTTCATCGTTCACCATTCTTCTTGCTCTGCTGGCAATTGTCGCAGTGATTACCGTTATCGTCTCCGGCACGTCCGGCGGCGCGGTTACTGCCGCCCGTCTGAGCGATTTCTGCACCGCCCCGATTAAGGGCTTCGCTGACGCTCTGCCCGTCTGCCTCTTCGTTATGATCTTGGGCGGCTTCCTCGGTATGATGACCGAGACCGGCGCCCTGGACAACGGCATCGCCGTTCTGGTGCAGAAGCTTAAGGGCAACGAGATTATGCTCATTCCCGTGCTGATGCTCATCTTCTCCCTCGGTGGTACCACCTATGGTATGTGCGAGGAGACCGTTCCCTTCTACGCCCTGCTCGCCGCTACCATGATGGCCGCTGGCTTCGACCCCATGGTCGGTGCCGCTACCGTCCTGCTCGGCGCTGGCTGCGGCTGCCTGGGCTCCACGGTTAACCCGTTCGCCGTCGGCGCTGCCGTCGACGCTCTGACCGGCGTTGGCATTGAGGTCAACCAGTCCATCATCATCGGCCTCGGTGCCGTCCTGTGGATTGTCACTACCGCTATGTCCATCTTCTTCGTGATGAGCTACGCCAAGAAGGTCAAGGCTGACAAGGGTTCCACCATCCTGTCGATGCAGGAGCTCAAGGACGCCGAAGAGGCTCACGGCAAGGCTGCTTCCGAGGTCCACAAGGAGGTCAAGCTCACCGGTCGTCAGAAGGGTGTTCTGATTGCCTTCGCCTTCACCTTCGTCGTCATGATCGTCGGCTTCATTCCGCTGGCCGACCTCAACGAGGGCGTCGCTAACTTCTTCGACGCTGGCGCTGTCTACGACGCCGATGGTAACGCCGTCGTCCAGGGCTGGTCTGCCCTGATCACCGGCCTGCCCATTGGCCAGTGGTACTTCGACGAGGCTTCCACCTGGTTCTTCCTTATGGCCGTCCTGATCGGTATCATCGGTGGCCTGTCCGAGAAGCAGATCGTTAACACCTTTATCACCGGCGCTGCCGACATGATGTCCGTTGTTCTCGTCATCGCCCTCGCCCGTGGTATCTCCGTCCTCATGGCTAACACCGGCCTCGACGTCTTCGTCCTCGACGCTGCCGCCAATGCCCTGGCTGGCCTGTCCGGCGTGATCTTCGCTCCCATGAGCTTCCTGGTCTACTTCGGCCTGTCCTTCCTGATCCCCTCGACCTCCGGTATGGCCACCGGCTCCATGCCCATCATGGGACCGTTGGCTGTTAAGCTCGGCTTCTCGCCCGAGGTCATGGTCATGATCTTCTCCGCCGCCATCGGTGTCGTGAACCTGTTCACCCCGACCTCCGGCGCCATCATGGGCGGTCTCGCCCTGGCCAAGATCGAGTGGACGACCTGGCTCAAGTTTGCCCTTAAGCTCATCGTCGCGCTCTCTGTCGTCTGCGCCATCATCCTGACCGTCGCCTGCGTGTTGATCTAAGTACCCAACGGGTACCCCACGGAAACCTTGACGATCCTGTAGAGGATCACCTGGTCATCGTCTGTCCGGTGGGGTAAACCCACCGGTAGACTCCTACCTTTAGCCCCCTTCCGTTCCGTGCGCGGGAGGGGGCGCACTTATGTTGCGCGGTTCTACGAACCGCGCAACCAGTCGACGCTGCGCGCCGCCCAGAACGACAATTTGTCATTCAAAAGGCAAGGCATGACCAGAAGGTCTATGCCTTGCCTTTTTCATGCCAACTTGTACGTCCTGGACGTCGCTCGCTGACTTATGCTCAACCAGCGACGTTTCCCTTGTTGGTGCAAAGGTGTCAGGTTAGTTTGCGCCAAAAAGGGGAAGTTGCGGTGGAATAGTTCCTGTTTGGCCGTCTTGAGGGGTTAAACGGGAACTATTTCACCGCAACTTATCGATGGCGTGTTTGGTTGGTGCCAGTTGATTGCTTGGGCGTTGGGGAGGGTCTGCTCCGTTATAATCGCCTAGAACATTAAATGGAAACGGGACGGGAGCCATATATGCGCCAGGGTTTCGACAACGCGAAGTATATCGAGCTGCAGGCTGCTCACATTAAGGAGCGCATCTCGCAGTTTGGTGGCAAGCTCTATTTGGAGTTTGGCGGTAAGCTGTTCGATGACTATCATGCGAGCCGCGTGCTGCCGGGTTTTGAACCGGACAGCAAGTTCCGCATGCTCAAGAGCATCGCCGACGATGTCGAGGTTATCATCGCGATCAACGCGAACCACATCGAGAAAAACAAGGCTCGTGGTGACCTCGGCATTACCTATGACGAGGATGTGCTGCGCCTGGTTGACCTGTTCCGCGGCAACGGCTTTGCTGTCGCGGCCGTGGTCATCACCCAGTATGCAGGCCAGCCCGCCGCTGACGTCTTCCGTAATCGCCTAAACGCGCTCGGTATTCCCGCCAAGCTGCACTATCCCATCGAGGGGTATCCGCACGATGTCGATCTGATCGTGTCCGACGATGGCTACGGCAAGAATGAGTTTGTCGAGACCACCCGACCGCTCGTCGTGGTCACTGCCCCCGGTCCTGGCTCGGGCAAGCTTGCCACCTGCCTGTCTCAGCTCTATCACGAGCACAAGCATGGCACGGCCGCCGGCTATGCCAAGTTCGAGACCTTCCCGGTCTGGAACCTTCCCCTCACGCATCCGGTCAACATCGCCTACGAGGCGGCCACGGCGGACCTCGACGATGCCAATATCATCGACTCCTTCCACCTTGAGGCCTATAACAAGACCACGGTCAACTACAACCGCGACGTCGAGGCCTTCCCGGTGGTCCGTGCTCTGATGGAAAAGATCCTGGGCAAGAGCCCCTACCAGAGTCCTACGGACATGGGCGTCAATATGGTCGGCTTTGCCATCACCGATGACGATGCCTGCCGCGACGCTTCCAAGATGGAGATCGTCCGCCGCTACTTTACCGCGGTCGAAAATGTGCGCCGTACCGGCGTGGGCGATGAGCAAGTCGACCGTCTCAAGATCATTATGAAGAAAGCCGGCATCGATAAGAACTACTCACCGGCGCGCTCGGCGGCCCTCACCAGGGAGCAGCTGACGGGTGGTCCCGTGGGTGCCATGGTTATGCCCGATGGCTCCGTGGTGACCGGCAAGACTTCCACGCGCCTGGGCGCTGCGAGCTCGCTCATCATGAATGCACTTAAGCATGTCTCGGGCGTCGACCTTGAGCTCGAGGTCATTAGCGATGAAGCGATCGAGCCCATCAGCAAGCTCAAGACGCATTTCCTGGGCAGCAAAAACCCGCGCCTCCACACCGACGAGACGCTTATGGCGCTGTCGATCACCTCGGCCACGAGTGAGACGGCCGCTCGCGTCCTTTCGGGCCTGGAGCAGCTGCGCGGTTGCGATGCCTTCTTTAGCGTGATTATCTCGCCGACGGACGAGACGGTACTGCGCAAACTGGGTATCAACGTGTGCTGCGAGCCCAAGTTTGAGCGCCGCGGTTTCTTCCATCGCTAAGTTTGAAGCACCGCGGTAATTGCATTGCATTTTGGCCGTATCGGGTTAGCGCCCGGTACGGCTTTTTGATCAATAAAGCGCCTATTTCGGCGAAAAATAGCTGTTTACCTGCCTAGAAACAATTTGAGCGGTATACAATAACCGTAACTGTTTCATCCTTAGCGGGATGCCGCATGATGGATATTACCTGCCATCGTGAGGTGTGTCGGTCGCGCACGGCGCGTTAGATGCTCGTGCTCGGTTTGAGGAGGCTGCTATGGCGGGCAAGGGTCGTGCGAGTGTCAACGATATGAAGCGTGTCGAGGTGCTGGTGTTGATGGAGATCGACCAGCAAACCGAAGACAATGGCGGGCCGTATGGTTTCTCGCGCAAAACGCTTGCCGAGCGCGTGGGGGTTTCGCCGTATCGTGCCCGCGCCGCAATCGATCGCTTGGATTCCGAAGGCATGATTGATGTCGTCTCGCGTTATAGCGACGACGGCGGTCAGCTTGCAAATGGCATTTGCCTCACCGAACGTGGCGAGTGGTATCTTGAGGGCGTCCGTACCGGCATGCTCGTTCAAGAAATGCTTGAGGACGAGGTTGCTGATCGATAGCAGCATGTAACCCTTGCCATAGCGACGCCGCCTGGGAAACCGGGCGGCGTTTTGTTTCAAGATTGAGAAATGCAATCGCACGCGAGAAAAATTGCGAACGGTCCGCGGCGCGAGTATTACAATGAAGACCCGTAAGATGTGGATAAACAACTTCTACGGGAAGCGCAGGTAACTCAATATGACCAAGCATGTGTTCGTAACCGGTGGCGTGGTTTCGTCCCTGGGCAAGGGTATCACCGCGGCCTCGCTGGGCCGTCTGCTCAAGTCGCGTGGCTACAAAGTAACGATGCAGAAGGCCGATCCGTATCTGAACGTCGACCCCGGTACCATGAGCCCCTTCCAGCATGGTGAGGTCTTCGTTACCGAGGATGGTTACGAGTCCGACCTGGACCTGGGTCATTACGAGCGCTTTATTGATGAGAACCTGACCCGCGATTCCAACTTTACGACCGGCGCCATCTATAAGAGCCTGATCGCCCGTGAACGTCGCGGTGACTTTTTGGGCGGCACCGTACAGGTGATTCCGCACGTCACGAACGCCATTAAGGAAAAGTTCCGTCGTATTGAGGAGCAGACCGGCTCCGACGTGGTCATCACTGAGCTGGGCGGCACTATCGGCGACATTGAGTCGCAGCCGTTTGTCGAGGCCATTCGCCAGTATCGCAAGGAGGCCGGCCCCGAGAACGTCTGCTACATCCACGTGTCGCTCGTTCCCTATATCGCCGCCGCCCACGAGGTCAAGACCAAGCCGACGCAGCACTCCGTTAAGGAGCTCCGCAGCTTTGGTATCCAGCCCGATATTATCGTTCTGCGCTCCGACCACCATATCGACGATGCCATCCGCGGCAAGATCGCAAGCTTCTGCGACGTCGACACCGACTGTGTCTTTACCAACGAGGACTGCGCGAGCATCTACGATGTTCCGCAGTTGCTTGCCGAGCAGGACTTTGACCTGCGCATTTGCGAGCGTCTGGGTCTGGACCCGCATGAGCGCGACATGAGTCAGTGGAACGAGTTCCTGCGCAAGCAGAACCATGCCAACCAGCACGCCGACAAGGTGAAGATCGCCGTCGTGGGCAAGTATACGCAGCTGCCCGATGCCTACCTGTCGGTTATCGAGGCCCTGCACCACGCTGGTGTGTTCTACGATCGCCACGTTGACGTGCAGCTGGTCGATGGCGAGAGCCTCGACGAGCAGAATGTCTCCGAGGTCCTGGGTGACGCCTCGGGCATCTTGGTCCCTGGCGGCTTTGGCAAGCGCGCCCTGGAGGGCAAGATCCTCGCGGCCGAGTTCGCCCGCGAGCACAAGATTCCGTATCTGGGCATTTGCCTGGGTATGCAGGTAGCCGTGTGCGAGTTCGCCCGCAACGTGGTCGGCCTTGCCGGCGCCAGCTCTTCCGAGTTCGATCCGGATGGCCCGTATAGTGTCATCGACCTGATGAGCTCGCAGGAGGACGTGACCGAGAAGGGCGGCACCATGCGCCTGGGCGCCTATCCGTGCAAGCTCGCCGCCGATACCCTCGCGCGCGAGGCATACGGCGAGGAGCTCGTCTACGAGCGTCACCGTCACCGTTTTGAGTTCAACAACGCCTTCCGCGATCAGCTCGAGGACGCCGGTCTGGTAATCTCGGGTCTTTCGCCCGACGAGCGTCTGGTCGAGATGGTCGAGCTGCCGCGCGACGTACATCCGTGGTATGTGGCAACCCAGGCTCATCCCGAGTTCAAGAGCCGCCCGACCAACCCGCAGCCGCTGTTCCGCGAGTTCGTGCGCGCTTCGATCGGCCAGCACGAGGGTGTCGACCGTCTGCAGGTGACGCCCAAGAACCTCGCTACGGACTAAGGGTGCCGGAGAATAAGGAACATACTGAAGCTACTCCCTCGTCGCTCGCTGTGGTGGCGGGGGAGTATCTCGATTACCTCGCGGTCGAGCGGGGTTTGGCGCGCAACACGATTGCGGCCTACCGTCGTGACCTGACGACGTACTGCGCCTATCTGGAGCGGGCTGACATTGCGTCTTTTGAAGAGGTGACCCGTCAGGTCGTGGAGGGCTTTGTTGCCGATCGCCGCGACGGAGGCTATTCCGACGCCTCGGTGGAGCGCGCGCTTGCTGCCGTGAAGGGCCTGCATGCCTTTTTGGTGCGCGATGGGGCCGTGGCCCAAAACCCGACGGCGGCGTTGCGCCTGCCCAAAAAGGCAGATCGCCTGCCGGAATACCTTTCGGTGGAGGACGTCTCGGCACTGCTCGATCAAGACTTTCCCGAGGGCGAGATGGGACTGCGCGATCACGCCATCTTGGAAGTGCTTTACGGTTGCGGCTTGCGCGTGAGTGAGCTGGTTGGGCTCGATGTGGGCGATATCCATATCGATGACGGGTTTGTCCTGGTGCGCGGTAAGGGCTCCAAGGAGCGTCTGGCCCCGTTGGTGGGAAGCGCGGCTCGTGCCTTGGCACACTATATAGGTGACGGGCGCACGCTCCTGGCCGCCCATGCTCACGGGACGGAGACCTCGGCGGTCTTTTTAAATAAGAACGGACGTCGCCTGTCGCGCCAGGCCGTGCATGCGATATGCGAGCGGTATGGGCGCCAGGTGGGGCTGGTTGGGCTCCATCCCCACACCCTGCGCCACTCCTTTGCCACCCACATGCTCGCGGGCGGTGCCGACCTGCGTGTGCTGCAGGAGATTTTGGGCCATGCCGATATTTCGACCACGCAGGTCTACACGCATGTCGACCGCACGCAACTGACCGAGGTCTATCTGGCGGCGCATCCGTTGGCACATCGCTAGCACCTCGCTGACCTGCATATTTATAAATGTTAAAGGGGACGGGCCCCAGATTGCCGAGACGCACTTTTGCGCACATGGGCAATCTGGGGCCCGTCCCATTTTTCGCCAGACACCGACGCGTTGGTGGGCCGTGTGTACCGTGGGTGGGGAGTTTGGGGGCGATGTGAACGGTGTGTAAAGGGACGTAAAAATCGCCTCAAGGTCAACTTGAAGGTTGAGGTTGAAAGGCGGGGTGCTACAGGTGGCATCCCGCCTTTGCTCTAAACACAACATATTGTGTTTTCGAACATATGCTTGGGGGTGTTTTGCGATATATGGTGGGTGGAG
>RQCP01000061.1 GCA_008668235.1 Collinsella aerofaciens | reverse complement strand
GCCGAGAACAGCTTGGTACCCGGGGCGGTCTTGAGGATCTGCAGCGCGGGGCGAAGGGTGTCGGCGGTGGAGTGGCAGGCGCCGGAGACCAGGCCCTCGGCGTCGCCCATCTTGACCATCATGGTGCCAAAGTAGGTGGCGTCCATCACCTGGGCGCGAGCCTGCTCGATGGTAACGCCCTTCTTGGCTCGGAGCTCGGCAAACTTCTGCGCGTACTCCTCGTGCTTCTCGGCATTGCTCGGATCGATGACGGTGCCGCCGGGAACGTTGATCTCGTCGGGGTTGCCCAGGATGACGATCTTTGCCAGGCCCTCCTCGATGATCTTGGTGGCCGCGACGATGGTGCGCGGATCCTCGCCCTCGGGCAGGACGATCGTCTTAAGGTCGGCCTTGGCGGCAGACTTCATACGGTTAAGGAAATCGCTCATGTTACTCCTTACAAGCGTTTCACTAAGCTCCAGGCGCCCGGCTGTTCACGAATAAACCCGCTGCTAGCGGGTTTACCTTTCAAATTTGTACGCCGCGGTGCTTGAGCTTTCCTTGTGTGGCAAGCTCATTATAGGACGCATTAGCGCTATAATCGCTCTGATAAATATGTCTCGAAGAATGTTCGAGAAAAGCCCAGCTAACGAGCCCGTGGCTTTTGACAAGGAGTATCGATGCAGATTACCTCAGGCCTGCCTGAAGGCTTTAACGCCGGCGCGTACGACATGATTGTCGTCGGTGCTGGATATGCCGGTGCCGTTTGCGCCCGCCGTCTTGCCGAGACCATCGGCTATCGTGTTGCCGTTTTGGAGCGCCGTAGCCACATTGCGGGCAATGCCTATGACTGCACTGACGAGGCCGGAATCCTGATCCACGAGTACGGTCCGCATATCTATCACACCTTTAACGAGCGCGTGCACAATTTCCTGTCGCGCTTTACCAAGTGGACGGATTATCAGCACAAGGTGCTCGCCAACATCAACGGCACCCTTATGCCCGTGCCCTTCAACCACGCGAGTCTCAAGCTCGCCTTTGGTGACGAGCGCGGCGAGGAGCTGTATCAGAAGCTCGTGGAGACCTTTGGCAAGGATGTCAAGGTGCCCATTATGGAGCTGCGTAAGAAGAACGACCCCGACTTGGCCGAGGTCGCTGATTACGTCTACGAGAACGTCTTTTTGCATTACACCATGAAGCAGTGGGGCCAGACGCCCGACCAGATTGATCCCTCGATCACCGGCCGTGTTCCCGTCTTTGTGGGCGATGATGACCGCTACTTCCCGCAGGCTCCCTTCCAGGGCATGCCGCAGGACGGCTATACCGCGCTGTTTGAGCATATGCTCGACCACGATCTGATTGATGTGTTCTGCGACGTGGACGCCCGCGACCTCTTCGAGATCGACGAGACCACCGTCAAGATCGACGGTAAGGTCTATGGCGGCGAGATCGTCTACACCGGTCCGCTCGACGAGCTGTTCAATCTCGACCTGGGCGCCCTGCCGTACCGTACGCTCGACATGAAGTTCGAGACGCTCGATATGGATCAGTTCCAGCCCGTGGGCACCGTCAACTACACCACGAGCGAGGATTACACGCGCATCACTGAGTTCAAGAATATGACTGGCCAGGTCCTGCCCGGCAAGACCACCATCATGAAGGAATACTCCAAGGCCTATACGCCCGGCTCGGGTGAGACGCCGTACTACGCCATTCTTGAGCCCGAGAACCGTGAGCTCTATGAGCGCTATCTTGAGCGCGTCCAGAACCTGACGAACTTCCACCCGGTGGGTCGTCTGGCCGAGTATCGTTACTACGATATGGACGCTGTGACCAATTCCGCCCTCGATCTTTCGGATGAGATTATCGCCTGCCATGCATAAAGTCATAACATTCGGTATTCCCTCGTATAACGCCGCCAAGGACATGGACCATTGCATCACCTCTATCTTGGAGGGGAGCAATTACGCCACCGATATCGAGATTATCGTGGTGGACGACGGCTCCAAGGACGAGACGGCCGCCAAGGCCGACGAGTGGGAGGCCCGTTACCCTGGAATCATCCGCGCGGTGCACCAGGAGAACGGCGGTCACGGTATTGCCGTCCTTTCGGGTCTGCGCGAGGCGCAGGGCACCTACTACAAGGTTGTTGATTCGGACGACTGGCTTGACGGTGCTGCCCTTTCGACCATGCTGTCGATTCTGCGTGGCTTTGAAGAGCGCGACCAGCGCGTTGACCTGTTTATCTCGAACTACGTGTACGAGAAGGTTTACGAGGGCACGCATACCGCTATTGGCTACAAATTTGCCCTGCCGCGCAAAAAGATCTTTTCTTGGGATCAGATCGGTCATTTCCGCCTGGACCAGAACCTACTCATGCACAGCCTGTGCTATCGCACGGATGTGCTGCGCGAGTCCAACCTTCCCATGCCGCCGCACACGTTCTATGTGGACAACATCTACGCCTACGTGCCGCTGCCGCGTTGCAAGACCATGTACTACGCCGACATCGACCTCTACCGCTACTTTATCGGTCGCGAGGGCCAGAGTGTCAACGAGGCCACGATGGTCAAGCGTCTGGACCAGCAGTTCCGTGTTACGCGTATCATGATGGAGTCGTACCACCTGTACAGCGATGTCGAGTCGTCACGCCTACGTTCGTACATGATGGGCTACTTCACCATGATGATGGCGATCTGCTCGGTGCTCACCAAGCTTTCCGAGGAAGATTGCGCCGACGAGCGCCTAAAGACGCTGTGGAATGATTTGAAGGCCTACGACGAGCGCATGTATCGTCGTGCCCGCTACGGCGTGGTCGGGTTCTTCACCAATCTGCGCGGACGGGCCGGAGACAAAACCACGCTTGGCCTATACCGTCTTGCCTCAAAGATCTTCAAATTCAACTAGCTGCCGAGTAATCGCTGCTGATAGGTTGACTGGGCCCCTTGGCCTTTAGTTTGCTACTGCGAACAGTCCTGCTCGCACGGAAAGCACATTAAGTGCTTTCCGACTCGTGCGGAACTTGTATCAAACTAAAGGCCAAGGGGCCTCTGCTACAAGAATCGATTGTCAGGTTATTTGAATTTGAAGATCTTCGACGCGCGGTACACAGGGGCCTGGGCTGAAAAGAATCTGGTTGGTAGGTTGCCCGGTGGGGCTTGGTTATGTTTGTCGCGAGTTCCGCACGAGCCGAAGAGCACTTAATGTGCTCTTCGTGCGAGCCAGGACTGTAGAGCAGCAAACATAACCAAGCCCCACCGGGCAACCGTCAGGTTAGGCTACTTCGCGGCGCCGGGGATGCCGTGGGAGGTTTTTGCGGTTTTGGCTCCGTTTACGATGGCGGTTTCCAGGGCCCTTACGGCGAGCATGCCCAGCAGGTCTAGGGGAACGGCGGCGCTTGCCTGGGCGCCCAGTTTGCCGCTGGCGAGGGTGTAGATGGTGTCGCCGTCGTTGGTGGTGTGCGTGGGACGGATGGCGTGTGCGTAGGCGTCTGCGGCCATCTGGGAGACCTTGGTGGCTTGTGCCTTAGTGAGTTCCACGTTGGTGACGATGCAGCTGATGGTGGTGTTGGTGCGGTCGAGCGGCATCTGCATGGATCCGGCGGCGGCAAAGGCTGCGAGTTCCATGTCGACGATTTGGTCGCTATCGGCTGCGGCGCGCATACCGGCGACCCACTCGCCGGTGAAGGGGTCGACAACGTTGCCGCAGGCGTTGACCGAGACCACGGCGCCCACCTTGATGGGGCCGAGCGCCACGGCGGCAGCGCCAAGGCCGGCCTTCATGCAGGTAGCGGGGCCCATGAGCTTACCCACGGTAGCGCCCGTGCCGGCGCCTACGTTGCCCTGTTCGAGCTTGGTGGGGGTGTTGTCGAGTGCTTCGCGCACGGCGGCGATGCCGGCCTCAATGTCGGGGCGAACGGTGGGGTTACCAAAGGCGAGGTCGAAGATACAGCTCGAGCACACGATAGGCACCTGCGTGGGGCCGACGGGAAGGCCGATGCCGCGGCTCTCAAGCTCGCGAGCGACGCCGCTTGCAGCCTCGAGGCCAAAGGCCGATCCGCCCGAAAGGCAGACGGCGTGGACCTTGTCGACGGTGTTCTCGGGTCGCAGCAGGTCGGTCTCGCGCGAAGCGGGAGCACCGCCGCGAACGTCAACGCCGCCGGTGGCGCCCTCGGGTGCCACGATTGCGGTGCAACCGGTGCCGGCCTCCTCGTCCGTATAGTTGCCATAGCAAAAGCCATCGACATCGCAGACGTCAATGGCCTCGAGCAGTGTATCCATGTTTAACTCCTATCGGTTTTCCGCCGCGCCTTGTGCCCGGTCGGGATCCGTACGGTACGCCAAAATTGTAGGCGCTGGGGGATACCCAGCGCCAGATGCAATTACGAGAGTTTTTGAATCGCGCGCGCGACGCGGGCGATGGGTAGGCCCACCACGTTATAGAAGTCGCCCGAAATATCGTGCACGAGCATGCGGCCGCCTGTGCCCTGGATGCCGTAGGCGCCTGCCTTATCCATGGGCTCACCCGAGGCAACGTAGTGCTCGATCTGCTCGTCGGTGAGCTCGTAGAATGTCACGTCGGTCATATCGACAAACGACAGGCTCTCGGCGGCATGCGGGGCGGCCGTATCGCCTGCCTTAACGATGCAGACGCCGGTTGCGACCTGGTGCGTGCGGCCCGAAAGCTCACGGAGCATGGTGTGCGCCTCGCCCTCGGTTGCCGGCTTGCCCAAAATCTTGCCGTCGAAGGTGACGATGGTGTCGGCCGCGACCGTCAGCTCATTGGGCTCGGCATACTCGGCAGCAACGGCAGCCGCCTTGGCGCGTGCCAAGCGCTCGACAAGCGTGAGCGGGGCCTCGCCATCAAAGGGCGTTTCGTCGATATCCGCGGGAATCACGCGAATGTTGTAGCCTGCCTCGCGCATCAGCTCTATGCGGCGCGGTGATTGCGAAGCCAAAATCATAGTTGGATGCCCTCGGCGACCTTCTCGACAGCCTTGTCGCCGGCGATCGTGCGCAGCAGCTCAAGCGCAAAGGGGAGCGACTGGGCCATGCCGCTGGCGGTGATGATGTTGCCGTCTTGCGTAACCTTCTCGCCGGTATAGGCGCCCTCGGGGAAGCTTTTCTCAAAGCCAGGGAAGCACGTGGCGTGGCGCCCCTCGAGCAGGTCGAGCTCGCCCAGGATAAACGGGGCGGCGCAGATGGCGGCGACGTGCTTGGTCGCGGCGAACTCGCAGACCACGTCGCAGACGCGCTGATCGGCGCGCAGGTTGGTGGCACCGGGCAGGCCGCCGGGCAGCACGACGCAGTCGTACTCGTCAAAGTTGATCTCATCAAAGAGCGCATCGCAGGTCACGGGGATCTGCAGCGAGCTTACGACCTCGCGCGTGGGCATAATCGAGACGAGCGTGGCGCGCACGCCGCCGCGACGCATGACATCGACCATGGTCAGGCATTCAATCGTTTCAAAGCCATCGGCGGCAAGAACGGCAACGCTGGGCATAAGGGTTCCTTTCATAGGGCGGCATACAATTAGCCGTCTTATACCCCGAAGACCCCCGCTTGCCACGCTCGATTTCCCAATGTTTAAAAGGGACGGGGATTAAATAAGGCTCTGTTAGACCAGGATTGACATACATGTGTCCCCACGGTGCCATATCGTTGACCCCATAGACCGCGATGATG
>RQCP01000002.1 GCA_008668235.1 Collinsella aerofaciens | reverse complement strand
GTTCATGAGGTACTCGAGCTGCATGAGCTCGTCCCAGGTGCCGCCGACGCCCATCAGGAACACGGCGTCGTAGCCCTCGTCGGCGACCTTGTCGGCGAGCGCGGTCATCTTCTTGCCGGTCTCGTAGAGCGCCTTGCCGTCATCGAGATAGCCCTCCTGGTCGAAATGCATGATCTCGATCTTCTCGGTTTCCTTCATTTGTCTCTCCTTTCTGGGGTTGTTTCCACATCCCCCATGCCAACGGGCATCAAAACCCGCTTACATTCCGTAACACTCAGCCGCTTTGGCCTTAAGCGCATTGACTGACTCTTCGTAGCCCTCTGCCTTGACCTCCATTTGCTTGGAGACAGCATCGAGATACGGGTGAACGTCCCATGACTTCAGACGCTCGGCGATTATTGCCGCAATCGTCTGGAAGAACACGAGATTGGGAATTGCGCTGAGCAGCGGAGCCACCTGAGGCACCACAACCTCGTGAGCCCCACCCTTGGGATGGGCCGTGAGCAGCACCGTTTTTGTCGTAACGTTCGATAGCGCATCGGCGATATTCGCAAGACGCTCCGACCCCTGCGGATCGTCGACAATAAACACCAGATAGCCCGGAACGATCTGCATCTCGGGACCGTGGACGAACTCCTCGCCTTCGTGATGCATGGCAGGAATCTTGATGGTCTCGCTCAGCTTGAGCGCTGCCTCCTCGGCAACACCATAGTTGGGGCCGTTGCCGACGACCATAGCGGGCGTGTGCTCAGAAAGCTCGAGCATGTGGTCTTGGACATATGCCTCGGCGGTCTTGCACATCACGGCATTGGCCTGGATAGCCTCGCGCAGGTCGTCAAGACGCTGGGCAACGCCCTTGGCGTCAATCGTTCCGCGCGCCTGACCGCCGTAAATACCAAAGAGCACCAGGTACTCAACGAGAACCTCGACGCCCAGAGTCACAAAGTCCACCGACTCGACGCCCACACCGTAGTCAAGAACGATGTCAGCGTGTTCCTTGATGGGTGCCTCGACGTTTGCCGTGAGCGCAACTGCAGCCATATCGTGTGCGCGCATGTAATCGAGCGCCGCAATCGTATTGGTTGAATAGCCGCTCTGCGAGACGGCAATGTTAAGCGCATGCTGTGGATAGGTGTGTTCAAAATCGACGAAGGCCTCGGGCGTCAC
The DNA here is from genome assembly GCA_008668235.1 of Collinsella aerofaciens. Taxonomy (GTDB): domain Bacteria; phylum Actinomycetota; class Coriobacteriia; order Coriobacteriales; family Coriobacteriaceae; genus Collinsella; species Collinsella aerofaciens_K. Next base: position 2,665 of record RQCP01000002.1, on the reverse strand, counting down.
AACGGACACCTGCATCTGCAGCGCATCTTGCAGGTAATCGCGGGCGCAATCCGCAGCATGGCGCGACGAACCCGAAGCAACGATGCGCAGCGCGTCAAAAGAACCGGACTGGAAAATATCAACGAGCTGCGCTACCAGCTCAGACGAACGCTCGAGGTTCTCCCCCATACGCACATGGGCAAGCTGAACGTAATCGAGCATCTTCATCGTCTCACCTCGTAACAAATCATTAGTATTTGATACCAATCACAGTTACAGGTTACGGCTTTTTGATACCTCTTTGTCGATTAATTTATCCCCATCGGCGAACGGTCGATTTTGAGCCCTGTAAGGTTGTATATACAGCTGACCCAACGATCAAAACTGGTTAGTTTCCCAGCCGTTATTCACAAAATACCAGCTAGTACGTATAGGTGTAGCCGCCCGTATCGCCACGATTGAAGGACTTTACATACTCGATAGCCTGACCGCTCGCGTCATAGCTCACGCATTCCAAAAGCAAAACAAGATCGCCCTGTTCCAGTCCAAGGAGGCCGGCATCTCGTGCGCCCAGCGCTTCGATATCGAGCTTTTCCTGTGCCATGACTGGCTTTCGGCCCAGCATCTCATAGGTCTCGTACAAACTGAAGACCGACACGTCAATATCTTCGATGGTTGGGAACAGCAGGCAGGGAATCAGCGCCGTCTCAATCGATACGGGGCTACCGTTTATGCAGTTCAGGCGTCGAACGGAATAGAGCAGGTCGTCCTCGGCGATGCCAAACAGGTCGGCGTAATATGGCCCCGCATAACGCTTGGAACGCGCGAGAATACGGACGGACGGCTCGCCGCCCGAAGCACGGACCGATTCACGGAAACCGACCGTGCGTTCAAAAAAAGCAGGTACTTTCTGCGCCACAAAGGCACCTTTTCCCCGAACACGGCGAATCTGCCCGCGCCGAACCAGCTCATCGACAGCGCTTCGGATGGTCAAGCGTGTCGTACCAAATTCCTCGGCAAGGTCTTTTTCGGACGGAATCATGGAACCCGTGGGATATATACTGCGCTCGATACATTCCTCGATGCGGCGTCGAATGCGCATATAAACCGGGGTGGCATCTACTGTTTCAGCCATTGTTCACCTGCCACGCTCCTCATGCCGTTCTCTTCGCCGTTATCGGCAAAGCGGAACTTTGTGGGCGAAATCACCGATTTGCAATGCTCCACAAAACGCATGTCCTTATCAAATTCGATCGAGCTCTCATAGAACACCGGCGTTCCCTCTTCTTGCTGGAGCAGCTCGGCCTCTTCGGCGTTCAAACGCGAGATGGAGATATGCTCACGTCCATGCTCAACACGCACGCCACCTTCTTTGAGCAAGACATCGTAAAGGCTCTCACACTCAAAATCGTGTTCGGGAAGCGATGGGCACAGGGACAGGTTAACGTGAGCGGTCTCGATTGACGCCGGCTCGCCCTCAATAAGTCGAACGCGCTGCATGCGGAGCAAGGGAGCGCCTACAGCCACCCCAAGCTTGTCGGCAAGCGCCTCATCCGCCTCGATGGTCCCGGAGGAAACCAGACGAGAAGAGGGGTGCAGGCCGGCAGTCCGTACAGCATCGGAAAAGTTATACGTTTCCTGGAAGATGTTCAACGGCTTGGGAGGACACACATACGTACCCGATCCGCGACGGCTCTCGAGCGTTCCACACGAGATAAGCCGCGTGATACCGGCACGCAACGCCGTACGCGAAACGCCAATCTCTTCGCACAGCACGCGCTCGGCCGGCAGGCGATCGCCGCCGGCAAGCTGATGGTGCTGGATATACCAAAGAATTCCCTCAACAGCACGATCTTTGGGGGGAATTGCATAAGATTCGCCTGCCATTGCACAGACTCCTCATTCAGACACGTATGCCGCCAAAATTAGGCCAGCCCTCCCATGGCATCAAATTCGGCCTTGATCTTCTCGGCGACATTCCGATACGACTTATATAGACTTGAATCGCGTTTGACCTCGTCGGTCATAACGGGAATCTCTAATTTGGAAACCTCGTCTTTTCCCGTCTGAACCGCCACAACAACGCCCATACCAAGACACATATTACGCTTGGCAGCGTTTATTTTCGCCGCCTTGGCAGGGTTTGCCAGGATACGCTGGGCAAATTCCTGTTTAGAGACCGCTTCTTCGGCCTCCGGATCGCCCGCCTCGGCCACTTCGCACTGCAACACGTCCGCATAGTCAAAAATCTTCGGCTCTGCACCACGCTGATGCACGGCCCACTTGCGATGCGTGGCATCCTGGTAGATAGCCGGCAAAAACGTAAACCGCGGCGGGTCCAAAATCGTATCCGTGATGGTAAACACATCGGGATCAAAGGCATCCTGCGGGTTTTTCTTCTTGAACAGCCCCATATCAGCCTCCCGTACTAGCATTAAACAACTCAAGCTGAATATAGCACCAATTTCAAGCCGCCGCCTTACCCTATCGGTGCGCGGCGTCTATAGCTCGCCCAGCGGATGAGTTCACGGACGAGGGCCGGGGTGCCTGCCTTGTTTTGAGAAGTTCGCGGAGACCCAATGTCCAAAAAAGGGAGGCAACCCCGACCTCCGAAATTTAATAATAAGATGGGCGCGGTATAGACGGCGCGCACCCGTAGGGTAAGGCGGGCGCGTGAAAATGGGTG
>RQCP01000034.1 GCA_008668235.1 Collinsella aerofaciens | reverse complement strand
CCGAAGCTCCCGCTCCAGATCTTCCTCCCGAGGCCGTCGAGCAGGCACAGGACATGCACGTCCTTGTGCGTGTCGACGCCCGCGATGACCGTTTTGCCTTCCATTTTCGCTCCCCTCGGTCTGCCGCCTGCTCCGCGCCCGAGCCTCCCAGACATTGCACTGACGGGAGCGCTACAATCAAGTTGCCTTATCCGATTGTCCGCGCTCATGCTCCTATTAGGTCATGGCAGGACTCCGGGTCGCGGAAGCCGGGGCGAGACAGGTCGGATTTGAGGACGGCCGAAGAGGCGTCAGCAGGTCAGTGGGTCATCGTCCCGGCGTTCAGCATCAGGGTAGCGCTGCGATGCGGAAATCGCGCGCCGTTGCCGCGCCCCGCAGTGCCCGCTTCCCCCGAGGACAATTATCAGTGCAGGTAGAAGGCTTATCAAAAATCGAAAATTGCCGGTATGGATGGGGGTCTCCGAATCAGTCCCGTAATCCGGCATAGTTTTGAAATGGCACTAAAGTAGGCACAGGCTAAATACCGATTCCAAGGATAGTTGCGGTGGAATAGTTCCTGGATGCCGGGGTTTTGGCGGAAATCAGGAACTATTTCACCGCAATTGAGGAGGGGCGGGGTGGATGGCGGGGTAGCTAAAAGAGCCCCGTCCCAAATGAGCTACTTAGGCGGGGTCGATGTCCATGCTGGCGATGAGGTCGGTACCGGTGTCTAGGAGGTTGGGGAGGACTACATCGCTCATTCGGATGGGGGCTTCGACGACCACGCCGCGGATGAGGTCCATGGCTTGGGCATGGAGTGCCAGCGGGATGGCTTCGGCCGTGCGCACGGGCAGCAGCGCCTCGTCGCCGCCGGATACGGCCACGGTGGTGGTGAGCACGCGCATGGGGCAGGTGAGCTCCTGATGCGCGAACTTATCGCCGCGCGGGCAGCTGTTGCCGGTCACGGAGCGCACCTCTACCACGGCGCCGTCTGCGCTGCGCTCGACCTCCACGGTCAGGAGGCACTCGGATGGGCAGGTGGTGCAGTTGAACTGCAGCGTTTCAATCGCGTTTGTGCTCATGACTCTATGCCTCCTCAACGGGGTCGACGGACAGGACAATCTCGTTAACACCCAGGTCGAGTGCGCGTTGAATCACCTTTGCCGGTAGTGGGAAGCTTTCCATGACGCTCGGTTTGAACGGGCGAATCTTGCCTGCAAACAGTTCCTCGTCGCCTGCAAGAATGCGCACGCGGGCAGCATCGACCGGCCGACGTACGCGGAAGTTGAGTTTGGTGAGCGCCACAGCCGTAACGCGGCCCGGCAGTGCGTAGCCTGCGATGCCGGCGGGGGAGACCGTGAGCTGGCAGCCCGGGCCCGCAGCGCCCGCATCGGCCCCAGCACCACAGCCCAGCGCGTACGCCGCCGCGGCTGCACCGGCACGTTCGGACTCGGTTGTCACGTTGTCGGCCAGGTCGTGCACGTGCAGCACGTTGCCGCAGGCAAATATGCCCGGCACGCCCGTCTGCAGGTTCTGGTCCACCACGGCGCCGCGCGTACGTGGGTCCAGCTCCACGCCCGCGGCAACCGAAAGCTCATTCTCGGGTATTAATCCCACCGAAAGCAGCAGTGTGTCGCACGGAATAACGCGCTCGGTCCCCGGAATGGGTGCAAGATGCCCGTCGACTTGGCTCACTTCGATGGCCTCCACGCGGTCGTGCCCGATCACGCGCGTAACCGTGGTAGATAGATGCAGCGGAATGCCAAAGTCGTCCAGGCAGTTTTTCACATTGCGGCGCAGGCCGTTGGCGTACGGCATGAGCTCATACACGCCCTCGACCGAAATCCCCTCGAGCGTGCAGCGGCGCGCCATGATGAGCCCGATGTCGCCCGAGCCCAAAATGACGGCGCGCGAGCCGGGTTTGAGGTTCTCGATATTGATGTATCGCTGCGCCAGGCCGGCCGTAAACACGCCGGCGGGTCGGCTGCCGGGAATCTTGATCTCGCTGCGGGTGCGCTCGCGGCAACCCATAGCAAGGACGACCGCGCGTCCGGTGAGCTGCAACATGCCGGCGGGGCTCATGAGCGTGACGGTGTGTACCGCGGCGGCTCCTGCGGTCTTGTCCGCATCCAGTGGGCCCACAGCCTCGCGCTCACCCGAATCAATCCCAAGTACCATGCTGTCCAAGAACAGCGCAATGTCGGTCGCGCGCACCTGGTCGATAAAGCGCTGCGCGTACTCGGGACCGGTGAGCTCCTGCTTAAAGTGCGAAAGGCCAAAACCCGGGTGGATGCACTGGCGCAGGATGCCGCCCAAGTGCTGTTCGCGCTCCACGATGGCCACGCGTGCGTCGGCCTTATGCGCGGAAAGCGCGGCCTCCATGCCGGCAGGTCCGCCGCCGATAACGACCACGTCGAAGGCCTGCGTCTTCACTGGCGCTGTGGCTCCGACCTCCGCGCGTTCGTCGCGCATATCAAACGTCGCCATCCTAGCGCACCCCCTTCAAAGGTCCCTCAACGAGCCACGAGCCGGTGTCCTCCAGCAGCACCTCGCTGGGGTCGCAGCCCAGCTCGCGCGCCAGGATCGCAACCACGCGGCTTTGGCAAAAACCGCTCTGGCACCGACCCATGCCGGCACGGCAGCGGCGCTTGACACCCTCGACCGAAACCGCACCCGGGCGGCGTCGAATCGCGGCAACAATCTCGGCCTCGGGCACCGTTTCGCAGCGGCAGACGATCTGTCCCCATGCAGGGTCGGACTCAATGAGCTCCTCCTTGCGTGCAAGCGGCTCACGGTCAAAGTCGTCCGGCGCGCGGCGAATCGGATCCCAATCGGTCCGTTCGTGCAGGGTCACGCCAGCATCGCGCATCACGTGCTCCATGCGTTCGGCAATGGCCGGTGCGCTCGCCACGCCCGGCGACTGAATGCCCGCCGCCTGAAAGAGCCCCGGTACCACGGTCGACTGTCCAATAAAAAAGTCGTTGGTCCCTTGAATGACCGGGCGTCCGCCGGCAAACGCGCGCACCACGCGGCGCGTGTCCAGATCGGGAACCAGTTTGCGCGCACCGGTCAGCAGCGCGTTCACATCGCTTGCATAGGTCTGCGTGTCGCCCGGCTCCCGCACGGCGGCCGTCGCGGTAATCACCGTGTTGCCATGTACGGTACCCGTGACGATAACGCCCTTGGACACCGGCGTGGGAACAGGGTAGAGCGGCATGAGCGCACGCGGCTCCTTGTCCAGCACCACGATGTTCCCTTGGCGCCAGACCATCTGGAACTCCTCGGCGCCCGCCATATGCGAGATATCCGCGGCGCCGTTGCCCGCGGCGTTGATCAGGTAGCGACAGCGCACGTCTCCGGCGGGTGTCACCAGCGTAAAGCGCGCAGCCCCGTCGGTAGCCTCGCCGCCAGCAACCTCAATTGCTTCCACCGGCGCGGACCGCATAAACGTCACCCCGTTGGCGACGGCGTTCTCCAGCGCGGCAATGGCGACCTCAAACGGATCGACAAAACCGGTCGAGGGGCACCACAGCGCGCACGTCGCCTCGGCACTCGCGCGCGGTTCCAGCTCGTGGATGTGCTCGGGGCTGATAATCGACAGTTCGGGCACGCCGTTGGCCACGCCATTCTGGCGCAGCTTCTCCAGGTGTTCGCGGTCTTCGTCGTTAAACCCCGGCACCATCGAACCGGTGCGGCAAAACAAAAAGCCGAGCTCCTGGGCCCAGGTGCCATACAGCTCGCAACCACGGGCGTTGACCTGAGCCTTTACCGTGTCCGGCGCCGGATCGTAGCCGGCATGCACCAGGCCGCCGTTGGCCTTCGATGCGCCCAGCGCAATGTCGTTGGCCGCCTCGACCACGCAAATGGACAGGTCATAGCGCGCGAGCTGCCGCGCGATGGCGCATCCGGTGATGCCCGCGCCCACGATCGCGATATCAAACGTTTCTGCCACGGTGCCTCCCAGATGAGTTGACAGGCTGTCAATAGGACTATCCTACGGCCTGCACACCCCCAGTGCGGCGGCAATGCGGCGAACAGCCCCGCAACACCCGCCAACGGCAGGCGAGGGGAGACTCGGCGGCGTCGACAACCTCGTTTGCCACTTTCGATGTCGAAGATTTGTCTCGATCTGTAACATCTGGGGCTGTTTTTGTCGAGTGGTTGTTACAGATTGAGACATTCGGCCTGGACGTTTTCTTTTGTCTCAATCTGTAACAGTTAGCTGAGGATTTAGGTTCTAGATGTTACAGATCGAGACAAACCTTCCGACGGATTTTGAATGTCTCGATCTGTAACAGTAAGAGGGGTTTTGGGACCCAAGATGTTACAGATCGAGATTGAAGTCGGGGAGGGACCCCTGCGTCTCGATCAGTAACATCTAGACCCGGATTCCGCTTTCACCTGTTACAGATTGAGATGTTTGTGTCCGCGCCAGCCCCGTGCCCAGCCGTGGTCCCATATAAACAAACCCCGTGGTAAACTTGACCGGACTGTAAATATTCCGAAAGGTACACCCTAATGTCCAAATACATCAACGAGCTCATGTCGCCGCAGCTTATGGGCGTCATCTATGCCTTTGTTGGCTTTATCATCGCCCTGTACGTGCTGTCGGTCGTCTATGTGTTCATCGACGCCCGCCGCCGCGGCGCCAGCGCCTACGTGGCATGGGGCATCATCGCCCTCATCCCGTATGTGGGCCTCATCGCCTACCTGGTCCTGCGCCCGCACTCCTACGCGGCCGACCGCGAGGAGCAGGAGCTGGACATGGCCTTGCGCGAGCGCCAGCTTGCCCAGTACGGCACCTGCCCGCAGTGCGGCGCCCCCATCGAGAAGGACTTTGTGGTCTGCCCCGTGTGCGATACTCAGGTTCGCAACGTGTGCCCCAGCTGCCATCGCCCGCTCGACGCGCACTGGAAGGTCTGCCCTTACTGCCGAACTCGCATCCAGTAACGCATCCATCGCCGGGCCGGCCGCAAGCCACGGGCACCGCGCATCCCGCGCAACTGCCCCACGCCAAGGGCATCGCGCATCCCGCGCAAGCCGCACGCGCGCCCCGCAGCCCCGCCCCCACACGATGAAGCATGCGTAGAAAATCGCCCGCCGTGCCATTAAGGTGCGGCGGGCGCTTGTATACCAAGGCAACCTGCCTATAATGATGCAAGTCAAAAACGCCGAGCGCATCGCACGCACTTGCATCAGGCATCCGAGAGGAGAAAACATACCCATGAAGGCACTCTACAATGACGGTTCGGTGGCCGAGCTCCCGCAGGACGAGGTCACGCACGTCATCCGCCACTCCGCCGCGCACATCATGGCGCAGGCCATCAAGCGTCTCTATCCCGAGGCCGACTTTGCCTATGGCCCCGCGACCGACAACGGTTTTTACTACGACGTCGACCTGCCCGAGGGCGTCAAGATCAGCGAGGACGACTTCCCCGCGATCGAGGCCGAGATGAAGAAGATCGTTAAGGAGAACCTCAAGTTCTCCGTGTACGAGAAGCCCCGCGCCGAGGCCATCGCCCTTATGGAGGAGCGCGGCGAGAAGTACAAGGTCGAGCACATCGGCGACCTGGACGACGCCCGCATCACCTTCTACCAGCAGGGCGACTACATCGACATGTGCGTCGGTCCCCACATTTGCTACACCAAGGCGCTCAAGGCCTTTAAGCTCACCGGCGTCTCGGGCGCTTACTGGAAGGGCGACAAGGACAACAAGATGCTCACCCGCATCAACGGTGTCGCCTTTGCCACCAAGGAAGAGCTCGACGAGCACATGCACATGCTGGAGGAGGCCAAGAAGCGCGACCACCGCAAGATCGGCCGCGAGATGGACCTCTTTATGATGCGCGACGAGGCCCCCGGCTTCCCGTTCTTCCTGCCCAACGGAATGGTCCTTAAGAACACGCTGCTGGACTACTGGCGCGAGATCCACCACAAGGCCGGCTACGTGGAGATCTCCACGCCGCTTATCATGAACAAGCAGCTGTGGAAGACTTCGGGCCACTGGGACCACTACAAGGACAACATGTACTCCACCGTCATCGACGACGAAGAGTACTGCATTAAGCCCATGAACTGCCCGGGCGGCGTGCTGGTGTACGCCTCCAAGCCGCACTCCTACCGCGAGCTGCCCATCCGCGCCGGCGAGATTGGCCTGGTTCACCGCCACGAGCTGCGCGGCGCCCTGCACGGCCTGTTCCGCGTGCGCTGCTTTAACCAGGACGACGCCCACCTGTTTGTGCGTCCCGACCAGCTGACCGACGAGATCGTGGGCGTGGTAAACCTCATCGACTCCGTGTACCAGAAGTTTGGCTTCAAGTATCACGTTGAGCTTTCCACCCGCCCCGAGGACTCCATGGGCTCGGACGAGGACTGGGCTCGCGCCGAGGAGGGCCTGCGCACCGCTCTGGAGCAGCTGCACATGGACTACGAGGTCAACGAGGGCGACGGCGCCTTCTACGGCCCCAAGATCGACTTCCACCTGGAGGACTCGCTCGGCCGTACCTGGCAGTGCGGCACCGTCCAGCTCGACTTCCAGATGCCGCTCAACTTTGACCTGGAGTACGTGGACGCCGACGGCACCAAGAAGCGCCCCATCATGCTGCATCGCGTGTGCTTTGGCTCCATCGAGCGCTTCATCGGTATTCTGATTGAGCACTTTGCGGGCAAGTTCCCCACCTGGCTGGCCCCCGTGCAGGTCAAGGCGCTTCCTGTCTCCGAGAAGAGCCGCGACTACGCCCACGAGGTGTGCGCCAAGCTGGAGGAGGCCGGCATTCGCGTGGTCTGCGACGATCGCGACGAGAAGATCGGCTACAAGATCCGCGAGGCCCGCTCCATTGACCGCGTGCCCTACATGCTCATCCTGGGCGAGAAGGAGGTCGAGGCCGGTAACATCTCCGTCCGCGATCGCTCCAACGAGACCGTTCAGATGAGCGTTGACGAGTTTGTGGCCAAGGTGCTCGAGGAGATCAAGACCCGCGCCTAGCACAAACAATACAAGAATTAACAAAGGCGATCGTCCTCGCGGGCGGTCGCCTTTTTTGTTGTCTATAGAAGAAAAGCCGCTGGTTAGAGCGGCTTTTTTGTTGTGCAAAAAGGTACGATTTGGATTCTGTCGATGATCATTGTCTTGTGGTTGGATCAGTTGGTCGGCAAACTGCTGTTTCCGAAACTAGCGATCTTGACCTTTTGTTTGTACTGCCGCAGGAGGTTTATACGAGATTCAATGCCTATGACTCTAATGGGCAGTCGGCGCTTCTCCAAGAAGTCAAAAAAACAATTAAAAGCCGTTACCCCAAGACTGACATAAAAGGTGACGGACAAGCTGTAGTGATTAACTTCACAGATAGGTTTTATTCGATTGATTTGGTTCCTGCTTTTGAGCAGGACGACGGATCGTTTAAATATCCCGATTCAAATGATGGTGGGTCTTGGAAAAAGACGGATCCTATTCCTGAGCAAGATGCCTGTTCTACTCTATTTGAAAAGACCGATGGAGATGGCAAAAGGCTCTGCAATGCTTTAAGGGTTTGGAAAAATACTCTCGGATTTCATTTCAAGGGACTGCTCATCGATACTCTTGTTAATAATTTTTACAACCAGGATGACCGCTCAGGTGAACCTTATGATCTTTTGGCTGATCTCTTTGAATTTCTGTCCGAGCAAGATCGCGAACAATCATTTTGGCATGCCCTGGGTAGTAACCAGCAGGTTACAAATGATGATGGCGGGGCGTTTGTGCCCAAAGCCAGGAAAGCTCATGGAAAACTAATCGATGCCATTAGCTCTGATGAAAAAGAGCAAGCTCTCATTGATTTATTTGGAAAGTCATTCTCCGACGCTGTTGTCGATGGTTCTTCCGATAGTGAAGAAGCCCAATTTGCTTCCAAGTATGGCGTGGCCATTGAGGAGCGATTTGTCGAGGATATATTTAAGGTTGACATTCGTCGTTCGATGGATATCGATTGCGAAGTTATACAGCGTGGATTTAGACCCTCATTACTTAGGGATATGTTGTCTAGGCATTGTCCCTTGCTACGAAGGCGTTCGCTTCACTTCTTTGTTGTCAATGCTGCTTCTTTTAGAGATTGCGTTTTTTACTGGAAAGTTCGCAACTGCGGTGAAGCTGCATTTCAGAGAAACTGCATCCGAGGCGAAATTCAACGTGGCAATAAAGATGGCTTTCATGATGAGAAGACTGATTTTGTTGGCCCACATTATGTTGAGTGCTATGCGGTTAGGAGCGGCGTTTGTATAGCACGATCTAGAATTGAAGTTCCTATCAGTTAGCTTAAAGTACGAACTGCGCTTTTGATCTGGTTGAAGAGGATGTCCTCAGTGATACAGTCGTCGTGCACTTTCCGCGACAACTGGATGTTGTCGCGGATGCCGCTAATGTTGCTAGAACATGCTTTGCAGGGCCTCGCATTTCGGATGTGCTGGGAAAAATCGAAAACCTCCGAGCACAACTCGTATTGTGACGACAAAACCGCAGGTCGTGGAAGGGCAAGACCGAGGTCTGGTCCCCAGATCTCCGTCTTTCCCCGCACTTCCGGATAGACGCAAAATAGGGGCGTTAATGCGCCTGGCGTGGACCGTTATATAGAGTTGCCAATTGGCAACAAGACGAATATAGTTAGCATTATGCTAACTAAGGGGTGGTTATGAATCGAACCAAGCTCCGACCGACATATTCACTTGACGAAGCGAAGTCTTTGGCTCGCTCGGGAAAGATGATTGTAAATGGTAGGGTGCGCAGACACCTGATGAATCAGTTTGGTTATTTGGACATCGATCATTTCCTTGCTGACCTATTTGATTATCTGAAGCCTGACGATTTTAGAAAATCCATCGCGCTCGATATGGATGGACCTCTGCATGATGTTTACGCAGATGTCTACGTGTGCCGAGGTTTTGAATGCGAGGATTGGTACGTTAAGTTTTCAATTGATTCCGAAGGCAATGCGCATTTAAACGTTTTGTCTGCGAACATCGATGGATACATTCATTAAAGGAGGAGTCATGCGTTGCATGGAATGCGGCAAAGAAATGCAATTTACCACGGCGCCAATGACTGAAATTTACCGTGGCGAGAAAATTACCGTAAAAGGAATTGAGCATTATGTTTGCGAGTGCGGCAACGATGAAATGACTGCTACAGAGGCGACTAAGCTTGCCCATGCACTGGCTTCCCAATATGCTAAGGCTCATGAACTTTTATCTCCCTCGGATATAAAGGATTTGCGCTCTGATCTTGGTTTGACTCAGCATGAGTTTGAGTCGCTATTAGGGGTTTCAAAACCCACGGCGTCTCGTTGGGAGAACGGTGCATCGCAACAATCTATTACCGCAAATAATCTTATGAGGCTCATTCGAGATGTCCCGGAGGCGCGTAAATATCTGGGTCTCTCTTCTGGTGAGACGACCTCAGGACTTAACACATCGCGGTTTTCGGTGATACCAGGAGGAGAGGCTCCAGCTTATAGGGACTCGACTCCTTTGGCAGATGAGAATGCCTTTCGATTGGAGATGTAGATGGAATCGTTACAGAAGCAACGCATTGAATCTCCGCTGATTACGTGCGTGACCAGAAAAGTGGACAGTTTTTCATTTGATGGCGGAGTGACTCCGAAAAAGGGCATCAATAAGTCTGACGTTGAATGCAACGTCCGAAATGCTATTACCAGTGCATTCTCGGACGAAAACGGAGTCAGGTTTCGTCAGCTCAACTTAGTTATTGAGCTTTTACCTGGCGATGAGGGCCATTATTACCGTTCCGAAATATCCGTTTCTGGCATATATCGCGCTCCTGCGAATTTAGATGACGATGCTTTTGACAGAGAAGCACTTAGCACCGGTATGCAGGACCTGTATTCCTATGCAAGAGGCTTTATTGAAAATGTCGCAGCTGGTGGAGTGTGGGGGCCACTTTATCTGCCACAGATTGGATTCACTATCTAGCTCTCGATGTCCCCACATCCTCTAAAAAAGTTCTTAAAACAGCCTTAAAGGCGCCTTGGCTCGCGTTGACAGCGTAAAATACGCATGTTTGACTATGACAGAAGTGGATTTTAGGGGAGGAGTACGCCATGGAGGTGCTGGTTGTTGGCAACACCGCATATGTTGACGATGACTTTTGTGCCAAGGCGTTCCCCGGGGACCACGTTAAGGTCGTCGCTGCCGCGGAAGCGCGCCGCGATGAGTCGTCGCCCCATGCCTCGTGGAAAGAGCTGCTTCAGCACTTGGAGCAGGCCTACGAGTTCGACCGCGTGGTCTACCTGTCTAATTACCTTACCCCGCATACCGATACCGTGGGCGATATCGAGCTGCTGCGCTCGGTCTTTCGTACGTGCTCGGGTCGCCGGGTCCAACTGCTGTATGTGGCGGGGCCCGCGGGTGCCGAGGGTGCCGCCGATGCCGCGGGGCGAACGGGCAAGGGCATTATCGCGCACGCAGCCAACGACCTGTGCCGCTACTACGCTGCTCGCGAGGGCGTTCAGACCAAGATCCTGCGCGTGCCGTTCCTGTATACCGCGTCTGCCGCGCTGGAGGACCCGTTTTTGGTGCCGATGTTCGACGCATGCTCAACCGGATCGGCCGCTCTGCAGGGCGCGCAGGATGCGGCGTTTCCCTTGCTGTGTGCCGATGAGCTTTCGGTGCTGGTACGCCGTATCTTCGACAGCTGGAATGGTAACTTTGAGACGCTCGACGTAGCCGATACCTTCCATCACACGGTGGGTGAGGTGGGTGAGGCACTTCAGGCGCTGTTCCCAGGGCTCTCAGTTGCCTATGGCGATTCTGCCGGCTACACCCTGCCCGCCAGCGACGTCGCTCGCGTGCGTTATGGCTGGTTTCAGCGCTACGACTTGCTGCGCGATCTTTCGACCATTCAAGCGCGTTGGGATGCTGGCCGCGCAAAGAAGGTCAACCCCTTGCGCGCCGCCATCGACCGCATCCAAATGCGCACGCTGCCTATTAAATGCCTGGAGACGGCAGCTGCCTGGGTTCTGTTCGAGGTGCTGGAGCATCTGTTCTCCCAATCGGCCCAGCTCAACGTGCTCGATTATCGCTTGCTCTACGTGGTGCTGATCGGCACGCTGTATGGCTTGGACTTTGGCTTGGTCGCGGCACTGCTGGCTTCGATTGGTCTGGCGGCGAGCTACTTTACCCAGTATGGCTATACCTTCCAGGGTCTCTTTTACGAGCCGTCTAACTGGCTGCCGTTTATTGCGTACTTTGTTGTGGGTGCCGTGTGCGGCTATGTGCAGCTGCGCAACAGCGAAGCCATTAGGGCGGAGCGCTATCAAAACGAGCTCGTGCGCAACCGCAATACGTTCCTTACGCAGCTCTACCACGACGCGATCGAGGATAAGCGCGCGTACAGGCGCCAGATCGTGGGTCGCCACGACAGCTTTGGCAAGATCTTTGCGGTGACGCAGGAGCTCGACATGCTCAACCCACGCGACATCTATCGCAAGTGCTGCGAGCTTCTGGGCGAGATCCTCGAGAACGATTCGGTGGCGATCTACCATGTTTCGGGCGGGGCATTTGCACGCCTGGTGGCAGCAAGTCCCGCGATTGCCGAAGATGCCGCACGCTCGCTCACGCTTGAGCAGCTTGCACCTCTTTTGGGCGACGGGGGTCGTTCGAACCTGTGGGTGAACCGCGAGCTGACGCCGGGGCTTCCCATGTTTGGATACGCGATCGAGCGCGACGGGGCACCCGCCGTGTTGATCTTTGTGCGTAGTGCGGCCGAAAACCAAATGACCCTCTATTATCAAAACCTGTTCCGCATCTTGTGCGGGCTGGTCGAAAGCGCGCTGGGCCGTGCCTTTGACTATGAGGCGGTGGCGCAGGATAAACGCTGCGTTGACGGTACTTGCGTGCTCAAGCAGGCTGCCTTTGGCCAAGAGCTCGCGGCGGAGCAGGCGCTGGCAGATAGCAAGATGGGGAGTTTTTTGCTCCTGCGCGTGGTACCGGGCGTGGAGCCTGTCGGCGAGCTGGTGGGCGCAATTGGGTCGGCAATCCGCGAGAGCGACGCGGCGGGCTTGGTCGACGGCGACGTGCTCTATCTGCTTATGCGCCAGGCAAAGGCGTGCGATCTGCCCATTATCCGCGAGCGCCTGAGCGCAAAGCATATTGTGGTGGAGCCCGTCGACGGCGAGGACATTGTGGAGCTGTTGCAGCACATTTCTTACACCGGTGACGGTGAGGGGGGTGCCGCTTGATCTCGCTTGTCGTTGCTGCTGTCTTGCTGCTGATTCATGCGCTGGTTTGCCTGATGCTGTGGACGCTCATGAAGCTGGGCCTGCTGCCGGTGCGCGGGCACATGCTGGCTGTGATAGTGCTGGTGCCGCTGTGGGGCCCGTTGCTGGTGGTTCTGTTATCGATCCGCAGCGCGATGTTTGGCGAGGGACTGAAAGAGTCTGCGCTGGAGTCGCTGCGCTTCAACGACGAGCTCCATCGCAGTATGTCGGTACCGAGTGGTGAGGACGATGCAGGCGTAGTGCCGCTCGAGGAGGCGCTCATCGTCAACGACCCGGCATACCGGCGCCGTCTAATGCTTTCCATGCTCACTGAGGAGCCCGACGCGTACCTGGCGCAGCTACAGGCGGCTAAGCTTAACGACGACGTTGAGGTGGCGCACTATGCCGCGACGGCGGTGGCGCAGATCTCCAAGGAGTCCGACCTTAAACTGCAGCAGCTGGAGCGTGCCTTTAAGACGGACCCGAGTGCGCAAAACCTCAACGAATACTGCGATTTTCTTGGTGAATACTTGGGCTCGGGTTTGGCTGAGGGGCGCGTGGCTCAGATTCAGCGCCAACAGTACGCGCGCCTGCTTGCGCGTCGCTGCGAGCGCGAAGACACTTTTGAGCTGCGCATTCGATACGCGACGGCGCTGGCCGATGTCGGACAGATCGACGAGGCGCAGGTCGTGACCGACCAGCTGGTGCTCGACGTGCCCGAGGAGCAGGAGGTTTGGATGCTTTGCCTGCGGCTGGCCGTGATGCGCCACAACGGTGTCGAGGTTCACCGTGTGATCGATGCGATTGACAAGCAACATGTGTATTTGAGCGCCGACAACCGCGAAAAGTTGGCGTTTTGGCGCGACGGGGATGAGGTCCGATGAGCGTGGCGCAACATATCCGCGACCGTGCAGGCCGCTTTCGTTGGATGGGGCTCCTCGTGGTGTGGGCGGTCTTTATTGCCATGGCCGCCGTGCTGCTAGTGGAGCGTGCCGGCGTGCAGTACAGTGCGGGCCAGCATAAGCTGGGGATGCTTGCCGCCAACGATGCGGTGCCGGCCTCCTCGGCAATCTTTGGCCAAAAGCCCACGTGCCTGGTCATTACCGATTCCGATCAAGCTGGCGTCGAGGACGTAAAGGAACAGTTCGACCAGATTTTGCTGGACATGAAGATCGCGCACCGCGACGTGGACCTTGCTCTGGATGGTGCGGATGCCATTCCCTCGCTGACCTCCTTCGATCGCGTGATTTTGCTCATGCCGTCGCTCGATGGGCTCGGTACGCACCTGAGCGACATTATGGGTTGGGTGAGTGCTGGCGGTTCTCTTATGCTCGCCATGCCGCCGGATAACTCGAGCTATCTGCAAGTGATTGCCTCCAAGCTTGGCATTGAATCGGCCGGATATGACTATGTAAAAGCCGAAAGCATTGTGCCGAGCGAGGACTTTATGCTGGGCGGGGGAGAGCGCTACGAGCTCTCGGACCCCTTCGATTCTTCACTTTCGGTTTCATTGCGCGAAACGGCGCACGTTTGGGCAAAGACCGGTGACGCGGGCACGCCGCTCATTTGGTCTAACGATTGCGGCAGTGGTCACACCGTGGTGTGCAACATTGGCATCTACGACAAGGTCATGCGTGGGTTCTATGCTTCGGCCATAAGCTTGCTGGGTGATACCACGGCCTATCCGGTCATCAACAGCGCCGTGTTCTATTTGGACGACTTTCCTAGCCCCGTGCCCTCGGGCGATGGTACTTATATCAAGCGTGACTACGGCCTTTCCATTGCCGATTTTTACACCAAGGTCTGGTGGCCCGATCTGCAAAAGCTCGCGCAAAAATACGGCATTCGCTATACCGGCGTGATGATCGAAAACTACGAGGACGCGATCAACCAGACCGAGCCCGCGCGCCAACCCGATACCACGCAGTTCCGCTACTTTGGCGGCATGCTGCTGCAGATGGGCGGAGAGCTGGGCTTTCACGGCTACAACCATCAGCCTCTGGCGCTCTGGGATACCGACTATGCCACTCTGTATGACTACAAGACCTGGAAGAACAAAGAGACGCTCGTCGCATCGCTCAACGAGCTTATCGCCTTCCAAGACGAGGTGCTGCCCAACGCGCACGGCTCGGTCTACGTGCCGCCGTCAAATATCCTTTCGGCCCGTGCGCGCAAGCTTATCGGCACCGACGTTCCGCGCATTAAGACCATCGCCAGTACGTATTTTGAGGATGGCACCGACCTGCCGTACGTGCAGGAGTTTGGCGTGGCGAGCGATGGCATTGTGGAGCAGCCACGTATTGTCTCGGGTGGCATGGTCGACGATTCCTATATGCGCCTGGCAGCCGTGTCCGAGCTCAACATGCACTACGTGAGCGCGCACTTTATGCACCCGGACGACCTTTTGGACCCCGATCGCGGAGCCAAGGAGGGCTGGGAGGTCTACAAGGGCGGCCTGGTCGACTACCTGGAGTGGCTTACCAAATCCGCGCCCGACCTGCGGCACCACACGGCGTCGGAGTGCTCCGGTGCCATCCAGCGCTTTTCGTCGGTTACGGTAAGCGTGGATACCAGCGCGGATGCCTGGACGCTCAGCCTGGGCAATTTCCACGACGAGGCGTGGCTCATGTTCCGCGCCAATAATGGCGAGCCGGGTGCGGTGACGGGTGGCGAACTGACTCATCTTACGGGCAATCTGTATCTGCTCAAGGCAAATGATAAGACCGTGACGATTGAGCGCAAGGAGGGCGGCGATAAATGAGAATCTGCTTGGTACTCGAGGGTTGCTACCCCTATGTGCACGGCGGCGTATCTACCTGGATGCATGGCTATATCCAGGCCATGCCCGAGCATGAGTTTGTGCTATGGGTGATCGGCGCGCATGCTGCCGACCGCGGCAAGTTTGTCTACGAGCTGCCCGTCAACGTGGTCGAGGTGCACGAGGTGTTCCTGGACGATGCCCTGCGGCTTTCGGGCGAGCAGCACGAAGCCAGTTTTGACGACCGCGAGCGCGAGGCGCTACGCCGCCTGGTGTCGCTCTCCAATCCGGATTGGGATGTTCTGTTCGATATTTTCCACCGCCGTCGCGTGCATCCGCTCTCGTTTTTGCAGAGCCGAACGTTTATGGACATCTTCCGCGACGTGTGCCTGGCAGAGTACCCCTACACGCCCTTTGCCGATGCATTCCACACCATGCGCTCCATGTTGCTGCCCGTGCTCTACCTGTTGGGCAGCGAGGTGCCGGTGGTCGATGTGTACCATGCCATCTCGACCGGCTACGGTGGCCTGCTCGCCTGCCTGGGCTCAAGCGTTCACCATGCGCCGGTGCTGTTGACCGAGCATGGCATCTACACCCGCGAGCGCGAGGAAGAGATCATTCGCGCCGATTGGGTGGTGCCGTCGTTCAAGGACCGCTGGATCCGCTTTTTCTACCTGCTTTCGGAGGAAATCTACCGCCGCGCCTTTCGCGTGACGAGTTTGTTCCATAACGCCCGCAAGACGCAGGTCGATATGGGCTGCGATGCGGACAAATGCCTGGTTATCCCCAACGGCATTCAGTTCGACCGCTTTAAGGATATTCCCTTAAAGCCCGACGACGGCTGGGTGGACATTGGCGCGGTGGTGCGCTTGGCGCCCATCAAGGACGTCAAGACAATGATTTATGCCTTCTTTGAGCTGCACGAGCGTCTGCCCAAGGTGCGCCTGCACATTATGGGCGGCGTGGACGACGAGGAGTACGGCGCCGAGTGCCACGCGCTGGTCGATACCCTGGGCGTGCGCGACCTGATCTTTACCGGCCGCGTCAACGTGGTCGAGTACATGGAAAAGCTCGACTTTACCATTTTGACGAGCATCTCCGAGGGCCAGCCGCTCAGCGTGCTGGAGTCGCTTGCAGCGCGCCGTCCCTGCGTGACGACCGAGGTGGGCTGCTGCCGCGAGCTGCTCGAAGGCGCCCCGGGTGACGACTTTGGCGTGGCGGGTTTTGTGACGCCGCCCATGTACCGCAAGGGCTTGGCCGATGCCATGGAGCGCATGTGCGTGAGTCGCGCCCGTCGCATTGAGATGGGGGAGCGCGGCCAGCGTCGCGTTGCCACGTACTTTTTGCACGAGCAGATGCTCGCCAACTATCGCGCGCTGTACGACGAGACAGCGCAAGCGTTTGACCTGCCCAGAGAGGGGGAGTAGCCGGTGGCCGGAATCGGTTTTGAGCTCAAGCGCCTGTTTAGGCGCAAGGGCCTGTTTGCCACGATGCGCGCTTACGGCTACGCCGGCATTGTGTGCACGGGCCCGATGCTGTTGGGCGTGCTGCTCCAGGTGGGCATCTTGGTGCTGTGTGGTCTGTGGGGCGTGGGCCGTGCCAACCAGGATCTGCTGGTGTGCATGGTGACCTACACGCTGCTGGCGTCGCTTACGCTCACGAGCTTTTTCTCCATGCCGGTCACACGCTTTTTGGCTGACATGCTCTTTGCCGAGCGCGAGGATGAGATCTTGCCTTCGTTTTGGGGATCTAATGCCATCATGCTCGTTGCGGGCACCGTGCTCTACGGCGCCTTTTTGCTGTTCTCGGGCGCCACACTGCTGCAGGGACTGCTGTGCCTGTGGCTGTTCAACATTATGATCGTCAACCGGAACGGCATGAGCTACCTCACCGCCATCAAGGATTACCGCGGTATCCTGTGCAGCTTTGCGGCTGCCATTGGCGTCGCGTGCCTATGCGCCCTGGCCGCGCTGGCACTGGGGCTGCCGCCGGTCGAGGGCCTGTTGGCATCAATTGCTCTGGGCTACGGCGTCATGCTTGCCTGGGACGTGGTTCTGCTATACCGGTATTTTCCTCAGAGCGACCGCAGCCCCTGGCTCTTTTTGCAGTGGCTCGATCAGTTTATGCCGCTGGCGCTCACGGGCCTGTTAACCAATCTGGGGCTCTTTGCGCACCTGGTGATTATTTGGGCCGGTCCCATTGGCGTGCAGGTCAAGGGCTTCTTTTATGGTGCGCCCTACTACGATGTGCCGGCGCTCATCGCGTTTTTGACCATCCTGGTCACGACCGTCAACTTTGTGGTCTCGGTCGAGGTCAACTTCTATCCGCGCTACCGCGACTACTACAGCCTGTTCAACGACGGCGGCGTGGTGGGCGACATTGTGGTGGCCGAGGAGGAGATGCTCTCCACGCTCAACAGCGAACTGCGCTTTTGCGCGCTCAAGCAGCTGTTTGTGACCGCTGCGGTCATTTCTCTCGAGACCACGGTGCTCTCGGCTCTGCCGCTGGGCTTTAACAACCTTATGCACGGGTATTTTCGCACGCTGTGCGTGGGTTATGGCCTGTATGCCGTGGGCAATACGGTGATGCTCATCTTGCTGTACTTTACCGACTACAAGGGGGCCGTTCTGGCTTCGGGCCTGTTTGCCGGTGTGGCCGGGCTGGCGATTGCCGTTTCTCTGCTCTTGCCGCAGCAGTTTTACGGCTTTGGCTTTTTGTTGGGTGCGGCGGTGTTTTTTATCGTGGCGCTGCTGCGGCTCGATACCTATACCGCTAACTTGCCGTATCGTATCCTGAGCCAGCAGCCCATTGTGGCGACCGACAAAACGGGTTGCTTTACACACCTGGGCCGCTTGCTCGACCGTGCCGAGCAGCGCTATGAGGAAGGTCGCCATAAGGGTGAGCCGCATGGTGCGTTTGAGCGCGCAGTAGTTCACGTGTATCGCAACCATTGGGGAGGTTCTGATGATCGATAAGTTGATGTCTCGCCGCTGCCTGATCGAGGCAGCTGCCGGCGCGCTGTTGCTTTCGGGCTGTTCGTCTCAGGACGAATCCTCGACCAAAAAGGTCAAAAAGCAGGACAAGATTAAAAAGGCTGAGGCCTCGGACGGTACCAAGCACCTTCGCGATAAAGATGAGCTGTACGAGGTCTACGACGACTCGGGCATTGTGACCATGTACCTGACGGTCTCGCGCGGCAACAGCTCCGAGAACACCGACCACAGCTGGGCCGAGATCAACACGTACTCGGTGTATGACTATGCCGACATGGGGGTGACGCGCTATCAGGTTATGGGCCTGCTGCAGGCGGGCGACGAAGACGGCCCGGTGGCCGGCGAGGTTGGCTATGGCGAGGAAGCGCCCAATGCCACCGTGCAGGTGCGCGGTCAGACATCGAGCAACAACTCGCAAAAGAATTACAAGGTGGAGCTCAAAAAGGGCAAGGGTACTTGGCGCCAACAGCGCGCGATTGCGCTCAACAAGCACATGGGCGAGGGTATGCGTTTTCGCAACAAGATGGCCTATGACCTTATCCGCGGGATACCCCAGATGATGGGCCTGCGTACGCAGTTTGTGCATCTGTGGGTGTGCGACCAGACCGAAAAGTTCAACGACACCTTTGAGGACTACGGCCTGTTTACGCAGGTGGAGCAGCTCAACAAGACGGCGCTTAAGGCACATGGCCTGGATAAGAACGGGCATCTGTACAAGGTGAACAACTTCGATTTCCATCGCTACGAGGACACCATTAAGCTTGCCGACGATCCCGACTACAACCAGGCAAACTTTGAGGGCATGCTCGAGATTAAGGGCGATTCGGACCACACCAAGCTCATCGAGATGCTCGATGCGCTCAACGACGAATCACAAAAGATCGATGATGTGCTCGATACCTACTTTGATACCGAGAATCTGGTCTATTGGCTGGCGTTTCAGATCCTGACGGGCAACTGCGATACGCAGAACCGTAACTGCTATCTGTACAGCCCGCTCAACTCAAATACCTGGTACTTTTTAGATTGGGATAACGACGGCATGCTGCGTAAGCTGGAGCTTTCTCTTACCGGGTTTTCGGACTACGCGAGCTGGGAGCGCGGTGCAAGCAACTACTGGGGCAACGTGCTGTTTAACCGCGCGTTGCGCAGCAAGTCGTTCCGCAGCGAACTCGACCGTGCCGTCAAGGACTTGCGCTCGTATTTGACCGAGACTCGCCTGACCAAGATGATCAAGCACTACCGCGATGTGACTGAATCCCTGGTCTTTGCTTCGCCCGATATCGACAATCTGCCTGTCACCAAGGACCAATACGAGCAGATCGCTGCGGCGATTCCCTCCGAGGTCGAGGAGAACTACAAGAGCTTTCGCGAGAGTTTTAAAAAGCCCATGCCGTTCTACATCGGCGTGCCGCAGATCGATAACGGTAAGCTGCGTATTAACTGGGATGCGTCCTATGACTTTGAGGCGCTCGACATTCGCTACACCGTGGAGCTGGCGCGCGACTATGCCATTGGCGATGTGGTCTTTAAGGCCGAGGACGTGCTGCTTCCCGAGGTGACCTGCGATGCGCCCGATACCGGCCAGTATTTTGTGCGCGTGCGTGCCACCAACTCCGACGGCTATACGCAAGATGCGTTTGACTACTATGTAACCGACGACGGCAAACACTACGGCATGAAGTGTTTTTACGTGCAAGACGGCGGTAAGGTCGTGGAGGACACGTATGAGGAGGGCTAGCGCGCTGCTTGAGCGCTTGGCGGCCCCGCCTGTGCGTGTCACGCAGGAGCGTTACCGCCACGAGCTCAAATATCTCATTAACGAGGGCGAGCACGCCGCGCTTGCCTGTCGCATGGCGCCGGTGTTTAAGCTGGACAAGCATGCGCGGGCAGGCGGTTACACCATTCGCAGCCTGTACTTTGACGACTACTGCAACTCGGCCTACGAGGAAAAAGACGCCGGCATTCTCATGCGCAAAAAGTATCGCGTGCGCATCTATAACGGCAGCGACAAGGTGATTAAGCTTGAGCGCAAAAAGAAGTACGGTAGCTGGATTTACAAGGAGGATGCGCCACTTACGCGCGGCGAGTTTGAGCAGATTCTGGCTGGCGACTACGACTTTTTGCTGAGGAGCCCCTATCCGCTCTGTCGCGAGTTCTACATCGAGTGCATCTGCAACATGATGCGCCCGAGGACCATCGTGGACTACGAGCGCGAGCCGTGGGTGATGGATGAGGGCACTGTGCGCATTACGTTTGACATGAACGTGCGTGCCGCGGTGGGAAGCTTCGATATCTTTGACGCGACGCTGCCCGCGCTGCCGGTCCTGGAGCCCGGCAAGCTGGTGATGGAGGTCAAGTTTACGGAGTTTTGCCCGCAGCTGGTGCGCGATTTGGTGCCGCCGGGCGCGGCCGAGCTTACGGCGGTCTCCAAGTACTGCCTGTGTTACGAAAAGACCGCCTACCTGCGCGGATTTAATTACTGGGAATCGGATTTTGAGAACCGAGGGGATATTTAGACCATGAGCACCAGGGACTTTTTTAAGAACTCCGTTTTGGAGGCGTTTGGCCAGGTCGACCCTGCCAAGATTGGCCTTTCGCTGCTCGTGGCGCTCGGCATGGGCATCCTGATCTATTACGTGTACAAGCGCTTTTTTACCGGCGTGGTGTATTCGCGTAGCTTTGCCGTGACGCTTGTAGGCATGTGCGTGCTCACCTGCATGGTCACGCTCGCGATCTCGACCAACGTGGTCATCTCGCTCGGTATGGTCGGTGCTCTGTCTATCGTCCGCTACCGTACGGCGGTTAAGGACCCGCTCGACCTGCTGTATCTGTTTTGGTCCATTACCACGGGAATTACGGCCGGCGCCGGCATGTACGCGCTCGTGGCGCTCACGGCCGTGGTCATCGTGGTGATGATCGCCGGCTTTGCGAGTCATCAGGACAAGGCGCGCGTGTACATGATGGTCATCCACTATACGGGCCAGACCACGGGCGACGATATCGTGCGCGCGTTTGGCCGCACCAAGTTTACGGTGAAGTCCAAGACGATGCGCGGTGATAAGGTCGAGATGACCGTCGAGGTGTTCTCGGATGGCGTTGATATGCCCTATGCCGACGCCATTCGCGCGCTCGACGGCGTTGAAGACCTGACTCTCATCCAGTACAACGGCGAGTACCACGGCTAACTATGTTCCGGCGTTTTAACAAACGCCGGACCGCTCGACGCTGCGCGGACATCTGCCGGGCGATCTGCCGCTCAAACCGTCGCTCGCGTACATAAAGTACGCTTCGCTCCTCTTTCGCGGCACCTCGTCACGGCAGCTGCCCGCTCGCTGACGTTTGCTCGACCTGGGCGGTTGAAATGATCCATGGGCCCGTCTCATTTGCTCAATTTGCTGGCATGGGTTGGGTATCATGGTGAAAGCGATTTCAATGACAGGGGTGCTCGTGGTAAAGATGAAAGATGTGGCCGAGCTGGCGGGCGTTTCGAGCGCCGCCGTCTCGCGCTACCTCAACGGTGGATATATCTCGGCGGACAAGGCCGAGCGCATTAAGCAGGCAATCGAGTTGACCGGATACGTGCGATCCAGCCAGGCTCGCGCGCTGCGCACCGGTTCCACCAAGCTCATCGGCGTCATCGTGCCTAAGATCAACTCGGAATCCGTGAGCCGCATTACCGCTGGCATTGGCCAGGTGCTCGGTCGCCGTGGCTACCAGATGCTGCTTGCCAATACCGATAATGCCCCCGATCGCGAGCTCGAATACCTCGATTTATTCCAAAACCATCCGGTCGATGGCATTGTGTTGGTGGCGACCATGATCACCAGCGAGCACCGTCGAGCTATTGACTCTTGTCGAGTACCCCTTGTAGTCATTGGTCAAAACGTCGAGGGCGCGGCGTG
>RQCP01000041.1 GCA_008668235.1 Collinsella aerofaciens | reverse complement strand
GCCGATGGAGGGAACATGGGGCATGGGCCGCCTCCTCCCCGCCGGTGCGGTAAGGGCTACCGCACGGGCCGCTACTCAAAGCCCATTGTGGCATCCCGAGCCCGCGGAAAGAAGCTGCGCCGCGGGGGAGGCGACCCAAATGGCTTTCTCATATCGTCTTATCTTGGTTGGGCGGCCGCCCGCCAGCTCGGTTGCTCGGAGCAGCTAGGCATGATGCTGGGCGGCGTATTGATTGCGCCCGATCTGCTTAAGCTCGTCGATGCCGCATCGACGACGGGGGCATCGATGACTTCCGTGTATGGTCTGCTTCCCGCGCCGGTCAACGATTACACGACGACTGTTATTCCGGTTCTCATCTCGGTGCCCGTGCTATGGCGAGTGGAGTGTTTCTTTCAGCGCGTTATCCCTAAGGCCGTGGCGTTTTCGTTCGTTCCGTTTGCGACCATGCTTGTCATGGTTCCGGTTTCGCTGTGTATTACGGCGCCGGCGGGCAGCTATCTGGGCATGCTGTTGGGCCAGCTTATGTTTATGCTTGGCAATTCCGGTGGCATCGTGTCGCTGCTCACGCTCATGGGGCTTGCCGCGGGTTGGGAGTTTCTTAAGATTGCAGGCGTCAGCAACGTTGTCCTATCGCTTGCCTATGCTCAGTTTATGAGTGTGGGAACGGATTCGTGCATCCTGATCGCCGCGACGATGGCGACGTTCGCCGTTTGGGGCATGCCCTTTGGCGCGTCGCTCCGCGTTGCGGATAAGGACGAGAAGGCACTCATGCTGGGCTATTCAATCTCGGGTATTCTTGGCGGCGTAAGCGAGCCGGCGCTGTACGGTTGCGGCTTTAAATATGGCAGGTGCCTGACGTACATGGCCATTGGCGGCGCCGTCGGAGGCCTTGTTGCGGCCGTGGGCCACGTTACGGCCTATACCATCGGCATGACGAATGTCCTTATGGTCATTGGCTTTGCCACGGGCGGCATCTCGAACCTGCTGTGGTGCTGCGTTGCCGGCGGTGTGGCATTTGCGGTGTCTGCGGCGCTGAGCTACTGCTTTGGCGTGGTGCCGGCGCAGGGACAGGCGGCAGAAGACGGGGCCGATTCACCCGAAACAGTGGCGAGCGCTGCTGAAGTAAGCGCGTAAACCTGTGCGACAAAAGGACGATTCTTTTGTCATGCTCCAAGGCCGTGGCCCGTGCGGGCTGCGGCCTCTTTGTATCTGGGAGACAAAGTGGCTACACTACAATCCGTTTGAGCAATAGATATATAGGTAGTACCGTGGGGGCGGATGCAGATGGTCGAGTGGATAGTTAAGCGCGCGCAGGGCGATCGTGCGCGTGTGGGCACGTTAGCGGGCATGGTGTGTATTGTCGCCAATGTGGCGCTTTGTGCTGCGAAGGGCGCAATCGGTGTGGTTTCGGGATCGGTTTCGATTGTGGCGGATGCCATGAACAACCTGTCCGATGCCAGCTCGAATATCGTGAGCGTGCTGGGCTTTAAGCTGGCGAGCAAGCCCGCCGACCCCGAGCATCCATACGGCCATGGTCGCTACGAGTACCTCTCGGGTCTTGTCGTGGCGGCGCTCGTGCTTCTCATTGGCCTTGAACTGGTGAAGTCCTCGTTTGAGCGTATCATCCACCCCGAACCTGTCGAGTTCTCGCTTGCCCTGGTGGCAGTCCTGGCGCTTTCGATGGTTGTTAAGCTGTGGATGGCGGCGCTCAACCAAAAGCTCGGCGACCGTATCGAGTCCGAGACACTGCATGCGACTGCCCAGGATTCCAAGAACGATGTTCTTGCCACAGGCGCCGTGCTGGCATGTGCAATTGTTTCGCAGGTGACGCACATCAATCTTGACGCATGGGTTGGCCTTGCCGTTGGCGCCTATATTGGCTGGAGCGGCTTTGAACTTATTCAAGATACGGTGAGCCCGCTTTTGGGTCAGTCGCCCGATCCTAAGCTGGTCAAGCACATTCGAGACAAGATCATGAGCTATCCCGGCGTTTTGGGAGTTCACGATTTGATGGTTCACGACTACGGCCCGGGCAGGAAGTTCGCAAGCGCTCACGCCGAGATGGCAGCCGAGGCCAGCCCGCTGGAAAGTCACGACACGCTCGATAACATCGAGCAGTCGTTTAGGAACGAAGACGGCATGATTGTCACACTTCACTACGACCCCATCGTGACCGACGATCCAAAGGTGGCGAGCATGCGCTTGCGCATCAACGCTATGGCTCAAGAGATCGATAGCCGCCTTTCGATTCATGATTTGCGCTGTGTGCCGGGCCCCACGCACACCAACGTGATCTTTGACTGCGTGCGTCCCTCGGATCTGCAGATGAGTGCCGAAGACGTAAAGCACGCGCTGGCACAACGGGTCGAATCGGAATATCCCAAGTCGATTGCCAAGATTACGATCGACGAAGACTACGTAGGGCATACCCACGAGTAGGGCTGTGCCGGCAAAGCAAGTTATACAGAAGAGGAGAGCATGAAGCGCCTATACCTACTCCGCCACGGCCAGGCGGAATTCAACGTCAAAAAGCTCGTCCAGGGTCGCTGTGATTCACCGCTCACCGATCTGGGCCGTCAGCAGGCACGGGCAGCGGCCGCATGGCTCAAAGCCCACAGCGTCGTCCCCGACAAAGTGGTCTCATCACCCTTAGGCCGAGCCATGGACACGGCAAGTCTTGTCGCAACCGAACTCCTTGGCCCGGACGCAGCAGTCGAGTCCTGCGAAGGCATCATCGAGCGCTGCTACGGCTCCTTCGAAGAAGGCCCGCACGACGCCCTTCCCACCGACGTCTGGGATCCGGGCGAGGATCTGGTCCCCTTCGGAGGAGAAGGAAGCCGCGCGCTGCAAGAGCGCATGGTAGACACCCTCACCAATCTCATGGGCGCCGAGGGCATAGAAACCCTCCTAGCAGTAAGCCACGGCAGCGCCAGCCGCCAATTCATCAAGGCTGCAGTCCCAGAGGGCTTCGAGCTCCCAGCAAAACTCCCCAACTGCGCCATCATGATCTTCGATTTCGAAGAGGCAAAGCCACAAGCAGAAGGCGAGCCAATGCAATGCAAGTTCACCCTCCAGCAAATAGTGGACCCCCAACAAAGTCATTAGCCTGAGCGAGCAAGGTTTAGCAGACATCAACGTGGCGTTCCCAGTGTGCGGCGGAGGGGGCGGCCCTGAGACATATTAAGGTTGTCGCGAGTTCCGCACGAACAGGAGAGCACTTAATGTGCTCTCCGTCGTGAGCAGGACTGTAGAGCAGCAACCTTAATATGTCTCAGGGCCGCCCCCTCCGCCGCACACTGGGAACGTGCCACGCGCTTTACCTGCGTAAACAATGTGAGTGAAATATGAATCTCGATGGATACGCCCGCAGCCGTGTATACTAAACAGCTGTGTGAAACCAGGGGAGTATTCTGGCTGGACAAAATGCCTGCTTAATAGGGTTGTCAGGTAGTCCGGGCGAAATACAAGGCTGGGGAGCACGTCGTGTAAGTAGTGGTCCTCTAGGGGCGTACGCTCGGTGGTGTACGCATTGTCCCAAGACCACGCGAGAGTTGGGATCATATCTTGATCAGCATGATTCTCGGCCGCAAGATTGGCATGACCCAGGTTTGGGACGAGGACGACAACGTCGTTCCCGTCACGGTCATCCAGGCTGGCCCCTGCGCTGTCTCGCAGGTTAAAACTCAGGCAACCGACGGCTATGACGCCGTCCAGATCGGTTTCGGCGACATCAAGGCCAAGAACGTGAACAAGCCCATGGCTGGTCACTTCGCCAAGGCTGGCGTCGAGCCTGTCCGCTTCCTTCGTGAGGTCCGCGTCGAGAACGGCGAGGAGCACAAGGTCGGCGAGGTCGTCACCGTCGCTGATTTCGCTGATGTCGAGAAGGTCGACGTCATCGGTACCTCCAAGGGTAAGGGCTTCCAGGGTCGCATCAAGCGCTGGGGTCAGCGCCGCGGTCCTATGACGCATGGTTCTCACTTCCAGCGTCACCCCGGTTCTATCGGTCAGTGCGCCTATCCTGCGCGCGTCCTCAAGGGCGTCAAGATGGCCGGTCACATGGGTAACGAGCGCGTTACCGTCAAGAACCTTTCCGTTGTCCGCATCGATGCCGAGCAGAACCTCATCTTGGTCAAGGGCGCTGTCCCGGGTGCCAAGAATGGTCTCGTCGCCATCCGTATGGCCTAAGGGCCCAGCCCATTTAGCCCAGCGTCATACCAAGGAGAACACTTAAATGGCAAAGTTTGAAGTAAAGAACAGCGAGGGCAAGAAGGTCGCCGAGGCCGAGCTCGCCGCTGAGGTGTACGGCATCGAGCCGAACATCCACGTTATGCACCACATCGTCAAGTGCCAGATGGCCTCTTGGCGTCAGGGCACCCAGTCCGCTAAGGGCCGCTCTGAGGTTTCCGGTGGCGGCAAGAAGCCTTGGCGTCAGAAGGGCACCGGCCGTGCCCGCCAGGGTTCCATCCGTGCTGCCCAGTGGCGTCACGGTGGCGTTGTCTTCGCCCCCAAGCCCCGTTCCTACGCTAAGCGTATGAACAACAAGGAGGTCAAGCTGGCTATGCGCTCCGCGCTGTCCGCCAAGCTGGCCGATGGCGAGCTCGTGCTCGTCGACGACTACGGCTTCGAGAAGCCTTCCACCAAGGCTGCCGTCGCCATGCTCAAGGCTCTCGGCCTTGAGGGCAAGCGTCTGACCATCATCGTTCGCGATGAGGACGTCAACGCCTACCTGTCGTTCCGCAACATTCCCAAGACGTTCATCATCACCGCTGACGAGGCCAACACCTACGATCTCGTCAACAACAACGCTGTGCTGATGCCCGCCGACATCGCCGCTCACTTCGGGGAGGTGCTTGCATAAATGACCGCCCACGAGATCATCATCCGTCCGATCGTGTCCGAGCGTTCCTTCTCCGGCATGGAGCAGAACAAGTACACGTTCGAGGTCGCCAAGGATGCTAACAAGTATCAGATCAAGGACGCTGTCGAGGAGATCTTCGGCGTCAAGGTCGTTCGCGTGAACACCCTGACGGTCAAGCCCAAGACCAAGCGCGTGCGCTATGTCGCCGGCAAGACCCGTTCTTGGAAGAAGGCCATCGTCACGCTGGCCGAGGGCGACACCATCGAGGTCTTTGGCAACCAGGCCTAAGACTCGCTGCTGTTGAGTGAGCTCATGCCTCCCAAATAGGGGAGGCGAGAGCTCAAGGTTTTGGGCGTATAAAATGGACACGCCCGGAACCGTGTATACGTCCGGTGTCATCGCACCCGAGGCAGAACCTCGAATCCCTGTCTGCGATGGCTAACGGATTCCTATTGAAAGGGATTGTAATGGCTGTAAAGCACCTTAAGCCGACCTCCGCTGGTAGGCGTTGGCAGACGATCTCCGATTTCTCCGAGATCACCTGCACCAAGCCCGAGAAGTCTCTTCTCGAGCCCCTGCCCAAGAAGGCCGGTCGTAACAACAACGGCCGCATCACCACCCGCCACCAGGGCGGCGGCGTGAAGCGTCGTTACCGCGTGATCGACTTCAAGCGCAACAAGGACGGCGTGCCCGCCAAGGTTGCCACGATCGAGTACGATCCGAACCGTTCCGCTCGCATCGCTCTGCTGCACTACGCTGACGGTGAGAAGCGCTACATCCTGGCCCCCAAGGGCCTCGAGGTCGGTCAGACCATCATGTCCGGTTCTGACGCCGACATCAAGCCGGGCAACGCTCTGCCCCTCGCCGACATCCCCGTCGGTACGCTCATCCACGCCGTCGAGTTCCAGCCGGGCAAGGGCGCTGCTATCGCCCGTTCCGCCGGTAACTCCTGCCAGCTGATGGGTAAGGAGGGCAAGTACGCTATCGTCCGTATGCCTTCCTCCGAGATGCGCCGCATCCTCGTTACCTGCCGCGCCACCGTCGGTGAGGTCGGCAACGCCGATCACTCCAACATCGTCATCGGCAAGGCCGGCCGTAAGCGCCACATGAACGTGCGCCCGACCGTCCGCGGTACCGTCATGAACCCTGTCGACCACCCGCACGGCGGTGGCGAGGGCAAGAACCACACCTCTGGTCGTCCCTCCGTTACCCCCTGGGGTAAGCCGACGAAGGGCCTTCGTACGCGCAAGAAGAAGAAGGTCTCGAACCAGCACATCATTCGTCGCCGTAAGAAGTAATTTCGGATACCGAGTTTTAGGAGAAAGCACTTATGAGCAGAAGTCTCAAAAAGGGCCCGTTCGTGGAGACTCGCCTTCTCTCGCGTATCACCGCGATGAACGAGGCTGGCAAGAAGGACGTCGTGAAGACCTGGTCCCGCGCGTCCACCATCTTCCCCGAGATGGTTGGTCACACCATCGCCGTCCACGACGGCCGCAAGCATGTGCCCGTGTATGTTACCGAGTCCATGGTTGGTCACAAGCTCGGCGAGTTCGCGCCGACTCGTACGTTCCGTGGCCACAAGGCCAAATAGGGGGTTAACCGTAAATGGCAACTAAGTCTATTGAAACTGAGGCCACCGAGGTTCGCGCCGTCGCTAAGTACGTGCGTGTTTCCCCCAGCAAGGCCCGCCTGGTGGTCGATCTGATCCGCCGCAAGCCTGTCGCTCAGGCCTTCGACATCCTCCACTTCTGCGACCGCGCTGTCGCCGTGGATGTCGAGAAGGTTCTCCGTTCCGCCGTTGCGAACGCCGAGAACAACAACGGTCTGCGTGCCGACAACCTGGTTGTCGCCGCTGCCTATGTTGACGAGGGTCCGACGCTTAAGCGCATCCGTCCCCGCGCCAAGGGTTCCGCTTCTCGCATTCTGAAGCGTACTTCCCACATCACCGTCGTCGTTGCTCCTCGAAAGGAGGCGTAAAGCTGTATGGGTCAGAAAGTCTACCCCACCGGCTTCCGTCTTGGCATCACCGAGAACTGGCGCTCCCGCTGGTTCGCAGAGAAGGATTACGCTAAGACCCTCGGTAACGATCTCGAGATTCGTAAGTACCTCGAGAAGCGTCTTTCCCGCGCAGCTGTCTCCCGCGTCGAGATCGAGCGCGCTGGCGACAAGGTGAAGGTCATCATCCTCACTGCTCGCCCCGGCGTTGTCATCGGTAAGAAGGGTGCCGAGATCGATACCCTCCGTACCGAGCTCGAGAAGGTCGCTGGCGTCTCCAAGGGCCAGCTCTCCGTCGACGTTGTCGAGATCAAGCGCCCCGAGCTCGACGCCAACCTCGTTGCTCAGTCTATCGCTGAGCAGCTCGAGGGCCGCGTTGCCTTCCGTCGCGCTATGCGCAAGGCTGTCCAGTCCGCCCGCAAGGCCGGCGCTAAGGGCATCCGTATCCAGTGCTCCGGTCGTCTCGGCGGCGCCGAGATGGGCCGTCGTGAGTGGTACCGCGAGGGTCGCGTGCCTCTGCACACCCTCCGTGCCAAGATCGACTACGGCACGGCTGTCGCCAGCACCACCATGGGCGCTTGCGGCGTGAAGGTCTGGATTTACCTGGGCGAGAAGCTCCCGGGCCAGCCTGTTCCCAACCCTGCACTCGAGGGCTCTTCCCGTCCTCGTCGTCGTAACTCCGAGAGGAGGGGTCAGTAGTGCTTGCCCCTAAGCGTATTCTTCACCGCAAGGTGCAGCGTGGCTCCATGAAGGGCCAGGCCAAGGGTAATACCGAGCTGCATTTCGGCGAGTTTGGTATCCAGGCTCTCGAGGCCCATTGGATCACCAACCGTCAGATCGAGGCCGCTCGTATTGCCATGACCCGCTACATGAAGCGTGGCGGTCGTGTCTACATCACGATCTTCCCCGATAAGCCCATCACCAAGAAGCCTGCCGAGACTCGCATGGGTTCTGGTAAGGGTAACCCCGAGGAGTGGGTGGCCGTCGTCAAGCCCGGCCGCATCATGTTCGAGGTCAAGGGTGTTCCCGAGGAGGTCGCTCGCGAGGCTCTGCGTCTTGCGCAGCACAAGCTCCCCATCAAGACCAAGATTGTTGCTGCTAAGAACGCTGAGCAGCGCATCGAGAAGGAGATGGCTGAGGAGGCCGCTCTCGAGGCCAAGTGGGCTGCTGAGGACGCCGCCGCCGCCAAGGAGGAGAACTAATGAAGCCCGCAGAGATTCGTGAGCTCTCGGACGCTCAGCTCGTTGAGAAGCTGAAGGAAATGCGCGCCGAGCTCTTTAACCTTCGTTTCCAGATGGCCACCAGCCAGCTGGACAACACCGCTCGCGTCAACACCGTGAAGAAGGACATCGCTCGCGTCCTCACGGAGCAGCGCGCCCGCGAGATCGCAGCGGAGAAGTCCGCTGTCGCCGAGTAGGACCTAAGGAGAGAACATGACTGATTCGCGTAACTCGCGTAAGGTCCGTACGGGTGTCGTTACCTCTGTCTCCGGTGCCAAGACCATTGTTGTCACCATCACCGAGCGCAAGCGTCACCCCAAGTACGGCAAGATGATGACCAGCTCCAAGAAGCTGCACGCTCACGACGAGGAGTGCACGGCTGGCGTGGGCGATACCGTCCGCGTTATGGAGACCCGTCCTATGTCCAAGATGAAGCGTTGGCGCCTCATCGAGGTCGTCGAGCGCGCTAAATAAGCAGTCGCTCTTACGACTTGTACGTTTCCGAAGATGTGCGTATGCCTGGCTTGCATACCACAGGCCGTATAAAGGCTGCGCACCTCTCTTCGGTTCTTAGTTCGGAGGAACATCTACCATGATTCAGATGCAAACCATGCTGAACGTCGCCGACAACTCCGGCGCTCGCAAGATTCGCTGCATCAAGGTGCTTGGCGGTTCCAAGCGTCGTTATGCAGGCATCGGCGATGTGTTCATCGGTGCTGTCCAGGAGGCTACCCCTGGCGCCAACGTCAAGAAGAAGGACGTTGTCCGTTGCGTCGTCGTTCGCACCGTTAAGGAGATCCGCCGCAAGGATGGCTCCTACATTCGCTTTGATGAGAACGCTTGCGTTGTCATCAACAACGATGGTTCGCCCGTCGGCACCCGTATCTTCGGGCCCGTCGCTCGCGAGCTTCGTGACAAGAAGTACATGAAGATCGTCTCGCTCGCTCCCGAGACCCTGTAGTTAGGGGAGATATATGTATATCAAGAAGGGCGATAAGGTCCAGGTTCTCTCTGGCAAGGATCGCGGCAAGCAGGGCGTTATCCTGCGTGCTCTCCCCGCCGAGAACAAGGTCGTTGTCGAGGGCGTTTCGGTCGTCAAGAAGGCCGTCAAGCCCAACGCTGCCAACCAGCAGGGCGGCATCGTTTCGCAGGAGGCTCCCATCGATGCCTCCAACGTCAATCTCGTTTGCCCCGAGTGCGGTAAGGTTACCCGCGTCGGTCACGAGAAGGACGGTAAGAACAAGCTGCGCGTCTGCAAGAAGTGCGGCCACAAGTTCTAAGCTGCCCGCAACATCAAGTTGCTAGCAAAGGCCCGGATGCCCCACGGCACCCGGGCCTTTTTCTATCCCCACTCATTGGGGATACTCATTGGGGACAGACTTACATGAGTGATTGTGCTCATTGGGGACAGACTTAAATGAGTAGTCCCGGCAGTTGGGGACAGTCCCCATGTGTCGGCACCTAGGGACAGTCCTTTGATGTCTGGTGCCCCCGGAGGGGTGAAGTAATACAGCTGGCTCTGTCTTTAGGGCTTTGGTGCTCCGCTCCTATATGTTTCACAAGGATTGTCGCATGCGCATTTACGCGCAGAGTCTTGCGCGATGATGCGCATGGCCGCGCAAACATCTGTCAACCATGGCCAAATAATGACCGAAAAGTAAATATACACGCAAATACAAGCAAATGCGCGCTCATTTGTGCGAATATAAGGCTGTTGGAAATGAAGAACTTCCGATGACTCAGGAGGCACATAATGGCAGATTCCAAGCAGGCTCCACTCGATTCCGCGGCAGCCGCAAAGGCAGCGTTCGCTTCGGTTCAGGACAAGCCATTCCCCGATGATATCTTTACGGCTCCCGAGCTCCGCTGGGCCGTGATCGGTTGTGGCGTTATCGCCAACCAGATGGCCCAGTCTCTCGCTCTTGCCGGCCGCAAGCTTGCGGGCGTCGCCAACCGCACGCTGTCTAAGGCTCAGGCTTTTGCCGAGCAGTATGGCATCGAGAAGGTCTATGACACGGTCGAGGACCTCTATGCCGATCCGGATATCGACGCCGTCTATATCACCACCCCGCATAACACGCATATCACTTACCTGCGCGCCGCTCTGGCAGCTGGCAAGCACGTGCTCTGCGAAAAGGCCATTACCCTAAATTCTGCCGAGCTCGACGAGGCCTGTGCCATTGCCGACGAGCATAACGTGGTCCTCATGGACGCCACCACGGTGCTTCACATGCCCTTGTATCAGGAGCTGCGTCGTCGCATGGATGCTGGCGAGTTCGGCCGCATGAACCTCGCTCAGCTCAACTTTGGCAGCTACAAGGAGTACGGCGATTTGACCAATCGTTTCTACAATCGCAACCTTGCTGGCGGTGCCATGCTCGATATTGGCGTGTATGCCCTGTCCGTCATGCGCCTCTTTATGGCAAGCCAGCCCGCCGAGGTCGTTTCGCTGGGCAACACCTGTGAGACCGGCGTGGACGTTGCGGGCGGCATCGTCTGCCGTAATGCCGAGCAGCAGCTGGGTGTTGTGAGCCTTACGCTCCACTCCAAGCAGCCCAAGCGCTCGGTCATCAGCTTTGACAAGTGCTATATCGAGGTCAACGAGTATCCGCGTGCCGATCACGCGACCATCGTGTGGACTGCGGACGGTCACCGCGAGGAGGTCCACGCCGGCACCGAGGCTTACGCCCTTTGCTATGAGATGGCCGATCTTGAGCAGGCCGTTGCCGGCGACGACTCCAAGCGCGAGCTGCTGGATTATGCTTCTGATGTTATGGAGCTTATGACCAAGCTCCGCGCCGACTGGGGAGTCGTGTACCCCGAGGAGGAGTAAGCGATGCTTGCGGAAGATAGGCTCAACGCGATTGTGTCGATGGTGCAGCGAGCCGGCTCGGTTACCGTGCTGGAGCTTGCTGAGGCCCTGGGCGTGACGGCATCTACCATTCGGCGCGACCTGCAGACGCTCGACCGAGCGCACCGTATCGCCAAGGTCCACGGTGGGGCGACGAGTCTTGAGCGCGCGCACGTGACGCGCGACCTAACGCTTAATGAGCGCAGCGACCTCCATAACGATGACAAGGAGCGTATATGCGCCCGTGCGGC
Source organism: Collinsella aerofaciens (assembly GCA_008668235.1). Taxonomy (GTDB): domain Bacteria; phylum Actinomycetota; class Coriobacteriia; order Coriobacteriales; family Coriobacteriaceae; genus Collinsella; species Collinsella aerofaciens_K. The sequence continues at coordinate 29,479 of RQCP01000041.1, read as the reverse complement.
GGCGCTCGTGGAGCCCGAGAGCTTTGTGTACATCGATTCGGGTTCGACAACGCTCAGACTCATCGAGCATCTTCCGCATCTCGAATCGGTCACCTATGTGACTGATTCCGTGCTCCATGCTCAGCATCTCGCTGTGCGCGGCATGCGCACCGTGGTGCTGGGCGGCGAGCTTAAACCCGAGACCGAGGCGCTCGTTGGCCCCGATGCTCTGGCAACCCTAGACCGCTACAACTTTAACTGCGGCTTTTGGGGTTCTAACGGCATTGCCGCCGAGCAGGGCTTTACGACGCCCGATATCGAGGAAGCGCAGGTCAAGCGTATCTCGATGCGCCATACAGCCAAACGCTTCGTAATCTCGGACGCCAGTAAGTTTGGCATGGTGGCTCCCGTAAAATTCGCGGACTTCCGTGACGCAACGGTTATCACCGCGGGCGAGGTGCCCGCCAAGTACCAGACGATGAAAAACGTCATCACGGTTTAGCAACGGGGCGAAGTAAGGCCAAAACCACCGCGAAGGGGCAGGAACCTTTGTGGTGGTTTTGACGTTTGTCCAGATAAAACCTGCCAAAATAAACCTGTCCCTTTTCGGCAGGTTTTAGGGCTCCCAGGGGCAGGGGGCTTCGATGTGGATGTGCTCGCCGGTTACGGGATGCGTGAAGGACACGCTGTGGGCGTGGAGCATCAGGCCGCAGGGACGCGGCGTTCCGTACAGGTCGTCGCCTACCAGGGGATGACGCTCGCTCGCCAGATGCACACGGATTTGGTGCTTGCGGCCGGTGAGCAGCTCGACATCGATATACGAGCGCGTGGGCAGGCCACGACGGCTCTTAAGACGCTTGAGCACCTTCACGCGCGTCTGAGACGGCTTGCCGCTGGCGCCGACGCGCATCTTGCGGCTGTCGTGACGGTCGCGGGCGATGGGCTTGTCGATGAGCTTTTCGTTCCAGTCGATCTTGCCCTCGGCGAGCGCCAGGTAGTGCTTTTCGAAAGCGTGGTCGATGACCATCTGGTCAAAGGTGGGCTGCGTCTGCTTGTCGAGCGAGAACAGCACCACGCCGGTGGTGTCGCGGTCTAGGCGGTTGAGCGGCTGCATATCGGTCGCGGCAAAGCCGTCGCCCATCGCCAGCAGCAGGTCGCTGGCGTAGTCGGTGAGTGTGCGCTCGCCGGTGCCGTCGCCGTGGACGATCATGCCGGCGGGCTTGTCGATGGCCATGAGCCAGGCGTCGCAGTAGAGGACTTGAGGTTCTTCGTTCACGTGTAAGCCTTTCGGTTAGCTGATTCCCACAAACATGCAGCCCGAGGTCGCCCCGCGTAGGCGGGCGGCGGGCTTGCGGCCGGCCTGCGCGGCTTCGACGGCACGACGGACGCGGGCGACGGCACGGCCCACCTCATCTGCCTCGAGCAGCGTTCCGTCCACCATGAGACGACGCACGCCGGCATCGAGCAGCTGAGGAACCTGCGGCGTGAGGTCGATGGGGTAGGCATCGTACAGGCGAGAGCGGCCGTGGATGTCGGTGCGGACGGGCATGACCTTTCCGTCGATATTCTTGAGCGAGAGCTTGCGGGCACGCAGACGGCAGTTGACACAATCGTGGATGCAGCCGTTGGCAACCTGCAGAATGCAATGCTCGCTTGTCATGACGCGCGGGCGGCCAAAGACGGTGATGCCCAAAGCCGCGGGCGCGGCGGCACCGAGCGAGACAATCTCGTCGAGCGTGATTTCGGGCGAGAGCCAAAACGCACCGGCTCCGCGCTCGGCAAGCGCCTCCATGCAGGGCGTGTTGTGCACCGGCAGGCAAGAGCGAATTTCGGCCGTGGCGCCGGCCCGCGCGGCTACGGCGAGCTCGGAGATATTACCGACGGCGACGGTAGCTCCGGCATTGATCCAGGGATCGACGCGCTCGTGGTCGACGGCGCGGCAGACCTCGTCGAGTACGGGTACGATGCCCTGCTCAAATGCATCGGCGGGGGAGAGCTCGGCCGCATCGAGTGCGTCGGTGGTCATGTAGATGCGCGTTACACCCTCGGCGCGAGCGGCCTCGGCGGCCTCGAGCGAGGTGACGGTGGCGCAGATCTGCGGCTCGTCGCGGTAGTGCTCGGGCATGGGCCGCGTACATTTGTCGAGCACCGGCAGCTCGAGCGTGCGGGCACGCTCGTCATACGGTGCCAGAATGGCCTCCTCCAGCGCCTTGCAGGCGGCGGCGCGCACCTTGTGCACAGCGGAGAAGCCCATGCCGCAGCCCTTATCGAGCGCCACATCAAAGCTCGCTGCCTCGAAGGGCGAGGAGCCCATGCGGCCCACATGCTCAACCAGGTCTGCCGCCTCGACGGCACGGGTCTTGGCGGCCTCGACGGTGAAGCCTGTGCCCGTGGCCGTAAGCGATGGGTCGTCGCAGCAAGTAAGCGTGACGGCAAACGGTTCACCCAAACGTGCCACGACGGTTACATCCACGGCGCGACGGCGCAGCACATCGCGCTTGAGCGCGGCGCCGGCGGCGTCAATGGCACGCTGACTGCGAATCACGCGGACGCGGCAGCCCTCAGGCATGCGGCGGGGAACGCGACATTCGATGATGTCGCCCGCGGCGGCATCATCGGCGGCGATGGTGGTCAGGAATTGGTCGAACTCATCGTCGTGGCGAAGCTCCAGCAGGTCGCCCTTGCCCACGGGCTCAAACAGCTCAATGCGGGCGATGGCGGCGCGGCGACGGCGGTCGTCGGGCTTAAGGCCGCGCACATCGCGGTTGGCCGGGCGGCTGCCCAGCACCGTGCCCACGATCTGGCCGCGGTTGTTGGAACGCTCATAGCTCATCATCTCATCGCCCGAGGTGCCGTCCTGATAGGCGTGCGTAAAGTCGCGGTTAAAGCAGCGCTTGAGCTGTCGCTGGCGGGCCGCATCCTCATCCTTAGAGGTCGAAACATCGGCCAGCATGTCATCAATCTGATGACGATACACGTCGACGATGGAATACACGTAATCGGGGGCCTTCATGCGGCCCTCGAGCTTGAGCGATGCGGCGCCGGCATCATACAGACGGCGAACAAGCTGCGAAGTGTTGGTGTCGCGCGGGCACAGCGCGCGCTCGCGACCGGCAGGGGAGAGCGAGCGGCCGTTCTCGTCAATTAGCTCGTAGGGTAGGCGGCAGGGCTGGGCGCACATGCCGCGGTTGGCCGAGCGGCCAGCCATGGCAAAGCTCGACAGCAGGCACAGACCCGAGTAGCAAAAGCAGATGGCACCGTGGCTAAAGACCTCAAGGTCCACATCGGGCGCGGCGTTGTGAATGGCGGTGATCTCGTCGATGGAGAGCTCGCGCGAGAGAGTCACGCGGTCGGCGCCCTGCTCACGGCACCAAAGGGTTCCGCGGTCGTCGTGGATGTTCGCCTGGGTCGAGATATGTGTCTCGATGCCGGGCATGGTGCGCTTGGCCTCAAAGAACAGACCCCAGTCCTGGATAATGAAGGCATCGGCGCCCAGCGTGGAGCAGCGATGAATGAGCTGCAGTGCATCGCCCATCTCGGACTGCTTGATGACGATGTTGACCGTGACGTAGACGCGCGACCCGGCTAGATGCGCGGCGCGGCAGGCTTGCTCAAAGGCCTCGTCGGTAAAGTTGGTTGCCTTGCGGCGGGCGTTGAAGCTGCCCATGCCGCAGTAGATGGCGTCTGCCCCGGCGGCGAGCGCGGCGGCAAAGGGCTCCGGGCCTCCGGCGGGGGCCAAAAGCTCGGGCCTGCGGTTAGTGGTTCGGCTGGCGGTTGCGGTCATATCCTGCCTTTCAAAATGCTCAGATATTCAAAAGTATAGTGGCGTCGCTGCGGTGGGCGACGCCCGCAGCCTAAGCAGGACAAAGTCTTCAGCAGCTTGGACTGGCTGCTCCACATGAGAACCGTTCAGCGGTTCGGGGAAACCGTTGGGCGATAAAATATTCTCGCAAGCTGATAATATTCTTGCATCAAACAGAAACCTTGAGTACTATCCCAATCAAGCGCGGTGTTCAGACCGAACTGTGCCTCCCGGTGTGAACACCGCGCTCACGCTCTCTCAATTGATCGTAAGGAGAAAAACATGAGCAAGACCGTCGTGTCTTCCGATAACGCACCCGCAGCCATCGGCCCGTATTCCCCCGGTATCCAGGCCGGCAACATGGTGTTCCTGTCCGGCCAGCTGGGCATCGATCTCGCGACCGGCAAGATGCCCGAGGGCGTCGAGGCCCAGGCCAAGCAGTCCCTCGCCAACGTCGAGGCCCTGCTGACCGCTGCCGGCGCTACCTTTGCCGATGTCGTCAAGACCCCGGTCTACCTGGCAGACATCGCCGACTTCGCCGCCGTGAACGAGATCTACGCCTCCAAGTTTGAGGCCCCGTTCCCCGCGCGCAGCGCCTTCCAGGTTGCCGCCCTTCCGGCTGGCGGTCTGGTCGAGATCGAGGTCGTTGCCGCTCTCTAAGGCGTTGGCCACAACTAAACATGACATGCAAAAAGACCCTGCAGCGCGTGCGAGCTGCAGGGTCTTTTATCAAGTGACGGATCGCTTGTGGAGCCGCACTCCATTTTGCTCGTTAGCCTTCCTTGCGGACTTTTTGCAGGTAGCGGTAGACGCTGGGCTCAGAGATGCCCAGCGCGGCGGCGGCGCAGGCCACGGCGCCCTTGAGCATGAACACCCCGTTACCGTTGAGGTGGCGAATGACGTCCACGCGGTCGCTCTGACCAAGCGACGCTACATCCAGCCCGCGCGCGCTCAGCAACTCGGCAATGCTGCGGTCGATGAGCTCCTGTGTAGACTCCGAAAGGCTTTCGACCTCGATAGGGGCGGGCTCCGTGCGCGTCGGCGCCGCGTCGAAGCACGCCATGAGCTGCTGCGCCATGGCGTTGATGGAGCGCACGGTCGAGAGGTCGGTGTTGACGCAGAGCATACCGACGATCTCATCATTCTCGCGGATAAAGTACGTCGCTGACTCCAACGTCTTGCCGCCGGCACCGCGCCCCTCGTAGCCCGTAATAAACGGCAGGTCGCGATACTTGGCGTCGTGCATGATCTTGAGTGCCAGATCGGTGGCGGGACCGCCGACCTTGCGGCCGCTCACGATGCCGTTGCGAATATCGACGATGGCGTGGTCGGGATCCGAGAAATCGTGCAGCACGATTTCGCTGTTTTTGCCGAGTATCTGCTCCAGAAAATCGACCATCGGCAAAAAGCGACGTACGGTCTCGTTCACGGGCAACTCCTTTGGGTGAAATCGGAAATGTTCATAACAATTTTTTCTCATGGTAACACGCTGCCCATCATCTCGTATATCCGCAGGTACATTGCGTAATGCAGACGAACGGTAGGAATTTAGCGGTAAACGGTTGACCAAAAGAAATGTTAGATGTTATTTTGACCAGACACTTTCCTGACCTGCGGAAATGCGTAATTTCAGCTGAAGAATAGTCTGATAACAAAAAATTATTATTGAGAATGAGAATCATCTTTAATACGATATGCAATGAAGGCACAACCTCAACCCCGCACTGCGTCACAATAGAGCGTCAGATGCGAAAACAACTACTTCGAGGATTGGTGGTCAAATGACCCAGGAGACGGTTACGAACGGCACTGAAGCCCTGTTCACTCGCGAAGGCATGCCTCCCGTTAAGGAAATGATCCCGTGTGCCCTTCAGCACGTACTGGCATCGTTTGCCGGCATCATTACCCCGGCGGTCATCATGGCCGGCGTCTACGGCTTTAATAGCCAGCAGAGTACCGACATCATCCAGGTCGCGCTCATTCTTTCGGCGATCGACACGGCCCTTCAGGCCTTCGCTCCCTTCCGTCGCATCGGCGGCGGCCTGCCCATCGTCATGGGCGTTTCGTTCGCGTTCCTGCCGGCCCTGCAGGCCATGGGTGCCTCGGGCTTTAGCTTTGGTGCGCTGCTGGGTGGCGAGATCGTCGGCGGCGCCGTCGCGGTCCTCTTTGGTCTGGCCTACAGCAAGATCAAGTGGCTGTTCCCGCCCGTCGTGACCGGTACGGTCATCTTCTCCATCGGCGTTTCGCTGTATCCCACGGCCGTCAAGTATATGGCCGGCGGTATGGGTACGCCGCTGTGGGGCACCCCGCAGGCCTGGTGCGTCGCTCTTATCACCTTCGCCGTGGTCTTTGCGCTCGCCAACTTTGGCAAGGGCACGCTCAAGCTGGGATCCGTGTTCTTTGGCATGATCGTTGGCATGATCGTCTCCATCCCCTTTGGCATGATCGACTTCTCCAGCGTCGCCACCGCTCAGGTCTTCGCTCTTCCCAAGCTCATGCCCTACGCGCTCGAGTTTGATCCCGAGGTCTGCATTACCCTCGCCGTCGTGTTCCCCATGGTTGCCATCCAGGTTATCGGTGACGTCTCCGCCGCCTGCCTGGGCTCCATCGACCGTATGCCCACCGAGCGCGAGCTCTCCGGCGCTATCGTGTCCCAGGGCCTCACCTCTATGGTCGGCGGTCTGCTGGGCGGTCTTCCCACCAGCGCCCTTGGCCAGAACGTGGGCATCATCTGCTCCAACAAGGTCGTCAACAAGTGGGTCTTTGTGATCATTGCGGCCGTCTTTGCCATCGCCGGTCTGTTCCCGCAGCTCTCTGCCGTCCTTTCCGCTATCCCGCAGCCCGTCATCGGCGGCGCGACCGTCGGCGTCTTTGGCACCATCACCATGAACGGCGTGCGCATGTTCACCCGCGAGGGCCTCACGCAGCGCACTACCACCATCGTCGGCACCTCCGTCGTCTTTGGCCTGGGTATCTGGATGGCCAGCGGTTGCCTTGCCGGCGAGGGTATGCCCGCCTGGGTGTCCACCGTCATCGGCTCCAATGCCGTAACCCCCACCGCCATCATGGCCATTGTCCTTAACCTGATCCTTCCGCAGACGCCGGTCGTGGCTCAGCACATCGATGCTGCCAAGGACGCTGCCGTGGATCTGGTCTTGCCCGAGAGCAAGAAGTAACCAATTCGGTGCTATTCGTCGGCGGACGCATCGCCTCGTCCGCCGACGCCATGCGGCACCAAGCCGCACTTCAAAGGGTTTGTCCCTTTGGTGAAGCGTTGACGGGAGAGGGCCCGTTTCCGGTGTAGGCCGGCGCTTCGCACTCCGCCATGTCAGAGGTGTCAAACCCCGCCTCTGATGTTGAAGGGAGCATCCATGCTTCTGGTCGCTAACGGTTCCGTCTTTACCCGCAACGCTCAGACCCCGTTTATTCCAAACGGTGCGGTCGCCATTGACGGAGATACGATCGTCGAAGTGGGCCCCGAGCGCGAGCTCAAGGCCAAGTACCCGGATGCCGAGTACGTCGATGCCCAGGGCAACCTCATCATGCCCGGACTCATCAACTGCCACACCCACATCTACTCGGGTCTGGCCCGCGGCCTTGCCATTAAGGGCTGCAACCCCACCAACTTCTTGGAGAATCTCGAGCAGCAGTGGTGGAAGATCGACGACAACCTGACGCTCGACGGCACCAAGGCCAGCGCCTATGCTACGATTTTGGACTCCATCCGCGATGGCGTCACCACGATCTTCGATCACCATGCGAGCTTCTGCGAGATTCCGGGAAGCCTCTTTACCATTAAGGATGCAGCTCAGGAGCTGGGCATGCGTTCGTGCCTGTGCTACGAGGTCTCCGATCGCCGCGGCCAGGAAAAGTGCGACCAGGCCATTGCCGAGAACGCCGAATTTGCCCAGTGGGCCGCCAAGGAGCGTCGCGATAACGACAACCACATGATCGCCGCCATGTTTGGCGGACATGCTACCTTTACGCTTTCGGACGAGACCATGGATAAGATGGCCGAGGCCAACAACGGCCTGACCGGCTTCCACATCCATGTGTGCGAGGGCATGAACGACGTGTGGGACTCCCGCCTCAACCGCGGTGGCATCAGCCCCGTCGAGCGCCTGCTGCAGCACAACCTGCTGGGTCCCGACACCATGCTGGGCCACTGCATCCACGTGACGCCTGCCGAGATGGACATCGTCAAGGAGTCCGGCACTTGGCTGGTCAACAACCCCGAATCCAATATGGGCAACGCCGTGGGCTGCGCCCCCGTGCTCGAGTTCTTCCGCCGCGGCATCCCCGTGTGCATGGGCACCGACGCCTACACCCACGATATGCTCGAGAGCCTTAAGGTCTTCCTGATTATTCAGCGCCACAACGCCGCCATGCCCAACGTGGGCTGGTGCGAGGCCATGACGATGCTGTTCGAGAACAACGCCAAGATGGCGAGCAAGTACTTCGATCGCAAGCTCGGTGTGCTAGAGGCCGGCGCTGCCGCCGACGTTATCGTTATGGACTACAAGCCCTTTACGCCGCTGAGCGAGGAGAATATCGACGGCCACATGCTCTTTGGCATGATGGGCAAAAACTGCCGCACCACCATCATCAACGGCCGCGTCCTGTACAAGGATCGCGAGTTCGTTGGCATTGATGAGGACAAGATCAACGCGTGGACCACGGCCGAGTCCAAGAAGCTCTGGAGCACGCTCAACGATCGCACCTACTAATTCACAAGTAGATTCGCGCGCGTCGGATGTTTCGCCACATCCGGCGCGCGCATAGGCGGCCTCCGCGGGGTCGCCGGCGCTGTGCTAGCGCTACACCGTATTTGCGCCCGCCGCGCGGTCTCGCCGGGCGTTACAGAGAGGAGCTCACTATGAGCGACATCATGAGGCCGATCCCGTTTTCGCAGCTGATGAACTGGATCATCGAGGAGCACAAGACTCAGGGCGCCGTCTTTGGCGTGCGCAAGATGGTCACGACCAACCAGGAGGGCGCGCTTCCCATTTTTGACGAGCGCATCGAGACTCCGTTTGGCCCGGCCGCCGGTCCCAACACGCAGCTTGCCCAGAACATCGTGGCCTCTTATGTGGCCGGTTCCCGCTTCTTTGAGCTTAAGACCGTTCAGGTTATGGACGGCGAGGAGCTCTCCAAGTGTGTGAACAAGCCCTGCATCGTGGCGCAGGACGAGTGCTACAACTGCGAGTGGTCGACCGAGCTCGAGGTTCCGCAGGCCTTTGCCGAGTACGTGAAGGCATGGTTTGCCTGCCACCTGATCGCTCGCGAGTACGGCCTGGGCAGTCCGGACGGCTTTGTCTTCAACATGTCCGTGGGTTATGACCTCGAGGGCATCAAGAGCCCCAAGGTCGATGCGTACATTGAGGGCATGAAGGACGCCAGCGGCTCCGAGGTTTGGAACGAGTGCCGCACGTGGGCGCTCGCTAACCTGGACAAGTTTGAGCATGTCGATGCCGCGTTTGTCGAGTCCATCCCGGCGCGCGTCTCCAACTCCATTACCGAGTCTACCCTGCATGGCTGCCCGCCGGCGGAGATCGAGCGCATCGCGACCTATCTGATTACCGAGAAGGGTCTCAACACCTACATCAAGTGCAACCCCACGCTGCTGGGCTATGAGTTTGCTCGCCAGCGCCTCAACGAGCTGGGCTTTGACTACATCGTCTTCGATGACACGCACTTCCGCGAGGACCTGCAGTGGGCCGATGCCGTGCCTATGTTCGAGCGCCTGATTGCCCTGTGCGCCGAGCGCGGCCTGGAGTTTGGCGTCAAGCTGACCAACACGTTCCCCGTCGACGTGACGAGGAACGAGCTACCCTCCACCGAGATGTACATGTCCGGCCGTTCGCTGTTCTCGCTGACCATCGAGGCTGCCCGCCGCATTACCGAGCAGTTTGATGGCAAACTGCGCATCAGCTACTCCGGCGGTGCCACGGTCTACAACATCCGCGCCCTGTACGATGCCGGCATTTGGCCCGTCACCCTGGCGACCGACGTGCTCAAGCCTGGTGGCTACGAGCGCTTTAGCCAGATGGCCGGCGAGTTTACCGACCTGGACGGCAAGCCGTTCGCGGGCGTCTCTCTCGAGGCCGTGACTGCGATCCAGACCGACTCGCTCGCCAATCCGCTCTACAAGAAGCCGCTGCGCCCGCTGCCCGACCGCAAGGTCGCCGGCAAGAGCCCGCTTTCCGATTGCTTTACCACGCCGTGCCGCACGAGCTGCCCCATCCAGCAGGATATTCCCGCCTATCTGGCGGCTGTTGACGAGGGCCGCTACGAGGACGCGCTCAACATCATCATCGAGCGCAACGCTCTGCCGTTCATTACCGGCACCATCTGCCCGCATCCCTGCGGCTGTGCCTGCGAGCGTGCGTTCTACGAGCCCGAGGGCGCCCAGATTCGCGCCAGTAAGCTCAAGGCCGCCCGCGAGGCCATGACCGCCGTGCTGCCCAAGCTGCGTGCCCAGGCCATCGCAAACGACGGCGAGCGCAACGTTGCCGTTATCGGCGGCGGCCCGGCCGGCCTGGCGACGGCGTTTTTCCTGACGCGTGCCGGCGTGCCCGTCACCATCTTTGAGGCCCGCGATTCGCTCGGTGGCGTGGTCCGTCACGTGATTCCCGAGTTCCGCATCGCGAGCGACGATATCTCCCACGATGCCGAGCTCTGCCTAGCCTTTGGCGCCAAGGTGCAGCTCAACGCTCGCGTGGATTCCATCGACGAACTCAAGGCTCAAGGCTTTACCGACGTGGTCGTGGCCACCGGTGCCTGGATGCCCGGCTCTGCGGGCTTGCGCGAGGGCGCCGAGCTCGATGTGCTGGAGTTCCTCGAGGCCGCCAAGAAGGGCGAGAAGCTCGAGCTGGGCGAGGACGTCGTGGTCATTGGCGCCGGCAACACCGCCATGGACGCGGCCCGCGTGGCCAAGCGCCTGGCCGGCGTGAAGAACGTGCGCCTGGTGTATCGCCGCACCAAGAAGCAGATGCCCGCCGACGAGGAAGAGCTCGATCTTGCTCTTGCCGACGGCGTTGAGTTCTGCGAGCTGCTGGCACCTAAGGCGCTCAACGGCGCCGTGCTGACCTGCGACGTTATGGAGCTTGGCGAGCCGGATGCAAGCGGCCGTCGCAGCCCCGCCGCCACGGGCGAGACCATCGAGCTTCCCGCCACCACGGTGATCTGCGCCGTGGGCGAGGGCATCGATGCCAGCCTGTACGATGCCGCGGGCGTCGAGCACGACCGTCGCGGCCGCCTTGCCGCCACCTCCACCGGCGTCGAGGGCGTCTGGGCTGCGGGCGACTGCCGCCGCGGTCCTGCCACCGTGGTCGAGGCCATCGCCGATGCCGCCGAGGTCGCTCGTGCCATCGCCGGCGTGGACTTTAACAAGTACGCCGACTGTAACGAGCAGGCCGGCCGCGAGGACACCTGCTACGAGCGCAAGGGGTCGCTGTGCCGCGACAAGCGCAACTGCACCAAGACCCGCTGCCTGGGCTGCGGCTCGGTGTGCGAGGTCTGCTGCGACGTGTGCCCCAACCGCGCCAACGTTGCCATTAAGGTGCCGGGCCTGGCCAAGCATCAGGTCGTCCATGTCGACGGCATGTGCAACGAGTGCGGCAACTGCGCCGTGTTCTGTCCCTACCAGGAGGGTCGTCCCTACAAGGACAAGCTCACCCTGTTCTGGAGCGAGCAGGACATGGAGAACTCCGAGAACGAGGGCTTCCTGGCGGTGGACGAGGACCACTTTAAGGTCCGCGTGGCCGGCACGGTCCGCACCGTCTCGGTCGATGCCGTCAACACCGGTCTTCCCGAGGCCGTCCGCCTGACCATCAGGGCTGTGCGCGACAACTATTCGTACCTTCTTAAGAAATAGGCGAGTCTCTTATGGCCAAATCCATTCAACATAACGTGGCCTACGTTGCCTGCGGAAGCGGTTGCGCCTCCGCAGGCGGCGACGCCCGCTGCAGCGAAGGCTGCATTGGCTGTGGCGCTTGCGTCGCGGCCTGCCCCCACGGCGCCATTGCGCTGGTCGATGGCATCGCCCGCGTGGATCGCTCCAAGTGCACGGGCTGTGGCCTGTGCGGCATGGCGTGCCCGCAGCGCGTGATTGCCTTCGTTCCCGGCTACCAGAACATTCTGGTGCGCTGCAACAACACCGATAAGGGCGCCATTGCGCGCAAGATCTGCGACACGAGCTGCATCGGTTGCGGTATGTGCGCCAAAAAGTGCCCTGCCGGCGCTATCCGCATCGAGGACAACTGCGCCCATATCGACGGCGTGGACTGCCTGTCGTGCGGCATGTGCGCCGTCGTCTGCCCTCATGGCGCCATCCACGACCGCACCGGCATCGCCGCCGGCGTGTAGAAGGGAATCACCATGGCACAGGAATTCACTTTTACCGTTAACGGTGTCGAGCACACGACGACGGAGAATAAACCACTGCTGCGCTATCTGCGCGACGACCTGCACATTCACTCCGCCAAGGACGGCTGCTCCGAGGGCGCCTGCGGCACCTGCACCATCCATGTGGACGGTGCGGCCGTCAAGGCGTGCGTACTGACCACTGCTCTTGCCGCCGGCCGCAACATCGTGACCGTCGAGGGCCTGCCCGAGGACGTGCGCGAGGCCTTTGTGTACGCCTTTGGCGCCGTGGGCGCCGTGCAGTGCGGTTTTTGCATCCCCGGCATGGTCATGGCGGGTGCAGCGCTGATCGCCGAGGACCCCGAGCCCACCGAGGAGCAGATCAAGTACGCCATCCGTGGCAATGTCTGCCGCTGCACCGGCTACAAAAAGATTATCGAGGGCATTTCGCTGGCAGCTGCGGTGCTCCGTGGCGAAAAGCAGATCGACGAGGATTTGGAGCGCGGCGACGACTACGGCGTGGGCAAGCGCGCCTTCCGCATCGACGTGCGCAAGAAGGTGCTCGGCGAGGGCAAGTATCCCGACGACATCGACGAGCTCGATCAGCCGGGTCTGACCTATGCCAGCGCCGTGCGCTCCAAGTACCCGCGCGCCCGTGTGCTCTCCATCGACACCTCCAAGGCCGAGGCCCTGCCCGGCGTGGTGGGCATCCTGCGCGCCGAGGACGTGCCGGTCAACCAGGTCGGCCACCTTATCCAGGACTGGGACGTCATGATCGCCCAGGGCGATATCACCCGCTGCGTGGGTGACGCCATCGTGCTGGTGGTTGCCGAGGACGAGGCGACGCTCGAGAAGGCCAAGAAGCTCGTAAAGATCGATTACGAGCCTCTGGAGCCCGTGCGCAACATCGCCGAGGCCAAGGCCGCCGACGCGCCGCGCCTGCATGACAGTTTCTTTGCCTTCGGCAACACGGTGGAGCTCAAGGACAACGTGTGCCAGAGCCGTCACGTGACGCGCGGCGACGCCGCCAAGGCGCTGGCAGAGAGCGCGTTTACCGTGACGCAGCGCTTTACCACGCCCTTTACCGAGCATGCCTTCTTGGAGCCCGAGTGCGCCGTTGCCTTCCCGTACAAGAACGGCGTCAAGGTGCAGTCGACCGACCAGGGTGCCTACGACACGCGCAAAGAGTGTGCCCACATGTTTGGCTGGGATAGCGAACCCGAGCGCGTGGTCGTCGAGACCATGCTCGTGGGTGGCGGCTTTGGCGGCAAGGAGGACGTGTCCATCCAGCACCTGGCCGCGCTCGCCGCATATAAGTTCCAGCGTCCTGTGAAGTGCAAACTCACACGTGCCGAGTCGCTTGCGTTCCATCCCAAGCGCCATGCCATGGACGGCACCTTTACGCTGGGCTGCGATGCCGAGGGCAACTTTACCGGCCTGGACTGCGAGATTAACTTTGACACCGGCGCCTACGCGTCGCTGTGCGGCCCGGTGCTCGAGCGCGCTTGCACGCATGCTGTCGGCCCCTACAAGTACCAGAACACCGACATTCGCGGTTATGGCTACTACACCAACAACCCGCCCGCCGGCGCGTACCGTGGCTTTGGCGTCTGCCAGTCCGAGTTTGCGCTCGAGAGCCTAATCGACCTGCTGGCCGAGAAGGTCGGCCTGGATCCGTGGGAGATTCGCTACCGCAACGCCATCGAGCCGGGCGAGGTTTTGCCCAACGGTCAGATTGCCGACTGCTCCACGGCGCTGAAGGAGACACTGCTCGAGGTCAAGGATGCCTACTATGCGCATCCCGGACACGCCGGCATTGCCTGCGCCATGAAGAACGCCGGCGTGGGCGTGGGCCTGCCCGATGCCGGCCGCTGCAAGATTCGCATCGAGAACGGCGCGGCCGTGGTCTATGCCGCCACGTCCGACATTGGCCAGGGCTGTAACACCGTCTTTTTGCAAGATGTTGCCGAGGCATGCGGCCTGCCGCTTCGCTGCATCGCCAACGGCGAGTGCTCCACCGAGAACGCTCCCGACTCCGGCACCACGTCTGGCTCGCGTCAGACGGTCGTGACCGGCGAGGCCGTGCGCGGTGCCGCCTTCCTGCTGCGCGATGCCATGCTTGATATCGAGGCCGGCAAGTCTGCGCCCGCCGCTCCCGTGAGTGCGCATGGCGACGGCGTCAAGATCGAGTATGACGACGGCCGCGCCTATCAGCTGCACACGCAGGAACTCGTCGCCGGCCAGGGTATGCATCCTCAGGATCCCGCGGCCGCCATCAAGGCGCTCGAGGGATGCGAGTTTGGCTACGTGTACCTGGAGCCGACCGACAAGCTGGGCGCCGACGTTCCCAATCCCAAGAGCCACATCTGCTACGGCTTTGCCACGCATGTGGTCATTCTGGACGATGACGGTCGCGTGAGCGAGGTCTATGCCGCGCACGATTCCGGCAAGGTGGTCAACCCCATCTCCATCCAGGGTCAGATCGAAGGCGGTGTGCTTATGGGTATGGGCTATGCGCTTACCGAGGACTGGCCGCTCAAGGACTGCGTACCCCAGGCAAGGTACGGTACGCTCGGGCTGTTCCGTGCGCCCGAGATTCCGGATATCCACGCCATTTACGTGGAGAAGGACGAGCTGTTGCCCGTGGCATATGGCGGCAAGGGCATCGGCGAGATCGCGACGATCCCCACGGCGCCCGCCGTACAGAACGCTTACCGCGCGTTTGACGGCAAGCTGCGTCCCGATCTGCCCATGGTGAATACGCCCTACAGCCGCGTCCGCAACCGCGGGTAGGGTAGGGCGCGGATAGCCATTGCTGACGAGCTGTTCGCGCTCAACATCAACTACATACGCTGCGCCTTTGGTCCCGGCTCCATCGCGAGCCGGGGCCTTTTGTTTGGAGCGGAAACTGTGTCCCGGAATTGCCACTCAGAGCGGGACGCGCTTTCCGGATCGGTCCTCAACCGGAAGCTGTATCCCGGAACCAGGCTCCAGAACGGGGTACATTTTCCGGAACGGTCCACGTGCGGTGATGTACCGCCCCTTTTGCGTGCGCCGCTTGTCGAATTACGTTATAGCTAGCTATATTATAGGAAGGTATAATATAGCTAGCTATAACGTAAAGGAAGGATGGCCCTATGTTTATCGGAAGAACAGTGGAAATGTCCGAGCTCAATCGACTGTATGGCACGGGCTCCTTTGAGATGCCTGTGATTTACGGCCGTCGTCGTGTGGGCAAAACGCGTCTTATCACAGAATTCATCCAAGACAAGAAGGCTATTTACTTTCAAGCTCGTCGTACCAATGCAGAGGCAAACCTGCACGGCTTTAGCCAGGCGATACTTGCGGGTTCGGTTGGTGCTGCAGGCGTGTCGTTTCGTAGTTTTGACGAGGCGTTCGATGCATTGGCCACCATGGCTCGCACGGAACGTTTGATTGTCGTGATTGACGAGTATCCCTATCTCGCCCAATCGAATCCCGAGATCAGTTCGTTGCTGCAAGACAAGATTGATCACTTGTACAAAGAGACTAGGCTCATGCTGATTCTATGCGGCTCGTCTCTTTCGTTTATGGAGGAACAGGTGTTGGGCTACGAGAGCCCACTATACGGTAGGCGTACGGCCCAGTTTAAGATCATGCCGCTCGATTTTACGACGACCCTCGACCTGTGGCAGAGCATGAGTCG
Source organism: Collinsella aerofaciens (assembly GCA_008668235.1). Lineage (GTDB taxonomy): Bacteria > Actinomycetota > Coriobacteriia > Coriobacteriales > Coriobacteriaceae > Collinsella > Collinsella aerofaciens_K. Next base: position 13,649 of record RQCP01000041.1, on the reverse strand, counting down.
CGAAGACGCTGCAGTTTGCTATGGTATGACGGGCGGCATTCCTGCATATATCGAGAGAGTCGATCCTGCCGCATCGCTCAAGGACAACATCAAACGTCTTTTTCTTACTTCTACGGGCTATCTCTTTGAGGAGCCGAGTAACCTGCTAATGCAAGAGTGCCGCAATCCCGAGCAATATGATGCGATCGTGCAAGCAATTGCTCAGGGGCGCTCGAGGATCTCGGAGATTGCGAGCTCTACGGGAATCCCTGCGAGCAACGTAAAGAGCTATGTGGATAAGCTGGCGTCGCTTGGGATTGTCGAGCGCGAGCTGCCCCTAAACGAGACGAGCAATAAGCGAGCCGTGTATCTGCTGAGCGACCAGATGTTTAGGTTCTGGTACAAGTTTGTGCCGCAGAACATTGGGCTGATTCAAAACGATATGGCCGAGATGGCGTATAAGCGCATTGAGCCGCACGTATCGGATTACATGGGTACGGTCTTTGAGCTTATATGCAGGCAATACGTGTACGAACTCGCGCGCGCGGGCCAGCTCGATGTGGTTCCGGCGAGCGTCGGGCGCTGGTGGGGGACGGACAATCGCACACATGCGCAGGAAGAAATCGACTTGATTGTTGACGATGGCGAGGGCGCTGCGCTGTTTGCGGAGTGCAAATGGCGCAATGAACCGGCGGGCGAAGACGTGCTGCAAAAGCTCGTATACCGAAGCGAGCTCTTTAGGCGGCAGCACAAAAGCTATGCGATCTTCTCGAAGCGAGGCTTTACGCAAGGATGTCAGGAAGCTGCGGCGAGCAGGGGAGATGCCAAGCTGATTTCGTTTGCCGAGATGTGCGAGCGGAGATAACCAAGCACGCTCTGATGTGATGCTCGGAATGGGTCGCGCTAAGGATGCCAAGCGTAAAACCTTCAATGAAAATGGCGTAAAGACTACATCTGTCATGGCGTAAAAACTACATTGAAAGTAGCGTAAAATCAGCATTGAGAATGGCGTAATTTCGCATATCGCGTGATAGAGAGGGACGGCCGTCTATGGATGCACCAAAGAGATTGACCCAAAAGGGATATAGGCCCCGGCTCATAGAGGAGCGCCTCGACACCCTTATGCGGGCGTTTGGCTGTGTGGAGATCAACGGCCCCAAATGGTGCGGCAAGACCTGGACGGCGCTCTCTCGCTCGGCGAGCGTCTCCAGGCTCGATGAGCCTGCGCAGCGTGCGGCGGCAGAGGTCGACCCAAGCCTGGCGCTCATCGGCGATGCGCCACACCTGGTCGATGAATGGCAGGAGGTGCCCGAGGTTTGGGATGCCGCCCGGCGTTTCGTGGACGCGAGCGGCAACGAACGGGGGACACTTTTGCTCACGGGCTCGACCGCGCTCAAAAGCGAGGAGCGCAGCCATGTTCGTCATTCCGGCACGGGTAGGATCGCCCGTCTGTCAATGCGCCCCATGGCCCTGTGTGAGTCGGGCGACGGCGAGCCGCTCGTGTCACTGGCAAGCCTCTTTAAGGGCGAGGATTTTGCCCCTCAGCGTCGCGAGAGCACGGTGGATGACGTCGCCCGCTGGTGCTGCAGGGGCGGTTGGCCTGCAAATCTTGGGCTTTCGGAAGATCTTGCGCGAGAGACGGCAAGCCAGTACGTGCACTCGGTGCTCGACGTCAACGTGCTGGACGAGGGCATGTCGCCCGAGCTTGCACACGGCCTTTTGCGAGCTCTTGCCATGAACGAGAGCCAGGCTGTCACGTACAAGACGCTCGTAAAGGACGCCTCGTACGGTGAGGCGGGCCCCGACGAGAGGACCATCGCTGCGTACTTGGACCTCTTCAACAGGCTCAAGCTGACCGAGGACCTGTGCGGATGGGAGCCGCCCATGCGCTCGAAGGCCCGCGTTCGCGTGCGCCCCAAGCGCTACTTCTGTGACCCGTCACTTGCGGCGGCGTTGCTGGGGGCTACCCCTGAGCGGCTGCTTGGCGATATGCAAACGCTGGGGATGCTCTTTGAGAATCTCGTCCTGCGCGACGTGCGCGTGTTCCTTTCCACCTACGGCGGTGTCGACAACAGTGTCCATTATTTCCGAGATGAGAAGGGCCTTGAGGTCGATCTGATCGTTGAGCACGACGGGCGCTGGGGAGCCATCGAGGTCAAGCTGAGTGATGCGAAAGCAGACGATGGAGCGAGAAATCTCAAGGCGCTGGAGAGGAAAGTGCTCTCCAATCCTGCCGCCCAGAATGCCGCGCCGGCGTTTTTGGCGGTCGTGGTTGGAAAGGGGAGCATTGCCTACACACGCGACGACGGCGTGGCGGTGATTCCCATGGCGGCACTTGGGGCGTAGTGGTTTTGCGGGCGTGCCGTGCTTCCTTTACCGAAAATCCATTTGGTAAACCAGATGCTCGCGGATAGAATAAAGTTGACGGCAGCCCAAGGGTGATAGCTGGGCAGCGCCGTTGCTTGGTCAAGGGGTCAAAGCCTTAATTGTAGTGACTTGTTATGCTTCGAACGCTGCTTGAGTGCCTCGGAAAGCCCGACAAACGCCGTGAAAAGCGAGACCAAAGCAACCAAGAGCTCTGTGAGCTCTGATGGGCCCGGGATGACCTCTGATTCAAGTCACCGGGCCTCAATCTTTTTCACACATTCGAATAGGCGGGCGACTCTCTTGGGGCCGTCTGCATGGCGCGTGCCTGGCGCGCGTGGCACAGCATCCCATTTTTGTGTCCGCACGGGCGGCTACGCTTACCGCAACGTAGCCATTCGTGGAAAGGACGGATGTCATGTCGATGGATAAAGCTGGGTTCGTGAGCGTTGGCGCCGAGATCGAGGACGAGGTGATGCCCGATCGCGTCGTGTTTAGCATCTGCTTTGGAGGAAGCTTCGATACCAAGGAGGCGTGCCTGGACGACTACAACGCCGATCGCGTTAAGGTCGCTACGGCATTGGCGCCCTTTGGTTTGGATGGCGAGCTAACGTGTCGCGGTTACGCCTGCTACGCGCGAACGACACGCAGAAAGGCGACGATCACTGGCTATAGCTACCATGCCTACGGCACAGTCGCCGCGTTGATTGACGCCGTCGATGTCGCCGCTATATGGACGGCTCTTAACACCTGCGGTTCGCGCGCCGACATGAGCGTAGGTTTTGATCTAGTCGACCGGCGTGCTGCCGAGGATGCCCTCATCGCCCGCGTCGTCGAGCGAGCCCGCAACAATGCGCAGGCGCTTGCGGCGGCATCGGGTTCTAAGCTGGATGGCGTCAAGCATATCTCCTACAACAGTCAGCTTGGCAGCATGGATCGGCTTTGCTATGCAAGTGCGGCCGATTTTGCGCTCGGAGCTCCTGCGGGATCGGCTGATTCCAAGGTGACGGTGCTGGAGCCAGAGCCTATCGAGGTCGAGTGCTCCGTGGATGTGGAATGGTGGCTGGAGTAGAGGGGCGAGCCCCGGACTTCGTAACCGAAATTCCATTTGTTAAACCTGGCGCTCGTGGGTAGAATAAGGTCGACGGCAGCTCAAGTGGTGGAATGCTGGGCAGCGCCGTTACTTCGATTAAGGGGTCATCGCCTTAGTGGCGTCGACCCCTCTAATATGAGAAAGCCATTGTCAATAGGCGTGTTTGTTCGAGCCCGGTTTTAAACCGGGCTTTTTCGTTTCCCGTCGGGAGGGCCCGCGCACGCTGCACGTTTAGTCGACGCTTGCCTGGCAAGCTAATATCCGCGGGCTCTTGCGGGCGCGCTGCCGGCGGTCAGCCCGGTATGTCCGCGCACCCCACCGCATTTCGATTCTCCGTCCGGCGCGCTCGTCCGAAACCAGTCTTGTTCACGGGCGCGGCCCTTGGGCTGCCCAAAAAGGGCTCGTGAACGCGCGCCGGCGATGCGTCGAGGCGCGGGCCCTCCCGGCGGGAGGCTTGTTGTCCGACGGGGTCAGCCGAGGGTCCCCTCCGCCCGGCGCCCGATCTCCCAGACCCAGCAGGCGAGCTCGCGCGCGACGGCGGCGTTTGCCTTGCACGAGCTCTTGCCCGCCGCCGCCAGCGCCTCGCGGCGGCGGCAGAGCCTGGCGGTGCAGTCGTCGGCGCGCGCCCGGATCGCCGCGGGGACGTCCGCGCCGGGCGCCGGGGCCTTCGGGCGGGGCGTGCACGTCAGGTAGTGCCACGCCGACTCCACCAGTGCCGTCCTGGCGAGCCGGTTGCCCGTCTTGGTTATCCCGCCGCGCCGCTCGGTCTCGCCGCTCGAGCGCTCCGACGGGACCAGCCCGCACCAGCTCGCGAAGGCCGGGGCCGTCCGGAACCTCGTGAAGGAGCCCGCCTCGGCTGCGAGCCTGAAGGCCGTCAGGGTGTCGATTCCCTTGATGCAGGAGAGCGCCTCGACGGCCGGGCGCCACCGGTCGGTCCGGGCGAGGGCGAGCACCTTCTTCTCGAGCTGCCGGCGGTCCGACTCCGCGCACCTCGCGGCCGTGACGTAGTACTCGAGCACGTCGCGCTGGGGCCCCTCGAGCCTGATCCCGGATATCCACCTCCAGTGGGCGCGCGTCCAAGATCCCTTCCTCGTCCCGTCGGCGTTGCGCTCGTCCCAGACGTGGCCCAGCCTGATCAGGAACATGTTGAGGCGCTGCCTGGCGCGGCGGTACTCCGCCGTGGCGTCGTCGAGGGCGCGGTCGAGGTCCCGGGCGGCCTCGACGGCCGCATCGGGCAGCGGGACCTCCACGATGTTGTGGGTGGCGAGCATGCGGGCGATGAACTCGGCGTCGCGCCGGTCGTTCTTGCGGCGCGCGTCCGCCGCCGGCCTCTGCATCTTGGAGACGGCTGCCACGGCGCAGTCGAGGCCGAGCGCGCGCAGCTCGCGCGCCATGTGGAAGCCGGTGGGGCCGCTCTCGTAGCAGGCCCTGGGCTCCTCGAACCCGAGGGCCCACTCCGCGATCTCGGCGGCGTCCGTCCCGAAGTCACGGTGCACCACCTCGCCGGTGAAGGGGTTGAACGCCGCGGCGGCGACCGATCGCGCGTGGACGTCCAGGCCGATGGAGGTAACATGGGGCATGGGAAGCCTCCTCCCCGCAGGTGCGGTAAGGGCTACCGCACGGGCCGATACTCAAAGCCCATTGTGGCATCCCGAGCCCGCGGAAAGAAGCTGCGCCGCGGGGGAGGCGACCCAAATGGCTTTCTCATATCGTCTTTTTCTGCTTCGTACGCTGCTCGAGTGCCTCGGAAAGCCCGACGAGCGCCGTGGAGAACGAGACCAAAGCGGTCAGAAGACTCCCGAAATCAATCAAAACGGTCTTGGGCATCACCTCCCGTCGCATGGAGGGCGCTGCCCGGCACATGGAACTGCCGTCAACAACTGCAACTCTATCAAAGTACTGCTATAAATACGAATATATGTTCGATAATAACAGTGACGTGATTCTCTCAAAGTGTGGCTTTACGCAAGGATGCCGGAAAGCCATGCTGTGCGATTTCATGTCCGCACGGGCGCCTGTCCTTACGGCAATGTAGCCGCCTATGTAGTAAGCGGCATTTGACGGAGAAAGGCCATAACCGTGTCAGCTGAAAAGACGCCGCGTATCTCGGCTATCGATACGACGAACTTTGCGCGCCAGATTGTGCTGGACTTTGAGTTTGCGCCGGTGCCAAAGCAGCGCCAGCGCCGTGGACTGCGCAATGAGATTATCGAGGTCGACGCCGTCAAGCTCGATAACCGCGGCAACGTTATAGGCGAGTTCTCGCAGTTTGTGCAGACAGAATTTACCGAAGGCGTTGCGTTTCCCGTCCGCGAGCTCACGGGGATATCGGCCGTGGACACCGCGATGGCCGACCCGCTCTATGCGGTGATCAAAAGGCTCAGCGATTGGATCGGTCGCTACTCCGCCCAGGTGGTCGTTGGAGCGGGGCGGATCGTCGACAGCTTTTGACCGAGTGCCAGGCAAAACACATCGACCTTGCCGCATTTCCTACGGACTGGGCCGACCTGCAGGCGTTTTACACCTCGATCATGGACGTGGGCAGCCACGGGTGCGTCTCTTTGAGTGACGCGGCGACGTGGTTTGGTATCGAGTTCGACGAGTCGACGGGCCACGCCCACAGCGCCCTAGCCGATGCGCGCGTGACCGCCAAGCTGCTCAAGCAGATGATGGATGGGGACTACCGCGTGAGTCCGCACGCCCAGGAAGTCCGCCAGCGTTGGGGGATGGGCGAGCGACCCCAGACGCGCCTTTCCAGCAAGTGCCCCGAGCTGAGAGACCTGCTGCTGAGGCTGAAGGCGGAGGGGAGGTAGGCGGGGCAGACAATATTGTCGTTTCGCCTGTGAAGAAGGAACCAATTAACTACAAAGTGTGGATGGCTTCTAGTGAAGACTTAAACACCAGACTAAGAAAAGGTTATCGAGCCATTGGGACTGCAGCATTCGCCCATCGCAAGACGTTACTCGTTCAAATTGGGACGCTCCACATCCTATGAAATGGTTAATGCGGAGCGTCCCTAGAACTCTGTCTTCTGTTACCTAATAGTAGAGTTCGATATACGAATACGCCTTATCAAAAAGAGCCTGGTCTTTGAGCTTATAGCGCATCCACAGAATGGCACGGAGCTGTTTTTTAACCTCTTTCACGCCAGCCGTGGTAGCTTGCCAGCCGTCGAAGCGAGTTATCTTAACGATCTCGTCAATGTCATTGACGATGTTCTCGACGATGATAGGCGTGTCGCCGTTCTTGATGCCGTTAAAGAGCTCAGTGAGAGCAGCCTTTCCCTTGTCCTCCTCTTCCTCGGGCACGACTTCCTTTTCGGCGGCTCGTGCTTCTTTGGCGAGGTCGATGAGCATCTTGAGGAACTCGACGCTGTTGATGAGACCTTGCTCGTGACGTTCCCTCAGGTCCTCCAGGCGCTCGCCGAGCTTCTGGAACTTGCCATTCTTATCGTGCCTGCGGATTCGGGCGACGAGATCTATCTCCAGCTTACGCGTGATCTTCTCGGTATTGCTCTTGTCGTTGATGAAGTGCTCGATCATGTCCTCGTCGAGCTCAAGGATGTCGTCATCGTCTCGGACTCTCTCGACGGTGATGTTCTCGTGCACGAGCTCGATTGTCTTGGGCCCGAGCGCTGCCCAGATGAGCTTCCCGCGATTGTCTACCGGTCTCACGGAATCGTAGACCTGCGAGAGCCAGATGAAATCGGGCTTGTAGGGATTGAGACATGCGTCGGGCGAAAGGGCTTCCCACGCTCTGTTCAAGACCGAGAAGTCGGCCCCAAACTGGTCTTTCACCTTTGTCGTTGGCAGGCATTGTTGAGCTTCGAGAAGGGACTCCCAATCCGCGCTGCGGCGGTCTCTGACCGTTGAGAAGTACTCAAGACAGCAATGCATAAGCCCGGGTAGCTCGGCCTTTACCTCGTCGATGTTGGTTATAACCTTCTGCACCTCGGCCTCGTCGAAGTGCAGAGACTTGGCGACGTTGTCGAAGAGGCCGATATAGTCGACAATGAGACCGAATGTCTTCTTGTCGTTGTAGACGCGGTTGGTTCGACAGATTGCCTGCAACAGCGTGTGGTCGCGCAAGGGCTTGTCAAGGTACTGAGTTTGCAGGATGGGCGCATCGAACCCCGTGAGCAGCTTTGCAGTGACGATGAGAATCTTGAGTGGATCGTCCGGGTCGCGGAAACGGTCAAGGAGCTTTTCTTCGGCATCGCGATCGCGACGATATGCCTTGTACCGGTCCTCCTTGTCGTTGTTCGTGTCCATGACGATGGTGACTGCATCAGCGCCCAAGAGCTTGTCGAGCTCCTCCTTATACAGCAGGCAGCACTCTCGGTCGTAGCAGACTACCTGCGCCTTGAAGCCGTCGGGCTCAACCTTCGATTTGAAGTGTTTGGCAATGTGTTCACACACCTTGTGAATGCGGTCGGGGGCCTTCATGACGGCTTCGATCTTGACGCGCCTGGTGAGTTCCGCCTTGTCCTCTTTGCTGAGGTCTCGGGTCATTTCGTCAAAGGCGGCGTTCACGACCTCTTGGTTGACGTGGAGCTCGACGGGAACGGTTTCAAAATGGAGCGGCAATGTGGCGTGGTCGCGGATGGAGTCGGCGAAGGAATAGCGGCTCATGTAGCCGGACTTGTCCTCTTTGGCACCGAAGGTGTGGAACGTGTTCTTGTCGGTTCGGTTGATGGGCGTGCCGGTCAAGCCGAAGAAGAAGGCGTTTGGCAAGGCGAGTCGCATCTTCTCGCCGAGGTCGCCCTCTTGGGTGCGGTGCGCCTCGTCGACCATGAGGATGATGTTCTCGCGCTCGTTGAGCGTCCCCGCAACCTCGCCGAATTTGAAGATGGTGGTGATGAGGACCTTTCTCATGTCCTGCTTGAAGAAGGACTCAAGCTCCTCCTTGCTGCCGGCGCTTGCGAGGTTGGGGATATCGGATGCGTTGAAGGTCCCTGTGATCTGGGTCTCGAGGTCGATTCGGTCATCCACGATGACGACGGTCGGGTTCTTGAGTTCGGGGACCATGCGCAGCTTCTGGGCGGCGAATACCATGAGCAGTGACTTTCCTGAGCCCTGGAAATGCCAAATGAGGCCACACTTCGGGTATCCTGCGCGGACGCGGTCCACGATGAGGTTCGCGCCCTCGAACTGTTGGTAGCGACAGATCAGCTTGATGCGTCGATGCTTCTTGTCGGTGGCGAAGAGCGTGAAGAACTGGAAGATGTCCATGACGTTCGAGGGGGTGAGCATGGATGCCATGCTTCTCTTGACGTCGGCAAGTGTGCCCTCGCTCTTCTTGTCGCCCTCATGCCAGGGTCCCCACATCTCGGGAGGCATGTTCACCGACCCGTAGCGATAGCATTTTCCTTCGCTGGCGAAGTTGATGGCGCTACAGACGAACATCTGCGGGATGCTCTTCTCATATTTAGCGATGTCGCCAGCGCCGTCGAGCCAGGTTATCGAATCGCGCACCGGCGTCTTGAGCTCGCCGATGACGAGCGGAAATCCATTGACAAGAAGGACGAGGTCGAGGCGCTTGCCGCCCTGTTCCTGGGGGTAGACCCACTGGTTGGTGACGATGTACTCGTTTTTGTCAAGATCGCCGTCCGCCGCCGTGCCAAAGAAGCGGATGGGGACCATGCGGCCGTCTTTGCCGTAGGGGAATGAGTTCTCCTCGATGACGAGCTTTTTGAACCGCTCGTTGGTGGAGACCAGGTTCTGCGGACTTGTGGACTGAATGAGGGCCCTGAGTCGGTAGATGATCTCGTCGGCGCGATCGGGGTCTTCTGCAATCTCCGGGTTAAGCCTGATGAGGGCGTCCTTGACCATGGGCTCGACCATGACGTCGGCATGGCGGCGTGGGAGGTCTTCGGCAGCCACGTATCTCCAGCCAAGGCTGGCAAGCGCCTCGACGCTCATTTGCTCGATGGTGTTGTCCTCGTTAAACATTTCCGAGCCCTAACTCCTGGTTCAAGATTTTCTTCGTCGTGGCGTTTAGCTCATCGAGGGCCTTTTGTACGGCAAATTTCGATTTGTCGACCTGGGCGACGAAGTCGGCGAACTCCTGTTGGAGCTCGAGCGGAGGAACCGGAACCGGCAGCCTTGCCAGCTGAGTTTTAGGGATGTTGACCATGGATTTTGCCGATCCGTGGGCCATGCCTTGAATTAAATCGAGGCCACGGTCACTTCTCATGTACGCAAGTAAATACAGCGCGTTGACATCCTTCGGTTTCATACGAAAGACGAGATCGGGAAACATAAGGCCCCTCACTTCGTTTGGAACATAAACGGTTGTGCCAACTAGCTCAGGCGTATTTTTGCGTGCAAACAAGAGGTCACCCTTTTCGACCTCTTTTATAGACATGAAGTTGTCTTTAGAAATCACTTTGTTTTCGGAGGCGACAAAAGTACCTGAAGATAGCGCGCTCAGCTTAAGGACCCCAAAACCACCAACTCCTCGTGGGCCTTCTCCGCAATTCATACTTTTACCGGTATCAATGGAATCAACGCACTCCGATAGGGGCTTGAAACCCCATTTCTCATCCCCAAACATTTCGACAAATTGTGATTTGACGACGTCATCGCAGGCTGTAAGCAGCTGCCTGTAGTGAGACCTCGTTTCTTGTGCGGTCCAGAGTATGTCGGCAAGATCTTCTTGCTTAGCGATGCTGGGAAGCTCGAATTCAAATTGCGAAAGGCTCTGCCACTTGACTCTTGGCGAGAGGGAGCCTGCCGAATTGGTGACGGCGTGCTCGAATAGGGCGTCGTTCTGGATGATGAACGGGAGCAGCCTCGGAGAGAGGTTGTCCTTGGGGGCGATGACGGTGATGTCTCCAGAGCAGATTCCGTCGAATGGGGCGACGGCCGCTTTGCGCAGGTAGGCCCTGCGACGCCCGAACAGCACCTGCCCCTTTGAGAAAGCCTTAGTGAAGGTGGTCTCGACACCTTCGTCCCAATGGGCGAGTTCGACTTCGCCGGGGTCCAGATGCTCAAGGCCGACCGTCGGCAGTTCTTGGTCTACAGGGACCTTCTGTTTGATTTCGCGGGCCACATCGCCCAGGCAAACGTGGGTCATGTTACTCACCATCGTTTTCATGCAATTTCGCAGCAATAATATCGAGCAGGGACGCGGCCTCTGTGGAGGCGGCTCTCCAGCTTTCTACCGTCTCCTCGATGCTTCTGTCGTCAGCATTTTCATCATTGGAGGGCTTCACGTACAGAGGGATGGAGAGCGAGAAGGCGTTGCCCTCGAGCTCACTAAACGATGCGTGGGATGAGAACCCTTCGATGTCCTCGTCAGATCGGTAGGCATCGACGATTCTCTTGATGTGTTGAGGCTCAAGGTAGCTTTGCGCGTTCTTGCGGGTTACCTCGGCAGAGGCATCTACGAACAGTATTTTCTTGCTTCGATTCGGCGCTTTCTTGCTGCGGCAGATGAGGATGCAGGCCTCCATGGGCGAGTTGAAGAAGAGGTTTGCGCCGAGTCCGATGACCGCCTCAACGAGATCGCTTCTCACGAGCCTTTCGCGCATCTCCGATTCCTCGTTGCGGAAGAGTACGCCATGGGGGAGGAGAATGGAGCACCTGCCTGTGTGTGGGTCCATACTCTTGAGGATGTGCTGTATGAAGGCGTAGTCTGCTCGTCCCTGCGGCGGGGTGCCGAGGAAGTTGCGGCCGTAGGGGTCCGACGCGAACGCCTCGCGGTCCCATTGTTTGATCGAGTAGGGAGGGTTAGCGAGTACCATATCGAAGGTGCGCAGCTTTCCCGCCTCGAGGAAGGCTGGGTGCCGTAGCGTGTCGTCGTTTGCGATTTCGAAGTCCTCGACGCCGTGCAGGAATAGGTTCATGCGTCCGATGGCGGAGGATAGCTGGTTGATCTCCTGTCCGTAGGCGTGAACATTGCGCCATTCCTCTCCGTGCTGTTTGAGGTGGGCAATGGAGGAGATGAGCATGCCGGCGCTGCCGCAGGTGGGGTCGTAGATGGACTCGCCGGGCCTGGGCTGGAGGATTTCGGTCATTAGGTGGACGACCGTGCGATTGGTGTAGAACTCTTGAGCGGTGTGTCCAGAATCGTCCGCAAACTTCTTGATGAGGTACTCGTAGCCCTGGCCGAGCTCGTCCTCGGGGCAATTGGCGATGGAGAGCGTTATAGCGCTGAAGTGCTCGATGAGGTCCTTGAGCAGGCGGTCGGGAAGTCGTTTCTTGTTAGTCCAGGCGGCGTCGCCGAAGATACCACGCAGCTTGGAACCGTTGGCCGTCTCGATGGCGCGGAAGGCGCCCACGATGGCCTTACCGATGTTTTCCGTGGCCTCGCGGACATCGCACCAGTGGGCGCCGTCCGGGATTGCGAAGCTGTGATTCTCGGGAAGGGCGGCGAACTCCGCATCTCCGTCAGAGGCTTCCAATGCCTCGGCGGTCTCCTCGTCGTAAACATCTGAGAGGCGCTTGAAGAATAGCAGCGGGAATATGTACTGCTTGTACGAGCCGGCATCGATGTAGGTGCGCAGCAGAACCGCCGCGTTCCATAGATGGTTGTTCAGCTCTTCCTGGGGGATTCTACTCTCCATCGACATAGCCTCCCTTTGAGAGCAGCTCAAGGAGCTTCTCCTCGGACTTCCTCGTCTGGCGAAGGAGGTCGTAGAAACGTTTCCTGGTTTCCGCCGGCGGCTCGATCTCCTCGCGCCTTCTTTCGACGTAATTGTTCGCCGAGAGCACGTAACCCTCGCGCTCTATATCATCGAGCGTCGCGATGGCGCACTTCTCTACGACGGGTTCGTAGGATTGATAGAGGGAGAGCATCTCCTGAGCGTTCTCCTCCGTGATCATGTTCTGCGCGCGCTGGGCGGTGAAGATCTCGGTACCGTCGATGATGCAGACGCGGCCCCGATGCGCCGGAGGCTTGTCATTCCGGAGGAACAGCACGCAGGCGGAGACGCCGGTGCTGTAGAAGACGCCGCTCGCGAGCGAGATCACTGCCTCGACCTTGTCTGACTTGAGCAACTCCTTGCGGATGGCACCCTCCTTGCCGCCGTGGAACAGTGCGCCCTGGGGCAGCACTACGGCGCAGCGACCGCTCTTCTCGTCCATGGAGCAGACCATATGCTGCACCCATGCGAAGTCCGCCGACTTGTCGGTGGGGACACCCCAGATGTTGCGGCCCCATGGGTCTGAGGAGAACTCTGCGGATCCCCAGTTCTTAAGGGAGAAGGGTGGATTGGCGAGGACGCAGTCGAACGACCTGAGGGTGTTCCCGGCAAGGAAGGCGGGCTCGCGCAGGGTGTCGCCCTGGGCGATGCGGAAGTCCTTCGCGCCGTGGAGATACAGGTTCATTCGCGCTATGGCGGACGTGCTGAGGTTCTTCTCTTGGCCATAGAGCTTTCCGTAAGCTAGCTTGGAGTTGTCCATCTGCCGCACGGCTTCGATGAGCATACCGCCCGTGCCGCAGGCGGGGTCATAGACGGTCTCGCCAGGTTTCGGCTCAAGCAGGGAGACCATCATCTTGACGATTTCGCGCGGGGTGTAGAACTCGCCGGCGTTCTTCTTCTGCATGTCGGCGAACTTCTTGATCAGGTATTCGTAGGCGTCGCCCATCATGTCGGCGCTGTAGTTTCTGTTGCCGAACTTCTTTGCTGAGAAGTGCTCGACGAGGTCCTTCAGGCGCTCGTCGGAGAGCTTGCCTTTGTCTGTCCAGCTCGCATCGTCGAAGCTACTGAAGAGGCCGCTGAGGGTATCGGGGTTGGCTCGTTCGATTCCTACCATGGCGTCTACGATTGCCTTGCCGACGTTTGCGCCGGTGTTGCGCACGTCCTGCCAATGGCAGCCGTCCGGCACCGCGAAGCTGTGGTTTTCGGGCAGGGCGGCGTAGTCTTCGTCTCCGTCCGACATCTCTAGAGCTTCGGTGGTCTCCTCGTCGTAGACGTCGGAGATGCGCTTGAAGAAGAGCAACGGTGTGATGTAGCTCTTGTACTCGTCCTGGTTGATGGGGCCACGCAGGATATCGCAGGCTCCGAGTAAGTGGTTTCCCAGCTCGGATTTACTTATCGGTTCTTCAGTCATTCAGGTACCTATGAGCTCAAAAATACAAATTACAGCCCTTGTGATTATACCGTCATATTTGCCGAGATAAATGAGCTGAGCATCGCCGCCCATTCAGACATCCTGCGTCTGTAAATCACAATTTGTCGAAATGTTTGGGGATGAGAAATGGGGTT
>RQCP01000031.1 GCA_008668235.1 Collinsella aerofaciens | reverse complement strand
GGCGATGGTGTAGACGCGAGTCTTGCCGGAAGGCGTAACGACCTCGACGGAATCGCCCTCGCCGTGACCAATGATGGCGTGACCGACCGGAGACTCGTTGGAAATCTTGTGCTCGAGCGAGTTGGTCTCGGTGGTACCGACGAGCGTGACTTCCATGACCTCGCCGTTGGGATCAATCAGCGAAACGGTGGAACCGATGGAGACGGTCAGGTCGCCCGTGGTGGCAGCAACCTGAGCGTTGGCAAGAATGGCCTGGATCTCGGCGATACGAGCAGCATTCTGGGCCTGCTTGTCCTTGGCGGCATCGTACTCGGAGTTCTCCGAAAGGTCGCCGAACGCGCGGGCTTCCTTGATGTCCTCGACGATCTCCTTGGCGTAATCGCCCTCACGCCAAGCGAGCTCCTCGACGAGCTTCTGGCGGCCCTCAGCGGTCAGTACGATCTGGCTTGCGTCCATACGGATATCTCCCCAACTCTGATCAAACAATCAACTGTCAACAAAACGAAAAAGACCGGCTAGCCTGCGGGCAAGCCGGTCAGGTGCTCACCCCAAAGGGATGGGACTACTCTGCGTCCGCGTCGCTGTCCTCTGCCTGCTTCTTCTTGGCAGCAGCGAGCTTGGCCTCGAGCTCAGCGATCTCCTTGTCCTCCTCGGACTGCTCAACCACGACCTCCTCGGCCTGCTTGGTCTCGGCCTTATCGTCGCCTTCCATACCCTCGCGGATATTCTTGACGGTAGAGCCGAGGGACTTGCCGAGCTTCGGCAGGTTCTTGGGCCCGAAGATAATCAGGACAACGACGAGAATAATGATGAGCTCAGGAGCCCTCAGTCCAAACATGTAGACCTCCACAATACAGCGAGACAAGCTCGAATGAGTATACCGCGGGTATCGCGGTATCACAACACTAGCTAAAAAAAGGGACCGCAAGAAGCGGTCCCTCCTCATGCTCTGGTCGGGTTGACTGGATTTGAACCAGCGACCCCTGCGTCCCGAACGCAGTGCTCTACCAAACTGAGCCACAACCCGTTAGCTCGACTATAGTAACAAAGATTTTCGCCGCGTGCTAGAGAAATTTTTATTTCTTTGGCGCGTCGATTTGAACCGTGTTGGGAATAAGCTCAGTCGCGCAGGCCCACCAGCCACTTTGCTGGGCAGCATCGGCAAGCCTTTCGGCCGTGGCAGCGGTGTCGCAAATGGCAAACGAGCAGGCACCCGATCCGCACACATCTACAGCAACAGTTCCGTCCTGTTTACGCAGCCAGTCGAGGACCGTTTGAATCTGCGACTCCATCTGTGCGGAAATGACACCTAGGTTGTTATGGATGAGTGCATATGCCGTCTCGGCATCACCAGCACGCAAGGCAGAAGCTATCGCGCCGGGCTTGTCCGCAGGCACCGGAGCCTCGTCAAAACGTCGATAGGCTTCAATTGTCGAAACGCTCGCCTCGCGCGGCTTGACCAGCACGACGGGCGTCGCGGGCAGCGTGGGATACTCAGTTGCCAGCACGTCTCCCCCACCTACGTAGAACGCAGGACTCGCGTGCAAAAAGAACGGGACGTCGGCACCAATGCCCCGCGCAATATCGTCGAGCGCTGGGTCGGTGCGATCAATGCCCCAGAGCTCCGCCAAGGCGACAATGACCGCGGCCGCATCCGTCGAGGGGCCGCCCAAGCCGGCGCACAATGGAATGCGCTTCTCAATCGTCACGCAGATGTTTGCCTCGCGACCATAATGCTCGGCCATAGCAACCGCAGCCCGATACGCCGTATTCTTTTGCATGGGAAAATCTGATGCTGGAACCGTCTGGACGGTCAGCGCCTGCGACGGCGTGACCGTCACGGTATCGGAAAGACCGACGGCCGCCATCAGGGAATCGACCCTGTGGTAGCCGCGGTCATCGCGCTCGGTATGAACCCCCAGGTGGAGGTTAATCTTTGCCGGCGCGGAAAGAGTCAGGGACCGATCGGTCACCGTTAATGCTCCTCGAGCTGATTGCCGAGCGGGGTAAAGATGTGCTCGCCGCTCTCGGGGTCGAACAGCTCGACCTGACCGGTGAGCACATCGATATACTGGTAGGACTGACGCGACTTGCGGCCACGACGCTCGTCGACCTCGACAATGAAGACGGCCGGGTGGACGCTCTTGATGGTGCCCATGCGCTCGACGACGCGGGTACGGCCCATGTTGGCCTTAACCTTGACGCGATCGCCCACCATATCGGTCAGCTTCTCGTGGATGTCGTCGACGTGATTGACTTCCATCTCTTCCATGAACAGGGCCTCCAGAAGGTGCAATTCAAAAAGGGGATAATACCCCTAAGATAGACAAAACTCTAATACTATAGCACCCTGTTGTGGCCATACGCAAGTAGCTAAAAAAGCCCGGTCTCGAATACGTACCAGACGACAATCTCGCATGACCAGTTGTTACGCGGTTTGGTAAAACCGCGTAACCTAAAGGTTATCGGTGTCCAAGACGATGGTGAATGGGCCGTCGTTGACCAAGTCGACTTTCATATCGGCGCCAAAAATGCCGTGCGCCACGTGTTCGACATCTTGGCGAACGAGCGTCAGGAAGTACTCGTAGAGCTCGTTGGCAACATCGGGCGCGCCGGCATCCGTAAACGATGGGCGGCGACCGTGGCGGCAGTCAGCGAACAGCGTGAACTGCGACACCACGAGCACCTCACCGTCGACATCGGCAAGCGCCAAGTTGGTCTTGCCGTTCTCGTCCTCGTTGATGCGCAGCCCGCGGAGCTTGCCCCACAGCTTATCGGCCTCGGCACGCGTATCGCCATGGCCCACACCCAGCAGCACCAGGTAGCCGCGTCCAATGCGGCCCACGTACTCGCCGTCGACCGTCACGCCGGCGTTGAGCACGCGCTGCACCACCGCACGCACGGCCTACTCCTCGCCCGTCAGCTTGGCGGACAGGTGCTCGAGCGCGTGGAAGCGATGGCTGATGGCGTTCTTCTCGTCCGCCGTCAGCTCGGCCATGGTCTTGCCCGGCGTATCGACCGGCAGGAACAGAGGGTCGTAGCCAAAGCCGTGGTCGCCGCGACCCTCGTGCGCGATAACGCCCTCGCAGGCGCCCTCGCCATAGGT
>RQCP01000045.1 GCA_008668235.1 Collinsella aerofaciens | reverse complement strand
CCCGACGAGGAGACGGCGAGTTAGCCGGCAGGTCGGCATGAAACGGCAGGGCCAGGCGAGCAACTCGTCCGGTCTCGGGCGCATCGCCCCTTGCCGGATTCAGATTCGACAAGGGGCGACCATTGTGCAATCGCAAGAAGCTGACGGGGCGGAATGTCAATCCTGGTCTAACAGAGCCTTTTTTAATCCCCGTCCCAGAGAAATCAATTTGCGGGCAGAAGGGCAAAAGTAGTCAAAAAACCCTTCCCATATTAGCTACCCCTTGCACCGATTATTCGCCCGGGTTGATGTTCGCGTAGAACTCCGCCCCATCATCGAGCCGCAGGATGCCCACGCGACCGAACTCGGAGCCGGTGGCGGCAGCGCAGTCGATGTCGATGCGATCGGGCACACCGGCGGCATCCTCGCCGCCCAGGCGCACGATCTGCCCGCGGCCCGACTCCTCGTCGAGCCCCGCAAGACCACCGACCTCGCAATAACGCCCGAGCGACACCGTTGGCGTGTGACCGCTCACAACGACCGGGCCCTTACCCTCGGTAGAAAGCAGCCCGGTCGGCACATCCCAATAGCCGTGACGAATCCACAGCAGGTCATCGGACGACTGCACCGCGAGCATTTGCTGCAGCAGCTCGCGATCGGCATCGACCGCTCCCCTGCCGTCGCCGCAATCGACACCATGCTCAAGCAAAAACTCACGCGCCGCCTCGGTCTGAATGCCGGCGTGCACCAGCAGGTACGGCCGCTCGGCAGTCTCGACCACCGCGTAGAGCGGCAGCGCGGCCATCCATCGCACGAGCTCCTCGTATGCCTCAAATTCCATGTCGTTGAGCTGCTCGCGCGTCGTCCAGCCACCGTTGATATCCCAGGTCTCGGCATCGAGCGGATCCTGGCCAATGGTGGCATCGAGCATGATCTGCTCGTGATTGCCCTTGAGCACGCGGGCGTTGGGCAGCGAGCGCACGAGCTTAATAACGCCGACCGGATCGGGCCCGCGATCGATCATGTCGCCCAGCACGTACAGCGTGTCGTCGGACGTCAACGAGATCTTAGACAGGGCCTCGTCAAGCGCACGCACGTGCCCGTGAGCATCAGATGTCACATAGATCGCCATGGTACGCCTCTCCTTGCATTGCGGCCGAAGCCCGGTGCCGCAACTAAAACTTCAAGTTGAACTTAAACGTTACCCATTGTACTCCGTTGCAATAAAGCTGGAAAGGGTTTCCGAGCAGAGGCAAAGACGGCAGCCGTCTATGACGATATCGCGCACGCCCGCAATCCAACCCCATAAACCCACCATCTTTGGGTACAAATAACCACAGACAACTGACCGTGCCACGCCAACCACCCAGGAGCGGACACTATCCATGAACCAGATCCTTCTCTTTATCGGCCTCGTCATCATTTTGTGCCTGACCATCAAACCCGTCGGCAAAAAACTCCCCTTCCCCACCCTGCTTATCTTCATCGCGCTCGGAATGCTGTTGGGCGTCAACGGCCCGGCGCACATCGACTTTAGCGACTACGCACTCACCGAAACCGCCTGCAGCACGGCGCTGCTGTTCATCATGTTCTACGGTGGCTTTAACACCAACATCGACCGCGCCAAGCCCGTCGCCGCGCCGGCGGTGCTGCTGAGCACGCTCGGCGTCGTCATCACTGCCGGCATCACCGGCGTATTCGCCCACTTTGTGCTGGGCTTCGACTGGATCGGCGGCCTGCTGCTGGGATCGGTCGTGGCGTCTACCGATGCGGCGAGCGTCTTTAGCGTTCTGCGCGAGCACAGCCTTTCGCTGAGGAGCGGCACCGATTCGCTGCTCGAGGTCGAATCGGGCTCCAACGACCCCGTCGCCTACATGCTCACCGCCGTGCTCGCCACACTCGCGGCCGGCGGCGACATCAACATTCCCACACTGCTGGCCAAGCAGATTATCCTGGGCGCGGGCCTGGGCCTTGCCATCGGCTGGGCGGCGGGCCGCCTGATTGAACGCGCGCACGCAACGGCCGAGGGCGCGCAGACCATCTTTTTGTTCGCCGTGGCCATCGTCGCCTACGCGCTGCCGAGCTAT
This sequence comes from Collinsella aerofaciens, assembly GCA_008668235.1. GTDB lineage: Bacteria > Actinomycetota > Coriobacteriia > Coriobacteriales > Coriobacteriaceae > Collinsella > Collinsella aerofaciens_K. Next base: position 17,035 of record RQCP01000045.1, on the reverse strand, counting down.
CTGGGCGGCAACGGCTTTTTGGCTGTATACCTGGCCGGCATTGTGCTGGGTGCCAGCGACATCACCGGCAAGGTCGAGATGGCGCACTTCTTTGACACCCTCACCGAAATGGCCGAGATGACGATCTTCTTCTTGCTCGGCCTGCTCGTAACGCCCGCACGCCTGCCGCAGATGCTGCTGCCGGGCCTGGCGCTCATGGCGTTTATGCTCTTCGTGAGCCGCCCCATCGCCGTCGGCGTACTCCTGGCGTCCTTTAAGACGAACCCCCGCCAGGTCGCGCTCGTAAGCTGGGCGGGCCTGCGCGGAGCAGCTTCGGTCGTCTTTAGTCTCTTTGCCGTGGTGGCCGGCGTTCCCGGCGGACACGACCTATTTGACCTGGTGTTTGTGATTGCCGTGTCGAGCATCGTGGTGCAGGGCTCGCTGCTGCCGGCGGTGGCGAAGAAGCTAGATATGATCGATGCGACCGGCGACGTGCGCCGCACCTTTAACGACTACCGCGACGAAGACGGCATGTCGTTTGTAAAGCTCAAGGTGGGCGCTGGACATCCGTTTGCCGGACGCTCGCTCGCGGACATTGGCAGCGCGACGGACATGCTCGTTGTCCTGGTGCTGCGCGACGGGGCGCACCCGGTACTGCCCAATGGCGACACCGTGATCCAGGAAGGTGATCTGCTGGTGATGGCCGCCCCAACGTTCGAAGAGCGTGCCGAGGTTACGCTGCGCGAGGTCACCGTGACGCCCCACGGTCGCCTGGCCGGCCAGCGCCTGCGCGACGTGCCACAAGGCAAACATCCGTTTATTGTGGTGATGCTCAAGCGCGAAGGCCAAACGATCATCCCCGATGGCAACACCCTAATATACGCCGGCGACGAAGCCGTCATTGCCACACTGGCGTCGTAGTGACCAGGAGGTAGTCAATTTGCGACGAAGAGATCAAGCGCCTAGAGAACCTCATGCCTTCGCTTGCAGTTTTGGATTTGCCTGAGGAGTAAAGCACCCCTCCCCCATGTAACCATCCTGTAAATCATAGCAGCGCACTCGAGTTTTACCGCGATGCGGTCGCGCCCGGCGCTCCACTGTGCTAAAGTATCCCGAACGTTCAAACGACTACGAGGGGAACTAGAAGATGGCACGTGTGCACAACTTCTCAGCTGGCCCGGCCGCGCTGCCTACAAGCGTGCTCGCCGAGATCGCCGACGAGATGATGGACTACCGCGGTTGCGGCATGTCCGTGCTCGAGATGAGCCATCGATCTAGCATGTACCAGCAGATCATCGACGACGCCGAGGCAACCCTGCGCCGCCTGCTGAGCATCCCCGACAACTACCGCGTCCTGTTTTTGCAGGGCGGCGCCACACTGCAGTTTGCGGGCATCCCCATGAACCTCATGCGCCGCGGCCGCGCCGGCTACGTCGTGACCGGCAACTTTGCCAACAAGGCGTACAAAGAGGCCGCCAAGTACGGCGAGGCCGTGCTGCTCGCAAGCTCCGGGGACACCAATTTCGACCGCATACCCACCATGGCCGACATCAACGCGCGCATTGCCGCCGAGGCCGCGGGCGACGGGCTCGACTACGTCTACATCTGCCAGAACAACACCATCTTTGGCACCATGTACCACGAGCTGCCCGCTTGCGGCGATGTGCCGCTGGTCGCCGATGTCTCGAGCTGCTTTCTGTCACAGCCGCTCGACGTTGAGCGCTACGGGCTCATCTACGCCGGCGCTCAGAAAAACGCCGGCGCCGCGGGCGTGACCGTGGTCATCGTGCGCGATGACCTCATCGCAGATGGCCCCGCTTTTGCGCAGACGCCGCAGTACATGGACCTTAAGACCCAGGCCGCCAAGGGCTCCATGCTCAACACGCCCAACACCTTTGGCATCTACGTGTGCGACAAGGTGTTCCATTGGGTCGAGGAGACTGGCGGGCTTGCCGCCATGGCCGAGCGCAACTGGGCCAAGGCCAACCTGCTCTACAACCTGCTCGAACACAGCGAGCTGTTCCATGGCACCACGCAGGCCGACAGCCGCTCCATCGCCAATGTCACCTTCCGCACCGGCGACGCCGAGCTTGACGCGGCCTTTGTCGCAGGCGCGGCCGAGCACCAGATTCAAAACGTCAAGGGCCATCGTCTGGTAGGCGGCATGCGCGCTAGCGTCTACAACGCCGTAACCATGGAAGACGTGCAGGCACTGGCCTCGTACATGAAGGACTTCGAAACGCAGCGTAGTTTGAGCCCGCGATCTAACTAGCCCGCAACGCGCGGGCCGACCAGCCACTTCAAACCACCTGTTTAAACCAAACCTGCTAAGGAGTTTTCCATGCGCAAGATTAAAACCATCGATGACATTACCAAGGACGGCAAGGTCGAGTTTGGTGAGGGCTACGAGTTTGTGAGCACCGCCGAAGAGGCCGACGCCATTCTGATGCGCTCGACCGACCTGCACGGCTACGAGCTGCCCGAGGGCATCCGCGCTATCGCCCGCTGCGGCGCCGGCGTCAACAACATCCCCGTCGAGGAGTACGCCAAGAAGGGCGTCGTCGTCTTTAACTCCCCCGGCGCTAACAGCAACGCCGTTAAGGAGCTCGTCCTAGGCATGCTGGTGCTCTCGAGCCGCGGCGTGGTGCAATCGATGAACTGGGTGCGCGACAACGCCGACGACCCCGAGATTCAGGTCGATGCCGAAAAGGCCAAGAAGGCCTTTGTGGGCCGCGAGCTCAAGGGCAAGCGCATCGGCGTCATCGGCCTGGGCAACGTGGGCTCCAAGGTCGCCAACGCCTGCGTCGACCTGGGCATGGACGTTTACGGCTACGACCCGTTCATTTCCGTTGAGCACGCGTGGGTGCTGAGCCGCGAGGTGCAGCGTGTGGGCACGCTCGAGGATCTCTGCCGCGGCTGCGACTACCTCACCGTACACGTGCCCAGCAAGGCCGACACCATCGGCATGATCAGCACCGAGCAGATTAACCTGCTGGCACCCGACGCCGTGCTCATCAACTACGCACGCGAAACCATCATTGACGAGGACGCCGTCGACGCTGCCCTGCGCGAGGGCAAGCTGAGCTGGTTTAGCTGCGACTTTGCCACGCCCAAAACCGTCAAGATGCCCAACACGTTTATCACCACGCACTCGGGCGCCGGCACCGGCGAGGCCGAGGCCAACTGCGCCGATATGGCCATCAGCGAGCTCAAGGATTACCTGGAGAACGGCAACATCGCGCACAGCGTCAACTACCCCGCCTGCAGCATGGGCAAGGCGCGCGCCGCGAGCCGCATCGCCTGCCTGCACGCCAACGTGCCCAACATGATCGGCCAGATCACAGCCATCTTGGCCAAGGACAACGCCAACGTGCAGCGTATGACCAACGAGTCCGCCGGCGAGAACGCCTACACCATGTTCGACACCGACGAGCACCTGGACAGCAGCACCATCGAGGCGCTCAAGCAGATTCCGTCGATGTATCGCGTGCGCGTGATCAAATAGCGCCGGCTGATCTGACGGGCAGTTCCCCATGTGGCCTGCCCGTCACTGACATTGAATGCCCGCGGGGGCGCCTTTCGCATGAGAGGCGCCCCCGTTTCTGTGAGCACTCCATTAAATGCACCGAGCCGCTTCTTGGCATACAATCTGTATGTTGACCTAACTATCTGTGAGGTGCCTATGGTTGATACAGATTTTGCTTGGCGGCTTACGCAAGGACTCGTGCGGATCGACAGTTCCGACCCAGGTGCGTATGAGGGCGAGATTGAACGCTATATCAAAGCGTTGGTTGAGGAACAGTTGGCGCAGCTGAGCCATCCGGTACTCGATGCCGTGCAGATTGCAGAGCTCGAAGTACTCCCCGGGCGCCGCAACCTTATGGTCACCGTGCCGGGCCAAAGCGACGAGCCGCGACTCGTCTATATCTGCCATATGGATACCGTTACGCTGGGCGATGGCTGGGACGCGGACATTCCGCCGCTCGGGACGGTTGTGCGCAACGACAAACTCTATGGCCGTGGCGCCTGCGACATGAAGGGTGGCCTGGCCTGCGCCATTGCCGCACTGGTCCATACGCTCGAGCGCGTGGCGGCGGATGGCGCGCTACCCCGCCGCGGCTTTTCGCTCATCTGCTCGGTCGACGAAGAGGACTTTATGCGAGGCTCCGAGGCAGCCATCGATGCCGGCTGGGTCGGTTCGCGCGAATGGGTGCTGGACACCGAGCCCACCGACGGACAGATCCAGGTGGCGCACAAGGGGCGTACGTGGTTCGAGATTGAAATGGCTGGCGTGACGGCACACGCGAGCCAGCCTTGGAAGGGCGCCGATGCCGTCGCCGCCATGGCCGAGGCCGTCTGCGCGCTGCGCCATGCGTTCGCAGCGCTGCCCGAGCATGATGAGCTGGGGTCTTCGACCATCACGTTTGGCCAAATTGAGGGCGGATATCGCCCCTATGTCGTGCCCGACCGCGCCAAGGTCTGGGTCGATATGCGCCTGACTCCGCCGACCGATACGGCAGCCGCGAAGCGCATGGTAGAGCAGGCCATCGCCGTCGCCAAAGCCGCCATTCCCGGTTGCCATGGCAGCTACACCGTGACGGGCGACCGCCCCGCCATCGAGCGCGACCCGAACTCTCCCCTTCTAGCAGCGCTCAAGCGTGCCGCCGATGACGTGACGGACGCGGACACAACCGTCGGCTTCTTTACCGGCTACACCGACACCGCCGTCATTGCCGGCAAGACAGGTAACCGCAATTGCATGAGCTACGGTCCCGGGTCGCTCGCGCTCGCGCACAAGCCCAACGAATATGTGCCCCACGCCGATATCGTTCGCTGTCAGAACGTGCTCATCGCGCTCGCCGATAACGTGCTCTGGGACGCGAATGGGCAAGTTGGGGCATAATAAGCCGCGAACAAACCGACTCGTGCGTTAGGACCGCCCATGAAAGCATTTCCGTTTCCCTGCATCCGCCCGGCTCAGGACCGCGTGCTCGAGGCGCTGCCTGCAATGGGCAGCATCCTGAGCGGCAACGATGCTCTGCGCGGAGCCCTTGCCGATGGCCTGATGCTCAAGGACCCGGGTGCAGCGTATTACGTGTACGAATGCTCGGGCGAGCCGGGACGTGTGACGGGTGTCGTGGCGATCTGCCCGACGAGTGTACTTGCGGGCGGCAAGGGCGATGCCAGCGCCGACGTGGCCGCCGCCGCGCGCGCAATCGCCGAGCTCAAGGTGCAGCCGCGCCCCGTGTCGCTCGCCTACGAGGCCTCGCCCGTCATGGATATCATCTTGGGCGCCGCCAAAGAGGGCGCGTCGCTCTACGCCGTCACCGACCCCGCGGGCATTACGCACCGCGCGTGGGAGGTCAAGCGCGAGGACGCCGTCGGGGCCATCCGCGCTATGCTCGACCAAGCACCGGAGCCGGCACTGGCCGACGACCCCGCCTACGCCGCCGCTCTGACCGGGGCGTCGCAGCTGCTGGCCGATGAGGCCCGTGCCGCCGGAACGTACACCGGCAAGGAGCCGTTCAACTTTACCGTTGCCGTGCTCTTCCCCGCCGCGCCGGTCAGCGGCGCCGCACCGCAGGTTCCGACAGGTCTGCTCACGCACCAGGTCGCGCGGTTCTAGCAAGACCAGACCGTCCAGCACAAAAATCGGCAGCCCAACAAACAGGGGGCGGAGATGCAGCAGGTACATGCATCTCCGCCCCTTTCGCGTCGAGAAGTTATGCCGGCGACCCGTGCCGCCGCGCTCGCGTTATCCGCGCTGCGGACCCGCAGTAGCCACGAGCGGTTCAAGCCCCAGCTCGCGCGCATAATCTTCCTGCGTAAAGACTTCGACCAGCTCAAACGTACCGGCCTCGTCGTCAAACACGAAATGCAGCACCGAGCAGTTGCCCGGCACGCGATCGCGCTCATCAGCCGCCGCACCCTTCACGTGGTCCATGAACTCCTTGATGGCCGATCCGTGGCTCACCGCGAGGACGCACTCGTGGTCCGGGCGACGCATAAGATCGGTCAACGTCGCCACCATGCGCTCGCGCACCTGCATCTGGCCCTCGCCGCCAAACTGGCGATAGAAGTCGCGCCACGGGCGCTCGGGCATGAGCATCACGCGCTCGGCCTCAAAGTCGCCAAAGAACCACTCACGCAGGCCGTCCAGGCGCTCGTACGCCAAGCCCGGCCACAAGTTGGCGATAGTCTGCTCGGTGCGATGAAGCGTGGAGGTGTAGGCATGATCGGGCTCAATGCCGCGCGCACGTAAAAACATGCCGGCGCGCGCCGCCTGGTCGCAACCCAACTGCGTAAGCGGCGAGTCACTCCACCCCTGAATGATACGCTTGAGGTTGAATATCGTCTGTCCATGACGGACCAGATACAGATCTTTATTCATAGGGGTCCTTTCGTTCGTTACCAATCAAGGAGCGAAAACGCCCCGTCGCAATAGCCAAAATGAAGCACGGCGCCGTTGTCGGGTAGCTCCCCCTCGCCAGTCACATACTCAAGAAACTCCTGGCAGGCTGAGCCGTGGGAAACCGCCAGCACGCAGTCGTGCTGCGGCCTGGCCATGATGCGGGACAGCGCCGCGACCATGCGCGACTGAAGCTCACTTTCCGACTCGCCACCAAAGGCAACCGGATAATCACCCCAGGGCTGCGGCGGCATCTCGCGATTTGATGTGCCCTCCAGCGAGCCAAAATGCCACTCACGCAGGTCATCGACCAGCTCTATGGAACGGCCCTCGCCAACGATAAGCTCGGCCGTATGCCGCGCCCGGCCCAACGGCGAGGAATACACATGATCAAAGGCCACGCCACGCGCCGCAAACGCCGTACGCGCCGTCAGCGCCTGCTCGCGCCCGCGCGCCGTAAGCGACGAATCGTGCCAGCCCTGCAAAATGCTCTGCACATTGAGCTCAGTCTGCCCATGCCGCACCAAATACAGATCTGCCACACACCCTCCCCTCGTACCACCACAAAGGGGACAGGCACCTTTGTGGTGGTTTACCGCTGGATCACACCGCGGTGACACTCAACTACACCAACACGTCGGCGAGCGAACGCTTGGGTACGTGGTGCACCTGCGCCTCGTCGCGCCAGTAATTAATTGAGCCGTCGGGGTTGGAATCGATCGCATCGATCACCTGCGTCTCGGCCGGAACGCCAAACGCCATGATCAGCTTGAGCTCATACTTGTCGCTATCGAGCCCCATGGCATCGATCGCGTGGGGCGTAAAGGCCTTGAACATGCAGGCTGCCACCTCGGGCGTGGCGCTGCGGGCGGCGAGCATCATCGTCTGCGCGGCAATGCCCGTGTCGACCTCGGTAATGGGAGCGGCGGGCTTGCCCGGAACGGCGCGCTCGGCAAGAATCGCGATGTAGCCGGTCGGGCGCTCACCCTCGGCAGGACCCGGCCAGTCCTTAAGCGCGCCGGCCCATGCAAGCTCGTCAAACACGCGAGCGCAGTCCTCTGCACCGCTTACCACATGAAAACGCAGACGCTGAGCATTGGCGCCGCAGGGAGCCAGGTGCGCCAGTTCCGCCAGCTCGAGCAAAAACTCGCGCGGCACGCGCATGGACTCGTCAAAACGGCGGCACGTACGGGCACGACGGACCAGCGCATCAAACGCTTCCAAGCCGAGCTTTTCGCAACCCTGCTTTGCCATCGACTCCGCGCTCGACGGCGCCGCGGGAACTGTTTCGTTCATAGGGACCCCCAATTTCGGGCAATTGTTCTTAGGAGAATCTAACCTAAAACCTAGGCAATAACGAACAGGGCTGCAATGTTCTACACCTGTTGAATAGAAAATCGCGACGTGGGGAACAACGGAAACAATTCGGGGCCTTTGGGTTACGTTTCGCCCTCCCCAACCCATACGCCAGCGCCTTTAGGCGATACTGGTTGTAATGATCAAGGCTTACGCCGCACGGAAAGGAGACATTATGGGCATCTTTAAGAACGATGACCAAAAATCGAGCCAGTTTGGATTTGACGAGAAAAGCATGGCGGGCAAAGCCGTCAAGGCCGTACGCTGGATTTACGCCATCACGGGCGTCTTGGCGCTCGTCGCCGGTATCGCGCTGCTTTTTGCACCCGCCAAGTCCCTCGTCTTTTTGACGACTGTCCTGGGTTTTTACTTTGTAATCACTGCTGCCATCAGGCTGTTCACTGCCATTTTTGAGCCGCTGCTGCCCACCGGCTGGCGCGTGACGAGCATCATCTCCAACCTACTCATTATCTTGGGCGGCGCCATAATCCTGCGCAACCAGGCCTTCTCGACCGCGACGCTCACCACGATGGTGGTTATCGTGGCCGGCTTTGGCTGGATTGTCGAAGGTGTCATGTCCATTCTGGAGTCCGAGCTTTCGTCCAACCGCGCCCTCGCCATCCTGAGCGGCGCACTCTCCATCATCGCCGGCATGTTCGTGTTTATCTATCCGCTGTGGTCGGCCAAGATGCTCGTCATCTTTAGCGGCGCCGCACTGCTGGTGTTTGGCGTAACGCTGATTGTTCGTGCTATTCAATTTGGCAAACTGGTGCACTAGATGCCACGAACGCTCTTTATTGATGCAGACGCCTGCCCGGTCACGCGCGAGTCGATTGACTGCGCGCGGCGGGCGGGCGTCGCCGTCGTTATCGCCGGCAACAGCACACAGAACCTGGAACGCCACATTCGCCGCGACGATCCGCGCGACGTCGAGCATGCGCGACGCGGATTTTGGGTCACGACGCTCGATGTGAGCGTGGGCGCCGACAGCGCCGACTTTGCCATTGTCGAACGCCTGCAGGCGGGCGACGTAGTCGTGACGCAGGACATTGGCTTGGCGAGCATGGTGCTCGGGCGCGATGCCGCCGCCATCGGCGTACGCGGGCGCGTCTACGATAAGGCGACCATCGACATGCAACTGTTTATTCGCCACGAGGAAAAGAAGGTGCGCCGCGCCGGCGGTCGCACTCGCGGTCCGGCGGCATTTACCAGCGAAGACCGGGCCCGCTTTAAGCGCAACCTCACCGAGCTGCTGCGCTAACCAAGGTAGATTTTTGGGACGTGCCTAAAAATCTACCTTTTTGTTTTGGCAGCGGGGAATGCCCTGGTCACAGGGGTAGATCGTAAGACATGTCCCAATAATCTACTTAAAGGCCAACGGCGGATAGGATGAGGCCCCAGCCGGCACCGATGACGTACATCATGATCAGGAACAGGACGTTTTCGCGGGCGCTGCGGTTGGTGCGGAACAGCACCAGGTAGCCCACACCAGCAGAGATGAGCGTGCCGGCGAGCATCGGGGCCAGCTGCAGCGCGCCTTCCAGGTACAGTTGTGTGATGACGACGCTGGCCGAGCAGTTGGGAATCAGGCCGACAAGCGCCGAACCCAGGACGGCGAGCGTCTCGTTGCCACGCAGGAACTGCTCGATCGCGGACTCGCCGAAGGTCTCGAGCACGGCGACCAGAATCAGCGTCACCAGAAAAATGAATACCGATACCTGCACGGTGTGCGAGATGGCGCTGCGAATAATCGACAGGAGGGGCGCGCCCTCGTGAGAGCGGGAGTGACCGTGGCCATCATGGTGTTCATGCTCGTCCTCATGACCGTGATCGTGGCCATGTCCGTGTTCGTGCTCGTCCTCGTCTTCATCGCAACCGCAATGGTCGCGCTCGCACAGCTCATGGATGTGATCGGCGCTCACGCCCGCCTCGGCCACCTCGTCGATGATGTCACCGCCAGTGTGGTCGTCGTGCGCGCAGTTCACGTGGGCCGGGTTGGCCGCGGTTCCCAGCACGGTACGGCGAATCGCCGCATGCGCGCGAGCGTTACGACGCAGGCCGCGAATGGCGGCGTCCACGATAAAGCCCGTGACCAGCGCGATCAGTGCCTTCGAAGCCAAAAGCATCGCCATGGTCTGCACGGGCACCTGCTCGGCGAGCAACAGCGGCAGCATCTCATCGGAGGTCGAAAGGAACACCGCCACCAACGTGCCCAAGGTCACGACACGACCGGCGTACAGCGTTGCCGCCATGGCCGAAAAGCCGCACTGCGGCACCATACCCAGCAACGAGCCAACCACGGGACCTGCGGCGCCGGCGCGCTTGATGGCCCCGTTAACGCGGTCGCCCGCGACGTGCTCCAAGGTCTCGAGGGCCAGATACGTCACCAACAAAAACGGCACAAGCGAGAGCGTGTCCTTGCCGGCGTCGAGCAGAATATCAATCAGCAAATCCATGACGGATGGAACCTTTCGTGTCTTTCGGCAGCATTGTAAAAGTCCTAGCGGTCAACTAGGGTATTGTAGTTGTCCTAGGCGCGATGCCAATAGTTGCCCATGGTAAACTATCATCTCGCCACATCTCAATGAACCCGAGCCGCGCGCTGCGGCCCGTCCAAGGAGCAGTTATATGAACGTTTCACAAGCACTCGAATACGAGCGCCAGCCGTTTATTCCCATGTTTATCTATGGCGATCACGGCGCCATGGAGTCCGAGCGCCAGAAGGGCGAGGAGGCCCTTAAGGTGCTCGAAACCGAGTACTTTACCGCCGAGGGCGACCCCAGCTTCGACTTTGCCACCGTGCGCGACCTGGCTGACCGCAACCGCGACCTGTGCGACCAGATTGGCGAGGCTCGCCTGCGCAACGTGACGCCCGCGACGCTTTCGCGCGGCCTGTCCGATGCCGACACCTGCGCCGCCATCGGTAAGATGCAAAAGCGCACCGCCGCGTCGGTCATGCGCGAGATCCGCGGCGACCGCGACGCGCTCGGCGTGGCCTACGCCCGCAAGCCCATCCAGGGCACCGTGCTCGGTATCGACATCGAGACCACCGGCCGTGCACCCGAGCGCGGCTATATCATCAACGTGGGCTGGGAAATCATGGACCTCACCAGCGACGCCGTGCCGCATGACGCCGAGGCACACTACTGCGGCCTGCCCGATATCTACCGCGGCGAGGATGTGCCGCTGTCGAATATCCACCACATCACCTGGGACGACATCGACGGCAAAACGCCCTTCCGCGAGAACAAGGAATTGCAGAAGCAGCTGCTCAAGCTTATGAAGAAGTACCCGTACATGGCGCATAACGCCGCGTTCGAGGACAGCTGGTTCAAAATTCATCTGGACGGTTACGCCGAGGCACGCCGCGCCGGCAAGATTATCGTCATCGACTCGCGCCAGATCTGCCGCAGCTTGGACGCCGACGTGCGCTCGCTCCCCCGCGAGTCCGCGCCCGCCGCGCTCGAGAACTGGGCGCGCCGCCGTGGCACCCTCGCCGCCGATGCCAACGAGCAGCATCTGGGTCTGGACGACACCGACCTCATGCTCCGCACCGTCCAAGCCGAGTTCAACCTCAAGAACCTGTTTGCCAAGTAGAAACGTCTACGACAAACTCCGGCGTAGATCACGAGCGGCCTCGCAGCGGAAAACCCCGCAGCGGGGCCGCCCTACATTCCACAGATAGATCTGCCATCACAAATTCTGAACCCTCATTTTGAACGATTTTGGCCAATTCCCGACACGTAATTCGTTGTCGAATGGTGATGCATCACAATCAAATGTGCAGCAATTGAGTAGTTATATGCTATAGCTAAGCTGCGAAAACTTTTATTTAGGGCATACCAACTCATAATTGCGTCAAGCTTTTGGACAGCATTTGGTTAGACCTCTAAAACGACTTTTTCACTCAGCGCCATCAACACGGCATTAGCTGACACGATATATACCATGAGTATCGTATTGTCACATACCACTGCAAAAGCGGTCTACCAGGCCGTGCATTCGGTGTCTGCGAAAGGCATCGAGTCCTGTAACCCTGCCGCGATTTACGGATCATGTCCCACCGGAACGCTCCTTGACGCAGCCGCAGAATGGCTCACCAAACATGATGTTTCCCTCGGCGCAAATGATTCCCTCGAGGTGATGGTGTTTGATCGCAGGAATGCGCGCTATGCAATGAACTGTCAATGCCACGTTTCGTCAAAACGATTCTCGAACTCACGCTTTATAGAGCTTGAAGATGGCATCTTCATTGTTGGCGTTGAGCTTTGCGCACTTCAAGCCGCCACCTATCTCCCTTTTCGCGAACTGGTGGAGTACTACTTTGAATTGTGCAGCGCTTACTCCCTTGGAACCGGCTCTTCCACCTCTTATAACGAGCGTTTCGCGCTCACCTCGACCGAGAGGTTAAAGCAGTTCTTTAATTCCATTACCAGATGCGACGGTTTGGCCCTTGCCCGAAAGGCGATCCAATGTGTACGCGACGGATGCCGGTCTCCCATGGAAACGGCATTTGTCATGATGCTAACGCTGCCCAAAAGCGAAGGAGGGCTTGGTATTAAGGGAATTGAGACCGATTACGAGGTGCAGGTCACCGCCGCCGCAAAGAATCTCACGAGACGCAAAAAGTTCTTTATGGATGCGTATCTAAAGAAATCTCGCACAGACATTGAATACAACGGTTTTTATCATGACGCGGAAGAAGACCGCGCCATCGATGAGGAACGCAAGAATGCGCTTGCGTCCATGGGATACGGAATCATCACCGTCAGCCGTTATTCCTTTATGCATGCCAGCTCTTTCGTTAGGGTCATGGAGGCGATCCAACGAAAAGAGGGCATACGCCCCTCGCGTCTGCCAAAAGACTTTCAAATCATGCAAGAAGACCTGAGACAGTTTGTACTCAGAAGGTTTATTGAGGAGAAGAAACGAATCCAGGAGGAGCTTCGCCAGGATTCCGAAGAGCGTCAACGAATCGACCTCGAAAAAGCAACGCTCGAAGGCATCACGCTGGATGACCCGACAATTAATGAAGTTCCGGCAATCGATGACATGCAGACAGTCGAATCCGACAGCCCATCATTTGCCCAAACAAGCAGCCTCGCGCCCGAGGGCAGGATCTTCGGGGCCGGGAGCTAGACCGGCTAACAAGGTGGGCACCTTAGCGACGTGCAAAATTGCGAGTATTCAGCAGAGCCGGGTGTCTATCACCCTCGAGTGGATCCAAATGTGAAGCGAAATCACTCTTGCGTGAGAGCGTTAGGCAACATTTGAGGAAGAACTCATCGGATTAACACCCTAAGATAACTCTTTAGCTGCATTATTTGGCCTGCGATAAATTAACGGACCCCCTATCGTTGCAGAATACTCCAATTTTTGCACGGCTCAAGGGCACCCACCCCGGCATCGGCTATCAAAACCGCTCAGTCCGGGATCTCGTCCACTATTCCCCATCATTTTGTGCAACGAATTACCTGAACGTCATTGACATATGAACATACACTCATATAATCGGAAGCAAATTATATGAGCGCATGTTCATATGAAAGGATATTGCAATGAGCATTCGCGTTGATGAAACGAAACCCGACATCGAGGCCACCGAACCCGCGATCCCCACCACCTGCTCGCCCGAGGACCTTCCCGACGAGGAACTTCTCTACGACCTCGCCGACCTGTTCAAGGTCTTCAGCGACACCACGCGTATCAAGATCCTTTACGCCCTCATGGGCCGCGAGCTCTGCGTGGCAGACATCGCCGAAGCGACCGAAACCTCGCAGTCGGCAGTATCGCACCAGCTGCGCACACTCAAGCAGTCGCACCTGGTTAAATTCCGGCGCGACGGGCGCAATATCCTCTACTCGCTCGCCGACGACCACGTCTACACCATGCTCAACCAGGGCATGAGCCACATCTGCGAATAGCAGCCAACCACGGTACCAGCGCGGCCTGCACCCAAGCCGCAAATACAGGGAAAGGAACCCACCATGAAAAAGCAGTTTAAGCTCGATGAGATCGACTGCGCCAACTGTGCGCGCGAGCTTCAGGACGAGCTGGCCAAGCTCGATGGCGTCAAGTCCGTTTCGGTCAACTTTATGACCCAGAAGCTGACGCTCGAGGCCGATGAAGCCGAGTTCGACGAGGTCCTCGACCGCGTTGTGGAGTTCACCGCCGACGCCGAGCCGGACTGCGAGATCATTCTCTAGCCCAAGTTTACGCCAACCCGCAAGGCCGCGCTTGCCGCGGCCTTTGCTCGCGAAATTATATGAGCGGGTGTTCATACATTCAAATGGGAGGATACGAGTCATGGCCACCGCCGACCCCAAAAAGAAAAAGAAGAAGCGCAAGAAAAAAGAATCACTCGAGCATAAGCGCAACCGCATCCTGGTAGCACTGGGCATTTTTGCGGTGGTGTATGCCCTCGACGAACTCGGTGCCCTTACCGCCGCATTCGGTACCCCGGGTGACATCTACGCCAGCTTCGTGCTGTTCCTGGTGCCGTTCCTAATTGCCGGCTACGACGTGCTCCAGAAGGCGTTCAACAACATCCGCCGCGGCAAGGCCTTCGACGAGAGCTTCCTCATGGCCGTCGCGACCATCGGCGCGTTTGCCATGGTGCTCTTCCCCGATACCGACCCGCACATGGCCGAAGGCGCCGCCGTCATGCTGTTCTACCAGGTCGGCGAGCTGTTTCAGGCGTACGCCGTGGGCAAGAGCCGCAAGTCGATCAGTGCCATGATGGACATCGCGCCCGACTACGCTAACGTCGAGCAGCCCGACGGCACACTCGAGCAGGTCTTCCCCGATGACATCGCGGTCGGCACCGTGATCGTGGTCAAGCCCGGCGAGCGCGTGCCTATCGACGGCGTCATCGTCGAGGGCGAAACCCAGCTCGACACCGCCGCCCTTACCGGTGAGTCGGTCCCCCGCCCGGCCAAAACCGGAGACGATATCATCAGCGGCTGCATCAACATGACGGGGCTCATCCACGTGCGCACCACCAAGCCCTTTGGCGAGTCCACCGTCGCACGCGTCCTGGAGCTCGTGGAAAATGCCAGCGAAAAGAAGGCGCGCACTGAGAACTTTATCACGCGCTTCGCCCGCGTCTACACGCCCGCCGTCACCGGCGCTGCCGCGGTACTCGCGCTCGGCGGCGGCTTGGTCACCGGCGCCTGGTCCGACTGGATCCTGCGCGGCCTGACCTTCCTGGTCGTCAGCTGCCCGTGCGCGCTCGTGATTAGCGTCCCGCTCAGCTTCTTTGGCGGCATTGGCGGCGCATCCAAGCTGGGCGTCCTCATCAAGGGCTCCAACTACCTCGAGACGCTCGCCGATGTGGACACCGTCGTCTTTGACAAGACCGGCACGCTCACCAACGGCACGTTTTCGGTCGTGGCGGTACACCCCGAGGCTGGCTACACGGAGCAGTCGCTGCTTGAAGTCGCAGCTCTTGCGGAGTCGTTCTCCGATCACCCCATCGCGCAGTCCGTGCGTGTCGCCTACCAGGGCGAGGTCGACCCCAAGCGCGTTAGCAACTCCGCCAACGACGCGGGCCACGGCGTGACGGCAACCATCGACGGCAAGCACGTCGTCGTTGGCAACGCAAAAATGCTCGCCGCGACCGGAGTCGAAGCGCCCGATTGCGAGGTCGTCGGTACGATCCTTCACGTGCTGGTCGATGACATCTATGCCGGCCACATTGTAATTGCCGACACCGTCAAGGCCGATGCCGAGCAGACGATCAGCGACCTGCACGCCGCCGGCGTCAAGCGCACCGTCATGCTCACGGGCGACCGCGAGGAGGTTGCGGCGTCTGTGGCCAAGCAACTCAGTCTCGACGAGTTCCACGCGCAGCTGCTGCCGGGCGATAAGGTCGAGCGTGTTGAGGCGTTGCTCGCGGCCGAAAGCGGCAAGGGCAAGCTCGCCTTTGTCGGCGACGGTATCAACGACGCACCTGTGCTTACGCGCGCCGATGTGGGCATTGCCATGGGCGCTATGGGTTCCGACGCCGCGATTGAGGCCGCCGACGTAGTGCTCATGGATGACAAGCCGTCCAACATTTCCCGCGCGATCCGCGTGGCGCGCAAGACCATGGCGATTGTTTGGCAGAACATCATCTTTGCGCTGGGCATTAAGCTGCTGATTCTAGTGCTGGCAGCACTCGGCATTGCCAACATGTGGCTTGCTGTGTTCGGCGACGTAGGCGTGGCGATCATCGCCATCCTGAACGCCATGCGCGCGATGGGTGTCAAGAACCTGTAGCGTTCGTGGGCTGTCCGGCCGGGACCGGGCTTGGTTTTGAAAACGTCCTCGCGCATGAGGCCCGTCTTTCCTGCTCCTGCGGAGCAACGGAAAGACGGGCCTCGCGCTGACGCTCCTATATGGCAAGGCCTTTTTTAGAATCCATTTTTCGCTCCGCCTCGAAGGCCTGCCTGTCCCAATCGAGCGGAAGCCCCGCCTCGACCCAGGCCTCATAGGCCCTCCTTATGGGCTTGAGCTCCCTTTGGCCCCTCTCCAGCATCGAGATGTACTTCTCGCTGGTTCCCAATATGGACGCCGCCCTCACCTGGCTGACCCTCGCCGCGCGCCTTGCCGCCACGAGGGCTGACGCGTCCGCCGGCCTCCTTACCTCGTGCGGGTGCATCAGCGCCCGGTACGCCTCCCTGGCCACGTAGCGCTTGAGGCACCTCATGACCTCCCTGTCGCTCTTCCCCCGACCCCTGGCCCTCTCGGCGTACTCGGCGGTCTCGGGGTCGCGCATGACCCTCTGCCTCGTGATCTCGTACAGCGCGCTGTTCGCCTGCCGGTCGCCGCCCCTGTTGAGCCTGTGCCTCACGGTCTTGCCGCTCGAGGCGGGGATGGGGCAGGCCCCGCATATCGCCGCGAACGACGCCTCGGAGCGCAGCCTGCCCGGGTTGTCCCCGGCCGCGACCGCGAGCTTGGCCGCGCTCACGGACCCGCACCCGTACATCGCCAGCAGAGCGGGGCAGTTCTCCTCCAGGGACGCCTCGATCGCGCGCTCCATGTCGCGCGCCGCGTCGCGCGCCGCCGCCCACAGGTCCGCCAGCGCTCCGAGCGCGGCGCCCAGCGCGCCCTCGGCGCGCACGGAGGGGAGTGCTCCTCCATCAGCCTCGGCCCCGCCATCCCGCGGAACCTCGACCTGAGGCCCTCCGGGGCGGTGGTGAGCAGCGACCTCGCGGTGTTGATCGCCGAGGTCCGCGCCTTCACCGCCCCGGAGCGCGCCGCGAGCATGCAGCGCACCCCGTCGACCCACCCGTCCTGGCTCTTGGGGGT
>RQCP01000040.1 GCA_008668235.1 Collinsella aerofaciens | reverse complement strand
TGGTAGTATCGAGCATGGGAGCCCCTTCCATGAATGCGGCGTGGCCGCCGCGGCTGAATTAGACACTCACCATTGTCGGCCTAATCCGCGGTCTTTCATGCAGCAGGGGCTCTCAATGTTTTTATGTCCTGCTCATATCGTCTGTGCCGGCAGGTGGGGACACTCCTTTGCTAGAAGATTCGGCGCAGGTCTCCGCGGTTGAGGGCCTCGTCGAAGAGGTGCTTGAATACCACGCTGCCGTGCAGGCCGTCGTGCTCGAACTCGTTGGTCACCCAGGCATGCGAGTTGCCCACGCGGCTGAGCGTATCAAGCTGCAGGCCCGAATCTACGTACATGTCGTCGGAATACACCGCGGCCTGCAGGGGCACCTCGTTGCACGCCAGTCGCTGCGGGTCGTAGATCTTGTCCCAGCTGGTGTCTTCCATCAGCAGGTCCATGGCAGGCTTGAAGGGCTTGAGCTCGGGCATCTGCTCGAACATCCACGGGAACATGGCCTCGCCGGTAAACATGAGCGGGCGCGCGAGTGTGTCGAACTCGGCACGATGGGCCTTCTCCTCTGCTGCGGCCCAGCGAATGGGCATGGTGTCGCCGTCGGCGTAGATAAACTCCTGCAGTGTCCAGTACAGCGGGTTCGTGCGTGTGTTGGTGCGCTCGAAGGCGCGCATCAAAAAGCTGTCGGATACCGAGGAGCCGCAGCTCAGCGTACCGTCGCCAGTAACAAAAGCGTGATCGATAGTCCAATGCATGCGCTCAAAGCTCGGCTTCATGCCAAAGTCGCTGCCCATGAGCTGTAGGCGCTCGACCGTCATCGGCGAGCCGTCGGGCAGCACGGGCTTCTGAGCCTCGAGCGCATCGGCCAGGGCTGCCACGCGCTCGACGTCAGCGGGATAGCGGTCATAATACTGCTGCGTCTTGGCGGCCATGCGCGGGAAGGTGTGCGCGTAGACCTCGCTTGCGCTCGCCGGTACGTGGGGGATGCCGCCGCAGGTAAAGCTCGCCGCCACGCCCTCGGGGAAGAGCGACAGGTAGCTCAGCGTCAAAAAACCGCCGTAGCTTTGGCCGAGCGTGACCCACGGCTTGCCGCCAAAGCCCACTAGGCGCAGGTACTCAAAATCGCGCACGATGGAGCTGGCGAGGTGGCGCTTGAGGAAGTCCGCCTGCGAGCGTGCTGTATCGGCGCCGGCGGCCGTTGCGCGATCACCCAGTGCCTTGATCGTGCGTCCGTCCACGCAGCTACTGCGTCCGGTGCCGCGCTGGTCGGGAAGGACCACGCGGAAGTGCTTGACGGCCTCCTCGATCCAGCCGTCGCTTGTGGGCGACAGCGGACGTGGGCTCTCGCCGCCGGGGCCGCCCTGCAAAAACAGGAGCAGCGGCAGATCGTCGTTGATGCGGTCGGGCGCGCTAACCACGCGGTAGAAGAGCTTGATGCTCTCGGTCGCGCCGGCGATGGGCGCCGGCATGGCGCCGCGGCGCATGGTACTGCCGACGGCCAGGAGCATCGGCTCCAGGCCGCGCCAGTCAAGGGGGACGTCGATGCTGTGGTCCTCGACGTAAAGGCCGGGGACGTGGTACGAAGTGATGAGGGCCATGTGAGTCTTCCGTTCGTTGCGGTGTTTCGGGTTGACCAATTCTACCGCCGCGGGCGAGGCCATGCGCAAATCGGCTACCATGGTTGCAAACTTCTAGGAGAAAGGGCCGCCCATGTCGGTCGATATAGCCACGTATGTCCACGATCTTGCCGTTGCCGCCAAGGCAGCGTCGGCCTCGCTTGCCACGGCGAGCGATGAGCAGCGCCAGGAGGCCGTGCGCGCCATGGCCGCAGCACTGCGCAACGGTGTCGACTCCATCGTCGCCGCCAACGAGCTCGATATGTCCGCCGCGCGCGATGCGGGCACCTCGGCCGGACTGCTCGATCGCCTGCTGCTGACGCCCGAGCGCGTCGAGGGCATGGCCGCCGGCCTGGAAAAGCTCGCCGAGCTGCCCGATCCCGTGGGCCGCGTGCTCGACCACCGCGTGCTTGCAAGTGGCGTGGACCTGACCCGTGTGAGTGTGCCGCTGGGCCTGGTCGCTATGGTCTACGAGGCGCGCCCCAACGTGACGGCCGACGCCGCAGGCATCTGCATCCGTACCGGCAACGCCTGCATTCTGCGCGGCGGCTCGCTGGCCTATCACTCGTGTGCCATGATTTCTGAGCTGCTGGCCGATGCGCTCGAGGCCAAGGGCTTCCCGCGCGAGGCCGTGTCGATGATCGAGTCCACCGACCGCGAGGCCACCGGCGAGCTCATGAAGCTCCGCGGTATTGTCGACGTACTCATTCCGCGCGGCGGTGCAGGCCTGATCCAGCGCTGCGTGCGCGAGTCGCTTGTGCCGGTGATCGAGACGGGCACGGGCAACTGCCACATCTACGTGCATGAATCCGCCGACTTTGATAAGGCGCTCAACATTATCGTTAATGCCAAGACCCAGCGCGTAGGCGTGTGCAATGCTGCCGAGTCGCTGCTGGTCGACCATGCTGTGGTCAATGCGTTTTTGCCTGCGGTCGTTGCCGTGCTGCACGACCACGGCGTGCTCATTCACGGCGACGAGGCCACGTGCGCCGCGTGCGCCGACGCCGGCTTTGTGGAGGGCGATGACTACGTCGCCGCGACTGAGGAGGACTGGGGTCGCGAGTACCTGGCGCTCGAGATGAGCGTGAAGGTCGTGGCAAACGAGGACGAGGCCATCGCACACATCAACCGCTACGGCACGATGCACTCCGAGGCCATCGTTGCCGAGGACACGGATGCTTGCGAGCGCTTCCTGGATGCGGTCGATGCCTCGGCCGTGTACGCCAACGCCAGCACTCGCTTCACTGACGGCGGCGAGTTTGGCCTGGGCGCCGAGATCGGCATCTCGACCCAAAAGCTCCACGCCCGTGGCCCCTTTGCCGCCGAGGCCCTCACCACCTACAAATACAAGCTCCGCGGCACCGGCCAGGTCCGCCCCTAACGCCCACTCAAACAATAACCACCACAAAGGTGCCTGTCCCCTTTGTGGTGGATTTAGGTGGCGTTGACGGTTAGGCCTGGAAGGTATCTCGGTCGGGGGCGAAGGACTGCATGGCCGCGATCGTGCGGTCAAAGAGCTCGGGGAGCTCCCAGCCCAACATCTCGGCGCCCTGCGAAATCACGTCGCGCGAGCAGCCGGCGGCAAAGCGTTTGTCCTTGAACTTCTTCTTGAGCGACTTGGTCGTAAAGTCCATAACGCTCTTGCTCGGGCGCATGATGACTGCAGCGCCGATCAGACCGGTGAGCTCATCGCAGGCAAACAAGATCTTTTCCATCTGCAGCTCGGGCTTGGGCAGCGAGGTGTTGAAGTCGGACGTGTGCGTCTGGATGGCGCGAATGAGCTCGGGAGACGCACCTTCGCCCTCAAGAATCTCGGCAGCATAGATGGTGTGGTTCATGGGGTCGTCCTCATGCTCCTCCCAATCCAGGTCGTGCAGCAGACCGACGATGCCCCAAAACTCCTCGTTCTCGGGGTCGAACTCGCGCGCAAAGTAGCGCATAGTGCCCTCGACCGTCTCGCCATGGGTGATGTGGAACGAGTCCTTGTTGTGCTCGTTGAGCAGTTCGAACGCGCGGTCGCGGGTGATTCCGGCGGTAAGCGGCTCTGCCATAAGAGACTCCTTGTGCTCGTGGGTATCGATAAGAATGAATACTACTAGAACAAGAAAACCACCACAAAGGTGCCTGTCCCCTTTGTGGTGGTTTTTGGCGCGGATGGGTTAGTTGAGGGCGGCTTGGGCTAGGCGGGCTTCGGCGGCCTCCTCGGTGACGCCAAGGGCCACGGCGAACTCCTCGATGGAGCGGCGTTTGGCCTCCTTGAGTACGCGCATGTAGTAGGAGCTGGGTTTTTTATCAGCTTCCTCGGCCTGGCGAATGCGGTGCATCATGGTCTTTGCCACGCGGACCGTCTCGGGCGCGCCCAGCTTGAGCTGCTGCTTAAAGTGTGTCTCCTCAAGCGAGCTGTTGCGCTCGGTAAAGGTGTCGCACTCCAGCTCGTCATAGTGGCTCAGCAGGTGCTCGGCATCTTGCTGCGAGATGGCGGCGTGCAAACGGTCGGCCTGCGCCACGGGGTACATGAGGATCGTCTGCGCATGTCCCTGCTTGGTCTCGAGCAGTAGCATGGGCTGCGGCGTGTCGTCCCTAAAACCGACGACGGTGCAGACTCCCTGACCCGGATGAATGACGTGTTGACCGATTGAGAACATGCTACCTCCAACTTATACGAATTTACGTATGTCTAGAATAACACGCTGACGTGCGCAAACCCTTACTTTATGCAGGAAAAGCACACAACTCCGATAGGTAAGAGTATTCGATAACAGGCGCAGCTCATTCACACCTTTATGCATTTTCAACGCCTGCATAATCTGCAGGCAGACTGGCATCTTTGAGTGACTCCATACAAGCTGTAGTCAATTTTGTGCATATGCAATATCGATTGGCTTTACCCTGCGACAGTGCCCGTCGCTTGTGATAGAGTGCTACAAACTCTGGCTTTTGCCCTACGAGTGACCAAGAGCTCGGGGGCTTTAACACAAGGAGGATCTATGCCCGAGAAGATTGAAGAGCTGGTACGCGCTGCGCTTGCTGCGGCCCAGGAGGCCGGCGACCTTTCCGCATTTGAACTTGACGATTGCGCTATCGAGCGACCGGCTGACACTTCTCATGGCGAGTGGACCTCTACCATGGCCCTGAAGTCCGCCAAGCTGGCCCATTGCGCCCCGCGCAAGATCGCCGAGGCCATCGTTGCCCATATGCCCGAGGACCCCGCGATCGAGAAGGTCGAGATCGCAGGCCCCGGCTTCATCAACTTCTACCTCTCCGTTGCCGTCAAGAATGCCATCTTTGGCGAGGCTCGCGAGAAGGGTATGGACTTCGCTAAGTCCAACGTCGGTGGCGGCCTGAAGACCCAGGTCGAGTTCGTCTCCGCCAACCCCGTCGGCCCCATGCACATCGGCCATGGCCGCTGGGCCGCTCTGGGCGACTCCCTTTGCCGCGTTATGGACCACGCCGGTTACGACATCCAGCGTGAGTTCTACATCAACGACCACGGCTCTCAGATGAACACCTTCGGCAACTCCATCAGCACGCGCTATATGCAGCTTGCCGACATCATCGCCAAGCAGGGCGTGGATATCGATGAGGCTCACAAGCTGCTGATCGCCGACCGCGACGCCTTCGTTGCCGACGAGAACGACGAGCATCCCGAGACCCATCCGTACCAGGATAACTTTGCCGAGACCCTTGGCAAGGACTCCTATGGCGGCGACTACATTATCGACGAGGCCGCCGAGTTCTGGCGCACCGACGGCGATAAGTGGGTCAACGCCGATCCTCAGGAGCGCATGGAGAGCTTCCGCGAGCGCGGCTATGTGAAGATGGTCGACAACATGCGCGACCTCTGCCACGCCGTCAATTGCGACTTCGATCGTTGGTACTCCGAGCGTTCGCTGTACGTGAAGGACACCGAGGGCGAGACCGCCGGCACCTCTGCCGTCGACCGCGCTTTTGAGAAGCTCGACAAGATGGGCTACCTCTACACCAAGGACGGTGCCCTGTGGTTCCGCTCCACCGACCTGGGCGATGACAAGGACCGCGTCCTGATCAAGTCCGACGGCGAGTACACCTACTTCGCCTCCGACGTTGCCTATCACTGGGATAAGTTCCAGCGCGTCGACCACGTCATCGACATCTG
The DNA here is from genome assembly GCA_008668235.1 of Collinsella aerofaciens. GTDB lineage: Bacteria > Actinomycetota > Coriobacteriia > Coriobacteriales > Coriobacteriaceae > Collinsella > Collinsella aerofaciens_K. The sequence continues at coordinate 8,863 of RQCP01000040.1, read as the reverse complement.
GGGCGCCGACCACCACGGCTACATCGAGCGCGTCCGCTGCGTCTGCGACGCTCTGGGTTACCCCGGCAAGTTTGAGGTTCTGCTGGGCCAGCTCGTCAACCTGCTGCGCAACGGCAAGCCCGTCCGTATGTCCAAGCGCAAGGGCACCATGGTGACCCTGCAGGAGCTCGTCGACGAGGTTGGCTCCGACGCCGCTCGTTACACGCTCATCTCCAAGAGCTCTAACCAGATGGTCGACTTCGACATCGAGGCCGTTAAGAAGCGCGACAACTCCAATCCGGTGTACTACGTGCAGTACGCTCACGCTCGCGTCTGCTCCATCCTGCGCCGTGCCGCTGACGTAACGCCTGAGCAGGCTGACGAGATGGGCATGAAGGCCGTTGCCGCCAAGGCCATCGGTGAGAACGTCGATTACTCGCTGCTGACCGACCCGACCGAGCTCGCCCTTTCGCGTAAGCTCAACGAGCTCACCGACCTCATCGCCAGCTGCGCTCGCGACCGCGCTCCGTTCCGTCTGACGCACTTTGCCGAGGAGCTCGCCGGCGACTTCCACAGCTTCTATGCTGCTTGCCAGGTGCTGCCGAGCGAGGGCCGTCCCGTCGACCCCGAGCTTTCGCGTGCCCGTCTGGCCGCTTGCGATGCCGTCCGCGTGACGCTCGCCCTGGTGCTCACCCTTGTTGGTGTCTCCGCTCCCGAGCAGATGTAATCTGCGGGTCATTTGACCGTGTAGGTTCGGCTTTGCTGAGCCCTATAAGCCCGATCTCCATGCGGAGGTCGGGCTTTTTTCGTTTGGCGGGGCTTTTAGGCGTGTTGGAAAATGCTACCAAATCGCAACTATACCGGTTTACGGGGCTGGATCGCCAACAAGCGACCATGGTGCCAATAGCAAAATTAAACCCGCAAGTAGATGGCTTATTGTTTCTTGAAAATGCAGGGTATGGTTGGCTTGCAGCATTCTGGCCCCGTAATCCGGCGTAGTTTTGAAAATTGTCCCTTGGGGACGGAGGAAAATGGATCATTTTTGTCTCGCGGAGGGGTGGCGCGGACCCGTCCGCCGCGAATCGTGCCCATCTCCTACGTTTTGTCGCATACCCCGAACCGTGCCGTAAAGTTCGATATTAAAACCGCAGGTAGCGAACTCGCTGTTTTTGATTAAACAAGGGTATGGTCAGGGGTCCGGGGGCAAGCGTAGTAGATAGGCGCGTTTCGTGGCACGGCGAATCCCGACGCCACGGATTTGCTCCCTAGTCGCTTCATTTCAAGGCGCCTTAGGGGAAGAGTGTCCCTTTTGACTAGTCGTTTAAGAACGTCCCCAATGACTAAGTTGCAGGTGGCGGCGGTTGTGTTACACTAACGCTGCGTATATGACGCAAATATCTCGATACAGATCAATGATGTCCGTCGGTATTTGACGGAGCTAGACTGTTTAGCCGCCCTGAAGGTTTATGCAGGGAGCATGTGATCACAGGGCTTGAAAAGAAAGTTGAGCAAACACTGTGTCTGATCAACAGCAAGAAAACGAAATAACGACGACGCAGACCGCTCCCGCTGCACCGGTTGCGTCGGACCAGGTCGCGGCGCCCGCGCAAGCCTCGGCTCCTGAGACGCCTAAGGCTGCTTCGACGCCTACGCCTGCAGCGGCTGAGAAGGCCGTGCCTGCAACTGGTGAGGAGGCTGCTCCGGCAAAGCCCAAGCGTACGCGCCGCACGACCAAGCCTGCTGCTGACGGCGAGGAGGTCACCAAGCCCAAGCGCCGTACCACGCGCACGACGCGCGCCAAGCGCACCGTTGCAGCTGACTCCTCGGCGCCGATTTCCGATGAGGTCGCGCAGGCACGTGCGTTGGCGCAGATTAGCGAGGCTCAGGTGGTGCGCGCCCGCCGTCGTGCTGCCGAGCGCGAGGCCGCGGCTCTGACCGAGTTTGCAGCCCCGTCTGTGCCCGAGACCCCTGCCGCCGACCAACCGACCGAGAAGCCGGCACCGCGCACACGCCGTCGCACGGCTGCTAAGGCCGAGCAGGTTGCTGAACAGGTAACCCCCGAGCTCACTGAGGCTTCGGTCCGTTCCGCGGCAGGGGAGGGCGCATCGCCAACTGAGCCCGCTGCGCCTGTCGAGGCCAGCGAAGTTCCCGTTGTCGATCCGGCTTTGCGCCCGCACCGTCGCGGTCGCAAGCCCAAGGCCTTCGTCGAGGCAGAGAAGGCCGCAGCCGCAGCCGCAGCTGCTCGGGATGCTGCGGCGACCGCCGAGTCTGCAACCGCTGCCGATGCACCCGTTCAGGATGCTGCGACTTCCGAGGCCGCTCCCGCCGATGCCGAGCCCGCCGACGTCCGCCCCGGTCGCAGCCGTCGCACTGCTGTTAAGCGCACGTCCAAGGCTAAGGCTGCCAAGAAGGGTGCGTCCGAGGATTCCGACGAGACGACCGCCGATGCATCGACTGATGCCGCCGAGCCCCAAGACGTCGAACAGCCTGCGTCCGAGAAGCCCAAGCGCGGTCGTAAGAAGTCCGCTAAGGCCAAGGCGTCCGAGCATCAGGCTGATGTCGAAGCGCAGGTCGATTCTGGCGCCGAGGCCAATGAAGCCGCTGCGGTCAATGCCGACGCCGCCGCAACCGATGCTGCCGCGCCCGCCGAGGCCGAAGACGGCGCTCGCCCCAACCGTCGCCAGCACAAGCGTAACGACGAGCGCAACGACCGCAAGGACGAGCGCAACAACGACCGTCGCAACCGCCAGCGCGATCGCAAACAGCGCAACAAGGAGCGCAACGCCGCCCCCACCGAGCCCACGCTTTCGCGCGAGGAACTCGCGGCCATGAAGGTCGCCGAGCTGCGCGAGAAGGCCAAGGAGTTCGAGATCGAGACGACCGGCAAGAAGAAAGCCGAGCTCGTCGAGGAGATCTACGTCACCGCCGCGAAGGTCGAGGGCTTCCGCGACATCAAGGGTATCCTGCAGATTCGTCCGGACAGCTCCGGTATCATCCATGCCCATGGCTACATGAAGTCCAACGACGACGCCTTCGTGCCCGCCTACCTCATCCGCTCCGCGCGCCTGCGCACGGGCGACGTCATCGAGGGCTCGCTGCGTCCTTCGCGCGGCGGCGACAAGCGCGCCGGCCTCGCCAAAATCACGACCGTCAACGGTCTGGACCCCGAGCAGATTCGCAACCGTCCCAAGTTCGGCGACCTCACCCCGGTCTATCCCAACGAGCCGCTGCGCATGGAGCACGGCAAGGACTCCATTACCGGTCGCGCCATCGACATGGTGTCGCCGATCGGCAAGGGTCAGCGTGGCCTGATCGTGTCCCCGCCCAAGGCCGGCAAGACCACGATCCTCAAGAAGATCTGCCAGTCTATCTCGATTAACAACCCCGAGGTGCACCTCATCTGCCTGCTCGTCGACGAGCGCCCCGAAGAGGTCACCGATATGCAGCGCTCCATTAAGGGCGAGGTCGTGGCCTCGACCTTCGATATGCCCGCCGACAACCACACCCGCGTGGCCGAGCTCGTCATCGAGCGCGCCAAGCGCATCGTGGAGCTGGGCGGCGATGTCGTGGTGGTGCTCGACTCCATCACGCGTCTTGCCCGCGCCTACAACTTGGCGGCGCCCGCCTCGGGCCGTATCCTTTCGGGCGGCGTCGATTCGGCGGCGCTGTATCCGCCCAAGCGCTTCCTGGGCGCAGCCCGTAATATTGAGAACGGTGGCTCGCTCACCATCCTGGCCTCTGCCCTCATCGACACCGGTTCAAAGATGGACGAGGTCATCTTTGAGGAGTTCAAGGGCACCGGCAACATGGAGCTCAAGCTCGACCGCGACCTGGCCGACCGCCGCATCTTCCCGGCTATCGACCCCGTTGCCTCCGGTACGCGTAACGAGGACCTGTTGGTCGACGAGCAGATGCGTCCGTTTGTCTTTGGTCTACGTCGCATTCTTGCCGGCATGAACAACACCGAGCGCGCGGCCGCATCGTTTATCAAGGGTCTTAAGGGCACCAACACCAACCAGGAGTTCCTGGTGCGTTCGGCCAAAAAGCACAGCGACTACGAGCAGACGTTCTAGGTTGTCATCCACACGCGGCGATAGTCATCAATGCAATAAAGGGTCGGGGCTTTGAGCCTCGGCCCTTTTCTATATCGCCGCTTCGCACTTATTTTTAACCATAAGACCGACGAGCAGCAGGTTTCCCGTTTCAATCCGACATCGTCGCTTGCAATCGACGGGGCGGTTTCGCATAATAGCTTTCAAGCTTCGCGACGGAAAACGCAGATGAAACGAACCATATACCGTTGCTTTGGGGCATAGCCCCGCTTCATCTTCTCTCGCGCAGCCAACTGAATGATGCGATTTGGGTGCTGGAAGATGGGGAGAGCTCATGGCTTCTTCTGATGCAACACAACGAGCAGTCCTTGCCGGACTTTCGTGCGGGATCGGCCTTGCCGCTCCCGTGGTTATGTATGCCGCGACGCTGCCGTTTTCGTCGGTGAATGAGACGGTCGTGGCGGGTGCGGTTCCCTTCGCCGTGGGCGCGGTGGCGGGCGTGGGTATCTATGCCGCTTCGCTGGGTATCTCCGAGTACCGTGCGCAGCGTGAAGAGCGTCTGTTCCAGCCCGATGCCATGGGCGGTGCCGCCAATCTCAATCAGCATCAAAGCGAGTTCAAGACCGCCTCGATTCCAGCTCAGCAGCAGGATGCGACTCCTTACGCTGCGGCTTCTGCTTCTCAGGCTCAGGCGGAGCAATCTACCTCGGCATTCCTTTCCGGCCTGACCGGTGCGTTCCAGCGCCGTCATGCCGATGATGGTGTCCCTACCATCGCTCGAGCCGCAGATGCTATGGACGAGGACGAGGCTTGGTCTATGATCGACAGCATGCTCGACGACGATTCGCCGGTGAGCTGCGACCCTGCACGCTCGCGCGACGTCTATCAAGTCGCCATCGACGAGCTCACCAACGGCGGGCAGACCGGCTCCTTCAATCGCGACGACATCGCCGCCGCGGCGCGTGCCGTATCGGGCTCCCAGGCCGCCCCTGCGGGCAGCACGGCGGCTTTCGTGGCACTCGTTGCCAACGCGGCATCCAATAACGCCTACAGCGCTACCTCGTCGGACGCTAACGCTTTTGCCGATAATTCGTACGTTGATGAAGCCATGACCGCGGACGAGGAGGCCGTTGCCGCCCGCCGTGCCGCCGAGAGCTCGCTTTGGGGCGCTCCTGCCCAGCAGCAGGCGGCTGAGGCTGCGCCGTACAATGCAAACCTCGCCAGCATGCCTATCATCTCCGGTGCCACGGACATCGATCTCGATGACCTCGATGAGCCTGCAGCCATCACCGCATCGATTGATGCCCAAGATCGCATCGACACCGGAGACCTTCCGGACGCCTCGCTCGAGGTTGATGTTCCCATGGCCGATTACTCGGGCCACGAGGACATGTGGGCCGCCGCCACCGCGATTCTGGATGAGATTGACGAGCCCGCTCCTGTTGCAGCGCCCGCTCCCGTCGCTGCCCCTCAGCCTGCTGCCCCCGCCTATGTCGGCCGTCACAGCGCTGTGTTCCCCGAGGATACCGCCCGCATCTCGCGCGAGAGTATCGAGCGGGCCGAGGCTATTGCCGCCGGCATTATGGAAAATCGTCGTCACGAGCGCGTCAATCAGATCCTCGAGGAAGAGATCGAGCGCCTGCAGTCCTCCACAGCCAAGCGTACGGGCCGTGCCTATCTGAGCGTTATCGAGGGCGGTACCGCCAGCTTCGCGCCGCTCCGCGCGGAGGCATAACTTCTGCATGGTTAAGATCAATCGAAAATGGGCGGTCGCGACCTGCCTGATGGCGCTCTTGATCTGGGGCAATTCGCTGGTTCCCGGCTCGGGGTCGGGCTCGCTGAGCCTAACGGTCATGGAAGCTATCCGCTGTTTCCTGCACGGCGTGGGACTTCCATATGAATGGGTGACCAACTTTGTTGTTCGCAAGTGCGCGCATTTTACCGAGTATATGGTGCTCGGCATTCTGGCAACGCACGCCTTTGATTTTGAGGGCCGGCGCACCTTTGACGTGCTGCTGCCCACGGCGGTGTTCCTGCTGCTGATTCCCTCGATCGACGAGACGATTCAGCTCTTTGTGCCGGGACGCGCCGGCATGATCACCGATGTGATGATCGACTGCTGTGGAGCGGCAACGGGCGTTGTGCTCCGATATCTCTTACAGTCGCTGATGCACGCCAAAAAGGCCGCCTAGGACGTATTGTTTGGTCCTAGGCGGCCTTTTTTATTTGAGGGCTTATATGGGGCGTGGTGGCGTCGTTCCGTAGGTTGGATTTGCCGAGCGCGCCACGCCCTGTGGGTGCGTCTGCTACTGAAGCGCCTGTGCGCCCAGGGCCAGGCAGCCCATGATGCCCTGCTTGCCCTCGAGGCTGTTGTTGACAATGTAGGTGTCGATATCGTTGACCTCGGGCGTGACGATGTAGCTGTTGAGCATCTCGGCGCACTTTTTGCGGGCGAGCGGCACGATAGGGGTGTGGTCGGCCACGCCGCCGCCGATGATGATCTTTTGCGGCGCGTAGCACAGCGTGTAGGTCATGAGTGCCTGTGCCAGATAGCCGGCGAGCAGGTCCATGGCCTCCGAGTCATCGGCCATGTCTCCGGCGCTCTTGCCATCCCAGCGCTTTTTAACGCCGGGGCCGGCGATGAGGCCCTCGAGACAGTTGTCGTGGAAGGGGCAGGCGCTGTGCTCGCCAATGGTGTCGCGCGGGTCGCGCGTGACCAGGATGTGGCCGGCCTCGGGATGCATCATGCCGTGCACGAGCTTACCGCCCGAGAGCACGCCGGCGCCCACGCCGGTGCCGATGGTCAGATACACAACGTCAGTGAGGCCCTGGGCGCAACCAAAGGTGACCTCGCCCAGGCAGGCGACGTTGACGTCGGTGTCGTAGCCGCAGGGGATATTGAGCTCGTTTTGGATAGTGCCCAGCAGGTCAAAGTAGCGCCATGCCGTTTTGGGCGTCTCCAGGATCTTGCCGTATTGGGGCGAGGCAGGGTTGACTGCGGTGGGGCCAAAGGCGCCGATGCCCAGCGCGGCGATGCCCTTGTCGGCAAACCACGCGTTGACGGCCTCAACGGTCTCCTGCGGGGTCGTGGTCGCGATCTGCTCGCGCTTTAGGACCGTACCGTCCGCATAGCCCGTGGCGCAGACCATCTTGGTGCCACCGGCCTCGAGCGCTCCGATAAGCTGCTGCTCTGCCATAGTATTCCTCTCTCTGGGACGAGTTGCTCCGTGACTAAAGTATAGAGCTCTAAACCATTTAAGAAAGCGCTATAGAAAGAAGCCTCGCAACGCGGCGGGCGGTGCGGGGCTTCTTTGGTTGCTTTAGTTGCCGGGCCGTCCTTACCCGCGCGGCTTGATTTTATCACGTAGCGACTTGAGGTTCTCCAGCGCCGCGTTAAGCGTCTCGTCTCGCTTGGCAAAGTGGAAACGAATCAGGTGGTTGACGGGCTCGCGGAAGAAGCTCGAGCCGGGCACGGCGCCCACACCCACTTTAGACGCGAGGTCTTCACAGAACTCGAGGTCGCTGTCATAGCCAAACTCAGAGATGTCCATCATGACGTAGTAGGCGCCCTGCGGCACGTTATGCTCAAGACCGATGCTGTCGAGTCCCTGGCAGAACAGGTCGCGCTTGGCGGTATAGAGGTCAAGGACCTCATCGTAATAGCTGTCGTCGAAGTTGAGGGCGGTGACGACGGCTTCCTGCAGGGGAGCGGCGGCGCCCACGGTGAGGAAGTCGTGGACCTTTTTGATGCGCTCGGTGATTTCGGCAGGGGCGATAGTGTAGCCCAGACGCCAGCCGGTGATGGAGTAGGTCTTGGACAGCGAGCTACAGCTGATGGTGCGCTCAAACATGCCGGGCAGCGTGGCCATATAGACGTGCTCGTGGGGCGCGTAGACGATGTGCTCGTATACCTCGTCGGTGATGCAGTAGGCGTCGTACTTTTTGCAGAGGTCGGCGATAAAGGTGAGCTCATCGCGTGTAAAGACCTTGCCGCAGGGGTTGGAAGGGTTACACAGGACGATGGCCTTGGGGTCGTTGTCGCGGAAGGCCGCCTCGAGTGTCTCGCGGTCAAAGTCGAATGTGGGCGGGTTGAGCGGCACGTAGATGGGCTCGGCACCCGAAAGGATCGTGTCGGCGCCGTAGTTCTCGTAGAACGGCGAGAAGATGACGACCTTGTCGCCGGGGTTGGTGACCGTCATCATGGCGGCCATCATGGCCTCGGTGGAGCCGCAGGTGACTACGATATTCTCGTTGGGGTTCACCGGTATGCCCATAAAGTGCTCCTGTTTGGCGGCGAGCGCCTCGCGCATGGCCTGGGAGCCCCAGGTGATGGAGTACTGGTGATAGAGCGGCTTGGGGTCGCTGGCGATGGCGCTGAGGCTATCGAGCAGCTGCGCCGGGGGATCGAAGTCGGGGAAGCCCTGCGACAGGTTGACGGCGCCGTACTTGTTGGAGATGCGCGTCATACGGCGGATGACGGAATCGGTAAACGTTGCCGTGCGGTTGGAGAGTTCTTTCATGCCGGTCCTTTCGAGCATTTGCAGTGGGGCAAGTTTACTCCTATGGAACCGGTGGGATTTGCTCGAAATGGTCTCGAAAAACTCTTTGGTTGATTTTCAATCTCAACGCAACAGCCTGAACGGACCCCGCGTTTCCGCAGCTAGCGCAACGCGGAAATAGCTCCCGGCACCTGGCCATCACTTCGTTTCCGCAGGTGGAGGGGATGTGGAGTCCGGTGCCCCCATGCCGCCGCCGCACGCTCCGCCAGCCCGCCGCGCAGCCGTTCCGGACTCAGCGCAACGGGCCCTCCGGCCCATGTCCCGGCCCGCCGC
>RQCP01000014.1 GCA_008668235.1 Collinsella aerofaciens | reverse complement strand
GTTGGGTGTCCTGATTGGCTATCTGCTGGCATGGGGACTCACGTTCTTTGCCGCAAGCTCGGGCATCATGAGCGAGTTTGGAGCTACCGGGACGATCACGCCAAGCTTCTCCATTACAACAGTGTAGATCTCGTTTGACGACTAATAATTAAAAAAAAAAATCTTTGGCTTCTACCCCGCTCGCCGTGCAGCAAAGCTCGACCCAGTGGAATGCCTACGCTACCAGTAAGCCACCACCAACAAGTTGCGGTGAATTAGGGACTGAATATGCTATTTAGCAGCAAAAACAGACGCTATTTCACCGCAACTTATTGAAGGGCTGCTTGCGCCAGTTCCGTGCGTCGTCCTCGAGCGATTGGCGGATGACGGGCTTGTACGGGTCGAGCTTGCTCGGGGCGCTCCTCCTCGCAGGCGGGAGGGCACGCATGCGCGGCGAGCGCCTAGCGCGCGAACTCCCGTAAGAGCGCGTCTTCCACTTCCCTAAGCGAAAGGGCCCCGCCTCCCTCGGCGGGACGGGCGACCACGATACAGCGCGCTCCCACGTCGCGCGCGGAGGCGATCTTCTCGGCCGTGCCGCCTACGGTTCCCGAGTCCTTGGTCACAAGCCACTGGGCGCCCACCTGCCGAAGCATCGCCTCGTTGAGCTCGCGGGTGAAGGGCCCCTGCATGCCGATGACGTGCGACGGCGAAAACCCCGCGTCGATGCACTTCGTTATAGCACCGGGCAGAGGGAGCACACGCACGAAGAAGCGCTCCGCGAAATCGGCGACGCGCGTGTAGGGAGCAAGCTCCTTGCTCCCCGTCGTGAGAAGCGCGCGACCCGGGTTCTCGGAGAGAAAGCGCGCCGCGCAGGCGATCGACGCGACCGACACGACGCCTTTGGGCAGCGCCTCGACCGGGCGCGTAAGGCGCAGGCATCGTGCACCCACGGCGAGCGAAGCGGCCCGGATGTTGCCGCTTGCGAGCGTAGCGAAGGGGTGCGTGGCGTCGACGACGATGCGCGCGCCGGAAAGCTCACGCTCCATGTCGGCCTCGTCGAGCCTGCCCGCATGCACCTCGATGCCCGGAAGCTCGCCCAAAAGCTCGCCTCCGTACTCGGTTGCCGCGTAGGCACGGGCGGGGATGCCCGCCCCGCTCGCCCATTCGCACAGAAGGCGGCCCTCGGTGGTGCCGGCGAAGATGCGCAGCGCCGGCGCAGATGCGGGCGCCGTCACTTCGGGCCGCCTGGGCGCGTGATCTGGTAGAGCAGCGCGTTCATAATGGCGGCCGCCACGGTCGAACCACCCTTGCGACCCCTCGCGACGATGGCCGGCGCGCGTCGCGCGAGTAGCTCCTCTTTCGCCTCGACCACGTTCACAAACCCGACCGGCCCCCCAACGACGAGCGCGGGCGCGATCTTCCCCGCGTCCATGAGCTCGGCGAGGCGCAGAAGTGCCGTGGGGGCGTTGCCGACGGCCACGATGAGCGGACCCTCGATGCCGCAAGCTTTGTCCATGCTCGCAACGGCGCGAGTCGTGCCCGCGGCGCGCGCAGCCACGGCGACATCAGGGTCGGCCATGTAGCACACGGCCTTGCAGCCGAGCTTCGCGAGCGCAGGCTTGCTTATGCCTGCGAGCGCCATGTTCGTATCGGTGAGCACCGTGGCCCCTGCGCGCAGTGCGTCGAGCGCACAGTGCGCGGCGTCATGAGTGAAAACGAGGGAATCGGCGTACGAGAAGTCGGCAGTGGTGTGGATGACGCGCTTCACGACGGGTTCTTCGAGCGGCGGGAACGTGCGGCCGCCGAGCTCTTCGGTGATGATCTCGAAGCTGCGCCGCTCGATGTCGCCGGGCGCCATCTCCTTGGAATCCATCTAGTACTCCACTCCTTCCCTTGCACATATCCCCTGCTCGTAGGGGTGTTTCTCGCACCGCATCTCGGTTATGTAGTCGGCCTTCTCCACGATCTTGCGGGAAGGCGCGCGCCCGGTGAGCGCTACTTCGACGCCGCGCGCGGACATATCGAGCGCGCGGTCCACGAGCGCCTCGTCGACAAGCCCCTTCGAAAGCGCATCGAGCGCCTCGTCGAGCACGAGCAGCCCCTCCTGCGCGCCCTCGAGCTCGGCAAGCGCGGAAGCGAGGTTCCCATCGTGCAGCTCGCGCGTCGCGGCAAGTTCTTCCGACGTCATGGACCAGGTAAACTTGTCCGACACCTTCCCCGCGAACACGGGCACGCCGAAATGCTCGGCGAGCAGGCGCGCCTCCCCGCTTTCGCCGTCTTTCAGGAACTGCACGACGACGACGCGGCGGCCTGCGGCGAGCATGCGAAGGGCGAGGCCCATCGCCGCCGTGGTCTTGCCTTTGCCGTCGCCATGATACACGTGAATCATACGCCCTCCTCGATAATGCGGTAGACATACTCCATGTCGAGCGCTCCGCGCACGACGTCGGCCAGGCGGTCGAACTCGCGCGCACGGTGATCGGCCGCGGACGCCGCGCCCGCAGCACCCACGACGCTCTCGGGCAGGCCGCGCATGCGCGCGAGCGAGCGCGCGAGGGCGAGCGCCACCCCCGGTTCGTCGAACAGGCCGTGGAGATAGGTTCCGAACACGTTTCCGCAGGCCGCGCCTTCTGGTTTGCCGCCAATCGTGCCCGCAGGGGCGCAGGAGACGGTCGTTTCGCCGTCGTGAATCTCGTACCCACGCGCCGTCATGCCGTTCCACACCGAGAACGCGCCTTGGGCGCCCGTGATGCGCAGCTCCGACTGGGCGAGGCGCTTTTCCTCCTTGAACACCGTACTTGCAGGGATGAGCCCGAGCCCGCGCGCGGTGCCAGCGCCTTCCCTGCCGTGCGGGTCCGAAAGCTCGTCTCCCAAAAGCTGGTAGCCTCCGCATATGCCGAGCACCGGCGTGCCCGCGCCCGAAAGCGCGCGTACACAGGCTCCGATGCCGCTAGCCGCAAGCCAGCGCGCGTCGTCGACCGTGGACTTCGAGCCGGGAAGCACCACCAGGTCGGGTCGGCCCAGATCGGTCGTCGAGGAAACGTAGCGCACGCCCATGCCGGGCACGCGCGAAAGCGGGTCGAAGTCGGTGAAGTTCGACAGATGCGGAAGGCGCACGACGGCGACGTCGATGACGCCGCGCGCCTCGCGGGCAGTTAGGCGCGGCGCGAGCGAGTCCTCGTCGTCCAGGTCGAGCGTAAGATACGGCACGACCCCCACGACGGGAACCCCGCACATTTTCTCGAGCGGAGCCAAACCCGGACGCAGGATTTCCACATCGCCGCGGAACTTGTTCACCATAAGCCCCCGCAAAAGCGCGCGGTCCTCGGGCGCAAGGAGCGCGACCGTGCCGTAGAGCTGGGCAAACACCCCGCCTGGGTCGATGTCGCCCGCGAGCAGCACGGGGGAGGACACGGCGCGCGCGAGCCCCATGTTGACGATGTCGTTTTCGGCAAGGTTGATTTCGACGGGACTGCCGGCGCCCTCGATGACGATGACGTCGTTTTCCTCCGCGAGCGAATCGAACGCCTCCAAAATCTGCGGCATGAGCGCCTTCTTTCGCGCGAAGTAGTCCCTCGCAGCGAAGGCTCCCTGCGCCTTGCCGGCCACGATGAGCTGGCTTCGGTGATCGCTTTCGGGCTTGAGCAGGATGGGGTTCATGCGCACGTCGGGCGCGATGCCGCACGCCTCGGCCTGCATGATCTGAGCGCGCCCCATCTCGAGCCCGTCGGCCGTGACACCGCTGTTGAGCGCCATGTTCTGGCTCTTGAAGGGAGCCACGCGCAGGCCGTCCTGCGAAAGCACACGGCACAGCCCCGCCGCAAGCAGGCTCTTCCCCGCGTTCGACATGGTGCCCTGGATCATGATGGGCTTCGCCCTACCCACGGGTATCGACCTCCTTCGCCGAGCCTCGGCCATCCGCGCCCGCCATAGCGCCGCTGCAAGAAGCGCCGCCCCGTTCGTCGGGTTCGCCTTCGCCCGATGCGCCTTCCGCCCGAAGCGCGCGGCTGAACGCCATCGCAAGCCGGGCATTCTCCTTGTGCGTGCGCACGGCGACGCGGCACCAGAAACGGGACAGTATCGAAAACGAGTCGCATGTGCGGACCAAAACCCCCTGTTTATACAGGCGCTCGGGGATGTCTTTCGCCGGCGTGCGGACTAAAAGGAAGTTCGCATCCGACGGCACGACGGAAAGCCCGAGCGAGGAGAGCTCGTGGGAAAGCCACGCTCGCTCGCCCGCCAATACATCGCGCGTGCGCGAGACGTATTCGACGTCCTCCAGGGCGGCGATGCCCGCGGCCTCGGCGACCGAGGAGACGGGCCACGCCTGCCCCGCCCGGCGAATCCCCTCGATGAGTTGGGCGTTTCCGCTGATCAGATATCCCAACCGCAACCCCGCCATTCCGTAGAGCTTGGTGAACGCGGAGAGCACGGCCACATGGCGCGAACACGCGGCGCGTGCGGCCACGCTCCTTTCGCGGGCGTCGGGCGCAAATCCGAGGAAGCACTCGTCCACGACGAGCAGCGCGCCCACCTGCTCGCAGCGGCAAGCCGCGGTATCGATCACGTGGGGGTCGACGAGGCGCCCCGTCGGGTTGTTCGGATTGCAGAGGTACGCCACGTCTCCCGGCCCCTCGATCGCGCGAGCGAAGGAGGCGGGCACGTCGAAGTCGTCCGCCTCGGAGAGCGGGAACTCCTGCACGCATGCACCGTAGTACGATGCCGCCTCCGCATATTCAGAGAACGTCGGCGCGCACACGACGATGCGTTTCGGGCGTACCGCCGCGGCGAGCCGCCAGATGATGTCGGACGCGCCCGCGCCGCAGACGATAGTATCTTCGGGAATGCCCTGGGCGCGCGCTAGGGCGCGAACGAGGGCGAGACTTTCCCTATCGGGGTAGGCGTCGATTCGAGAAAGCGCTTTGCAAGCTGCGGCGACGGCGCGCGGCGAGGGGCCTGCCGGATTCACGTTCACCGAGAAGTCAATGAGGTCGGAGGCGCCCCCTTCGCAAGCGATGCCGAGCGATTGCGAGCTGCCCCCATGCATACGGGCGCGCAGGATTCCCCCGGCAGCCCGGGGCACAGCGTGGTCTTCCCTCATGCCATCGCCCCCACGGCGAGCACGACCGCCTCGCGCGCGGCGCCGAACAAGACGAGCGCGCATACGGACGCGGCGAGCATGAGCCTTGTCGCCCGGGCGATGTCGCCCCACTCGATTTCGCGGGACGCGTCGCCTATCGTCGGTTTCTCAACGAGCTTGCCGAAATACACCGCGGGTCCTGCCAGGCGCAGCCCGAGCGCGCCCGCGCACGCCGACTCGGTCTGCGCCGCGTTCGGGCTCGCATGGCGACGCCTGTCGCGGCGCCAGATGCGCGCCGCCCCGCGCGCGTCGAGCCCGACGATCGGGCACACGGCGATCATCAGCAGGGCCGATAAGCGCGAGGGAATCCAGTTCACCGCATCGTCGAGGCGCGCCGAGGCGCAGCCGAAGTCGATGTAGCGCTCGTTTTTGTAGCCCACCATGCTGTCGAGCGTGTTCACCGCCTTGTACGCCATGCCCAAGGGCACACCCCCGATCATAAGGTAGAAAAGCGGCGCGATGACGCCGTCGCTCGCGTTCTCCGCCACCGTTTCCACGGCGGCACGCGCGACGCCCTGCTCGTCGAGAACAGACGTGTCGCGTCCCACGATGAGCCCAACGGCTTCGCGCGCCGCGACAAGGCCACCCTTCGAGAACGCGCGGGCCACGGCCAGGCTCTGGCGGCGCAGCTCGCATGCCGCGAGAATCTGATAGCTCGCCCATGCCTCGACCCCGAAGCGCAAGCCGGGGTGAACCATGCCGCAAAGCTGCAGGATTCCCCAGGTCAAAAGCCCACACGCAAGCGGAAGCGCCACGGCGAGCACAAGCCCTGCGGCGCGCGTGCCCGCGGACGTTTGCGGGAATGCGCCCCGCAGGCGGCCTTCGGCCCACGTGATCGCGCGCCCCATGGCGACGACGGGATGGGGAAGCCAGCGCGGGTCGCCGAAGGCAAGGTCGGCCGCGAACCCGACGGCGACGGCAAGAATCGTCATCACCGGGCATCGCCCCCCGAAGCGGGGCGAACGTCGCGAAGGCAGCGCCCATCCCAGGTGGCGGCCCATGCGCCGCCCGGCTCGGTATGCACGTCGAAGTATTCCATTTTCGGGACAGCAAGCTCGGAAAGCAGCGCTTTCACGGTACCCGCGTGAACGACGAAGACGGCGCGCCCACTCCCCTGGGCGCGCTCCGATTCGCACGCCTCCCGAAACGCCGCGACGACGCGGCGGGTGAAATCGCTCTTGCCCTCGCCATGCGGGCAGCGCGTCTCGCACCAGGAGTCTACCCAGGCGCGGTAGCGCGCATCCTCTTTAAGCTCGGCGGCGCTTCGCCCCTCGAAGTCACCGAAATCCATCTCGCGCAGACCGAGGCATGCCATAAGCTCCGCATTCGGGAAGAGGATGCGTGCCGTCTGGTCGGTGCGGGCCATGCCACTCGTGATAACACGGAACACGTCACGATCGCACGCGAGCTCGCGCAAAGCGCGCTCGCCCGCACTCGAAAGGGGCTCGTCGGTGCCCGCCCCGCTGTAGCGATGGTCTTCCGTGCCCGCCGTGGCACCATGGCGCACGAAGACGACTTCCAAAGGCGCGCCCGCGCCCTGCGTCCCTCGAGGCGCATCGGTAAGGTTTCCTTTGATGACCTGGGGAATCCCGCACGTCATGTGCACGACGACGTCGGCGTGCGCAGCGAGCGCGCATCCCAGACGCCCCGCGCGCTCGCGCCATTGGGCGTCTTCCGCACGCATGGGGACGACCCCCGAGCCGACCAAGGACAGAATCACTGCGTCGAAGCCGATCAGCCGCTCGAGCGCCCGGTCAGCGTCGAGCGCGCGTACGAGTTCCTCAGCACGGTACGCGACACGGCCGGCAAAAGCCGCGGGCACACCGCCCTCCGCAAGCTGCGCCGCGTCGACGAAATCATCCGCCGCGAACCCGAGCTTTTCGCGCACGAAGGTCCTCTTCCCCGAATGCGCGCCACCTACCACGAGCATCATAGGAGCATGCCCCCCGCCACCAGCATGGCAAGCATCGCGAGCTCGGCCCATTGCAGAAACCATCCGGCCAAATCACCCGTCACCCCGCCGAAGCGGGACAGGGCAACATGGCGGTACCACGCGAGCGCCAAAAGCCCCGCCACCGCCATAAGGGCGCCGGCGGCCTGAGCGCACGCGACCATCCCTGCAGCCGAAGCCGCAGCGAAAGCGCAAAGCGGCACGACGATCGCCGCGCGCTTCTTCGCAGGCGAGAGCCCCACGGCCATACCGTCCGCCCGCGCGGCAGGCCAGCATTCTACGGCGAGCCCCGAAAGCGCGCGGGAGAACACGAGCGAGCACAGAAGCGCGAGGAACGCCCCCGCCGTAAGCGGCAGCGCGGTGAACAGGGAAAACTGCAGAATAAGGTACACGACAACACCGATGACCCCGAAGGCGCCCGCCCGCGGGTCGTGCATGATCTCGAGCTTTCGCTCGCGCGGGGCCCAACTTGCAAGCGCATCGGAGGTGTCGCAGAGCCCGTCTAGGTGGATGCCTCCCGTCACCGCCACAGGCAACGCCACGAGCACGGCCGCGACGATGGTCGCGGGCACGCCGAGCAGGTTCGCCACGTGCCCCCACGCCGTCATGAGGAAGCCTTCCGCAACGCCCACCAGGGGAAACGCGGCAAGCGCATGGGTTGATCCGAAATCGGTCCAGGCCGATTTCGGGACGGGGATGCGCGAGAACGTTCCGAACGCCGCGCCAATTGCCTCTGCTATCTTCACCTTGTAGGTCCTTCGCCTTTCATCCACACGGGAATCCCACATACCACTTCGACTGCGCGGTCGGCCAGCGCCGCCACGCCCGCGTTCACGCGCGCGAGCGCGCGCCTCCATGCCTCGGTCCCCTCATCGTAGCGCATCCCATCGGCGAACACGTCGACGGAGACCACCACCGTATACGCAGCGGCCTGAGTGAGTCGTTCGATGCCTCCGAGCACCTCGCGCGCCACAGCGTCGGGGTCACGTGGGGACAAGCCGCCTTCCGCGAAGAGCTCGTTCGCAACCAGGTTGCCCACGTCCTCCAAAAGAAGCGTGCAGCCGCGCGGAAGCCCGGGCACTGCGGCGCCCACGTCACGCGTGCGCTCGAGGGTGGAAAACCCCTTGCCCTCGCGCATCGCCCGATGGCGCGCGATACGGCGGGTGCCCTCTTCCCCGAAGGGCTCCATCGTTGCCAGGTACACGCGGGGGCCGTCGTGCCCGAGACACAGGGACTCGGCATAGGCGCTCTTGCCGCTCGCGGCGGCGCCGATAACGAACGTCACCGTCATTTCCCGGCCTCGAAATGCTCGTAAGCAGCCATGCCAGTCGCCGTGAACGTCTTCCCATCCCGGTACACGCGCAGCGCCGAATCCAGAAGGGGCAGATACGCCATGGCGCCCGCGCCCTCGCCCAAGTGCATGCCTGCGTCGAGGGGTGCCTTTATGCCGAGCTCGCGAAGGAGCTCCTGGCTTGCGGGTTCGCTAGATGCGTGGGTGCCCACGAGGTAGCCCAAGGCGTTGGGGCACAGGCGCACCGCGCACAGGGCCGCCGTGCAGGATATGACCCCGTCGAGGAGCGCCGGCGCCTTCGAGGCCGCGGCCCCCAGGTAGAAGCCACACATCGCCGCGATGTCGAAGCCGCCCACCTTCGAGAGCACGTCGATCGGGTCGGCGGGATCGGGCGAGTTCGCGTCGATAGCGCGCTCGACCACGTCGCGCTTGCGCGCGAGCGAGGTGTCCGAGAGCCCCGCGCCGCGCCCGACGAGGCTCCGCGCGTCCGCTCGGATGAGCACTGCGGCCACCGCCGCCGAGGTGGTCGTGTTGCCGATGCCCATCTCGCCCGCGGCGAGAAGGCGCACGCCGGCGCGGGCAAGCCCGCACGCGACGGCGATTCCGACCTCGATCGCGCGCACGGCCCCATCGCGAGACATGGCGGAGCCGTGCGCGATGTTGCCGCTCCCCCGCCGCACGTTCGCGCGCACCATGCGAGCGTCTTCTATGCCCCGGGCCATACCCACGTCGACGGGCACGACCTCGGCACCCGCGAACGCCGCCATGCGGCAGGCGCTCGTGGCCCCCTCGCACATGTTGCGCGCGACGGCTCGCGTCACGTCTTGCCCGCTTTGCGACACGCCCTCGGCAACGACCCCGTTGTCGGAGAAGAATACCGCGAGCGCACGGGGAAACTCGGCCACCTCGGCGCTCCCCTGAGCTGCGGCGATACGCGCGACGGCGTCTTCAAAGTCGCCCAATCCCCCCAAAGGATGCGCGATGGAATCCCACGCGGCGTACGCGGCGGCGCGGGCACACTCATCTGCGGGCGCGATCCGGGAGAGCGCGGCTTCGAGCACGGCGCCCGGCGCCGACGAAAACGCGCGCTCGACTTCCTCGCGGATGCAGGCAAGCGCGGTTTCGGTTGCTTCAGCCATGCCGTCTCCTCTCTGCGAACGACGCTGTGGCAGACGCGAACGCGCGCGCAACGTCGGGGTTCGCAGGATAGTACACATGCGGGAAGCCCGCAACCAGGGCCGGGGTGGTCGTCATGCACGGCCAGCCCTTGTCGCGCCGGGGCTTCTGCGCCCAGAAGTCGCCGCCCGGGCAGGTGGACTGCCAGTAGTGAAACTCGTGCGCGCGGATGCGTGTGCCGCGCGGCCCGTAGAGCCCGTAGCGTTGGGAAGTGAGGTCCACGTACCCGAAATGGGACAGCCTTCCCCCGTTCTCGCTTGCGCCCTCAAGGGCGCCCGCAACAGGCCAGCGCCGTCCCTCGCTATCGGAGATTTCGCGCTGCAGGTACAGAAACCCACCGCATTCGGCAACCGTCGGCATGCCGGATTCCACCGCACGCCGCACCGCCTCGCGCATCGGCGCGTTCTCGGAGAGCTGCCGCGCATGGAGCTCCGGGTAGCCGCCTCCCAGATAGAGGGCGCTTGTCCCCCGGGGCAACTCGCTATCACACAGGGGGCTGAAAAAGGCCAGCTCGCAACCCAGGTCCTCGAGCGCGCGCAGGTTCTCCTCGTAGTAGAACGAGAACGCCTCGTCACGTGCGACGGCGACGATGGGCCGCGCTCCCGCGATCGGCTCCAACCGGTAAGGTTCCTCGCGGATATCGGGTGCCGTCGCCGCTATTTCGAGCAAGCGGTCGACGTCGACGCTCTTTTCCACCAGCTCGGCCATCTTGTCGATGCGCGCGGAGAGCTGCTCGACCTCGTCGGCGGTCACAAGCCCCAAATGCCGGCTTTCGAGCGAGAACGCATCGTCGGCGGGGATATTCCCCAAAACCGCGACACCCGTGTGCTTCTCGATCGCAGGCTTCGCGTAGGCGCAGGCAGCGGCGCTCGTCTTGTTCAGCACGACGCCGCGCACGTTCGCACAAGGCAGGAACTCGGCGATGCCGCGGATTACGGCGGCGAGCGATAAAGACGCCCCGCGCCCGTTCACCACTAAAACGACCGGCGTTTCCGTGTCGCACGCAAGCTGGTAGCTGCTCGCATCGGCCACGCCGGGCGCCATGCCGTCGTAGAAGCCCATGGCCCCCTCGAGCACCGCGACATCCGCGCCCGCAGCGCCGCGTGCGAGCAGGGCGCGCAGCGTCGGGGCGTCGGTGAAGAAGCCGTCTAAGTTGCCCGAGCGCGCACCCACGACGCGGCGATGAAAGAGCGGGTCAATGTAGTCGGGGCCGCATTTGAAGGCCGCGCATGCGAGGCCGCGGCGCGCAAGCGCGCGCAGGAGCGCGCACGTAACGACCGTCTTGCCGCTCCCGCTCGAGGGCGCAGCGACCATGAAGCGAGGGATGGTCGTGCTCACCGGGCGCCGCCTTCCCCACCTGCACCACGCGCGCTGACGAGGAACACGGGGTTTTGCGCCTTCATAAGATGGTGCGAGCCTACAGCCTCGGCGCGGGCGGCCGACACCTGGCACGCCTCGAACCCCTTAAAGCGCGAACCCGAGAGGAGCGCGCACGCCTCGGTGAGCGTCTCAACGGTGACGCATGGCACGCACAGGCGAACCTGCGAGTTCTTCTCGAGCGCCGCCTCCACGATGGAGGGAAGCTCGCCCGCGCTCCCGCCGACGAACACGGCGTCGGGGACGGGCAGTTTCGCGAGCGCTTCGGGGGCGACACCGGGGATCGCATGCACGTTGCCGCACCCGAATGCATCCGCGTTCTCTCGGATGAGCCGCACGCCGGCCGCGTTGCGCTCGACCGCCCATACCGACCCCGTTCGCGCGACGAGCGCCGCCTCAATCGACACGCTCCCCGTGCCGGCGCCGACGTCCCACACGGTGTCGGTCGCGGTAAGGCGCAGCTTCGCGAGCGCGACGGCGCGCACCTCCTGCTTGGTCATGGGAACGTCGCCGCGGATGAAAAGCTCGTCGGGAATGCCCGAGGAAGCGTACGGCCAGCGGGAGCTCGCGGCGCGGGATGCGCCCGCAAAGTCCGCCGCGGAAGAAGCCGCCGCGGGCGCGGACGCGCCGGCCGGCGCCTCGGAGGCTGCGCTAGAGCCCACAGGCGACCCGGCGCCGCCTGCGAACTCGATAAGCATCACGTTCAAGTCGTCGAACGTCTGACCTGCGATTTCACTTGCGGTCGCGCAGGTGATGCGCTCGTTGGGGTACGACAGGCGCTCGGCCACCGTCACGCGCGCGTCCCCGAAGCCCGCCTGCACAAGCTCGCCCGAAAGCCGCGAGGGGTCGTCCCCGCCCGACGTGGCGAGGAAGAGCTCGCCTGAGCGCTCGGCCTCGGCCACGATGTCGCACGCCACGCCGTGAGCGCTCGCGAAGCGCCAATCCTGCCATGGACGCGCGAGGCGCGCGGCGAGATACGACGCTGAGCTTATGCCGGGAATGATGCGCACGTCCACCTGCGCGTCGCCGGAGAGCGCCTCCACCAGGCGGCGCGCGCCGCTGAACAGCCCCACATCGCCCGTCATCACGACCACGGCGCGCTGCCACGACGCCGCATCGGTGAGCGCGGCGACGATGTCCGCCGTCTTCACGAGCTCGCATCTCACCACGTCGGGCGGCACGTCGATGCCGGCAAGCGCGCGATGAGCGCCGATGACCACGTCGGCGATGTCGATCGCGTCGAGCGCCGCGCGCGAGAGCAAGTCGGGGTTTCCGGGCCCCGCCCCGATGATCGTTACCTTTCGCATGGAATCTCCCGATACCCGCGCGGCGTGACCATACGGCCGCCTACGAGCTTCGTGTCCGCGTTGCCGACGAACACGGTGGTGAACATGTCGGCGTCGATCTCCCCCAGCTCGGAGAGCCTGCACATGCCCGACTGCTGCCCCTCGCGCCCGATGTTACGTACCCAGCCGCAGAGCGTGTCGGGGGCCTTCCATTCGAGCATAATCTTCGCCGCGCGTGAGAGCCTGTCGGCGCGCTTTCTGCTGCGCGGGTTGTACAAACAGATGCAGAAGTCGGCGCTCGCCACGGCGGCGAGCCTGCGCTCGATGACCTCCCATGGCGTGAGCAGGTCGGAGAGCGACACGACCGCGAAGTCGTGGGCAAGCGGGGCGCCGAGCACCGCCGACCCGCTCTGAGCCGCGGTGGCCCCGGCGATAACTTCCACGTCTACATCGGGGTAGTCCTCCGCAAGCTCCAGCACGGGGCTCGCCATGCCGTACACGCCCGCGTCGCCGCTGCACACGAGCGCCACGGCTTCTCCACTCTGCGCGCGCGAAAGCGCAAGGCGGCACCGTTCGACCTCGTGCATCATCGGCATCGCGAGATGCGCCGCGTCGGGCACGGCGGCGAGCGCGAGCTCCACGTATTTCGTGTAACCCACAACGACGTCGGACGCCTCGAGCGCACGCCGGGCCGCAATCGTCATGCCGTCGGGGCCGCCCGGGCCGATTCCCACCACGAAGAGCTTTCCCATCACCGCTCCTTAAACGAAAGTTTAATAGTTACCTTGGAAAACGCGACGGTCACGCCGCCGTGAGCGAGCTTCGGGAAGATAAGTTTGCCCCCGTCCGCGAGCGCCGCGCGCTCGCACACGTTGTCGACCCCCACCGTCGCGCGCACGAAATCAGATGGCGAAACGCTGCCATCGACTTGCGACAACTCATCTGCGGAATACGTCGCAAGCGGGATATTGCGCGCGCGGCAGAAGGCGAGCAGACCCTCCTCGTGCGCCTTCACGTCGATCGTCGCCGCCATGCGCACGGCCGAAGGCGAGATGCCCGCCTGCCCGCACGCGAGAAGAAACGCCTCCCCGATCGCTTCGGAGCACGCACCGCGACGACACCCTATGCCCGCAACGATGCAGGGCACGACAAGGCGAAGCGGCTCGGGCGCAGGCGCCTGCGCCCTCACGCCCGCCGGCTTCCCCGTCTCACCGGCGGGCACGACCACGCCCGTTGTCTCCGCCGCGCGAACGGACGCACCTGCATTCGCGCCAGCAAACGGCGACACGACGATATCGGCCCGCGCGCGGTCTGACGCAATGTCAACCCCCTCAGGCGGCTGTCCCGAAATCGGCATGTCGGAATAGAGCGCCACGCGCCCGCCCGAAAGCAGCCGCGCCGACACTCGCTTGATGGCCTCGGGATTCGAAACGGCGAGCCCCGCACGGCGCGCCCACGTATCCACCGCCCACATGCCGCGGACGTCAGTCGCCGTGGTGATGACGGGGATGGCCCCTGCCGCGCGTGCCACAGTTTGCGCAAGCTCGTTCGCACCGCCCAAATGCCCCGACAAAAGCGGAACGGCAAAGCGCCCCGCCTCGTCGATCGCCACAACCGCGGGATCGTTTGCCTTCGAGGCGACATGCGGCGCGATCGCCCGCACGGCGATGCCCGCCGCACCCACGAACAGAAGCGCGTCCGACGCTTCCCACGCGAGCGCCGTCCATGCGCGCAGATCGGCCTTCCCATCGCCGAACCCGCGCGAAACGGAAACGTCCCAGCCAGGGTCATCTTCACCTGTCTGCGCGCAATCGGAAAGCGCGCGTGCGGTGCGCTCCGCCAACGCATACCCCCTCTCAGTGAACGCTATGCAGGAAACCCTCATCTAGCGCACCACCATCGTCGAGAAGTAGCTGCCCCAATCGGGCACATCGTCGAGCGAGCGGTACACACGCTCGCCCGGAAGCCCACAGTCCTCTACAAGCTCGGCACCGTCGAAGGCACTCTCCTCGCAAAGGAAGCACTTCGTGTCCACAAGCGAGCGGCGCGCCTTCATGACCACCTTCGTCCCCGGCCAGCCGATTGCACGGCGCACCCCGTACAGAACGCCTTTACTCATACGTCGCCCCCAATTTCCCGATAACTGCATCGGCGCCCGACGTGCGGAAAAGCTCGCGGCGCTCGGCGTCGAACACGACCGCGGCGATGTCGCATGCGCCCGCCGCGCGGCGGCGCAACCTGTCCTCAATTGCCGCAGCGAGCGAGGCGCGCGCAGCGTCCCCAACGCCGGCGGCCTCGATTACCTCGAGCGCCGCCGTGGTCGTGACGGACGACATGATCTCGCGCACGGTCTTCGCGCCCGCGCCGGCCATGGCCGCGTGGGCGGCCAGAATCTCCGCGCGGCAGTCGGCGGTACGCGAATGGGTGTCCATGATGCCGCCCGCGACCTTCACCAACTTGCCGATGTGTCCCACAAGAAGGACATTGGTGAATCCCTCGCGAACGCAGCAATCAATCGCATCGCCCACAAAGTTGGAGATGAAGACCACCGGCGCACCGTTTAGGTGGAAATGCCCCGAGATGAACTGCCCGCCGTAGTTGCCGGGCGTGAGCACGACTCCGCGCCGCCCCATAGCCGCATGCTGCCGAATCTCGAGCTCGATGCTGTCACGCAAGGCAGCGAGGCTGCGCGGCTCGACGATGCCCGTCGTTCCCAGGATGGAGATGCCGTCCTCTATCCCCAGGTGCGGGTTGAAGGTCTTTTCGGCAAGGGCCACACCCTCGGGTACCGAAATCGTCACAGCAATGTTTCCAGAAAAGCCGTGCGCGGCGCACACCTCACGCACCGCCGAAGTAATCATCGCGCGCGGCGTCGCGTTGATGGCGGCCGCCCCCACCGGCTGCTCGAGCCCGGGCAATGTCACGCGCCCCACGCCCACGCCGCCATCGACGGAAACTTCCGATTCGCGCGCGGGCACGTCCTTGCTGCCCGCAGCACCCGTGCCCGACCCCGCATGTTCCACGTGCGCGTACACGAGTACGCCGTCAGTCACATCGGCATCGTCGCCTGCGTCCTTTCGCACGGCGCACTGGGCGCACCCCTCGCCGATGCATGCGTCGACCACGTTCGCCTCGACGGGCAGCCCGCCGGGGGTGACGATCGACACGAGGCCGACGGGCTTTCGTGACAAGAGCATCTCGCAGGCCGCCTTCGCCGCGAGCGCGGCGCAGCTCCCCGTGGTGTAGCCGCAGCGCAGGCGGGTCGTCCCGGTATATATGTAGTGCTCGAAGGCCACGCTAGCTGCTCGCCTTCCGATACCCCGTGGAAAACGAAGGGTCGTAAAGCTTGCTGCGCTCGTACGACTCCGCTTGCGCGCCGTTGTGTGCAAGCCTGCCGCGAGCTCCGAGCACGCGGCCCACCACCACGAGCGCCGTGCGGTCGATGCCCTCTCGCGCGCCCGCATCGGCGAGCGTGCCCACTGTGCATCGCACCACGCGCTCCTCAGGCCAGGTCGCCTTGTACACGAGCGCCGCCGGCTCGTCGGAGCTGCGGCCCGCAGCCAAAAGCTCGGCGGAAAGCTCGGCGAGCATACCCGAGCTCAGGAAGATGACCATAGTCGAGCCGCTTTCCGCCATGGTGCGCATGCCCTCGCCCGCGGGCATGGGGGTGCGCCCGGAAAGCCGCGTGATCACGACCGACTGGCTGATTCCCGGCAGCGTGTATTCCTGGCGAAGCGCCGCCGCGGCACCGCAAAAGCTCGACACGCCGGGCACCACCTCGTAGTCCACGCCGCGCGCGTCGAGTGCGTCCATCTGCTCCTGGATGGCGCCGTACAGGCACGGGTCGCCCGTGTGCAGGCGCACCACTTCCTCGCCCCGCGCATCCGCCGCGCACATCACGTCGAGCACTTCCTCCAAGGTCATGTGCGCGCTGTCGTAGACGACGCAGGATTCCTTGCACTCGGCGAGCAGCTCGGGGTTCACAAGGCTCCCCGCCCAAACGACCACGTCGGCCGCGCGCAGAAGACGCGCCCCGCGAAGCGTGATAAGGTCGGCGGAGCCCGAACCTGCGCCAACGATATGAATCATCCGAGCCTTCCCTTCCCGTTTCTCATCGCAACCGTTTACGCCGCCATTCGCGCAGCAGGCAAAACACGGCGCCTGCGGCGACAATCGGCGCAAATACGCAGGCAGAAGGCGCAATGCCGCCCGCCCTGGCTTTGACACGTTCACAAGTGCCCACTATCATAGTAAAAGATTCGGCAACGAGCATATGACAATCGGATAAAAGGAAATGACCGGCGCGGCGCCCGCACAGCCCGCGCTGGCTTGCGGAGGGAACCAGGTGGGAATCCTGGGCAAGGGACATTACTGTATAGGACGCGCGGGCGAACCGCCTCACGCCCCAAGCCAGACTGCTTCGCCTTTTCCTCACGGCATCGCCGTGGCGTTAGCTCCTTGTGAACCCCGAGGGGTGCGCTTTTCTTTCGCTTGTGCCGACAAGCAACTGTCGCCGGGGGACCGGCAAACCGAGGAAAGGAAAAACCATGTCCGAACAGATGTCACGCCGCGGCTTCATGAGCGCCGCGGCAACCGGAGCCGTCGCGCTCGCCGGAGTCGCGCTCGCGGGCTGCTCCAACACCTCCGCGAGTTCCGAGAAATCGAGCGAAAAGGAGAAGGCCGTGAAGCCGGTCATCCTCGTCACGAGCTTCGGCACGAGCTACAACGACTCGCGCCACATCACCATCGGCGCCATCGAAGACGCTATCCGTGAGAAGTACTGGCAGGACTACGACATCCGCCGCGCCTTCACCGCGCAGATCATCATCGACAAGCTGAAGAAGCGCGACGGCATCACGATCGACAACATGACCGAGGCGCTCGACCGCTGCGTGGAAGACGGCGTGAAGGAAATCGTCGTGCAGCCGACGCATCTCATGGCTGGCCTGGAATACGCCGACGTGAAAGACGAGCTCGACAAGTACGCTGACAAGTTCGACAAGATCTCGCTCGGCGACCCGCTGCTCACCTCCGACGACGACTACAAGAAGGTGGCCGCAGCCATTAAGGAGAACATGGCGTCCTTCGACGACGGCAAGACGGCGCTGTGCCTCATGGGCCACGGCACCGAAGCCGATTCCAACGCCGACTATGCCAAGATGCAGGAAGTGTTTAAGAACGAGGGCTTGACGCAGTTCTTCGTCGGCACCGTCGAGGCTGAACCGACCTGCGAGGATGTTATCGCCGCCGCGAGCGCCGCAGGCTACAAGAAGGCCGTGCTCGCGCCGTTCATGGTGGTCGCGGGCGACCACGCGAACAACGACATGGCAGACGAGACCGACCCCGACAGCTGGGCTGCGAAGTTCGTGGCTGCCGGCTTCGAAGTGACGTGCCTGCTCCAGGGTCTGGGACAGAACGTCGCGGTCGACGACATCTACGTCGCGCACGTGGACGACGCCATCGCCAAGCTGTAAACTCGCCGCTCACGGGGGCGCCGGTCGCGTCCCCGTGCAACGGGCATGCGCCTTCCCCGACTGACGTCGCATGCCCGTTGCATTCTCATCCCGCCCTCCCACCGCACGGCGCGGGCGGTCGAAGCGACTGAAAGGAACCCCCTCCATGTTGAAGAAAACCCTCGCCTTCGCCCTGTCGGCGGCGCTTTTCGCGTTCTCGCTCGCCGGCTGCGGCGGAAATTCAATCGACAGCGCAAAGGCAAGCGATGCCGATTCCCAGGAAAAGACCGAACAGGCGGCCGATGCGCCCGAGGGCGCAAGCGCTGCCCCCATCACCGCCGACAAGGTGGCCGACGGCACCTATCCGATCACCGTAGATTCCAGCTCGAACATGTTCAGGATTGTGGATGCCCAGCTCATCGTGGAAAACGGCTCCATGCACTGCGTGATGACACTTTCCGGCACGGGCTACGGCAAGCTCTTCATGGGCACGGGCGACGAGGCTGCCGCCGCGAGCGAGGCCGACTTCATCCCCTATGTGGAAAACGCGGAAGGCAAGTACACCTACGACGTGCCCGTTGATGCGCTCGACGAGGACACCGCCTGCGCCGCGTGGAGCATTAAAAGGGAGCGGTGGTACGACCGCACGCTCGTATTCGAATCCGCCGGCGTCGATCTGCGCGCCGACGCACTGAAGTAACGCCATGCGGTCGATTCTTCCCAAGGGGGAAAACAGGAAGCGCCGCAGCATCGCGGCGCGCGCGATCGCCTGCGTTCTCGTCGCCCTGCTCGCGCTTCCCTTCGCGGGGTGCAGTGCGAGCCCGAACGTGACCGGTGCCACGGCGGGCTCTCAGGAATACACTGTGAGCGTCTCGCTTTCCGGCGGGTCAGGGCGCGCAAGCATCGCCTCGCCCACCACAATTGTGAAGGATGGCGACACCTACACCGCGACCATCACCTGGTCGAGTTTGAACTACGACAAGATGACCGTCGACGGCGTGGACTACGCGCCCGTAAACGACGGCGGCAACTCCACGTTCGAGATACCCGTCACGCTCGACGAGGACATCGCCGTGTCGGCCGAGACCGTCGCCATGTCGACGCCGCACACCATCGACTACACGCTCCACTTCGACTCATCCACCATGAAGGAGAAATCGGGCGACGATGCAAGCGGCGGCTCCCCTGCGGGAACGGCTTCAAGCGCCGCGGCCGACTTCCACAACGCTGATTTGGGCTGCGGCTGGGAGCCGACGGGGGCGCTTCAGCTTGAATACGCCAAGCACTTCACTGTCGACGAGTTCGAAGGCGGCTTGCGGCTTATCTGCGTTTCGAACGGGGAGCGCTTCCTCGTGGTGCCGCAAGATGCGAAGGTACCTGACGGGTTGAGCTCCGACATCGCGGTCATAAGACGCCCCGCCGACAAGGTGTACCTCGTGTCGTCGGCGACGATGTGTCTGGTCGACGCGCTCGATGCGAACGACAATATCTTAATGTCGGGCACGAAGGCCGACGATTGCTCGGTCGCGGGCTTCAAAAGCGCGCTCGAAAGTGGGGCGATCGCCTACGGCGGCAAGTACAGCGCGCCCGACTACGAGCGAATATCGGCCTCGGGCTGCACGCTCGCCATCGAGAACACCATGATCAACCACACGCCCGATGTGAAGGAAAAGCTGCAGAAGCTCGGGCTCGTCGTGCTCACCGAACAGTCGTCGAGCGAGCCCGAAGCACTCGGACGCGTCGAGTGGATTAAGCTTTTCGGCGTCCTGTTCGACAAGGAAGAGGAGGCCGCGCACCTGTTCAACGAGCAGAAGGCCCGCGTCGAGCAAACGTCGGGGCTCGCGTCGTCAGGTAAAACCGTGGCGTATTTCTACATTAACTCGAACGGGGCCGCCGTCACGCGGCGGAGGGGCGACTACGTGGCGCAGATGATCGAGCTCGCAGGCGGCAGCTACGCGCTCGATGACGCACAGACGGCGTCGACGTCAGGTTCGTCAGTAACGCTCGAAATGGAGCGCTTCTATGCGACGGCGAAGGATGCCGACATCATCGTCTACAACGGCACCATCGACGAATCGGTTGCCACCTTGAGCGACTTCGTAAGCAAAAACGCGCTATTGTCGCAGTTCAAAGCCGTGAAGAACGGCAACGTCTGGGTCACAAGCGCCGACATGTACCAGCAGATGACTTCTACCGCCGACATTATCGACGAACTGCACGGGGCGTTCACCGGCGATGATGCGAGCGACTTCCATTATCTGAGGAAGCTCGGCTAGCACCATGAGAAGCCGGCTTTCCATGGCATACGACGAATCGGGACGCGCCGCGCGGTGTCGCGTCGTGACGGCGCTACTCGCTGTTGCCCTCATCGTGCTCGTCGGGGCCAACCTGTGCATCGGGAGTGTGCTCGTGCCCGCAGACCACATCCCCGGCATCCTTTCGGGCGGCGCGGCCAATTCCATGGAAAGGCAGATCATCTGGGAGATTCGCCTGCCGCGCGTGCTTTCAGCCGTGCTTCTCGGCGGGGCACTTTCGCTCTCCGGATTCCTGCTGCAGACGTTTTTCAACAACCCCATCGCCGACCCGTTCATCTTGGGCGTCTCCTCGGGCGCAAAGTTCGTCGTCGCGCTTACGATGATCGTACTTCTGGGCGCGAACCAGGCCATGTCCTCGCCGGCCATGGTGGCCGCAGCGTTTCTGGGCTCGCTTATCACCATCGGCTTCGTGCTCCTCATCGCACGGCGCATAAGTTCCATGGCCATGCTGATCGTGGCGGGCGTCATGGTAGGATACATCTGCTCGGCGGCGACGAACTTCCTCATCGCCTTCGCCGACGACCAGTCCATCGTGAACCTGCACGACTGGTCTTTGGGTAGTTTCTCCGGTTCGAGCTGGGACGACGTCGCGGTCATCGCGGTCGTGGTGATCGCCATGAGCGCATGCGTATTCGCGATATCGAAGCCCCTTTCCGCCTTCCAGCTGGGAGAAGCCTACGCGAAAAGCGTCGGCGTGAACGTCGCACACTTCCGCGTGGTGCTCGTCCTTCTAGCGAGCATGCTCTCCGCCTGCGTGACCGCGTTCGCTGGTCCGGTGTCGTTCGTAGGCATCGCGGTTCCGCATCTCGTGAAGTCGGCTCTGAGGTCGTCGAAGCCCATCCGCGTGATTCCCGCGTGCTTCTTAGGAGGCGCCATCTTCTGCGCGGGCTGCGATTTGATCGCGCGCACGCTGTTCTCCCCCGTCGAGCTTTCCATCAGCGCCGTCACCGCCATCTTCGGCGCGCCGGTGGTTATCGCGCTCATGTTGAAGAAGCGGGTGAGGTAGATGGGGAAATTTGTGCCGCGGCCCAAAACGCTCCGAGCGGAGTCGAACCTCGAAACCCCGGTCGAAACGCAGGCTGACGGAGCGCCGCTTTTCCGCATAAGCGACCTGTCGGCGGGCTACGACAAGAAGGTCGTAGTCGCAGGCGTCGATCTGGAGGTTCGCGCGGGCGACGTCGTGGCACTCATCGGGCCGAACGGCTCGGGCAAGTCGACCATCTTGAAAACCATCACACGCCATCTGGCACCGCTTGCCGGCGCGGTCGAGCTCGACGGGCGGGAGATTTCCCGATGGAAGACGGCGGAGTTCGCAAGGAGCCTTGCCGTTATGCTGACAGATCGCCCCCGGACCGAGCTCCTCACCTGCCGCGATATCGTAGAGGCGGGAAGGCATCCCTACACCGGGCGAATGGGCACACTCTCGCCCGACGACCATAGTCGGGTCGACGAGGCCATGAAAACCGCACATGTGGAAGAGCTCGCCGAGCGCGACTTCATGCAGATAAGCGACGGGCAACGCCAGCGCGTCATGCTCGCACGCGCCATCGCGCAGGATCCGCGTGTGCTCGTGCTCGATGAGCCCACGTCGTATCTCGATATCCGCTACCAGATCGACCTGCTGCGAATACTTCGCCACCTTGCGAAATCGCGGAATGTTGCTGTCATCATGTCCATCCACGAACTCGAGCTCGCGCAGAAAAGCGCCGACAAGGTGATTTGCGTGAAGGACGGCCGGGTCTTCCGCGCCGGCGCACCCGAGGACATATTCACGCGCGAGACGATTGGCGAGCTCTACGGCCTTAAACATGGCACCTTCAACGAGCGCTTCGGCAGCGTGGAAATTGGGCGCCCACACGGCGATGCGCACACGTTCGTCATCGCTGGCGCAGGTACGGGGTCGGCTGTGTTTCGCCAGCTCATCCGACAGGGCAAGGCGTTCTACGCGGGCGTTCTGCACGAAGGGGACATCGACTGCGAGCTCGCGCGCGACCTGGCGACGGAATGCGTGGCCGAGCGCGCCTTCGAGCCGATCGGGGATAAAACCATAGCCCGCGCCAAAGAGCTCCTCGTCCACTGCGCGCGCCTTATCGTGTGCCCCGCCGCCTTCGGCACCATAAACGCCCGCAACGCAGAGCTCGTCGAGTTTGCACGCTCGCATGGTATCGAGGTCATGCGAGCGTGCGAAGGCGCATCGGAGGATTCCCATTTGGAGTGGGAAGAATAAACTGGACTTTCTTTTAAGGATCCTCAGGCTACAGCTCCTACGCCGGCGAGGTCTACAAGGCACCGGAGAACCTCGTGAACAGGAATTTCCACGCCGACGAGCCCAACTAGGCCTAATCCAAGCGAGATTCCAGACTCGACAGACCATTGAGAGTCAGATCGTTGGCGACCTCAGAGACGCGCTCGATGGGAACCGAACCGTCAGACAGCGCCCACGTGCGATAGATACCGATAATACCCGACAGCAAAAACGCCAGATAGTAGTCGAACATCTCGTCCTTGAGACCTTGAGGCAGCAGATCGCGCTCGGCAATCTCGTGCTCGAGCGGCGCACGAAGACGAGCCATAAAATCATCGAGCGGAATGTTCTCGATCAGCTGACGATTGAGCACCAAGTTGTTGCACAGTGCCTCGTTAACGGTTTTAAAGAAGGTCGCCGCCGCGCCCAGGGCGCGCTCGTTGGTGTCGCCGTCCATGGAAGCAAGCGTTTTCTCGACCGAGTCGACAATCATCTCCACCACATCGACGGCAATGGCATCGAGCAGGCCGTCAACCGTGCCAAAGTGCACGTAGAAGGTTTTGCGGTCGACATTGGCCTCGCGCGCGATGGCACTCACCGTAATGTCTGCCAGCGGCTTTTCCATGAGCAGGCGCTCGAAAGCCGAAAGGATGGCATTACGGCTGCGAACGATGCGGCGGTCAAGACGCGGTTTGCTGGTTGCCATGGGCGTGTCCCTTCGATATGCGAGCATTCATCAACAGATGAGAGATAATCTACGTAAGAGGATTATCCCCCATACAGCACAAATATGCCCCGCATCATGAAGAACGCACGACTGCCCTACTGCGACTTGGGATGCTTCTTCTTATTGAGTGCCGACGGAGATACGCGAATACCATCGCCTGTCTGGCGCACATAGGCTTTATGAGCCGGCTTAGCGGTCCCAGAAGCCTTCTGAGCGCGCTTCTTGGGATCAACGGTAACAGCATTCGTGGGGTGCGGCTTAGTGGGCGCAGAGGGCGTCTGAGGCGTGCGGCCGAGCTTGCGCATCACACGATCCCAACGCGCATGGATGCTCTCGTTGTGGGCGCTCTTAAGTCCCAGCAGGGGCGCAGCCAAAATGGTCGGCGCAATAAACGTAATGAGGCGCCACAGCAGATAGCCAGCGGTCGAAGCCGACCCAAAGAAATGACCCAAGAACAATGCAAAGCCGCCCTCAGCGCCACCAGTTCCGCCGGGCAAGGGAACCGCAGAGCTCAGCAGCTGGACAAAGGCGCTCGCGGCCATGACCGAGAAAAAGTCGACCTCGTGGTGGCCAAAGGCAAGCATCAGGAAATACGGAACCAGATAGAAAAACGCGAGCTGCAGCATGGTGATAAACACGGTGAGCAGCATGGAAGAAAAATGTCCGGCCGAAAGCTTAAACTTCTCGGAGAAGGAGTAGATCTCGCCGTCGACAAACGTGCGCCATCCCTCGATCTTAGTGGCCGAGACACCTATGCGCTCGAGCCAATTGATGATGCAATGGGCGACGCGCGTGACGGTCTTAGGCATGAGCGCGACGGCGAAGATGCCCAGCAAGATGCAGCAGTGCCCACCAAAGCTAAAGACGCACAGCAGCGTCATGTCGCCATAGCGCTCGGCAAAAAAAGGCATGCGAGCAAGCAGTAGGATAGCGCCCCAGGCAACGAGGCCAAACTGGTACACGATAAAGCGCGTGAACTGCGTGGCTCCGGCCTCGCCGACATTTTGGCCCGCCTTGGTCAGGCGGTAGATCTGGGCGGGAGTCGAGCCCATCATCATGGGCGTCAGGTTGCCAAAGAAGATGCCGCTCGCCTCGACCGAAATCAGGTCGCGGATGCCGACGGGTGAATTAGGATCGAGCCAAACGGCAATCGCGTACGCCACGATGCCAAAGAAGAGGTACAAGAACATGCAGAAGCATGCAGCAATGAGCCATGGCGCCTGGACGCTCGACATTGCGGCCCAGAACTGCCCCATCTGCCCGGTTACCACCAGATAGACGATATAACCCACCAGTACGGCGCCGATAAAGATGGCGCCGCGGCGTGCGCTCTTATTGTCATCGCCGCCCGAGGCCTCAACCTCGACCTGGGGCTTAGACGTATGATGAGAGGACTCCGTCATGAGACTCCTTCTAACAGTCAAAATATCTTGGATATTGTACCCGTAAGGGCCATAGGCAGAACGCAAAGCTCTGGTTCAAACGGGAATTGCAGACGGTTGTTTGAAAATAAAAAACCCGGCCTTCCATAGGAAGTCCGGGTATCAGATGCGTGGTAGCCCGTACCAGATTCGAACTGGTGATCTCCGCCTTGAGAGGGCGGCGTCCTAAACCGCTAGACGAACGGGCCACATGACATCTGCACTGCCGTGCTGCGAGGAAATATATTACGGGACAAAAAACGTCAGCGCAAGAAGAAATTCCAAATTGCCGAAAAATTGTCGGCAGGTTATGGAATACGCAGGTAAACTTGGTAGCTAATTCAAGTTGAGATGAACCAAAAGAGCTTCGCGCTCGTTGGGAATATCGTCTTCGATCACGGCGTCGAGGGCGGAGTTGAGAAGCTGACCCAGTTCCGGCCCGGGCTTGACTCCGGCACGGATCAGGTCGCCGCCGTTGATGGCGAGCATCTTGAGCGTATAGGGCTCCCCTGCCTTCAGCAGCTCGTGCGCCAGCGCGCGCATCTCCTCAATCGTCTCAACATAATAGAAGCACGACGGGGCCTTGCCAAGTGTGTCGGCACGCTTAAGGTCCATGAGCTCGTCAATCAGGCGGGCCGTGTCGACGCCCTCACCCGAAAGCGCGCGCATCATATTGAGCAGGCAGGAGCGCTCGGGGCGCAGCGGCTTGTCATGGTATTTGATGAGCAGGCACACGTCGCGCACCAAGTCGTGCGAGAGGGCCAGGCGATCCATAATGACGCGCGCCTTCTTGGCGCCGAGCTCGGGATGACCGTAGAAGTGTCCGCTGCCGGCGTGATCGACCGTGAAGCACTCGGGCTTGGACACATCGTGCAAAAACGCCGCCCACATAAGGCTCGACGAGGGCGCGACGCCGTCACACAGCGCGAGCTCCCCCGCCACCGTCAGCACACGGGCAATATGCTCGTAAACGTTAAAGGCATGGTAGACGCTGCGCTGGTCAAAGCCACGGGCCGGAGCAAGCTCGGGCACGGCGGCGCAGATGAGCTCGGGATAGCGGAGCATCGCGTCTCCCCCATGACCGGTCGAAAGAATGCCCTCGAGCTCAATACCCACACGCTCACGCGCCACGGCATCGAGCAGCGGCGCGCACTCGGCAAGCGCACGCTTAGTCTCGGGCTCAATCATAAAGTCCAGACGGCAGGCAAAGCGCACCGCACGCAGCATGCGCAGGGCGTCCTCGTTAAAGCGACGTTTGGGATCGCCGACAGCGCGAATCAGCTTGCGCTCCAAGTCACCCTGGCCGTCGTAGCGGTCGACAAGCCCGCGCTCGGGATGCCAGGCCATGGCGTTGACGGTAAAGTCGCGGCGCGCCAGATCGTCCTCGAGCGAGGCGGCACGCTCCACACTCTGGGGATGACGACCATCGGTGTAAAAGCCATCCAGACGGTACGTGGTGACCTCGATACGCTCGCCATCGGAAATAGCCGTGATTCCGCCAAATTTAATGCCCGACTCCACAACCGCGATGCCGGCGGCCTCGAGCGCCGCTTTGGACTCCTGCCACAGGCCGCTACAGCACATATCAACATCGTGGCTGGGGTACCCCATCAGGGCGTCGCGCACCCAACCGCCCACGTACCAAGCCTCAAGACCAGCCGCCTCAAACGCGCGCAGGACGCGCAGGGACGCATCGGACGGTTGAGTACCGTTGAGCGAAACATTGCACATGCCTATGGCCTCCTGCGACTATCAAATTGGCTATCGATTGCGTCTGCAAGAAGTCTAGCAAGAAACAGTCTCCACTGCACACGCAAGTCCGATAAACAAAAACACATCCGTCCTAGTCTAAGACGGATGCGAAATAATCAAACTATTCAGACAAGGTGCCGGAACTAGCAGACCTGGCGAACCTCGATGTGCTTCTTATATTCGTCCACCTTGGCAAAATCACCCAGACCGGGGCACTCGACCACGTTGGCGCCAGTGGCCATCGAAAGGCGCAGGGCGTCCTCGACGCGCTCGGGGGCGTCGTGCCACACGGACAGGAAGGCAGCGAGCGAGGAATCGCCGGCGCACACCGTCGACAGCAGCTTGACGTCGAAGGTGCGGTTGGCAAACCAGATATGCTCGCCGTTGGAGAAGTACGCACCGGCGCCACCAAGGGTCAGCAGCACGTTCTTGGCGCCCTTGGCGTGCAGCTCGGCCATAGCGCCCTTGACGGACTCGTCGTCGCCACCGCTCACCTTGATGCCAAAGATGTCAAGCAGCTCGTCGTCATTGGGCTTGATCAGCAGTGGCTCCAGAGCAATGAGGTCTGCCAGCTGATGGCTCGAGATGTCGAGGACGAACTCGGCCCCCTTGGCCTTGACACGGCGCAGGACCTCGGCCAAGAAGCCCTCGGAAGTGTTGGGAGGCAGCGAGCCGCTGATGACCAGGCAGGTCATGTCATCGAGCGAATCGATAAGTTCAAACATCTCCTGCTCGTTGGCCTCATTGATGGCGGCACCGGCATTGACCATGTTGTACTCGGTGTCGGGACCGGCGTTGAGGAACACATTGACGCGCGTAATACCGTCGGTCCACACGGGCTTGACGGGCACGCCCAGGGCCTCGGCGCCCTTAACGATAAACTCACCCGAGAAGCCGGCGAAGAAACCCAGGATCGTGGTGTCGACACCATAGTGGTCAAGCGTAAACGAGACGTTGAGGCCTTTGCCGTTGGGCGTGTAGACGGCATTGCGGGTACGCGTGACGGTATTGGCAGTAAGGCCGTCGCAGGCGATGTTGTAATCAATGGCGGGATTAGCAGTGAGCGTGTAAATCATGAATGTTCCTTTCACGAAGCAACGTGTTAATGAAAGTATATTCCACGCATCGGTAAAAGGCTAGGACAACTCGGTGAACGGTGTGGAAGCGATGAAGTACGGCAGGACACCTCTCCCCCATGGCGGAACAAAAAAGGCGCCCCGGCCGAAACCGGGGCGCCGCATGCGCACGAATATGTCGCGTTTCGATTACTGACGATCGAGCTTGCGGACAGCAACGCGCTTGCTGTACTCGTCGACGTGACCGAAGTCACCAATGCCGACGGACTCGGCAACGTTGGCGCCGGTGGCCATAGCGAGCTTCATGGCCTCCTCGACGTTGTCGCGATCCCTGTACCACTTGTGCAGGAACGCAGCGAGGGTGCAGTCGCCGGCGCAGACGGAAGAAACCAGCTTGATGTTGAACTCACGCTTGGCGTACCAGATGTCCTCGCCGTTGGAGAAGTAAGCGTCGCCGCGGCTACCGCGGGTGAGCAGCACGTTCTGAACGCCAGCGTCGTGAGCCATCTTCATGGCAACGCGGACCTCGTCGTCGGTGTCGACCGGCACGCCGAAGATGGCCTTCATCTCGTGATGGTTCGGCTTGATGAGCAGAGGCTTCTTGTGAGCGAGCTCCTTGAGCTTGTCGGAGGACAGGTCCAGGACGACGTCGGCGCCACGAGCCTGAGCGTGCTCCATGACCTGAGCCAGGAAGTCAGGCGTAGCTTTGGGAGGCACGGAGCCGGAGACGATCAGGCACTCGAGATCGCCCGCGGTGTCCAGGATGTTGTAGAGCTCCTCCTGGTGCTGCGGCGTGATCGGAGCACCAGGGTTCAGGATGCCGTACTCGTGCTGGCCATCGTTGACGTAGGTGTTAATGCGCGTGATACCGTCGGTCCAGACCGGGCGGCAGAGGCAACCCAGGTTCATGACCTCCTCGACGATGAACTTGCCCGTGAAGCCGGCGAAGAAGCCGAGCGCGACGGTGTCGACGCCCATCTTCTTAAAGGCGAAGGACACGTCGAGGCCCTTGCCGTTAGCCGTGTAGCTGGCCGAGCCGGTGCGGACGTTCTCGTCGGGTTCGAGCGGAGAGCTCGAAACCGTCATGTCGACAGCCGGGTTAGCGGTTAGCGTGTAGAACATTTACAGTACCCCCTGTATATGTGAGGGCCGCGTGGCCGGCCCATTCCAACCACGCGGTTACCTCTGATACCAAATTAGCGAGCTGCGGACTCGAGCAGTGCCTTGACCTCGGCGGCGGTGTTGCAGGCGAGTGCCTTCTCGGCGAGCTCGTCGCACTCGGCCTTGGTCCACTGGCTGATGGTCTTGCGGGCGCGCAGGATCGACGGAGCGCTCATCGAGAACTCCTCCAGGCCCCAGCTGATCAGCAGCGGCTCGAGCAGCGGATCGGCAGCGGCCTCGCCGCACATACCGACCATGATGCCGGCCTTCACGCCGCTCTCGATGATGTTCTTGAGCGAGCGGAGCACGGCGGGATAGTACACCTGGTACAGGTTGGAGATGGTGTCGTTGCCACGGTCGGCGCACATGGTGTAGCCGATCAGGTCGTTGGTGCCGATGGAGAAGAAGTCGGCGACCTCGGCAAGACGATCTGCGAGCAGCGAAGCGGCGGGCGTCTCGACCATAATGCCGACCTCGATGTTCTCGTTGAACTTTCGACCCTCTTCGGTCAGCTCGGCCTTGCACTGCTCGACGAGCTCCTTGACAGCCAAGACCTCCTCGACGCAGGTGACGAGCGGGATCATGATCTTGACGTCACCGAAGGCGCTAGCGCGCAGCAGAGCGCGGAGCTGGACCTTGTACTGGTCGGGATTGGCCAGGCAGTAACGCACGGCGCGGAAGCCCATGAAGGGGTTGTCTTCCTTGACCATGTGCAGATACGGAATCTCCTTGTCGCCACCCACATCGAGCGTGCGGATGATGACCGGAGCACCCTTGAGCGCGCTGGCGACCTTACGGTAGGCGTTGAACTGCTCCTCCTCGGAAGGAAGCTCAGCGGAGTCCATGAACAGGAACTCGGAGCGGAACAGACCGATGGCCTCGGCGTCGTGATCGAGCGCGTTGGGCACGTCATCGGGGTTACCGATGTTGCAGGCGATGATCTTCTTGATGCCATCGGCAGTCACGGACGGCTTGCCACGGAAGGCCTCGAGGGCTGCCTTCTCGGCAGCGAAGGCCTCGGCCTTGGCGGTGTAGGCAGCGAGCGTCTCCTCGTCGGGATCGGCCTCAACGATACCCTTGCCACCGTCGACGACAACGGTCATACCGTTGCGCAGAGCGGTGCAGCTGTTGGAAACCGAAAGGACAGCCGGGATCTCGAGGGCGCGCGCAATGATCGCGGAGTGCGACGTGCGGCCACCGGTCTCGGTGACGATACCGGCAACGTGGGCCTTATCGATCGTGGCGGTCATGGACGGCGTGAGGTCGTGCACGACAACGACAGTGTTCTCGGGCAGGACGGAGAGGTCGACGACCTCCTTGCCCAGCAGCTCGGCCAGAATACCGGTGCGGATGTCGGCGATGTCGGCCGCGCGCAGACGGAACATCTCGTCGTCCATAGACAGGAACATGTTCTCGAACATGGTCGAGGTGTCCATGAGCGCCTGCTCGGCGCAGGTACCGCCGTCAATGGCGGCGTTGATGGCGTCGGTCATACCCGGATCCTGAGCCAGAACAATGTGTCCGCTCATGATCTCGGCCTCGGCCTCGCCCACCGTCTCCTTCATGTGGTCGGCCTGAGCCTGGGTCTTCTCGCAGAAGACCGAAAGAGCGGACTGATAGCGCTCCTTCTCTGCTGCCGAATCAGCAACCTCGTGCGGCTCAAACGTCAAGTCGGGATCGACGGCGACCATGACGGTGCCGATACCGATGCCCTCGGAAGCGTTGACTCCCTGATACATTCCCATTCCTCTCTCCGTGTCATGTGATAAAGCGTTTTGCCATATCCATGACAAAAGAGCGCAGTTACCTTACAACAGGTCACTGCGCCCCCAAATATGAACTTAGTTGTTCAACATGCGACCCGTTTGAGTTCTACTCGCCAAGACCGCTCTTGATGAGCTCGATGGCAGCAGCTAGAGCCTCGGCCTCGTCGGCGCCGTCGCACTTGACCTCGACCTCGGTACCGCAGGGGATACCAGCAGCCATGAGGGCCATCGGGGACTTGCCGTTGACCTCCTTCTCGGGGGTGACGACCGTCACGTCACAGGCGTACTTGCCCATGGTGGAGGCGAACAGACCAGCCGGACGCATGTGCAGACCCTGAGGATTAACGAGGGTAGCCTTCTCAGAAACCATAGTTGACTCCTTTTTTGTGTTTAACCCCTGTCATGTATGTGGCAGGAGTCAGATTCACGACGTTGTTTATATTAACTCACATCAAACGGTTTTTCATTGTGTTTCACACGAATTGTTGGACAGATGTCGTATCCCTGCGCTCGCCCGCCGGGTGGGACGGTTAAGTTTGCTGCTCTACAGTCCTGCGCAAGACGGAAAGCACATTAAGTGCTTTCCTTTGCGTGCGGAACTCGCGACAAACTTAATCGTCCCGCCCGGCGGGCGAGCTGCGGAAACTCGGTCGGTCCAGAGCAATATCGGCGGAACGGAATTCTGGCTGAGGATCTGTTCGCGACAAAAACTCAATGGGCAGTTCCCTCTTTGTCCTTCTGTAAGTTGCGGTGAAATAGGGACTGATTTTGCGGTTGAAACGTTTAAACAGTCCCTATTTCACCGCAACTTACAGAAGGGAATGAAAAAAGGCGGGGGCTCCTGGTGGAGTCCTCGCCTTTTGTACAGGGGGCGATGTTATTCGCGGGCTGGGGGATTAGACCAGGCGGGCGTTGATCGTCTTGGCGATCTCGGCGGCGTCGGTGGAACCCTTGACGGTGGCACGGAAGTCCTCGTCCATAAGCGCCTCGGCGACCTTGGACAGGATCTTGAGGTGCGTGGTTCCAGCCTGAGCGCCCGGGATGAGCAGGGCGATGGCAACGTTGACGGGAGCGCCGTCCATGGTGTCCCAACCGGTCACGCCGGACTCGTCCTTGACGACGATGACGGCAGCCTCGGTAATGGCGTCGGACTTGGCATGCGGGATGGCGAAGCCCTCCATCATGCCCGTGGTGCCCTCGGCCTCGCGGGCCAGGAAGGCGTTCATCACGGCGTCGGCGTCGCTGGCGATACCGGCCTTGACAGCCTGGTTGGAAACGAAGCTCAGAGCCTCGTCACGAGAAGCGAAGTCCTCGGCGACAAAGACGTTCTCGACCTTCACGAAGTCAGCAGCCTCGGCCTTGGGGGCCTCGACGGCAGCGGCCTTGGGGGCCTCAACCGGCTTGGTTGCAGGAGCGGGCTTCTGGTTCTTCTCGAAGTCGTACTTCTTGAAAGCCACGAACAGGATGCCACCGACCACGGCGCCGATGAGGATCGCGAGGACCCACAGCGGACCGTTCTCGACAACGGGCAGGACCAGGAAGCCGCCGTGAGGCGCCGGATCGTGAACGTTGAAGAAGATGGTCAAGATGGAAGCGATGGAAGAACCGAGCATCATGATGGGCATAACGGGCCAGATGTTCTTGGTCATGAACGGAATGGCGCCCTCGGTGATGTGGGTGCAACCAAGGATGAGGTTGACGATACCGGCGTCATGATCCTCCTGGCTGAAGTACTTCTTGCCGACAACGACGGCGAAGGTGGTGATCAGCGGCGGAACGATGCAAGCGGCGGAGACGGCAGCCATGAAGTTGGTGCCGAAGTTGTAGGTCTCGGTGCCGACGCCAGCTTCGAGAGCGGTACCGAGCAGGAAGGTGCCAGTAGCGTAAGCAGCCTTGTTGACCGGGCCGCCCATATCAAAGGCGCACATGCAGCCGATGGCCAGGCCAAGGATCACCGGACCGGAGTTACCGAGGCTCTGCAGGAAATCCATCATGCCCTGGTTAATGGCAGCCATGGGGCCGGAAATACCGAGCATGACCAGACCGACGATGGCGGTAGAGCACAGCGGATACAGGAAGATTGCCTTTAGGCCATTAAGGCTCGCAGGAATTTTAGAGAAAACCTTCTCGAGCAGCAGGATGACATAGCCAGCGAGGAAGCCGCCGACGATGCCGCCTAGGAAGCCAAAGCCCACACCTGCGCCACCGGCGTCGATCATGCCGGTATCGGCGTTAACAGGCAAGCCCTGGATGGCAATCATACCGGCGACGAAACCGGGGACGAGCGCCGGGCGCTTGCCGATGGACTCGGCGATGTAAGCGGAGAGCACCGGAACCATGAGGTTCATGGCGATACCGCCGATAATCTTGAGCATCGCGGCAAAGCTGTTGTAGTCGGCAGCCGTCGAATCAAAGGACGTGATGCCCCACAGGAACGAAATGGCGGTCAGAACACCACCGGCAACGACGAAGACCAGCATGTGGCTGACGCCGTTCATGAGGTGCTTGTAGATGACGTGACCGATGGACTCCTTCTCCTCGACCTCGTCCTCGACATCGGCGGCAGCGGCAACCGTGTCGTCGCCCTTGGCGGCGAGCGCGCGGTCAATCAACTTACCGGCGGCCTCAACGGACAGGGCCTTGGAAACACCAACGGAAACCATGGGCTTACCGGCGAAACGCTCAGCCTGGACATCCTTGTCTGCTGCGACAACGACGGCCTTGGCACCAGCGATCTCACTCTTGGTGAGCTCGTTCTCGACACCGACCTGGCCATGAGTCTCGACCTTAATGGTCAGACCGCGCTCAGCAGCTGCCTTCTCCAGCGCCTCCTTCGCCATGAAGGTGTGCGCAATGCCGGTCGGGCAACCGGTCGCGGCGATGATGTCAAACTTAGCCATGTGTCCCTCCTTCTTTAGTACAGCGCCCGCGGGCGCTCCCCTACACGCGCTTCGATGCGCGTTTTTCCACAACTGAAAGATACCAACCTACCGTCCGCGTGAGAAGAGACAAGGTGCAATTCTCCGGTGAAAGGTTCTTTCATAACCGTAAACGGTAGATGAAAGTTTACCATCAACACTTGAAACGGCAAGGTGTATCTTGTAATTGAAAATGCCCGTATACTATGGCATTGCGAATCAAATTAGATTTTCATGCCAACCAGGAGCCATCCATGACCGATAGTAGCAAGAGCGCACTTTCCCTCATTAGCACTCATCAGGGATACAGCGAGTCCGAGCAGCGCATTGTCGACTATATATTGGAGCACCAGTCCGAGGCTCCACGCCTCACGGCGGCTCAGCTCTCGCGCGCCGCTGCCACGTCCGAGGCGACCGTTTCGCGCTTCTGCCGCAAGCTTGGGTTTGGCAGCTTCCGCAGCTTTCAGTTTTCGTTGGCGAGGGATTTGGAAAGCCAGCGCAACGAGGGCCTGACCGACGAGGTCTCGCTCGACAATATGGAGCAGAGCCTCAAGAACATCCTGGCTGCCAAGGTGAGCGAGCTTAATGCGACCATCGACGGTATCGACCACGATACGCTGGCGGCTGTTGTGCATGCCCTTAAGCATGCAGGGGTTATTGAGTTTGCAGCTGTGGGCAATACGAACGCGGTCGCGCTCGATGCGACGTTTAAGTTTTCGCAGCTGGGCCTGCGCTGCATGGCGAGCACCATTAGCGAGACATCAATCGGCTTTGCGCTCACGTTACTCCCGGGTGACGTCATCGTGCTTATCTCAAACTCCGGCAAATCGCGCCGATTGAATCGCATGGCAAAAGCGGCTCGCAACTGCGGCGCAACCGTAGTCGTCATCAGCAGTGACAGCAAATCCCCACTCGCGCGCCTGGCAGACTACACTTTTAATACCGTCAACCACGAAGCGCTGCTGACGACAGGCGACTTTGCGTTCTCCAAGATCAGTGCCACGATGATCATCGAAGTCATCTACAACTTCCTGCTGCCCGAGATTGAAGACGCGCGTGAGCATATCAGCTACTACGAGGAGCTCATCCAGCCGGATAAGGTTGTGGAGTAAAACGCGAAGTGGGACAAAAAATTCAGTCTATTTTGTCCCACCAACACCGCTGATACGACCTAACCTCGAGCTTCTTCGAGCATCTGCTTGGCGTGCGCCAGGCTTGCCTCGGACTGATCGCCGCTCAACATGCGGGCGATCTCGGCGGTACGCGTTTCGCCGGTTACCTCGTCCAAATGCGTCTGGGGAACATCGCCCGGTTCCTTGCTGACGACATAATGCTTGTCAGCCATGACGGCGACCTGCGCCAAGTGGGTTACGACAATCACCTGATGCGTAGCGGCGAGATCTGCCAGCACGCCCGCGAGCGCACGCGCCGTGGAGCCACCGACACCAGCATCGACCTCGTCAAACACCAGCGTATCAACACCGTCCGCGTTACCGAGGACGACCTTGCTTGCCAGCATGACGCGGCTGAGCTCGCCGCCCGACGCAATGCGGCGCAGGGGACGTGGCGTCAAGCCGGCACCGCTGCGGTATAGCAGCTCGTAGCTCGAAGGACCAACGGGCGTCCACTCAGCACGGGGAAGATCGCGCGACTCCCAGACGAGCTCGGCACCGCCCATCTCCAAGCGAGCCATCTGGCGGCCGACCTCGTGGCAGAAGCGCGGGGCCGCCGTATTGCGAGCGCGCTTAAGTGCCCTGGCAGCAGCGAACAGCTCGCGCTCGGCGCTCCCGAGTGCCTCACGCGCCTTTTTGATCTGTTCATCGCCATCATCGACCAGCGACAGCAGCTCTTGTGAGCGGTCGCGCATGGCAAAGACATCGTCCATGGTCGGACCCCACTGACGCAGCAGGCCCTTGAGGTCGGAATACCGCTCGCGCATGCGAGCGAGCTCGCGAGGATCGAAGGCGACCCCATCGCGATAGGAACGAAGCTCGTTCGCGCAATCCTCAAGAGAAATGCAGGCATCCGAAAGTGCATCGGCAATGTCGCCCAGTTTGCGATCGACGGTAGCCATTCGGGAAAGCTCCGCCACGGCACTGTTCACGGCATCGAGCGCTCCCCCTTCGGCGGCAAGCGATGCATGGGCATCGTTAGCCGTGGCAACCAGTACCTCGGCATGTTCGGAGCGCGGCAGCAGTTCCTCGAGTTCCTCATACTCGCCTGGCTTGGGGTCGACCTCGCCGATGCGCTCGAGGGCAAAACGCGCTTCCTCGACGCGGCTCCCCTGCGCACGCGAGGTCTCTTCGACACGTCGAACCTCCTTAGCGGCAGCGCGCGAAGCCTTAAAGCAGGCGCGGTAGTGCTCGAGCGCCTCGAATGCAGGGCGCCCTGCCCAGGCATCGACCATCGCAACATG
Organism: Collinsella aerofaciens; assembly: GCA_008668235.1. Lineage (GTDB taxonomy): Bacteria > Actinomycetota > Coriobacteriia > Coriobacteriales > Coriobacteriaceae > Collinsella > Collinsella aerofaciens_K. Next base: position 60,248 of record RQCP01000014.1, on the reverse strand, counting down.
ATGCGCCGGATCGAGCAAGCGCTGGTGCTCGTGTTGGCCGCACAGATCCATCATCACGCCAACGCGCTCCGAAAGCTCGCGCACACTGGCGATGCGGCCGTCAATCTTCACGCGGCTGCGGCCCTCGGCAGAAAGGCTACGCTGGACCGTGAAACCCTCCGTGTCGTGTGGACCGTCGAACAGCCGCGCCTCAACGCTAGCAAGCGCCTCGCCCTCGCGCACCGTCGAAGAATCCGCGCGCTCGCCCAAAATAAGCTTGAGGGCCGAGAGCAGCGCGGTCTTGCCGGCGCCGGTTTCTCCGGTCAGAACCGTTAGGCCCGCGCTCGGAACCAGCGTCGCCTCGCGAATGAGTGCAATGTTAGAAACCTGCAGCTCATCGATCATGACGGACTCCGTAGAAAACGCGGCTCACCGAGTTATAGAAGCTCTCGGGGCCGTAATCGAGGAGCAGCACATCTCCGGGCCCGCGGCGCACAGCCACGCTCTCAACGGTGCCGTCGCAGGTAATAAACTGTCCATCGATAGCAATCGCCGGAACACTCGGACGGTCATCAGACATAAAGATCTCGACGACATCACTCGGCGAAGTCAAAAAGGCACGAGCCTGAATGGTGTGCGGCGCAATGGGTACGCAGACCATGCCCGTATAGTCGGGGCTCACGATGGGGCCGCCTGCGGATAGTGCATAGCCAGTGGAGCCGGTCGCCGTGGACACGACCACGCCGTCGCCACGCAGGCGATCGATATGGTGGCCGGACACCGTGATGTCAAACTCGACCATATCGGACAGGGGGCCGCGCGTGAGCGCCATGTCGTTGAGGGCGAACGTGCGCACGACATCCTTCGTACCGTCTTCGCGCACGGACACGATATCCGCAGCGATGGTGGCGCGACGGCTCACATGCAGCTCGCCGGACAGGGCGTCGCTTACGACCTGCAGAATGTCGCGCTCCTCGGGACTCGCAGCAGTTAAAAAGCCCAGGTGACCATAGGAAAGACCGAGGATAGGAATCTCGCGATGGTTGAGGATGCGGGCAGCGCGCAGCAACGTACCGTCCCCGCCGAGCGTAATGACCAGATCGGAGCCATCAATATCAGGCGTGCTTTGAATCTTCGATCGCTGGTCGGCAGCCCATGCGACTTCATAGCCCTGGCGCGTCAGCCAAAGCTCGAGCATCAAGCCGCTCTCGACCGCCTCTTGCTTGTAATAATTGGGAACCAGAAAGACCTTCATAGCATTGCAGCTTTCTCGCTCATAACCGATACCTGGAATTGCAGCTCGTCTTGCGAGCGGTCGCCGGGGTCAAATCTCGTGCCGTACAGGAAAAACTCAACGTTGCCCTTGGCACCATGAATGGGTGACACGCACACATCGACCGGGAAGAGGCCCTTGGCAGCAAAGAGTTCAACCGCCGCCACGAGTGTATCGCGGCGCACGGCGGGATCGGTCACAATGCCGCCCTCGCCCACCAGCGCCGCCGGAGCCTCAAACTGCGGCTTTACGAGCGTGCAGAATGCACCCGTAGGCGCCAGGCACGCCAGCACCGCATCGATAATGTTCGCGATGCTGGTAAACGAGACATCACACACAGCCAGGTCGATGGCGCCGGCATAGCCAAGCTCAGGCAGCTGCGTCACGTTTGTGCGCTCATGCAGCATCACGCGATCGTCCTGACGCAACGACCAATCGAACTGGGCGCGACCCACGTCCACCGAGACAACGGTCGCAGCTCCGCGCTTGAGCAGACAATCGGTAAAGCCGCCGGTAGAGCAGCCCACATCCAGACAGGCAAGGCCCGTCGGATTGATGCCAAAAGCATCAAGCGCACCTTCGAGCTTAAGTCCGCCGCGGCCAACATAGGGAATGCGCCCCTTCACGTGCAGCGGCAGGCCTGGGATCACCTTAAGGCCCGGCGAAGTCAAGCGCTCGCCGCCACTCGAGACTAAGCCGGCCATAAGAGTGCGAAGGGCATCCGCGCGATCGGCGCAGATGCCCTGTGAAATCAGTTCGTCATCAAGACGCACGCGTTTCATGAATGCCATCAACCATTCGTATCCGGAAATGCGGCCTAGCTATCCTGGGATTCGTTTGCCGCATCCTCATCGTATTCCTGCTCGAGCTTGTCGGCCTCACGCGGCGTCAACTCAAACCTGTCGACCATATCGACCGCGCGGGAGCCCAGCTCAATCGCCTCGTCAAACAAATCGAGCGAACGCTCCAAGGAGGTATCCTTGGAGCGAACGGTAGCGATAATCTGGTCCAAGCGGTCCGAGATCTCGTCGAAGTTACGGACAGAACCCTCTGGCATGACTACTCCTCGACGGAGTCGATGTCAGCCCCGGCGGCATCCGCATCCTCGGCCAGCACGCCAGCCTCAGCCTGAGCAACCGCAACCTTTGCGGCAGCCTCGGCAGCCTGGGCCTCCTCGCGGGCGCGATCTTCGGCTAGCAGCTCCTGGTACAGGTCCTCACCCGGCAGCTCCTCGCTGCGAGCGATCTTGCCCAGCACGCCGTTGACGAACGACGCGGACTGGTCGGTGCCATAGGCCTTGGCAAGCTCGACAGCCTCGTTGATCACGATGGCGTCCGAGACCTCCTCGTCGGTGAGGAAACGCATCTCGTAAACGGCGATACGCAGCAGATTGCGGTCGGCGCCGGGCATGCGCATAAGATCCCAGTTCTTGGCAACGGAGCGCAGAGCGCAGTCGATGCGGTCGATATGCTCGTAGGCACCGCGGCAAAGCTCCAGCGCATAGGGGTCGAGGGGACCCTTCGAGATCAGGAAATCGCCCTCGAGGACGCGCTCGAGCGGACTGTCCGTGGCCTCGGCCTGGAACAGCAGCTGCAGCGCCTGACTGCGGGCAAGCGTACGCCCGCGATAAACCTTAAGGCTCAAAGGTTACTCCTTGGGGAAAACGAGACCGTCGATGCAAACGTCAACGCGCTCGACCTCGACGCCCACCTGAGCATCGATGGCGGCGACCACGGCGGCGCGAACGGCCTCGGCGAGTTTCTTGAACGGATAGCCAAAGAACACCACGACACGCACGGTGAGTGCGAGCTTGTCGCCAACGACCTCGGCCTCGACCGCCGGCTCGGAAGCCGGGGCCTTGGACGAAAGCATCATGGAGACAAGATTAGTGGCAAGGTCCTTGACGCCAACGGAGGCGATGCCCTCGACATCCGACACGGCGCGCGAGACGATGGCGGTCAGAACATCGGGCGAAATGCCGATGCCGTCAATCTTGATTTCCTGGGGCATGAGTCCTCCTAGAAGAGTTGGTTGCTAGACGCGGGAGACGAACTTGCCGTCGCGGGTGTCAACCTTGATGACCTCGCCCTCGTTGAGGTACATGGGGACCTGGATGACAGCGCCGGTGTCGATCGTGGCCGGCTTGGTGGAACCCTGGACGGTGTCGCCCTTAAAGCCCGGGTCGGTCTGGACGATAGTGGTCTCGATGAACATCGGCGGGGTCACGCCCATGAGCTCATCGTCGGCGAAGAGCAGCTGGCAGACGTCGTTCTCGCGCAGCCACTTGGAGTTCTCGCCCACCATGTCCTCGGGAACAGGAACCTGCTCATAGGACTCGTTGTCCATGAAGATGTAGTCGGTGCCATCGTTGTAGAGGTACTGGAACTCACGGGTGGTGAGCATGACGCTCTCGAACTTGGTGCCGGCGTTGCAGGTGTTCTCGACGACGCGGCCGCTCTTGATGTCGCGGGTCTTGTAGCGCACAAATGCGCCGCCCTTGCCCGGCTTGACATGCTGGAACTCGACGATGGTGTAGACCTTGTCCTTGATGCGGAGACCGAGGCCGTTCTTGAAGTCGGCGGTAGAAATGGTAGGCATAGCGACCTTTCTTGTTATGGGCAGAACGCACAAGCGTCCAAATTACATACGACAGAAATTATACACTTGCAGACGGCGCCTGCAGCGAGCGCATAAAAAGAGAACGCGGGGCGTCCGAATCGATCCGAACGCCCCGCCCCAAACTATCTACCGAAGTAGACTAGCAGTCGATAACGTGCAGGTCGTGCGGGGTCTTGGTGAAGGGCTCGTAGCCGTTCTCGGTGACCACGCCGTAGTCCTCAAGGCGCACGCCGCCCACGCCGGGCAGGTAGACGCCGGGCTCCATGGTGACAACCGAGCCGATCTCGATGATGTTCTTGCTGCGGTTGAAGTTGGGCAGCTCGTGGATGTCGATGCCCACGCCGTGGCCCAGACCATGGTTGTAGTAATCACCATAGCCGGCATCGCCGATGATCTTCTTGGAAAGCTTGAAGATGTCGTTACCCTCAACGCCCGGATGGATGGCGGCGACGCACTCCTCGTGCGTGCGGCGCACGAGTGCGTACAGGTCGAGCTGCTCCTGGGTGGGCTCGCCCATCACGACAGTGCGCGTCATGTCGGAGCGGTAATCGCAATAGCCCGCGCCATAATCCATGAGAACGAAATCGCCCTTCTCGATCACGCGGTCGCTCGGCACGGCATGCGGGTTGGCGGTGTTGGGACCGCTCGCCACAATGGAGCCGAAGGCAAGGCTGTCTGCGCCGTTGGCGAACATAAAGTTCTCGAGCTCGTTGCGAACCTGCTTCTCGGTCATACCGGGCTTAATAAAGCCGAGCATGTGCTGGAAGGCGGCGTCAGTGATCGACTGTGCATGGCGCATGAGCTCGATCTCCTCGGCATCCTTGATGGCGCGCATCTTGCGAATGTCGTCATGCATCAGCGGCAGCATGCAGGCAACGGAGCGATCCTCCAGGCCGCGCTGAATACCCTGGTAGAAGTTGATCTGCATGTCGTCCTCGACAGCGCAGACGCGGCACTTGTTGGCCGCGATCTTGCCGGCGACCCAACCGGGGATGGTGCCCTCATCCATGTCGTAGACCCAGGGGCTGCCGGCGGGCGTGTTCTCCTCAAAGCTGTTGAGGTAGCGCGAGTCGGTGTGGAACAGGCACTGGTCGGCCGTAATAAACGCCGCGTGCGGGAATTCAAAGGTGTAATCGAAAACGCCCTTCACGCCCGTAAGCCAACGAAGGTTGGCCTCGTCGCGCACCACGATGGCGTCGTAGCCACGCTCGGCCATCAGGGCACGGACACGCTCGATACGACCGGCAGGACCGGCAGCAAACTCAGACATGCAGATTCCTTTCTTGTTGTCTCTATAAAGACGGGACGGGTCTCAACCGAACGACGGAATCGCATGCGATCCGCAACCGATTGGAAACCCGTCCCTCAACATGATACGAAAGACGATGGATGTCAATAAATCTTAGAGAAGTTCTTTACGAGAAGCCAAGTAAGCGTGAGCATGGCGCTCAAGAACCTCGTCCTCAACGCTCGTTAGGCGAATGGCGCCGAGTGCCGCGGGCAGCGGCAGCATGCTGCGATTCGAGCGAGCGAACTGCTGCCTGCGGAACTCCTCGATATATGCGGCAGGCTCCAGATCGAGGGCAAGTTCCTCGATACCAAAGTCCTCTAGGCAGTCATCGACCTCAAAGACGTAATCGATATCGAAGTCGCAGGCATCATGTGCTAGGCGCGCCTCAAAGCGCATGCCCTCGGACAACAGCTGGTAGGCAGGGACCTGCGAAGCGGCATCGCCCAAGCAAGCGCGCAGGGTGCGCTCCCCCGTCTTGCCAAAATCGAGCGCATGGCGGGCGCTCGGGTTCGTGGCCATCAGTACGTCCTTGCGGGCAGTCTGAGACCATTGAACGGCATTGACGAGCGCGACCTCCTCGCCCGCGAGAATCTCGGGGACGGTCTCAGTAAACTGATTCCAGCGGGACTTGCTGCTCGAAAGCATGGTGCCAACAAGTACCACATAGCCGAGCTTGAGGTCCTCGGGGTCCGTCTCGCGAACAAGGTCGAGGTCACACACGACCAAGCCCGGTTCGGGACGAAACGCGATAGCGGGAAGCGCATTGGCCGACGAGGCGACGAGCGGCTTCATGGTCGTCGCGATCGTGAGCATGGCGTCGAACGTCGTCGGCAGCAGCGCGCACTCGGTGCGACCGCACCACTGGTTGGCGCACCAGCTAACAACCGAGCAGGTTGCGGCATCGCCAACGGCGACAACCAGATCGTCGCAGGTAATGCCGTTGGCAGACAAGGCGCCAAAGATAGCATCGGCATCGGCCAGCGTGGCACCAGCAGGCGAAACCTCGAGGACGAGCAGCGACACGGCAAAACCGGCGTCGACCAGCGCATGCTCGACGACCTCATCAAAACGTTCTGACGAGGCGGAGTTCCAAACCACCATCGCGCGCTTAGGCTTGCCCACAGCCGAGGCAAACATGCGCGACAGCTCCTCGAACGCGCCCAATCCGACACGGACATCGACGCTGCGGTTTTGGAAATTGATCAGTTGACGGCGAATCATAGCAGCCCACGCTCCAAAAGCATCTCGGCACAAAGGTAGGAAACGTCCTCGAAGGACTTGTTGCGAATATCAAGGGTAAGGTCGGCGGCCTGGCGATACAGCGGACGGCGATGCTCAAACAGGCGCGCGGCATGCTCGGGCGAGCGGAAATCGGGGCGCGTGTCGGACCGACGAATCTGGCGAATCGAATCCTCGAAGTCGCCCTCGAGGTACATGCACGTACCCATTTCGTGCATCAGCTCAATATTCACCGGTGTCTCGACGATACCGCCCCCGCACGAAACCAACAGGCTGCGCTCGCTTTGGAGCGAACGGAGCGCCGAGGTCTCGAGCTCGCGAAAACGACCCTCACCCTCGGTCTCAAAAATCTCGGTTACCGACTTGCCGCAACGGCGCACGACCAGGCGGTCGGTATCGATAAAACGCCGCTTGAACATGGTTCCGACGTTGCGCGCGAGCGTCGATTTGCCCGCGCCCAAAAAGCCGATAAAGAAGATATGGTCGCAGCCGTGTTTGTTGTGCTGGGACATAGCGAGACCTATTCCTCGCAGGGAAGGTCGCGCAGGGCCCGGCGCTCAAAGATACGGAAGATCTGCGTATACCACAGGTCCTGCGTCGCCTGCGGCTTAACCAAGATGGTATCGACGCCGGCGAAGTTGCCGCTCCACACGTCCGTGTAGAGCTGATCACCGATCAGCACCGCCTCGTCGGCCGTGGCGCCGAGGCGCTTAAGACCCGCCTTGAGGGCAAACGGCGCCGGCTTCATAGCGTGGCTGATGGCCTCGAGTCCCAGCTCGCGTGCAGAGCTCATGACCTGGTCGCGATGCCAGTTGTTGGACACCATGCACAGCTTAAAGCCTTTGGCGCGGGCGGCATCGAGCCAAGCGGAAATCGCGGCGGGGACCTGCTCGGTGTCGCGCGGCACCAGGGTGTTATCGCGATCGAGCAGAATGGCGCGTTTGCCGTCGGCCCAAAGGGTATCAAGGTCGATGCGATCGACCGAGGCAACGTATCGTTTGGGGCTAAAAATCCTCATGCTAATTCCAAGACTGTTGATGCTCTTCGTAGGTTTGCGAGAAGTACTCCTCGTCCTGCGTAATGTAGAAATACAGGTCATCAGAGTCGGTCGGCTCAAGGGTGGCCTTGAGTGCCTCGAGCGACGGAGAGCAGATGGGCGTGGGTGGCAGGCCCTCGTGCTTATAGGTGTTATAGGGGTTATCACTCTGCAGGTCGTCGGCGGTAACCTCGCCACCGGTGACGTACATCATGGTCGCGTCGCTGTTGAGGTAGCGCAGGCCATCGAGCTTGCCTGCCAGACGGTTATAGAAAACCGATGCCACATGCGCGCGCTGGTCGGCGTTGAGGCCCTCGCGCTCGACGATGGAGGCAAGGTTAACGATGTCGTAATCGGACATATCCACGCCATAGCGCTCCTTGATCTTGGCCTCGCAGCTGGCAAAGTCAAGCGACTTATACTCGGCGTTGAACTGGTCAAGCATGGCGCGAATCACATCATCGGCGCTTGGGTCCTTACCAAGCGAATAGGTCTTGGGGAACAGGAAACCCTCGAGCGAATCGTTCGCGGCGTCTTTAAGAAAAGCGTAATGATTCACATAATTGCTCGCCTTAGCCTGGCTAAGGAAGTCCTCCTTAGAGATACTGTCGTATGCCTTGGCCACGCGGTCAGCGACCTGGTCAACCGTCAGGCCCTCAGGGATAGTCAGCGCATCGGAGCCCGCATTGGGACCTTCCATGAGCTGCTGAACAACCTTGGTCGCATCCATGAGTGTGGTGAACGAATAGGTACCAGGCTTGAGCGACATATCGGCGTTGAGCTTTTTCACCGCCGCATAATAATCTTTGGGATTTTCGACGATATGGTTCTCGGAGAGAATCGAGGCGATAGTATCGCCCGAAGCACCGTCGGGAATGGTCACCGTAACCTGCTGTCCAGCCGTGACCTTCGTATCTCCACCGGCGAAGAAGTCCTTGACGGCCGGCACGACAAAGAAAGCAATCGCAGCAAGCGCGAGCACGGCGACGACGCCACCGATAATCATAGGCACCGGAGAACTCTTCTTTTGAGCACCGCGACGAGCATGCGTGTTGTAGCTCGAACGGGTCGCCGGAGCAACACCGTGCGAGCCGCGAGCGTGATGTGAATGCGATTGGGGGGCCTGCGTTCGCTGGTTAGGTGCCTGCTGCTTAAAGCGTGTACCGCCTGCAGGCTGGGCCGAACGAGCAGAAGGCTGCTGGCCCGTCCGTTGAACAGGTTGGGCTGAACGAGAGGAGGACTGCACCGGGCGCGCCGAAGGCTGAGCTGCGCGCTGCGTCGGCTGCGCCGGGCGCTGGCCAGGCTGAGCAGGGCGCGGCGCGGGCTGCTGTGTACGATTCTGCAGGCGCGGATCGGAAGCGCTAGGCATGCGGAACCTCCTCGTTTTTACGATCGAGCCAGGTCTGCAAGAACAGGCTGGCGGCGATCATGTCAATTTTGCCCCTCATCTGCTTTTCGTTGAGCCCCTGCTCTCGCAGGATTCGCTTGGCCTCTTGCGAGGACAGGCGCTCGTCTTCAAGCTCCAGCGGAAGATCGAGCTCGTCGGCAATCTTTTGCGCCACAGCGGCAACGCGCTCGGCCTGAGGGCCGGGCTCACCGGCCATGGTTAGGGGGCGTCCACTTACCAGGATATCGGGCTCATAGTCCTCGACCAGGTAGCGGAACGTCTTGGCCATACCGGTGACCTCGGCGGCCGGGAGCACCTTGACGGGCATCGCCATCTTGCCATCACGGCTCGAGACGGCAATGCCAATCCTGGTCTCCCCTATGTCCAGTGCGAGCGCGACCACAGCGACTACTTAGGTTCTTAGGCGCCGAGCGCGGTCTTGGCGGCCGCGAGGGCATCGGCGATACCGGCGGCGTTCTTGCCACCGGCCTGGGCCATGTTGGGACGACCGCCACCGCGACCGTCGACCAGGCCCGCGATCTGCTTGATCACGTTGCCGGCGTGGAAACCGGCCTTCACGGCGTCATCGGAGCCGGCAGCGAGCAGGGCCGGGGTGCCCTTCTCGGTCACGCTGGCAACAACGCAGGCGACGGGGCCGGCGACCTTCTGGTGCACGGTATCCCAAACGTTGCGCAGGTCGGCAGCCTCAAGGCCCTGGAGCTCAGCGACGACGAGCTTGTAGCCGTTCAGCTCGACAGCGCCGTCGATGGCGCTGGAGATCGCATCGGAGGAGCCACCGGTGAGCGCCTTCTTGAGCTTGCCGGAAGTCTCGCGCAGCTCGGCCTGCAGGTTCTCCACGCGGGCGGGACCCTCGTCGACACGGCACTTGAGCGCAGCGGCGGCGGCGTCAACGAGTGCCAGGCGGTCAGCCATGTAGTCGAGAGCGCCCTTGGAGGTCACGGCCTCGATACGGCGGACATTCGAGCCCGTGGAGGACTCGGAGATGATCTTGAACAGACCGATCTCGGCGGTGTTGGCGGCATGCGTGCCACCGCAGAGCTCGCGGGAGAACGGCTGGTCCTCGGCGCCTACGGAGACGACGCGGACGACGTCGCCGTACTTCTCGCCAAAGAGGGCGACAGCACCGGCTGCCTTGGCCTCGTCGATGCCCATGACGCGGGTCACGACCGGCTTAGAAGCGAAAATCTGCTGGTTGACCAAGTCCTCGACAGCCTTGAGCTGCTCGGAAGACAGGGCCTCGAAGTGCGTGAAGTCAAAGCGCAGGTGCTCGGGCGTCACCAGCGAGCCGGCCTGGGAGACATGCTCGCCCAGGACTTGCTTAAGCGCAGCGTCGAGCAGGTGGGTGGCGGTGTGGTTGCGGCGCAGGAAACCACGGCGCTCGGCGTCGAGCGCGGCAGTCACGGTAGCACCGACGGTCAGCGTGCCCTCGGCAACGTGCGCGACATGGGCATACAGGCCGTTGTGGTTCTTGGTGTCGGCAACAGTCAGCGCAACGCCCTCGGCACAAAGCTCACCGGCGTCGCCCTGCTGGCCACCCATCTCGGCGTAGAACGGGGTGCGGTCGAGCACGACCTCGACGTCCTCGCCGACGGCAGCGGACTCGACGGACTCGCCGTTGCGAACGATGGCGACAACCTTGGCGCCCACGATGACGTCGTTGTCATAGCCGTCGAACTCGGTCGCAGCGACCTTGTCGGAAAGCTCGACCCACACGTCGTTGAAGCTGCCCCAGGCATCGCCCTTGGCGTTAGCGCGGGCGCGGGCCTTCTGGTCCTCCATGCAGGCGGTGAAGCCGTCCATGTCGACGTCGTGGCCAGCAGCGCCGGCGATCTCGACAGTCAGGTCAATGGGGAAACCAAAGGTGTCGTGCAGCTTAAAGGCAACGTCGCCCGGAAGGACAGCGCCGTCGGCGAGCGCGGCCAGGGCCTCGTCCAGGTAAACGCGGCCGTTGTCGAGCGTCGTGGAGAAACGCTCCTCCTCGGAGGCGACGATGCCCTTGACGAGCGCGACGTTTTTGAGCAGCTCGGGATAGGCCTCGCCCATCTGGGCGTTAACCTCATCGATAAACTTGGTCAGGAAGGCGCCCTCGATGCCCAGCAGGCGACCGTGGAACACGGCACGGCGGAGCAGGCGGCGCAAAACATACTCGCGACCCTCGTTACCGGGAAGGATGCCGTCCGAGATCATAAAGTCGACAGCACGGGAGTGGTCGGCGATGATACGCAGCGAGCGGCTGGCACCAGAATAGTCATCGGCGTCATAGGTCTTGCCGCTGATCTCCTCGCCCAGCTTGATGAGGTGCTGCATCAGATCGCCGTCGTAATTGGCGGTCTTGTGCTGCATGATAGCGGCCATGCGCTCCAGGCCCATACCCGTATCGAGGTTGCGGTGCGGCAGCTCCGGCATGGAGCCGTCCTCTTGGCGGTCGTACTGGGTAAAGACGAGGTTCCAGAACTCCAGGAAGCGGTCGCAGTCGCAGCCGGGCTTGCAATCGGGGCTGCCGCAGCCGACCTCCTCGCCCATGTCAAAGTAGATCTCGGAGCACGGGCCGCAGGGGCCGGTGGGACCGGCGGCCCAGAAGTTGTCGTCCTCGCCCAGACGCGAGATGTGATCCTCGGCAACGCCCAGGGAGCGCCACACGTCGTGGGTCTCGTCGTCCTCGGTAAAGACGGTAAAGTACAGGCGGTCGAGCGGCAGCTTGAACTCCTTGGTGATGAGCTCAAAGGCCCAGGCGCAAGCCTGCTCCTTGGAGACGCCGCCAAAGGAGAAGTCGCCGAGCATCTCGAAGAACGACAGGTGGCGGCCGTCCTCGCCGATGCAGTCGATGTCGTTGGTGCGGACACACTTCTGGCAGGAGATCGCGCCGATCTCCTTCATGGCCTTCTTGCCCTGGTAGTACTCCTTAAACTGGTTCATGCCGGCGTTGGCAAGCAGCAGCGAGGGGTCGTCGGGAACAAGGGACGAAGAAGGATAGAGCTTAAGACCGCGCTCCTCAAAGAAGTTGAGGAACTTGGAGCGGATCTCGGCCGTAGTCATTGACGGGTAGTCAGCACTCATAGAGGGAATCTCCTCGGTTTCACATCGAAACAGTTCAAACGTAACGATATTACCATCCCGCCGCGCCCATGCAAAAAAGAGGGCCGGCACAATGCCGGCCCTTCAGCGAAATTGCATGTTAGCGCGTATGAATGTTAACCCGAATTGCCCCACTAGTTGTCGTCATCATCCATGGAGCCGTCGATGCCGGTTTTGGTATCGTCGTCCGAGTTGGAGTCATCGTCCTTGGCAAAGGGGTTCTTGAAGAAGCCCGTGGCATCGGGCTGCAGTCCCGAGAGCTTGATCCAGGGATTATCGAGCTCGGGCTTGGGCATAGCCTTAGCCTCGGGCGCGGTCTCGTTGCCAATGAGCTCGGACTCATAGATGAATGTATCGTCTCCAAGCGCGTCATAGGCGGCAACCGGGTTGCCCTCGGTATCGCGATAGGGCGTGCCCTTAAACACGGCCCCATCGTATGCCACGAGCTGGCGGCCGGTCTCGTTCTCGAAGTAGTACACGAAGATACCCTTCAGAGCCGCGCACAGCGGAATGGCGATAACCATGCCGATGGGACCCATGAGTGCCGAACCAATAACGAGGGCCGTCAGGCTCATGATGGGATGCACCTGGACCGAGCTTTGCATGACCTTGGGCGAAATGACGTTGTCGGTGACGTTTTGGGCCACCATGGTCACGATCAAAGTCCACAACGCCAGCATCGGGCTGAACATAAAGCCGAGCACCGTGGCAATCGCCGCGCTCACCCAGGGGCCAACAACAGGAACCAAGTGCATAATGCCGGTAAAAATGGCCATGAGCGCTGCATATGGATGGCCAATGAGCGTAAAGCCGATAAAGGCGAGGAAACCACCGCAGATGGACGTCACGACCATACCGCGCATGTAGCCGCCGACAGAGCGAGAAAGGATGGCGACCATAAAGCGGTACGAGGTCTCCTTCTCCTGACCGATGATGGTGCAAATCTCGTGATGCATGCGAGGGTAGTCGCAGGCCATCCAGTAGGCAAGCACCAGACCAAGGAAGATCACGAACAACTGCGAGGCTGTATTGGTGATGAGCGGGAACACACCGCGGCCAAGCTCGGCAGCAATCTGAGACACATACTTCGATGCCACGGTAACCAGCGACGAAAGATTATCGTCCAAATACTCCTTGAGCGGCGTGTTATTGAGCGTCTTGGCATGCGAGATCATCTCATTGAGATCGCCACCCGCAACACGAAGCTGCTCGGGCAGGCGGCTCAGGACTTCCATGATCTGACCAAAGAGAATCGGCGACAAGATGCAAACGACACCGACGAGCACGGCAACAACAACAATAAGCGCGATAAGCGAACCGATGCCGCGATTCACGCCATGGTGCTCGAGCCAGTTGGTGATCGGGGACATCACAAAGGCAATGATGGAACCGACGGCAAGAAACTCGATAACCGGCGCCAGGATGCCCATAAGGTTAAAGATGACAGCGGCGATGACAATGCAGCCGACAACAGCCCAAATGCGAAGCGTCAGAATGCGGGTGTCGCGCAGCACGCGATCGGTTTGTTGGGGGTGTTCACTCATGAACGAATCATCACTCCGTCGGGGTCGATCTTGTCCTGAATCTTCTTAAGCGTGCGGCGCAGCAGACGCGAAACCTGCACCTGAGAAATACCCAGCTTCTTGGCGATCTCGATCTGGGTCATGCCCTTCACAAAGCGCAGCTCGATCACCTCGCGCTCGCGCGGCGAGAAATCACGGATGGCTTCCTCGATCACTAGGCGGTCATCGGTAAAGTCGAGCTCGTTGTCGTCGTCGGCGTAACGGTCGAGAATCGAAGGGGCATCGTCGGAATCGGACGCACCAGGAGCCTCGATGGGCACCGAGGTATAGGCCGAAGACGATTCCATAGCCTCGAGGACCTCATCGACAGTCACATCTAGATACTCAGCGATCTCCTCAACCTTGGGCGAACGCTGCAGCTCGTTGGTAAGTTTGTCAGTAGCCTGGTTGACCTTGGCCGAGAGCTCCTGCAGACGACGCGGTACGCGCACACTCCAGCCCTTGTCGCGAAAATGGCGTTTGATCTCGCCCAGGATAGTAGGTGTCGCAAACGTCGTGAACTCGAGTCCGCGCTCGGGATCAAAACGGTCGATAGCCTTGAGCAGGCCCAGATAGCCGACCTGCATGAGGTCGTCGAGCGGCTCGCCGCGATTCTTAAATTTGTTGGCAAGAAACCTTACCAGGTTCATATGGGACATGACGAGCTGCTCACGGGCGTCCGGATCACCGGTCTCCTTGTAACGACGAAACAGCTCGCGGGTTTTCTCCTTGTCCCAAGCGGTCTTGCCGCTCCGGGAACGTTCGGTCATATTAGATATCCGCCTTGAGGTCGAGGGAAAGCGTCAGGGGCGCCGTAGTCTTTTCGTAGGAGTCGCACACGCTCGCGAGGATGAGCTCGGCATACACCGCAGCCTGGTCGTCTTCATCGACCGTAGCCTGGTCGCCAAAGGTAATAGTCATGCCAACGTGGGTCTCATCGACATCGAATTTGATGGTGATGTCATCGCAGTCGACCGCGGTGCAACCAAAGATGAAAGCCTCCTCAGCAGCCATGCGGATGTCCTCGATGCGATCGACAGACATAGAGCACAGGGCACCAACGTTGGCTGCCGTCATGCGCACAAGGCGAGCGAGACGCGGGTCACCGGCAACGGTCAGCGTGATAGGGCAGGTTACTTCGCTACTCATCGCAGGACTCCTCAGAGGTCTCGGCGGGCGTATAGGTGTAATACTGAGCCGGCTTGGATACAGACTTCTGACCATCATCGTCGCCCGCGGCGGCCTCGTCCTCGCCAATTAGGACGCGCTCGGTAGGCCGCTCTGCCTCCGCAGCAGCAGCGGCGAGCTTGCGCTCGGTGTCAGCCGCAGGAGACTTCACCTTATTGAAGAGCTTCTGCACAGCACCGGCGGCAGAGTCGGTCACGCTCGACACAGCATTGCTGGCCTCGGCCATGCTGCCCGTAACCTCGGAAATGTCGCGAACCACGGCTTCGACCTCTACGAGATTGGAGGTAAGGGCATCAACTGCCGTCTTGCTCGACTTAAGCAGCGGCTCCATCTGGGCAAGCGCCGGCGTAAGCTCATCGACAGCGCCATCGAGCTTTGCCACCACAGGCTGAGCCTCGGCGATGGTGTTGTTGAGGTCGTTCACGGTCTTATCGAGCGAGTCGACAACGGTGCGGGTCTTACGCAGGGTAAGCGCGAGCTCAACGATGGCCCACACGCCGGCAACGGCGAGCAGCAGCAGGGCGATTTGAATGGGACTCATGCAAGCCTCCCAAAGGAATCGATATACAGACGGGTTCCATGGTACCCCAAAGGGGACCGAACATGCCAAGAGCAGCAACGTGGGACAAAATTATCAGCAGCTACTTCGGTGCATTCCCGCTGCGGTCGCGTTCACTTTGCTCTACGCGCCACTCTTCCCAACCGCGGCCGGCAGGCTGCCAGAACGCGCCGCGCTCCAGTCCCTCGGGCAAATAGCGCTGATCGACCCAGCCTTCGGGATAATCATGTGGATACTTATACACACCGTATTCATCGCTGCCCGGGCGATGGCGATCGCGCAGATAACTCGGCACCTCGCGAAGCCCACTAGAATGGATATCGGCCAGCGCCGCATCGATCGAAGCCTCACACGCGTTGGATTTTGGCGCCAAGCACACATAGAGTGCAGCCTGAGCCAGGTTAATGCGGCACTCGGGATAGCCAATGACCTCGGCAGACTTAAACGCGGCATGCGCCACCAAAAGCGCCTGCGGGTCGGCGTTGCCAACATCCTCAGAAGCGTGAATCATAATGCGGCGAGCGATAAACTTAGGATCCTCCCCAGCATCGATCATGCGCGCGAGCCAATAGATCGTGGCATCGGGGTCGCTACCGCGCATGGACTTGATGAACGCACTGATGATGTCGTAGTGCATGTCGCCGTTTTTGTCATACGTAAAGCCGCGACGCGGGTTGGCGATCTTTACGTCATCCACGGTGATGGGATAGCGCTCCCCCGCCGCGGGCGCTGGCGTTCCCTCGGTATCGGGACGCGTGACGGCAATCTCGCTCGCAAGCTCGAGCGTCGTGAGCGCCGAGCGAGCGTCACCCGCTGCCAGCGTGCAGATGGTCTTGACCGTATCCTCATCGGCCGAGAACTTACCGTTCAAGCCCTGCGGCGCCTCAAGCGCACGTTCAATAAGCGTGGCGATATCCTCATCCTTCAGATGCTCAAGCTCCACGACGCGACCACGTGAGAGCAGTGCCGAGTTGACCTCGAAGTACGGGTTCTCCGTCGTAGCGCCAATCATAATGACGGTACGGTTCTCAACTGCATGCAGCAGGGCATCCTGCTGCGACTTAGAGAAGCGGTGAATCTCATCGATGAATAGAATGGTGCGGCGGTCGTACGTATTCAGGCGCGTCTTGGCCTCATCAATCACGCGACGCAGGTCCTTCACGGTACCCGTGACGGCGCTGACCTCGACAAACTCGCTCTTGGTATGGTTGGCGATAATGTGGGCCAGCGTCGTCTTGCCCGTACCGGCAGGCCCGTACAGAATCACGCTCGAAAGCACGTCGTGCTCGATCGCGGCACGCAACCATGAGCCCTTACCGACGGCCTTTTGCTGGCCCACGTACTCGTCGAGCGAATTGGGTCGCATGCGCACCGCGAGCGGCGCATTTTTAAAGGAACGCTCGCGCGTCGAGGCAGAAAAAAGGTCGTCCATAGCCATCCCGTGCATCAATCAAAAACATTTTCAACTAACCAGTATACCGAAAGGATACGAACTACCGTTCGTTAATATAGGTACGATGCGGAAACTTTAGACCCGGGAACAGCTTGCTCGTCAGTTCGCAGAAATAACCGTCCGTCATGCTCGCGATATAATCCACCACGGCTTGATCCTTGTCGTCCTGCCAGGCATAGGTGCGATCGTAGTAGGAAAGTTGCTGCTCAATGCGCGAAATATGGTGCTTAAAGATGTAAGAGGACTCGTCACCACTGTTTAGATCCCGCAGGCAACGGTCGTAGAGCTTTTCGAAGGCCTCGCGCAGCTCCACCTCGGAATCGCCTTCGATACCGCCCTTGCTATAGATCTTCTCGTAGTTCTCGCGCTTGGCTCGGCGGATTTCCTCAAACAGGTCCTCGCTCATCTCGATGCGCGGCTTACCATAGCTGTGCTCAACGATATCGATGGAAGCGTGCGTGAGGATCCAGCTGTTGTAGGCACCGCCCCGGCCATCATCAAAAGCGTCGGGTGACAGCAGGCCCGCCGCGATCGCATCCTGACGGTCACGACCGACGTAGGCAAGGATATCCGAGATGCGGACCACACAGCCTTCGAGCGTCATGGGACGCAGATGCCCAATTGCGCTATAGCCCGTGGCAATGCAATCCTCAACCGTCTGGTCAAACTGGTCAAAGGAGCTCATGTCCGAGAGCTCAAACACACGCTGCTCGTACTCGCCGTTATGGCATAGCACGCCGTCGAGCGTCTGGAGCGACACGTTGCGGCCGTACAGTGCGTCGAGCACGCGGACCGACTGCACGTTATGGAAAAAATAACGCCCCGTGCGCTCATGATAGATATCGTTGAGGAAGCGCTCGCCGGCATGGCCGAAAGGCGTGTGTCCCAAGTCATGACCCAGGCCAATCGCCTCGATCAAATCGCAATTGAGCCCCAGGGCGCGACCGATATCGCGCGCAATGCGGGAGACAAGCTGCACGTGCAAACCGCGGCGTGACAGATCGTCATTGCTACGGAAGCTAAAGACCTGCGTTTTGCCTGCATAACGGGTGTACGCCGGAAGATGAAGTATCTTTTCGGTATCGCGCATAAACGCCGGACGCATAAGCGTACCTTTGTCGGCGGCGCGATCAATACGACGAATGACCTGATCGTCGTTGCAACGATACGGGTTGACATAGCCCGAAGCACGATCGGCGACAATGCGCTCGACCAGTTCGGGCGACAACGCCGAGGGAATACGGTCCATGCGCGCCTTAATGACGGCCGTTTCTTGATTAGTTGCCATGGCATGCTCCTTAAGAAGGATGCGCAATCGGTTACAAAGTGCAGCCCACGACCTCGATTATGGCAAAAATCGGCACCAAAAACGGGAGCAATGGCAGGGAGCGTGATTTTGTGAAGAGGCAGGAGAGGGCCAGGACCAGGAGCGAAACGGCAAATGCCACGATGCCGCCCATAGGGTCGAGCGTGCAAAGCGCGAAGAGTGCTTTGGCGTCCCCCATGCCAATCCCCGGGGCTTGACGAAGGCGCCGCCAGAGCGACTCAGTAAGCACAAGGGCAAGGTAGACGATGACCGCAAGACCGGCATGATCAAGTGCAGTGTTAACGCCCCTGTCGAGCCAAACGCCCGCCAACGCCGCCACGGCACATGCGCCGGCAAGCCCATTGGGAAACCGTCGCTCTCGGGCATCAATTGCCACGCCGGCAAAGATGCAAATCCAAAACGGGATATAGACCATCGGACTCCTCCTCGAGCTGCATCGCAAAAGCAAAAACCACCACAAAGGTGCCTGTCCCCTTTGCGGTGGTTTTGGTGGTGGTTATTTGGCGCCTTGCATGACCTCGTCAAGGGTAACGTTGACGGCGTGCTGCGTCGGCACCCAGTCGACCTTCAGGAACAGCGCGGCCACCGTGATGGGGATATAGCTGAACATAAAGATCGGGAAGGTAAACAGGTTAGTCACCAGACGCCACTTTTGCGCGCAGTGAATGTGCTTGTACTCAAAGATAGTCGTGAGCAGCGCCAGGATAAAGAAGGTCTGATACATCATGGCGAAGGTCATAATGAGCGAAGCGGCGCACGCCTGCATCTCGACTTCGGTAGCCAAGAAACCATGCGAAAGGCCACCCACAATCAAGAACGTCGCATTAGCGAGCATCGAGATCAGCGATAGCAGCATACCCGGGGCGATCGTCATGAACATGTCGTAGGCGGCAAAGCGATGATAGCGGAACGTCGACTTGACCAGATGCTTACCGTAGGTAAAGAACACCTGGTAAAAGCCCTTGGTCCAGCGCATACGCTGCTTCCAGGATGCCTTGAACGTCACGGGTTGCTCGTCAAAGAACTCCGCCGGCGCATAGCCAATGCGAATACCGTGAATAGCGCAGAACGTAGTGAACTGAATGTCCTCGGTCAGCGTGTGGAACTGCCAACCGTGCATGCCCTCGATAACGCTTGACGAGATAAGGTAACCCGAACCCGAAACAGCGCAGGACGTCTTGCAGATATTACGCGCGTTGTTGAGGAAGCGCGCCTCGCGTAGATACCACGTGGCATTAGCAGCCGAGATCCACGAGCTGCCGAAGTTCTTGGAATTGCGATAGCTCGTGACCACATGGAAGCCCTGGTCAAAGGCATCGTTCATCTTAGACACGTAATCGCGGGAGATAACGTTATCGGCATCGAAGATAAAGTAGCCCTCAAACGTGTCGGGATACTCGTTGAGAATGCGGTCGAAGCCAAAGTCCATGACCCAGCTCTTGCCCTTGCGGGCCAGGTCATTGCGCTCGTAAACAATGGCACCGGCCTCGCGCGCGAGCTGCGCCGTGTTGTCGGTGCAGGCATCGGCGACCACGAAAACCTCGATGAGCTCGGACGGATAATCCTGGTCCTTGATGGAGCGAACGAGGTTGGCGATCACGGCCTCCTCATTATGCGCCGCGATAAAAAAGGCATAGCGATGGAGTTTTTTGGCCTTGGGAGGCGCGACCTCGCCACGAAGAGCGCCAATGACAAAGAAGACCACCTGGTACAGAAAGCAGACCGTGAGCAGCGTGACGACAATCTGGTTGAAGATCACGATGGGTGTGTTGGTTTGTAAAAAGGCGAGCATGCAGGCTCCCAGCAACGCGTAACGTAAACAATCGTATATCTTACCGCAGGCTTACCGAGTTCAAGAAACCACCTAATACCGGCTAGGCTTCGAGAAGACCGAGCTGCGGAACGATTTCATCTCCAACGGCCGTGCGACCGAGCGAGCGCGGAGCCAGATCGTCGAGAACAGCAGCGAGATCCCACGGCAACTCGTCGCGACACTCAATGCGCTCCCCCGTCACGGGATGGTCGAACGCCACGCGCCAGGAATGAAGGAACTGCCTGGTCAGGCCCTGGTCGGCGCGCGCATCGCACTTGCCGTAGAGTGGATCGCCCACGCAGGCGTGGTTGATATGACGCATATGCACGCGAATCTGGTGCGTGCGACCGGTAAACAGATGGCACTCAACGAGCGTATAACCATCGTCAAAGCGCGTGGAATCAAAGCGCTCGAGGACTTTAAAGGTCGTAATGGCCTGACGGGCAAAGGGGTCGTCCGAAACCGCCATCTTGACGCGGTCGCGCGTAGAACGGGCGATACCGGTATTGATGGTGCCCTCGTCCATGGCGATGTGCCCGTGGACAAGCGTGATATAGCGGCGGTCGAGCGTACGCGTGCGAATGAGATTTTGAAGCGCGCGCTGCGTGTCGTCGTCCTTTGCCGCAAGCATGAGACCCGAGGTATCGCGATCCAAACGATGCACGATCCCGGGGCGGTCCTCACCCTGTACGATACCAAGATGGTCGATGCCGCAGTGGTAGACCAGAGCGTTCGCAAGGGTGCCGCTCTCGTGGCCATGGGCGGGATGGCACACCAGGCCCCGCTGCTTGGA
Source organism: Collinsella aerofaciens (assembly GCA_008668235.1). Taxonomy (GTDB): domain Bacteria; phylum Actinomycetota; class Coriobacteriia; order Coriobacteriales; family Coriobacteriaceae; genus Collinsella; species Collinsella aerofaciens_K. The sequence goes on along the minus strand of RQCP01000014.1, from coordinate 39,633 downwards.
GAGCACGATAAGGTAGTCGTCCTCGTAGCGGATATCGAGGGGAATGGCCTCGGGAATCACGTCGGTCGGGTCGTGCGGCTCGGGCAAGTCGACCGAGATGCGATCGCCGGCGCGTACGGCGTACTTTTTAGAGAGACAAGTCTCACCGTTGACGGCAACGGCGCCTCCCTCGATCAGATGCGCGCAGGCAGAGCGCGTGGGACAGCCATCGTTGGCGCCCAAATAGGCGTCAAGACGCTGACCAGCGGAATCGTCGGCAACAAGAATATGGATGTCGGCCATTAACGCTCATTCCTTTCGCGAATCTTGCGGGCACGCTCCCCACGCTGCTTGGCTTTGCGTTTGGCGCGGGCCTCGTCACGGGCGTTGAGCTCAGCGGTCGCATCGACCTCGCGAGCGGCGGGACTCAAGAACATGTAACCGATAAGCGCCAGCACAACACCGACCGTAATGCCGATATCGGCCACGTTAAAGACGGGAAAATCGATGAAGGTGGTGGCAATAAAATCGGTCACAAAGCCAAAAGCCAGACGGTCGATCGCGTTGCCAATGGCGCCGCCCGCGACCATAGCCATGCCCACCACCTCCAAGCGAGCAAGCTGGGGCGCGCGAAGCAAGTACACGGCAATAGCGATAATGACCGCCAACGCCAGCACGGCAAACGCGATGCCATGCCCCTCGCCCATGCTAAAGGCAGCACCGATATTGCGGACAAATAGAAAGTCGATCACACCGGGGATAACAGTCGCATGCAAAGCGTCGCCCACGGCACGAACCGCAAGCTTGGTCAGCTGGTCAACAAGCAGCACAACCAGCGCCACCCCACCAGCAACACACAACCGCCAACGCAAAGGCGGCGTCATATCCCCAGTACGACCCAACTCAATCCCCTAGCCTCAAGAACATCGAATTCCGTTTAACGCAATTAACCATCTTATATTGCCACACGCAGAGCGCACGACATATCCACCAACACAAGCGAAATAACCAGCTAAAAACGAAAGCGACATTCCGAATAACGGAATGTCGCTTAATAGCTTTCGACTAAAAGCGCAAGTCGAAAGAAAGCCTCTAGCTCCAGCAATGGAAACGCCGCGTTATCGTCACCAACAGCGAAAACGTCCCTAAGCGAGCAAGGTGACGTGAAAGAGGAGGGAAGCGTACTTTGGTACGCGACCGACGATTGAACGTCAGATTGCCGCTTAGGGGCGTTTGCAGCGTCGGTAGGTTACGGCGTTCTACGAACGCCGTAACCTACAAAGCGTCGGCGCAGCGCTTGCAAATATGTGCGTGGCCGTTGTACTCGCCAACGGTGGTGCGGTAGTTCCAGCAACGGTCGCAGCACTCGCCCTCGGCAGCATCAATGCAGACGGAGAGCTCCTCGCCCTGAGTCAGCTCAACATCGGAGACGATGTAGAACTCGGCCAGATCGACGGCCTTATCACCGGTCAGCAGCGCGTACATCTCGGCGGGAACGACCGCCTTGACGCGAACCTGCTGGCTCTTGGTGAAGGTGCCGGCAGAACGGGCATCCTCAAGGGCCTTGGTCACGGCGCTACGGAGCTCAAGAGAAGCCTCGAGCACGCCCTCGAACTCATTGGCCTCGTCGACCGTGATGGGCGACTTGTACCAATCGAGCAGCGCGGCGTACTTCTGGTGATCGACGCAGCCAGCGGGCGCATATGCCATGGCCTCGTCAACCGTGTAGGACAGGATCGGTTGCAGGTCGCGCATGAGCATCGAGAAGAGCTCGGCCAGCACGGTCTGGGCGCTGCGGCGCTCGAGCGAGCCGGGCTTGTCGCAGTACAGACGGTCCTTCAGGGCGTCGAGGTACACGTTGGAGAGCTCGGTAACCACGAAGTCGTAGAGCGCACGGTAGGCGCGCGGGAACTCGTAGCTGGCGTAGGCGTCGTCGACCTCGGCCTGGACCTGAGTCAGGCGGGCAACCATGAGCTTGTCGAGCGGCAGCAGGTCGGCAAAGGCGACGCCGTCGGTCTCGGGCTCAAACTGACCCTCGAGCTCGGAGAGCAGGAAGCGCAGCGTGTTGCGGAAACGGCGATAGGCATCGGACGTACGAGCGAGAATCTCGTGGTCGATGGAGACGTCAGAGCTGGTGTCGACGGAGGCAACCCACAGACGGATGATGTCAGCGCCCATCTCGTCGCAGACCTTATTGGGGTCAATAACATTGCCGAGCGACTTGGACATCTTGCGGCCCTGGCCATCGAGCGTGAAGCCCTGCGAGACGACCGCCTTGTACGGAGCATAGCCGTTGGCACCCACCGAGGTGAGCAGCGAGCTCTGGAACCAACCGCGATGCTGGTCGGAGCCCTCGAGATACACGTCAGCCGGGTACTCAAGCTCGGGTCGATACTCGCAGACGGCCTTCCAGGACACGCCGGAGTCCCACCACACGTCGAGAATGTCCTTATCAGCCTTGAGGTGATGGCCGCCACACTTGGGGCAGACGCAGGCCTCGCCCAGGTAGCTCTCGGGAGCGTCGGTGAACCAGGCGTCGGAGCCCTTCTCGTGGAAGAGCTTGATGACGGCGTCGAGCGTGGCGTCGTTCATGACCTTCTCGCCGCAGTCGGCGCAAGTGTAGCTGGGGATAGGCACGCCCCAGTTGCGCTGACGGCTGATGCACCAGTCGGGACGCTGCTCGACCATGGCGCCGATGCGGTTGGCGGCGTGAGCCGGATACCACTTGACGTTCTCGCGGACCTCTTTGCCAGCCTGCTCGCGCAGACCGGTCTTGTCCATCGAGACGAACCACTGGTCGGTAGCACGGAAGAGCACCGGGTGCTTGCAGCGCCAGCAGTGCGGATAGCTGTGCGTGATCTTCTTCTCGAGGACCAGGGTGCCGCGCTCGCGCAGGAACTCGATGATGTGCGGGTTGGCCTCGTCGGTATCCATGCCGCTGAAGGGGCCGCCGGTGCCAAACTCCTCGCCGGTGTAGAACTTGCCGTCGTCATCGACCGGCATGCAGATGTCGGTGATGCCCTCCTTGAGGCAGGCAAAGTAATCGTCGACGCCGTGGCCGGGCGAGTTGTGGACGATACCGGTACCGTCATCGACACCAACGTAATCGGCCAGCAGCGCAACGCCCTCGACACCGTCAAAGATCGGCTGCTTATAGTGAATGTGATGGAAGGTCTCGGCGGGAACCACATAGGGCTTGCCGTCGACCACAACCAGGGTGTAATCCCAGCCAAACTCCTCACAGCACCTGGGAGCCAGGTCCTCGAGCATGACCTCGGCACGACCATCGTGCTCAACGGCAACGTAGGCGGCGCCGGGCTTGAGGGAAACGGCCTGGTCGGAGGGGATGGTCCACGGCGTGGTCGTCCAGATGATAAAGTCAACCGGGCCGTCGAAGTTCTCGAGGCCGGCGGGCTTGGAAGTCATCTCGAAGCGCACGAAAATGGACGGGCTCGTCTCGTCGGAGTACTCGATCTCGGCCTCGGCCAGCGCGGTGTGGCAGTGCTTGCACCAGTGAACCGGCTTGTGACCGCGATAGATCATGCCCTTATCGAACATGGCCTTGAAAACCTCGATGTCGGCGGCGTCGTGCTGGTGATAGAGCGTCAGATAGGGGTTGTCCCAATCGCCGAGCACGCCCAGGCGACGGAAGCCGGCCTTCTGCAGCTCGATGTTCTCGACAGCGAACTTGTTGCAAAGCTCGCGGATCTTAGCCGTGGAGGTCTGGTTGAACTTCTCGGTGCCGAGCTTCTCCTCGACCTTATGCTCGATCGGCTGACCATGGCAGTCCCAACCGGGGACATAGGGAACCTCATAGCCCTGCATCATCCAGTAACGGTTGATCATGTCCTTGGAGATCTTGTTCATGGCGTGGCCGATGTGGATCGGGCCGTTGGCGTACGGAGGGCCGTCGTGCAGCACGAACCTCTTGTGACCCTCGTTCTTCTTCAGAACCTGCTCGTAGACCTTGTTGTCCTGCCAGTCCTTAAGTCGCTTGGGCTCGGACTTGGAAAGACCGGCACGCATGGGAAAACCGGTCTTGGGCAGATTCATCGTCTGCTTGTACTCGTTTGCCACGGTACCCCTTTCATGTCGTGGGCGCGCACGCCCGTTGGGCACCAAAAAAGCGCCCGTCCCTACAAGCTGGGACGAAGCGCCACAAAACGGACTGTACGCCCGCAAAAGCTCTTCGTTTAACCACCCAGCTTAGATGCCCTCGCCCGCGTATTCGCGCGCTCGCATCCGTTACTCGGCTGGCCTGTATCGACGACCATCTCGGCGATATCTACTAAGACGAGCCTGTGCGACGCGTCCGTTGGGACCGCAGCTCCGGGGTGATTTTCATCGGTCGCATGCACGGGTTCTCAGCGCTCCCCGCTCTCTGTAACATGCGGACGGCCGACTACTCGTCCCCATCAACGCTTATGCGGAGTATGCTAGCACGTTCCGCGCCGGCGAAAAACCCTCAACACTGGTTTTATACGTTCGAAATTTCTCGCGGCTGTGGACCTTCTCTAGGAGCAAAATACCTGAAAGCACTTTATCGAACGAAAGAAGGCTGCTATGCGCACAATTGGAATGAGCGACTACACCGTTGGCGAGGATTGCTTTACCGAGCTGCCAACTGCACTGGCGGAGTACGGCGCGAAGAAAGTCGCCATCATTGGCGGCAAGCGAGCCCTGGCTGCGGCGCTGCCGGGAATCGAGGCGGCACTTGAAGGTACCGATGTCGAGGTCCTGGAGACGCGCGTCTATGGCACCAACAGTACGCGTGCCAATATCGCCAAGGTCGTGAACTCCCCTGCCTGCCAGGAAGCCGACGTGCTCATCGCATGCGGCGGCGGCAAGGCGCTCGACACCGTGAAGACCGCAGCCATCGAGCTCAAGAAGATCGTCTTCACCGTCCCGACGATCTGTTCTAACTGCTCCGCCGCGACCGCCATTGCCGTTGTCTACAACGACGACGGCTCGCTCGAGGGCTATTCGTACCCCAACCGACCCGCGCACATCTTCATCAACCCCAAGATCATCGCCGAGGCACCGGCAGAGTACTTCTGGGCCGGCGTGGGCGATGCCCTGTCTAAGCAGCCCGAGGTCGAATACGCCACGAGCGCCGGCAACCTAGAGCACACCGCCGGTCTTGGCCTGGCACTCGCCCACACCTGCTCCGAGCCGCTGTTTACCTATGGCGTCCAGGGTCTTGAGGACGTGCGCCAGGACCTGTCGAGCGAGGCCGTCAAGCAAATCGCACTCGATATCGTGGTCAATACGGGCTATGTCTCGAACCTGACGAACCAGAACGATTACTACTACAACTCGAGCGTGGCGCACGCATTCTACAACGCCACATGCAGCATTCCGCGCGAGGGCACCTACCTGCACGGCGAAGTCGTGAGCCTGGGCGTGCTCGTGCTGTTCGCCTATACGGGCGATACCGAGAACCTTGAGCGCTACGCGGCCTTTAACAAGCAGATGGGCCTGCCCGTGACGCTTGAGCAGGTCGGGCTTTCCGAGTCCGATATCCCGGCCCTGTGCGAGTACGCGCACGCCACCAACGAGTGGAAGCAGGGCAACCCCGAGCCCTTCACCGACGAAAAGTTCGCCGCCGCCATCAAGGCCGCAAACGCCTACGGCCACACCCTCTAGTTCTAACCCAAAACCACCACAAGGGAGCAGCACCTTTGTGGTGGTTTTTTATTGCTCCAGCATGCTGGGGTCGAACTCGCTTGCCGGGATCACACGGTAGCCGTGGCGCAGGAGCAGGTCGACGAAAACACCGTTGCCCGCGGTGAGCGTACCGCTAAAGGTGCCGTCGTAGATGTGACCCGCACCGCACGAGGGGCTGCGGTCCTGAAGGATGCACGCGACTATCTCTTCCGGTCCGCCTGCCTGCTCGCACATATCGAGCGCACGTTGGGCACCCAGGCGAAATTCGCGATCAACCGAGATGCCCTCGCAGGTACGAACCTCGCCGTTCACAATCTCGGACGGCTTGCGCGGCGTGAGCAGGCCGCCAAAGACCTCGGGGCACACGAGGAGGACCTCGGTCCCCGTGCGCTCGCAAGCCTCGACCAACGCGCGGTGGTAGTTATCGAGCCCGTTATACTTGCAGCTCTCGCCCATCAAGCAGGCGCTCACCACGATCTTCATTTCCATCCCTCTCAAGCAAAACGCCCCATTTGAGAAAGCTGCTCAAATGAGGCGTCGGCGTTTACTGGCTCGGCCGCGGCGTTACTGCTGCTTGGGCATCAGCGGGTTCTCGCGCGTGAGGAGATTCATGAACTCCTCGCCCGTGATCGTCTCCTTCTTGTACAGATAACGAGCCAGCTCGTGGAGCTTGAACTTGTTTTCCTTGAGGATCTGCAGGGCGCGGTCGTGCGCATCCTCAATCAACTTGGCGACAATTGCGTCCACACGCTCGGCCGTACCGGGGGCGCAGGTGAGCGACGTATCCTGGTTGAGGTACGCATTCTGGACGGTACCGAGCGCCATCATGCCAAACTCGTCGGACATACCAAAGCGCGTCACCATGTTGCGGGCGAGCTTGGTGGCCTGCTCGATATCGTTGGCGGCGCCAGTCGTCATCTCACCAAAGATGAGCTCCTCGGCCGCACGGCCACCGCAGTAGACGGCGAGCTTGTCCAGGACCTCCTGGCGTGTGGTCAGGAAGCGCTCATCCTCCTCGACCTGCATGGTGTAGCCCAGAGCACCGCTCGTGCGCGGCACGATGGTGATCTTCGTGACCGGCGCAGAGCCCTTCTGGCGAGCGGCAACAATGGCATGGCCGATCTCATGGTAGGAAACGACCTGCTTCTCGTGGTCGGAAAGCACCGTTGACTTACGCTGCTGACCGGCAATGACGACCTCCACCGACTCCTCGAAGTCGTCCTGGGTTGCACGCTTGCGACCCTCGCGGACGGCGCGCAGGGCGCCCTCGTTGATGATATTGGCCAAATCGGCGCCCGAGGCACCAGGCGTGGCGCGGGCAATCGCGGTCAGGTCGATCGGCGGCTCGGTCTTCACGCTCTTGGCATGCAGCTCGAGGATGTTCTTGCGGCCGGTCAGATCGGGCAGCTCGACGGGGATGCGGCGGTCAAAACGACCGGGGCGCAGTAGAGCGGGATCGAGACTGTCGGGGCGGTTGGTTGCGGCAAGGACAACGATACCCTTGTGGTTATCGAAGCCATCCATCTCGGTCAGCAACTGATTGAGCGTCTGCTCGCGCTCGTCGTTGCCGCTAAAGCCGCCGCCATCGCGCTTCTTACCGATGGTATCGATCTCATCGATAAAGACGATACACGGTGCCTTTTCCTTGGCCTGCTTAAACAGGTCACGAACCTTAGCAGCGCCGCGACCAACAAACATCTCAACGAACTCAGAGCCCGAAATGCTAAAGAACGGAACGCCCGCCTCGCCGGCAACAGCCTTGGCAAGCAGGGTCTTACCGGTACCCGGAGGGCCAACAAGGAGAGCACCGCGCGGCAACTTGGCGCCGATCTCCTCATAGCGCTGCGGCTTCTCCAGAAAGTCGACGACCTCCTTGAGAGACTCCTTGGCCTCTTCCTGGCCGGCGACATCCTTAAAGGTCACGCCCACGTCCTTGGAGGCGATCACGCGCGCGCCGGACTTACCCAGTCCGCCGCCGCCAAAACCGCCGCCGCCAAAGTTCATCGACGGGCCGTCATCGCCCATAGCCTTCTTCATGCGGCGGTTGAGCCACCAACCGATGAGGAAGAAAATCGCCATGGGAAGAATGAGTGTGAGCAGGTAGTAGGTCATCAAACCCGAGCTCTTATCGGGAACGACCGACTCCAGCGAAGCGCCAGACTCAAGCACGCGATCGGTAAAGCCCACATCGTTCGGCACACCGGTCGTCTTATAGGCGATGTTCTCGTCCTCGCCCTTCTTGGTGTAATAAATCGTATAGTCGTCGGTGTTGTACTCGACCTTTTCGACGCTCTTCTTGTCGAGCGCTTTCACAAACGTCGAGTAATCGGTCTCCGTAATCTGCTGCGTGTGACCGATGTTGGGGAACAGAACGGTCGAGAGCACGAGGTAGACGACGAAGGCGATGAGCACGTAGAGGATCATATTCCGTCTACGCTTGTTGTCATCCATCTCCATCTGCTTGAACTCCATCTACTGGGGTTGATAATGCTTTCTAGAATACCCAACCCGGACGGCGATAAACCGACGCCGGGCACGAAAGGACAGAGATGGCATCACTGTAAGTCGGCAAGGTTCAAATCTATACAGGCGACGGCAAGGGCAAGACGACGGCTGCGCTGGGGCTCGCGCTGCGCGCGACGGGCTATGGACTTAACGTGCTCATGCTTCAGTTTGCCAAGAAGCTGCACTGTGCCGAACATGACGCAGCACCTCGATTGGGGCTACGCATCGTACAAGCCGACCGCGACACGCCCGAAGCCTGTGCCGCACAGATCATGGAGCTGGCGCGCGAGCAGATTAGCCAGGTCGACGTGCTGATCTTGGATGAGCTGGGAGAAGCCATGCGACGGGGCTTTGTGACGCGCGAAGATGTCGAAGCGTTGATCGCGATGAAACCAACCACCACGGAGCTCGTGTTCACCGGCCGTGGCTTGCTGCCCCTCGCCGACCTTGCAGACCTAGTAACCGAAATGCGCCCCGTCAAACACTACTTCGACGAAGGCCTCCTAGCCCGCCAAGGCATCGAATACTAGCCATTGCGGACGTCCCCAATGGCTAGGCAGTGGCGCGACCTAGCCAGTTGCCGCTGTGGTGGTAGATGGTGAACATTATGGCGGTGATGAGCCAGGTTACGGGGTAGACCAGCAGCAGGTGCTCAAGCGACGGATCGAACGGCATAATCGCAAATACCCAGATCACCCTGAGCACGACGGTGCCAAAAATCGTGAGCAGCATGGGCTGCAAGCTCACGCCGGCGCCGCGAATGGATCCCGACGCGTTCTCGATAATCGAGAAAATCGCATAGAACGGCGCAATGAAGTGGAGGATGGTCGTGGTGTACGCCGAAATCGAAGCATCGTCGACAAACAGACGAGACAGCGGACCCGAGAATACCAGCAGCACGGCAGACAGGCCACCAATGAGCATAAACGACAGCACGAGCGACGTATGGTAGCCCTTGCGCATGCGCTCGTAGTTGCGCGCGCCAAAGTTCTGTGCCGAGAACGTGGTGATCGACACGCCAAGCGCCTCGGTAACCATCCAGACAATACCATCCAGGCGGCCCGAAAGACCCCAAGCCGTGGTGACATCGGCACCAAACGAGTTCACCGACACCTGAATCAAAACGTTGGAAATCGAATACGCAGCAGACTGAAAGCCAAGCGGCAGACCACACGAGATCATGCTCTTACAAATACCAGAATCAATGCCGAGTTTGGACAGTGAAAGCCGCCACGCACCCGGTGCGTGCATCATACGAATCACGATCATCGTGGCGTTGGAGCAAATGGTCAGCGCCACCGCGATGCCACAGCCCAGCGCTTCCATGTGAAGCACGGCAACGAAGATGACATCCAGCACCGCATTAACAAGGCAGCCGGAAGCGATGATCACAGCAGGCCCGCGCGTGTCGCCCACGGCGCGCAGCAATGCCGTTCCCATATTGAGCAGCAGCGCCGCAACCATGGCGGCAAAATAGCAACGGGCATAGGCCACGCCCTCGGCCAATAATTCATGCGGCGTGTTCATAAGCACCAGCATGGGCTCAACGAACACTATGCCAAGAATCGAGAAAACGATACCGCCCACCAGCGCGAGCGTCATGGCCGTATGGACCGATCGGCTCAGGCGCCCGTCATCGTGCTGACCAAAAAACTGGCCCGTAATGACCGCGCAGCCGGCGCCGACGCCAACGCAAAAGCCAATGCAGAGCTCGGTGAGGACCATCGTGGCTTGAATGCCGCCCAGCGCGAGCTTGCCGCCAAACTGACCGACAATATAGGTACCGATAAGCGTGTAGGCCTGCTGAAAAAACGAACTAAAAAAGATGGGAACGCACAGCGAAAGCAGCTGCTGCCAAATAACACCCTGCGTTACATCGATAGCCGTAGATTTCTTAGCCACACGCCCTCCCCACACGCATACGTCAAACAACAAAACAGCAATTTAAAACCAAAGCCAAAACCAGCTTAGCACCGACTGGCGGCGACCGAAACACCCCGAATTAGAGCGCGGTGCGAAATATCTGCCTAGTGATACAAACCCGGCTGGTAGTGATACTCATTGCTCACGTGCGGGCACAGCTGCCAAAAGGCGACGGCGCTCGCCGCGGCCACGTTGAGCGAATCGACCCCGTGCGCCATCGGAATGCGCACGGCGCGGTCACAGCCCTCAATGGTCTTGGCTCCCAGGCCGGCACCCTCGGTACCCATAAAGATCGCCAGGCGATCAATCTCCTGCAGCACGGGATCGTCCAACGACACCGAATCATCCGTCAACGCCATGGCGGAACACGAAAAGCCGGCATCGTGCAGCGCCGCCAGCCCATCATGCGGCCATACGCGCGCCTCACTGCCAATACGCGTCCAGGGCACCTGAAACACGGTGCCCATGCTCACGCGGGCCGAGCGACGGTACAGCGGGTCACAGCACGTCGGACTGACCAAAATACCGTCGACATTGAGCGCGGCGGCCGAGCGGAAAATCGCGCCCACGTTCGTGTGGTCGACAATACCCTCGAGCACGCAAACGCGCACCGGGCGTTCCCCCGCCGCCTCGACGACGCCGCCCAAGAACTCATCAACCGGAATCTGACGTGGACGACGGAATGCCGCGAGCGCACCGCGCGTCACGTTAAAGCCCGTCAGCTGCTCCATGAGCTCCATCGAGGCCACGAACACAGGAACCGGACCCGCGCCCTCGCGCACAACCAGGCGCTCGAACAGCGGCATCATCTGGTCGAGCCAGCGTTCGCCCAAAAGAAAGCTCACCGGCTGGTATCCGGCGCGCACCGCGCGCTCGATAACCTTGGCACTCTCGGCGATAAAGATGCCCTTTTGCGGCTCCAGCACGCAGCGCAGCTCGCGCTCGGTCAGTCGCACGTAGGCATCGAGCCGCTCGTCCTCGAGCGAATCGATTCGCAGCACCTCAACGGCATCAGTCATAGCAGCCAGCCCGCACCTTTCTTTGCAGCACCTATACAAATATCGGGGCAACGCCATGCGCTGCCCCGCCACTCATTCCAACCCGATAATACCGAAGGGATAATCGGGTTTACGCATCAATGCGACGATACGTCACGGACTCATATTTGAGGCCCTCATCGCCCTCTCCGGCAGCGACAACCGCCGATTCGCTGGCCCGCGCAATCTCCCACGCGGGATCGGCGTCCAAGTCGGGAAAGTACGTGTCCACGGGATGGACGCAGTGGTTATGAGTGACCTCGGCCTCCACGCAGTACGGCAAAAACTGCCGATAGACATCGCCGCCACCGATCACCCAGGCAACGAGCTCATCGGCAACCGCAGAGAGCGCTTCGTCAACGCTATGCACCACGTCGACACCCTCATGGGTAAAGCCCATATCGCGCGTAAGCACGATATTGCGGCGGTTCTTGAGAGGACGCCCGCCGGGAAAACTCAGCAGCGTCTTGCGTCCCATGATAACCGGGCAGCCCTTGGTGCAGGCCACAAAATGGCGCATATCGGCGCGATTGGACACCACCATGTCGCCCTCGCACCCAATGCCCCAATCGTCACACACGGCGACGATAGCAGATAGCTTACACGTCATGAGCACCACCTACACCGCAATGGGAATGTTCTTAACCTGCGGGCCGTGCTCATAGCCCTCGACGATCAGGTCATCGGTCGTAAACGCATAGAAGTCATGCACATCGGGGTTGAGCGTTACCTTGGGTGCCGCAAACTGCGGACGCTCGATAAGCTCGCGGACGATATCGACATGACGATCATAGATATGGGCGTCGGCGATCACGTGCAGCAGCTCACCGGGAATCATATCGACCGACTGCGCGACCATCATCAGCAAAATGGCGTACTGGCAAACGTTCCAGTTGTTCGCGGCCAAAATGTCCTGGCTGCGCTGGTTGAGAATCATGTTGAGCGTCGGCTTGTCGTCCTGAGGACGCTGCGTCACGTTATAGGTCACGCTATAGGCGCACGGATAAAGGTGCATCTCGGACAGATCGCTAAACACGTACGTATTGGTCATAATGCGGCGACTATACGGCGTGTGCTTAAGGTCGTACAGCACGCGGTCCATCTGGTCGAAATCCCCCTCGGCATAATGGCTTTTCTGGCCAATTTGGTACCCGTAGGCCTTGCCGATGGAGCCGGTCTCGTCGGCCCACTCGTCCCAAATATGGCTGTTGAGATCATGCACGTTATTAGACTTCTTTTGATAGATCCACAGAATCTCGTCCATGGCAGACTTAAGCGCCGTACGGCGCAGGGTGAGCGCGGGGAACTCCTCGCGCAGATCATAGCGCGCCGTGACACCAAAGTTTTTAATGGTATAGGCAGGGGTGCCGTCCTCCCACACCGGGCGGACCTTTTGGCCCTCGGTGGTGGTGCCATGGTCCAAGATATCGCGGCACATGGTTACAAACTGTTGATCAGCTTTGCTCATTGACCCTCCTGTCAGTCGCCTACAAGCGAGATTCATTGTAGCCCAGGCGCACGCGGCCCCACAGCCCAAACATAAGCCCTCATTTTCTGACATATGCCAGAAATTCCTTGCGCAAATCCGCACGTTCGCTATTCTATTGTTGACATATGTCAGATTTGGAGTGTGCATGGCAGGAAGACGCGAAAAACTGCGCCGCGTCGGGATCATCCCCGAATACCGCGGCTTTACCCCCGATGGCCTGGCCAGCGGTGATGCCATCGACATGACCGTCGACGAGCTTGAGGTGCTGCGCCTGTGCGACCTGGAGGGTCTCAACCAAGAGGCGGTCGCCCAGCAGATGGGCATCGCCCGCGCAACGGTGGCGGCCATTTGCAGCCGCGCGCATCGCAAGGTGGCCGATGCGCTGGTCAACGGACGGGCGCTCGTTATCGAGGGCGGCAATATCGCATACTCCCCCATCACCACGACAACGGCCGCATGGCCAGCAAAGGAGGTCGACACCATGAGGGTGGCAACGACGTACGACAACGGCAACATCTTTATGCACTTTGGCCGCAGCGAGCAGTTCAAGATCTACGACATCCAGGATGGCAAGGTGCTCAACGAGCAGGTCGTAGGCACCGGCGGCACCGGCCACGGCGCCTTGGCGGGCCTGCTTGCCAACGGTGGCGTTGACACGCTCATTTGCGGCGGTATCGGCGGCGGCGCTATCAACGCGCTTGCCCAAGCCGGCATCACGGTCTATGCGGGCGCCCAGGGAAGCTGCGATGCCTGCGTCGAGGCCCTCGTTGCCGGCACGCTCGCACAGAACGGCGAGGCCACCTGCGACTGCCATGGACATGATCACGAGCACATCCACGAGCATGGCGAGTCCTGCGGCTGCCACGGTCACCACGACCATGACGGGCACGAAGGCTGCGGCTGCCACTAGCGGCAAGCACCTCGTCGAGAACGCGCTTCCACGCGTGCGACAACCAGCGAACAAACGGCAAAGGCCGCCTGGAATACCATCCAGGCGGCCTTCGCCATACACGACTCAACCAGTCGTTACTTCTTATTGCGCATCTGCGCTTCCATCTGGCGCAGCAGGTCCATATCGGACTTGGGGCCGCCCGTTCCCAGGCCGCCCATGCCGCCCAGCCCCATGGCATCCAGACCGGGAATATTGGGCATGCGCATCTTCTTGCCCTTCTTACCCTTCTTGCCCTTCTTGCCGCCGGCCTGCGCCTGATTGGCCATCGTGCGCATGCGGCCCATCATCTTATTCATCTCGCCCCACTGCTTCATAAGGCTATTGACCTCGGTGGGGGTCACGCCGGCGCCCTTGGCAATGCGGGCACGGCGCTGGCCGTTGATGATGGAGGGGCGAAGGCGCTCCTCCTTGGTCATCGACATGATGATGGCCTCGTTCTTATCGAAGATACCTTCGTCCAGGTTACCACCCATCTGGTTAAGCGCACGCTGGCCACCGGGGAGCATGCCCAGAATGCCCTTCATGCCGCCCATCTTCTTGACGGCCTTCATCTGGTCGAGCATGTCGTTCATGGTAAAGCCCTCGCGCAGCATGCGCTCGGCGGCCTCGAGCTGCTCGGCGTCGGCCGCCTCCTGGGCCTTCTCGATAATGCCGACAACGTCGCCCATACCCAGAATGCGCTTGGCCATACGATCGGGGTAGAACGGCTCCAGCGAATCGGGCTTCTCGCCCATGCTCACAAACTTGATGGGCTTGCCGGTCACCTGGCGCACGGAAAGCGCGCCGCCGCCACGGGCGTCGCCGTCGAGCTTAGAGATGATCACGCCGTCAAAGTCGGTGCGCTCGGCGAAGGTCGAGACGACGTTGACGATATCCTGACCGGTCATGGCATCGACGACCATCAGCACCTGATCGGGCTTGACGGCCTTCTTGATGTCCACGGCCTCCTGCATCATCTGCTCATCGATCTGAAGACGTCCGGCGGTATCGACGATGACCACATCGCGCAGGTGGTCGACGGCCTCCTGGATGGCGCCCTTGGCGATATCGACCGGGTGCGCACCGTCGCCGCGGAAGACCGGTACGCCGATCTCGCCACCGAGCGTGGCCAGCTGGTCGGCAGCAGCGGGACGGTAGACGTCGCACGCGGCGAGCAACGGCGAGCGACCCTGCTTCTTGAGCAGGTAGGCCAGCTTTACGGCAGCCGTGGTCTTACCGGAGCCCTGCAGACCCACAAGCATGATGACATTGGGGATACGGTTGCTAAAGACGAGCTTGCTCTCGGTGGAGCCGAGCATCTCGGTAAGCTCGTCGAGCACGATCTTGACGACGTTTTGCGCCGGAGAGAGCGACTCCATGACCTCTGCGGTCATGCAGCGCTCCTTGGTCTTGGCGACGAACTCCTTGACGACCTTAAAGTTAACGTCGGCCTCGAGCAGCGCCATGCGAATATCGCGCATGGCCGAAGTAATATCGGCCTCGGTCAGCTTGCCCTTGCCGCGCAGGCGGTCAAATGTGTCGTTGAGGCGATCGCTCAGGGAATCAAACACTAGTCACTCCTTAATTGGACTCGCCCACCAGGGCGCGGCAGAAATCTTTAGCATTGAACTCCTGCAGGTCATCGACCTGCTCGCCCACGCCCACGCGCAGGATCGGGAGCTTGAGTTTCTCGGCCACGGCCATGGCGATACCGCCCTTAGCCGTGCCGTCGAGCTTAGTCATGATAATACCGTCCAGGCCCAGCGCCTCGTTAAACTCGAGCGCCTGGTTCAGACCGTTTTGGCCCGTCGCGGCGTCGATCACAAGCACGACCGAAACCGGCATGGGACCGGCGGCCATATTGGCGGCACGCTTACGGGTCACATTGACCACCTTGGCAAGCTCGCGCATGAGCTCAGGGCTCGTGTGCAGACGGCCGGCGGTATCGATGAGCACCAGGTCGCTGCCGCGCTTATCGGCCTCGTCGAGCACGTCATAGCACACGCTCGCCGGATCGGAGCCGCGGTCACGCTTGATAACCGGTACGCCGGCACGCTGCCCCCACACATCGAGCTGCTCGATGGCGGCGGCGCGGAAGGTGTCGGCCGAACCGATCACGACGTTCTTGCCGCGGGCGGCCATGGCGCTCGCGATCTTACCGACCGTCGTGGTCTTGCCGGCACCGTTAATGCCCACAAACAGCACGCAGCTCGGCGTATCGGAAAACGGATCGCGCTCGATGGGCACAAAGTGCTGCTCGAGCTGCTCGGCCAGGGCACGGCGAAGCTGCGGAGCGGTCTTGAGGTTCTTCTTGGCCGCGGCATCGCGCAGGTCATCGGAGACCTTGATAGCGACCTCGGCGCCCATGTCACCCATGACGAGGGTGTCCTCCAGGTCCTCCCAAAAATCCTCGTCGACCTCGCCGCCAAAGTAGAAGACCTCGTTGAGGGCCTCGCGGCTGCGCTCAAGTCCGCGCGAGAGAGCATCGAAGAATCCCATTATGCATTCACGACCTTTCCGGTTTCGCGATCGAGTTTTTGCGAGACGACGCGACTGACGCCGTCGGCTTGCATCGAGACGCCGTAGAGGACGTCAGCGTCCTCCATAGTACGGCGCTGATGCGAGATAACCAAGAGCTGCGTATCGGAACGCAACACGTCGAGTGCGCCGATAAGCTTGGACAGGTTGGCGTCATCGAGTGCCGCCTCGACCTCGTCCAGCACATAGAACGGCACCGTGCGCGTGCGATACACGGCAAAGAGCAGGGCGAGCGCCGTCAGGCTCTTCTCGCCGCCCGACATGAGCATCATCTTGGTGATGCGCTTGCCGCGCGGCTGCGCCACGACCTCGATACCCGTCTCGGCAGGATGCTCGGGATCGGTCATCTCCAGATGAGCCTGGCCGCCCGGGAAGAGCATGGCAAAGATCTCGCGGAAGTTCGCATCGACCTTCTCGAAGGTTACCAGGAAGGCCTTCCGCATCTTGCGGTCGATGGCCACGGTAATCTTGGTGAGCGCCTTGCGCGCGCTCTCCAGATCGGCCAGCTGTTCCTCGATGTAATCGGCGCGGCGCTTGAGCTGCTCGTACTCTTCCATGGCAACCTGGTTCACAGGACCCAGGTTGTTGATTTGGCGAACGAGCTGGTTGAGCTCACGCTCGGCAGCATCGCGGTCCGTGGGCGCCGGAAGCATGAGCGCTTTCTCGAGCACCGTCGTGCCATCGGCGGTAATGGCCTTAATGGCGGCCTCTACCTGCACCTCGAGCTTGCCACGCGCGACCTTAAACTCGTTTTGCGTGGCAGAGGCGGTATCGACTCGCTCCTTAGCGCGGGCAACCTCTGCCTTGGCATCCTCGATGGTCTTCTTGAGCGAAGCGGAGTCCGCCTCCTCCAGAGAGGCCTGGTCACGCAGGCGCGCTGCCCAATCCGACGCGCGTTCCAACAGGGCAGAATATCGCTCGTGCATGGGATCGACGCGCAGGCGCAGCAGCTCGAGTGAGCGCGAGGCCTGGCGTGTTCCGCGGATACGGCGGTCGATGCCCTCCAAGCGATGCTCAAGGTCGGGCACGCGGCCCTTCAGCGAACGCAGGCGCTCGCTCGTCTGGGCCAGGCGCACCTTGGCATCGGCGAGCTTTCCGGCGGCCTCGGAATCGTCACGGCGAACGCGGTCGAGTTCGTCGTTGGCCTCGGCAATCTGGAGACCCAGGTCGCTTGCCTGCGCACGGGCCTCGTCGCGCGAACGGGTGAGCTCGCCAACGCGCGGACGCGCAGCGCGAACGGCTTCGGAGGCCTGCTCGCGGCGCTTGAAGATGCGCACGCGCTCGACCTCGGCATTGTTGGCGCTTTGCTCCAAGCGGCCGATCTCGGAGAGCAGCGAGCGGCGCTCGCCCTCAAGACGGGCGATCTCACCGGCGGCATCGCCCTCGGCGGCACGGGCCTCCTCGACGGCAACGTTGGCCTCGACGACCTGATCCGACACATGCTCAAACACGGCAGCCAGATCGGGCTCAAGCCCCTCCAGCTCGCGAATGCGACGCTTACGCTCCAGAGCACCCGACGCCTCGCCGGCATCGAGGCCCACACGCACCAGGCCGCCACAGCTTACGCGGGCGCCATCGGGAGTCACATAGGTCACACCGTCAACGACAGGCGCAGCCAGCGCGGCAGCCAAGTCATCGACCACGTAATAGCCGCCGAGCAGCGCCTCGACGACGGGTCCGTAGCCTGCACGCACGGACAGACGATCAACCAGGCGGGTACCGGCAGCGCCCTCAGCGGCGGTAGAGCCGCTCACGCCGCGCGTCACCAGCAGTGCTTCGCCCGAGGCCTTCTTTTGGTCCAGAGCCGCACGACCGGCACGCTCAAGCGTGGCGGCGTCATCAAACAGCAGCGCATCGATATCGCCGGCGAGCAATTGCTCAACCAGGCCCTCAAGCTCGCGCGGGGCCTCCAGCACGTCGCCCAGACGACCCAAGACATCGTCGCCCAGCGCACCCACCAGACGGCTCACGAGCGGCGAGCTGTCGGCCATGCGGGCATCGAGTTTCTTTTGGCTGGCAAGCTCCGAGCGCACCTCGGACAGCTTGTTGCGCGCCTCACTCTCACGATTACGCAAGTCCTTCAGGGCTGCACGGGCGACCTCGGTGGCCTCACGCGCATCGGCCTGGGCCTGGCGCGCTTCCTCAAGAGCACCCTCAAGCTCCTCTGCGCGGTTGCGACGGCTCTCGAGCGAGGCCGTGACCTCCTCGAGCTGCTCGTCAATCTGCTCCAGGCGCGAGGCATACATGTTGTCCTCGACCTCGGCATTGCTCAGCGAGTCCTTCACCTTGGCGAGCTCGAGCGCAGCATTATCGGCCACGCGCTGCACATCGCGTTGCTCACGCGTAAGCTGCGAAATCTGATTGTCGAGCGCCACGCGCCGCTCGTGGAGCTCTGCGGCGGCAGGACCAGCGGCGTCAACGTCCTCCTGGGCCTGCATGTGCGCGCCGGTCACTTCCTCAAGCTGCGCACGCGCGTCCTCGAGCTCCTCGACCACGCGACGACGCTGATGCTCGGAGCTCGAAATCTGCCCGCGCATGTCAGACAGGCGCGACACCATGTTGTGGCCCTTTTCCTCGAGCAGGCGCATGTCGGAGTTAATGCGGCCGACCACATCTTGCATATGGCGGCGCTGCTCGCCCAGATCGCCCACAAACAGGCCCTTTTCCTCGAGCATGACCTGGAGCTTCTCGAGCTCGCGCTCCTTTTCGCCCATGCGGTACTGCGCAAGCTCCAGCTCGGCGGCACCTTCCTTGGAGCGGCTCTCCAGGTCGTTCCACTGCGACTGCAGCGAACGCAGCTCGTCGACAGCCAGCATCTGCGTAAGCTCGTTCGC
This sequence comes from Collinsella aerofaciens, assembly GCA_008668235.1. GTDB lineage: Bacteria > Actinomycetota > Coriobacteriia > Coriobacteriales > Coriobacteriaceae > Collinsella > Collinsella aerofaciens_K. The sequence goes on along the minus strand of RQCP01000014.1, from coordinate 20,730 downwards.
GCGCGAGGACAACTCTTTGTACTTGCGCGCACGATCGACCTGACGCTCCAGCGGTCGCAGCTGACGGGCGATTTCCTTATTGATGTCGCGGGCACGCGTCAGGTGCTCGTCCATCGACTTAATCTTTTTGAGCGCACGCTCCTTGCGGCGCTTGTGCTTGGAGATGCCGGCGGCCTCCTCGATGAGGGCGCGGCGCTCCTCGGGGCGGCTCTGCAAAATGGCGTCGAGCTTGCCCTGGCTGATGATGGAATGCGTATCCTTGCCCAGGCCCGAATCGTGCAAGATGTCCTGAATGTCCATCAGGCGGCACGGGCTCGAGTTGATGAGGTACTCGCTTTCGCCCGAGCGATACATACGACGGGTGATGGCGACCTCGTCAAAATCGACGGGCAGCATATGGTCCGAGTTATCGAGCACAAGCGTGACCTCGGCGACACCCACCGGCTTGCGCGCTGACGAGCCCGAGAAGATGACATCCTCCATGGCCTGGCCGCGCAACTGCTTGGCGCTCTGCTCGCCCAGGACCCACAGGATGGAGTCGGAGATGTTCGATTTTCCCGAGCCGTTGGGACCGACGATGACGGTCAGGCCCGGCTCAAACGTCATATGGGCGCGGTCGGCAAACGACTTGAACCCTTTGAGCGTGAGGGACTTGAGATACACGGTTCCTCGCTTACACGTGCTTCTTATTGAGAATCACGCCGTTGGTGGTGTAACCCATACGGTCGAGCGCCTCAAGCGCGGCGGCTCCCTCGGCTTCCTTCTTAGAGGAACCGGAGCCGCGACCCTGGCGAATACCATCGATCAAAACCACAGCGGTAAAGGTGGGCGCATGCGCCGGGCCCTCGGAGCCAACGAGCTTGTACGCCGGAGGTTCGTGACCGTCGGCTTGCACACACTCCTGCAAAAACGACTTGGGGTTCGCGGGGTGCTCGGCACGCTCGGTGGCCAGGTGCGGCTTAAGCGTACGGTGAATGAACTCCGCCGCCGTATCCCAGCCGGCATCCAGGTACAGCGCGCCCACGAGCGACTCATAGACGTTCTCGAGGGCCGAATGCAGGCCGCGCGCACCGGTACCGGTCTCGGAGGCACCAAAGATGATGATGTCGTCAATGCCCAGCTCGTGAGAAACCTCGGACAGCGTAGCGCCCGAGACAAGCGACACCTTCAGGCGCGTGAGCTTGCCCTCGTCAAACTCCGGATAGGACTCAAACAGGGAGCGTGCGACCACAGCGCCCAAAATGGAATCGCCCAAGAACTCAAGGCGCTCATAGCTGGCAGAAACCGGCTGGCCCTCGACTGCCGAGGGATGCGTAAGCGCCGCGCGCAGCAGCACCTTATTGTTGAACTCGTGGCCCAAGATTTCCTGGGCGCGCGTAAGTCGTTCGGATAAAGCCAAGACTTAGGCCTCCTTGGCAGCTTCGATAGCGTCGACGGCGTCGGCGACAGAGTTGAGCGAGAGCAGAGTCTCGTCATCGATCTCGAGGTTGAACTCGTCCTCGATAGCCGTAACCAGCTGCAGGCGCTCGAGCGAGTTGGCATCGAGGTCGTCAAAGGTGGTCTCCTCGCTAATTTCGGCAACATCGACGCCCAGAACGTCAGCAGCGACCTCGGCGATCTTGTCGAAGATTTCGGAGCGGTCCATAGCGCTTCCTCTCATAGTGCATGAATACCAAAAGAATGGTACCGCCCGGGCGGTACCAAGACACGGTTCTGATTCTACCCCACGACGTGCGCCGCGAAGCACATAACAGCGCCCTAACTCGCTCTTATAAAACGATACCGTCCATAGAGTTGGCGACATTCTCAACCAGCCCGGCGCGCACGGCTTCGGCCGCCGCGAGCGTACCGTTTTTGACAGCCTCGACCGATGTGGCGCCATGGCCGATCAGGACCACGCCGCGCAGGCCCAGAAGAATCGCGCCGCCCTTGGCGTCGCCAGAGAGCTTGGCCTTAATCTCGCGCATCTGCTTTTTAATGAGCAGCGCGGCGATCTTGGTGCCGAGCGAGGCCATAAAGGCGCCCTTGAGCTCCTGCAGCAAAAACTTGGCAGCGCCCTCGGTAGCTTTGAGAGCGATATTACCCGACATGCCATCGGCAACGACGACATCGAAGTTACCCGAGGTGATGTCCGTTCCCTCGCAGTTACCAACAAAGCCGGGAACGGCGGCTTTCATGGCCGGGAAGCAGGCCTTGGTAAAGTTGGAGCCCTTCTCGTCCTCGGTGCCGTTGGCAAGCAGGCCCACGCGGGGATGCTCGATGCCCAGGACGACGCGGGCATAGGCGCTACCCATCTGGGCAAAACGTACCATGTCATCGACCTCGACATCGGGGTTGGCGCCCATATCGCACAGCACCGTCAGACCGCCGGCGCGATTGGGCAGCGCATTGGTCAGACAGGGGCGCACCGGCTGCTTTTTGCCTTCGGCCTGATACCTAAACGGCGTCACGTAGGCGGTGGCAGCGGCGGTCATGGCGCCGGTGGAGCCGGCAGAGAAAAACGCGTCCGCATTACCCTTCTTGATGGCGCGGCACGACAGCACAATCGAAGACTTGCGTTTGGTCATCACGGCGCGAATGGGATCGTCATCCATGGCGATAACGTCGGGTGCCTCCAGGGCCTCAACGCGCGCATGGGAAGCGGCAAAGGGATTGACGATTTCGGCGGGGCCAGCTGCCAAGACCTCGATATCGGAATCGGCGGCAAGTGCAGCCTCGATACCATCGAGAACAACCTGAGGTTTCTCGTCTCCGCCCACAACGTCTACACAAACGCGAACGTTACTCATATACATGCTCCTTATACAAAAATGGCCGACTCATTGAGCCGGCCATTGTGGTTCCATTTGGAACGGCATCGCATCCAGAGTATACCGTTACTCGGTAACGATAACCTCGCGGTCCTTGTAGAAACCGCAGCTGGGGCACACGTGGTGCGGAAGCTTGACAGCGCCGCAACGGGGGCACGTGGACTGAGCCGCAGCCGAGATCTTCATGTTGGCGGAACGACGGGTGTGAGTGCGGATACGACCCTGCTTTTGTTTAGGTACGGGCATAGTGACCTTCCTTATGAACTATCCAGTGTGGCGATTACGCGCAAGTAGCGATACTACCACAGTTTTACTCATCAAGCTTGAGATTCTTCAATGCTGCAAATGGATTTTCCGTGGCAGCGGCCCATTCTGCCTCTGCCTGGGCGGCGCAATCGCATTGCTCGATGTTGAGATTGCAACCGCAAGTGGGGCACAGGCCGCGGCAATCGGGCTTGCAAAGCACCACAAACGGCGTGTCCATAACGACCGCGTCATTGATGGGCTCGCCCAGATCGACGATGCGGTCCTCACCCAGGAGCTCGTAGCCGTCCTCGTAGGCCTCGGGATCCTCGGGCTCCTCAAAGAGGTAGAACTCCTCGATCTCGCCAGCGATATCAAACGAGGCGGGCTCCAGGCAACGGTCGCACTCGCCGGTGGCGTGCGCGCGGACCATGCCCGTGAGCAAGACACCGGTACCGGCATTGGTAAAGACAACGTCGTAGTCGATGCCGTCCTGTAGCTGGTACTCCTTCTCGCCCACCGTGTAGGTGGCGACATCGACCTTACCGGTCAGCGGATACGAATCTCCAGGAAACTCGAGCTGCTCGGAAAGATCGACGGTAACGCTCGGGAACTCAGCCATTACCACTGACCATTCTGTTGGGCGGCACCCTCGTTGAGCTGCTGACGGCAACGGGTAACGGTGCCGGTCAGGCTCTTGAGGTTCTCCTCCAGGTGCGTAAAGACCTGCTCTGCGTAGTCCTCGGCAGCATAACGCGTCTCGCGCTCGTACTGCTGGGCACGATCGCGGATGTCGTCGGCCTGCTGCTGCGCAAGGCGGACGATCTCCTGCTCACCGGCAATGGTGAGGGCCTGCTGCTGAGCGTCAGCGATGATGGAATCGGCCTGAGCGGCGGCGGAAGCCATAAGCTCCTCGCGCTCCTTAAGGATACGGCGGGACTTCTGCCACTCCTCGGGATAGCTCATGCGGATCTCGTCGAGGATGTTGAAGAACACGTCGGCGTCGATGACCTTGAACTGAGCGTTCTTGCCGAAAGGCGGCTTGGCTTCCTCGATCAGCCCTTCGAGCTCATCGACCAAGCTGACGATCCTATCGCCAGGAAAATTCTCGCCCGGCATCCGGTCTCCTTTCATAGGTAACATATCATCGTGCTAGTTTACCACATGCCACCAGGCAATAAGAAACGTCACGAAAAGCGATGTTTGAGCGCTTCGACCACGTTGGGTGGGACAAACGTCGATACATCGCTCCCAAGCGACGCAATCTGGCGTACCACCGAGCTCGAGATGTAACCGTACTGCGGAGCACTCATGACAAAGATGGACTCCAGCTCGCTATCCAAGCGATAATTAAGGTCGGCCTGCTGCAGCTCGTACTCAAAGTCGGTCATAGCGCGCAGGCCCTTGACCACGGCCCCCGCCCCCTGCTCGCGAGCGAAGTCGACCAAGAGGCCGGTAAAGGGCAGGACCTCGACGCCGTCAATATCACCGAGCGCCTCGCGGGCCAGCGCCACGCGCTCATCGAGCATAAACGTGGTGCCCACACCGTTTTTACCCTGCGATTCGGCAACGGCGACAATCACGCTGGGAAAGATGCGTCGGGCGCGGCGGATCACATCGATATGGCCAAACGTGATGGGATCGAAGGTACCCGGAACAATGACGCGGTTAATGGTGTCACTCATGGGCGTCCTCCTGAAACGTCGTGGCATCGTTGTTATCAGCATCGGTGACGGCACTATCGCCCTCACCGTCGTCATCGCCGACCCAACGAAGCAGGTCGACCGAGGTAATGCCGTAGCGCTTCTCACGTACAGTCTCAAAGCCTGCCGGATGCGCGCCCGCATCGGCGGCGGCATGCTCAAACAGGGCATAAGCGCCAGGTGCAAGCAGACCTTGCTGGGCCAGATTCTGCAGCAGTTCCTCGACCGGCTCGGCACCAAAAGCATAGGGCGGGTCGAGCAGGACCAGATCAAAGGGGCCGCCCGGCACACGACCGCGCGAGGCACTCGCCAGCATGTCGCCCGTGACCACGCGCCAACGCGCACGGTCACGGCAGAGCGACTCGATATTCTTGGTAATGAGCCGCGCGGCGTTACGATCGATCTCAAACGTCGTGAGCGAGCGGGCCCCACGAGAGAGCATCTCTAACCCTAAGGCACCGGAGCCGCCAAAGGCGTCCAGCACACGAACCTCTTCCAAATCGAAATCGAATGCCGACATGACCATAGATGCGCATGCCTCGCGCACGCGATCGGTCGTGGGGCGGGTGACATCGCGACCACGGGGCTCCTCGATCTTACGACCGCGCCATTCGCCGCCGATGATTCTCATCCTCCGCTGACCTCCTTAAAAATGTGTCGATATCGCATGGCGACCGCATCGCGCAGGGGGCGCGTCGCCACGGAGTCAAGGGTGCAAGCATACCGCAAGAGCTCGACCGCGTCCAAATGGGCCCACTCGATCAGCTCCTCGTCGGCATCCAGGTCGACAAAACGCAGGGTCACACCGCCATGCTGGCGGTACCCCAGGATTTCGCCCTCGTGGCGCAGGCGCAGGTCCATCTGAGCGAGCGTAAAGCCGTCTGAGGTCTTTTCGAGCGACTGGAGACGGTCTTGTGCCGCCGATGCGCCGCCGTTGCCCTTGGAGTGCGTCATAACCAGGCAGGTGCCCGACACGCTGCCGCGGCCCACGCGGCCGCGCAGCTGGTGCAGGGCAGCCAAACCAAAGCGCTCGCCGTTCTCGATGACCATGACGGTGGCGTTGGGCACGTCAACGCCCACCTCGACCACCGTAGTCGAGACAAGCACGTCAATCTCGCCACGCTTGAAGGCATCGATAACCTGGTCCTTCTCCCCCGCTGGCATACGGCCGTGAAGGCGCTCGATGGCAAGACCCGGCAACGCCAGACGCAGGCGATCGAGCTCGGTCGCCGTATCGCGCAGCGGCACGGGGACCGTCACGCGGCCCTCGTCGTCGCGGGCGATACCGGGCACGTCTTCCAGCTCATCGGCCGAGTCACTCGGCTCCACGAGCGGGCAAATCACGTAGGCCTGCTGCCCCTTCTCGTGCGCCTCGCGAATGGCGCCATAGGCGAGGTCACGACTCGACTCGGTGAGCACGCGTGTCGTCACGCCAGCGCCAGGGACTGGCCGATGGCGGATGATACTCGTGTCCAGATCGCCGTAGACCGAAAGCGCCAGCGTACGCGGGATGGGCGTTGCCGTCATAACGAGCAGATCGGCACCGGGGCCCTTCGCGCGTAGGGCGTTGCGCTGGCCAACGCCAAAGCGGTGCTGCTCGTCGATGACGACAAGCGACAGATGCTTGAACGCAACGTTATCCGAAAGCACCGCATGGGTGCCAAAGAGCACGTCAAGCTCGCCCGATTCCAGCTGGGCATGGATGCGCTCGCGCTCTGCGGCCGGCGTGGCGCCCGTCAGAAGCGCCCAGGACATGCCGGCCTGAGAGAGCAAGGGGCCGGTCTTATCGGCATATTGGCGCGCCAGCACGCCCGTGGGCGCCATTACGCAGGCCTGCGTGCCGCTATCGGCAGCCACAGCCAGCGCGCAGGCGGCAACGGCGGTCTTGCCGGTACCGACATCGCCCAGCAGCAGACGGTTCATCACGCGCCCGCCATCGCACATGTCATGCAGGATGTCTTGGAATGCGGCCTCCTGCTCGTCGCTCAGCGAAAACGGAAGGGCCTGTTTAAGCGCGCCCAGATGCTCGCCCGCGGTGTGGGCATAGGGCACCACATCGACCAGGCCGCCGTCGTTGCGCAGACGCAGCGCCAGCTGCAGGTAGAGGCACTCCTCGTAGGCAAGACGCCGGCGTGCGATGTCGCGCTCAGCCATGCTCGAGGGAAAGTGGATCGATCGAAGCGCACGAGCATTGCTCATCAGGCGACGCTTAACGCGTAAGCGTGCCGGAATGGGATCAAAGGGATTGCCGACGACCTCGAGCGCGCCGCTTACGATGCGGCGCATCCACGCCTGGCTCACGCCATCGCTCACGTAATGGACCGGCAGAATGGTGCCTGCGGCGCGCCCGTCCTCGAGCTTTTCAAAGTGGGGCGAGGCCATCTGCTTAAAACCGTAGGCAAACTCGACCTTGCCCATCACGGCCAAGCGGTCGCCCTGCTTAAGCTGCTGGGCAATCCAGGGCTGGCGGAAAAAGGCGACCTGTAGCACGCCCGTCTCGTCAACAAGTGAGACCTCAGTCACCTGCATGCGCGGACGCGGCTGCTTTTGGACGATACGGTCGACCGTGGCGACAATCGTGCAAACGGTACCGATGGGAGCCATCTCAATGGACCAGGAGCGCGTAAAGTCGAGATATCGATGAGGAATATGGAGAAGGAGGTCCCCCACCGTCCGAATTCCCAAACGGCGAAGGGCCTCCTCACGTTTACCCGAAACATATTTGAGTCGCGCGATATCCTCGTCGAGCGCATTGCTCTGGGCAAAGCGCTCCGAGACGCGCGGCACGGAGCACAGCTCGGACATGGGCAGTTGCCTACTCGATCGAGAAGATCACGGGATAGAGCGGCTGCTCGCCACGATGGGCGTCGATCTCCAGGTCGGGCTGAGCCTCCTCGATAGCGTCGACGATCTCCTGGAAGGCCTCATCGGACAGCTCCTCGCCGGCCAGAATCGTCAGTGCGTCGCCCTCCTCTTCCTCCTGCATGCGGTTGATGCAGTCGAGCGTGACCTGCTTCACGTCGGAGCCGACCACGTCGATGGAGCCGGCGATGATACCCATGACGTCACCGGAGTGAATCGGAGAGCCGTCGGAGGCGCTGGAGTCACGCACGGCGAAGGTGACCTCGCCATCGCGGACCTCGCTGATGGCGTCGACCATGGCGGCGACGGCGTCCTCGAGCTCGGAATCGGGCAGGACCGCGAACAGCGCGGAGAAGGCCTGCGGAACGGTCTTGGTGGGAACGACGGCAACCTTCTTGTCCGTGCAGGCAGAAGCGGCAGCCTCGGCAGCCATGCGGATGTTGCCGTTATTGGGCAGGATGATGACCGAGGTCGCGTTGACCTGGTCCACCGCGCCCAGCAGGTCGGCGGTCGAGGGATTCATAGTCTGGCCACCGGAGACGACCACGTCGACGCCAAGGGACTTGAGGATGTCGGCCTCGCCGGAACCGGCGGCAACGGCGACAAAGCCCAGCGCCTTGGCGGGCTCGGCGGACTTTTCCTGATCCTCGTGGATCTTGGCGGTACGGTCGTGGGCCTCCATCTCCATGTTGTGGATAAAGACCTCATAGATCTGACCGAGCTGCAGCATGTGCTCGAGCACCAGGTTGGGGGTGTTGGAGTGCACATGGATCTTGTAGTCGGGATAGGCGCCCACGAGCAGCTCACAGTCGCCCATGGAGCCTAGGAACTTAAGGCACTCGTCCTCGTCAAACGGGGCGTCGGCCTTAAAGAGGAACTCGTTGCAGTAGCGGAACTCCGAGCCCTCCCAGTCGTCGTTAGCCTCGATCTCAACACGACCAAGAGCGGCATCGCGGGCAGAGCCGGCGGAGTCAAACGTAGCGGAGAAATCCTCGACCACGGTGCTGCGACCAAGCGCGGCAGCCACAAAGCTCTCGAGGAAAATGGCAAATCCAAAGGCGCCGGAGTCGACCACGCCGTTCTCTTTGAGGACGGGCAGCAGGTCGGGCGTGCGGGCGACGGACTGGTACGCCTCGACGACGATAGCATCGAGCGCATCCTCGGCCGAGAACTTCTTCTTCTCGCACTCGTCGGCCTTGGTCGAGACATCGCGCAGGACCGTGAGGATCGTGCCCTCGATGGGCTTGCGGACAGCCTGGAAGGCGACCTTGACGGCGCGACGGAACGCATAGGCGATGTTGGCGGACGTAATGGGATCGTCGGCAGAGACGAGACCCTCGGCCACACCGCGCAGGATCTGCGAGGTGATGACACCGGAGTTGCCGCGGGCGCCCATGAGGGAGCCGTGGGTGATGGCGCCGGCGATGGCTTCCATGTCAGCGTCGGCAGGAAGGGCGGAGAGCTCCTTGGTCACCGAAGCGAGCGTGAGCGACATGTTGGTACCGGTGTCGCCGTCGGGTACGGGGAAGACGTTGAGCTTGTTGATCTCCTCGGCCTTGTCGGAAACAGCAGCCGCAGCGATCGGAAAACAGGTGCGAATGGTCTTTGCAATCATGGGTATTTGAATCTCCGTTTTCGGATGCTAGTTCAGACGGCTCTTGAGCGCGTCGATATGGATGCCGATCTTAAGGCTGGCGGGATCGATCTGGGCGATCTCCTGCAGGGTGAAGGCAACGGAGCTCGAAAGATTGTGGCAGACGGACTTCATGTTGACGCCGTTCTCGAGCACGACGTGAAGATCGACCGTAAGGCCGTTCTCGTCGGCGGAGACAAGCACGCCCTTGCGGAGGCGCTGACCGGCAAGCAGGCGCACGCTCTCGGCGCCCTGGAGCTGCTCAGCCATACCGACGACGCCATAGCACGTCATCGCGGCATAACCGGCAATATCGGCAATAACGTCGTTCGAGACGCTCAGGCTGCCGTTAATGGTCTCAGACACAAGAATCTCCTTATCTGGTGCTCGCGGCACCATCTCGTGGGAGCAATCATTGCAATATTCTACAACGACCGCGCCATGTTGAGGTGGCGAGCCTCGGGATTACATCCTCGACACGAAATGTTGATACGGTAACGTTCGCGAACAGCGATCGAGGCATGAAAAAACCCGCCGCATAAGCGACGGGTTTAACAACCTGGCTCCCCGGGTAGGACTCGAACCTACAACAGCGCGGTTAACAGCCGCGTGCTCTACCATTGAGCTACCGAGGAATAGGTGCGTGCTCTCAAGCAACGAAGTTTATTATACGGACGAATCAGCTTAGGGCAAGAACTTTTTTAAGAAATTTTCCGACCCAGTCATTGGGGACGTTCTTAAACGACTAGTCATTCAAGAACACCCAACGACTACATGAAAGCGCCCCCAAGCAGATGTGCTTGAGGGCGCTTCTTGCTTGCAAGGTTAAGACTCAATATAGTCTTTCAGCTTGCTCGAGCGGCTCGGGTGGCGAAGCTTGGCCAGGGTCTTGGACTCAATCTGGCGGATGCGCTCGCGCGTGACGCCAAACTCGCGGCCGACTTCCTCGAGCGTGCGGGGATGTCCGTCGACAAGGCCAAAGCGCAGCTCGATAACCTTGCGCTCACGATCGGCAAGCGAATCGAGCACCTGGGTGAGCTGCTCCTGCAGCATGGAGAAGCTGGCCGCATCGGGCGGAACGATGGCCTGGGAGTCCTCGATGAAGTCGCCCAGCTGGGAATCCTCTTCCTCGCCGATGGGGGTCTCGAGCGACACAGGCTCCTGCGAGATCTTCTGGATCTCGCGGACGCGGTCGGCGCTCATGTCCATCTCGGCACCGATCTCCTCGGGGGTCGGGTCGCGACCAAGGTCCTGAAGAAGCTGGCGCTGCACGCGGACGAGTTTGTTGATGGTCTCAACCATATGCACAGGAATACGGATGGTACGGGCCTGGTCGGCGATAGCGCGCGTGATGGCCTGACGGATCCACCACGTGGCGTACGTGGAGAACTTAAAGCCCTTCTGGTAGTCGAACTTCTCGACGGCGCGGATCAGACCGAGGTTGCCCTCCTGAATCAGATCCAGGAAAAGCATGCCGCGACCGACATAGCGCTTGGCGATGGAGACGACCAGACGCAGATTTGCGCTGATGAGCGCCTGCTTGGCTTCGAGGCCCACGTTCTCAATACGCGTAAGGCGACGCATCTCGGCACGCGTGAGTTCGAGCTCACCAGCATCGGCAGCCTCGAGCTTCTCGGTGGCCTCAAGACCGGCCTCGATCTTCATGGCCAGATCGACCTCTTCGGAGGCGGTCAGCAGGTCGACCTTGCCGATCTCCTTGAGGTACATACGGACCGGGTCGCCGGTCAGCATCACCGTGGAGGCGTCGATGCCGCGCACGCGCGAACGCGAACGGGACGTGCGCACGGTGCGCTTCTTCTTGCTCTTGGAAGAACCCATCTCGGCGTCGGCCTGACGGGCCATCTTGAGCTCGTGATCGTCGAGCGAGCCGGAATCGTGCTCGTCGTCGTCATCGAAATCGTCGGTATCGGTATCGTTATCGTCATCGTCGACGTCCATGGGGGCGTCGTCGTTTCCGCTCGCGGAGATAATCTGGATGCCGCTGTTGCGCAGCGCGGAATACACCGCGGTGAGCTGCTCATCAGTTACATCGATATCCTTCAGGGCGACCTGAATCTCGTCCTCGGTTACCGAAGTCCTGTTTGAGCCGTTGCCCATGAGCTTTGCAACGTAAGATTCCAGCCCAGTACCCGTGCTCTCAGTCTTTTTTGGCACAGATTCTCCCTTCATAGTCCACAGGACTCATTACTTTAGCACACACATAGACGTCTATACCCAAAAAGAGGACTGGATATAGGCGAGAATACGATGGTTGACCACAACATCTAGGCCTATTCGGTGCCTGCGGTCTCCAGACCGATCAAACGGAACGGGTCCGCCACGCCGCCGATCGACTTTTGCAGTTCGCGTTGACGCTGCGAATCCTGCGCGGCCTGCACGGTCAGCGCGCGACGGGCCTCATCATCGAGCGAACGGTCCTGGCGCAGCTTGGCCTGTGCGGCACGCATGCGGCGCTTGATGGTGTAGAGCTCGAGCGTATCGAGCATAAACACGATGTTCGTCTCGGTGGGGTGCTTGCTCGTCGCCGAGATGCGCCCGGCACTCACAAGCGTTGCCGCATCGGGACACACAGAGCGAGCCGCATCCATACAAGCTGCAGGATCGGTTCCCGGCGGCGTTGCCAGAACGGCCCATGCGATGGACTCGTGACGTGGGTCAACCCACTCGATGGAGCAGATGCGGTCGGCATACGTGCGGAACAGGTCGGGGTAGCTCGTGAGCATCGTCAACAGTTCGCGCTCCCCTGCCAAGGACTTGCGTTCAAGATCGGTAAGAACCATCGGCGCCGCCGCAGCCGGTGCACCCGAACCGTCAGCCGCAGGCACAGCGCCCATACCGTCAGGCACATCGATCGGCGGAAGATCTTCGACGACCTCCACGGGCGCGGCACCATAGGCATCGAGCGGGACGTAGTCGTACGGCTCTTCTTCGACCGGCACGGACACCGGCGGCGTCGCGCCCGATGCCCAAGCACCGCGACCGGCATCGTGAGAACCCGACGCCCGACCGCCCGCGCTACCGGAGCGCTCGGCCTGCGCCCGCTGGCGCTCATAGTTCTGCTCACGACGTCGTTCCGCATCCTCGCGCTTGGCGACATCGCGAAACACACGGCCCGAGCTCGCACGCACGGTCTCCAGATCCAAACCCAACAGGTCGGCAATCTGGATAAAGTACGTATCGATCATGTAGCTATCGCGCAGCGGATAGATGAGCGTGAGAGCGTCCTCCAGCGCCTTGGCGCGACCGCCCGGCGTGGTGATGTCGCTCGACTCCTGCAGCGAACGGTACACAAAGTCCATGAGGGGCTCGGCGGCGTCAATGCGTTTCTGCAGCTCCTCTCCGCCGTGCGCCGTGATGAACTCCATGGGGTCGTTGCCGTCGGGGAGCACCACGCAGCGCAGGTCCATGGAATCCTGCTCAATAAACTGAATCGCGCGACGGGCGGCCTTTTGACCGGCGGCATCGCCGTCAAACATATACACGATGCGCTTGGCAAAGCGAGTAAGCGTCTTGACGTGATGCTCCGTGAGCGCGGTGCCCAGCGTGGCGACAACGTTTTTAATCCCCGCCTCCCAGCAGGCGATGCAATCGGTATAGCCCTCCACCACGATGGCGGTATCCTGCGCGACGATAAACTCCTTGGCCCAATTAAAACCGTAGAGGTTTCGCTTTTTATGAAACACGCTCGTCTCGGCGGTGTTGAGATACTTAGGCTGGCCGTCGCCCATAATGCGACCGCCAAAGGCGATGTTATGCCCTTGCTCGTCAAAGATGGGAAACATCACGCGGTCGTAGAAGCGGTCGGCGAGCTGTCCGCGCCCACGGCTCACGGCCACGTTGGCATCGATCATCTCCTGCGGGGTAAAGCCCACCTGAGACAGGTGCGACACCAGCATATTGCGGCCCGGCGCAAAACCCAGACAGTAGCGGCGGCAGACGTCGCCACCCATGCCGCGGCTAGCAAAGTACTCACGTGGACGGCCGTCCTTACCGCGCATAAGCATGGTGTGGTAGAACTGGGCGGTCTCGGCGCACAGATCGTAGATTCGGGCACGCTTGGTACCGCGCTCGCGGCGATCTCCGGTGTCGTGCAGCTCAATACCCGCGCGATCGGCCAAATAACGGATTGACTCGGGAAAGCTCAGGTTCTCGCGCTTCATGATATAGGTGAAGACGTCGCCGCCCTCGCCGCAGCCAAAGCAGTGCCACACCTGCGTAGCAGGGATAATGTGAAACGATGGGGTCTTTTCGCCATGAAACGGGCAGCAACCCCAAAACTCATGGCCGCGGGGTTTGAGCTCAACCGTTTCCTGCACGATGGCAACTAGGTCCGACGCCGCGCGTACCTGATCTTTTTCCTCATCGCTAATCACGGATACTCACCCCCTGCTCACCCAAGTTATGACGAATATCGTCGATATTGCCCTCGACGGTCGCGATCAACTCGTCCAGGGAATCGAACACACGCGAGGGACGCAGCCAGCGCGTAAACGCCAGCGAAACAGAAGCGCCGTACAGGTCGCCCGTATAACCAATTAAGTTAGCCTCGAGATGCGCAGATGCCGCATCGTCGGCATACGTCGGCGGCAGTCCGACGTTAACGGCAGCGGGCCACACGATGTCATCGACCAGCACCAGGCCCTCATACACGCCATCGGCAGGCACCTGAATGCCGTCGGGAACCTGCAGGTTTGCCGTGGGAAAGCCCATGCCAGAACCCTCGTGACGGCCGCGAGTAACACCGCCACGCACCATATACGGGCGGCCAAGCAACTCAGCAGCAAGCTCCACATGGCCCTGTCCCAGCTCATGACGAATGCGCGTGGCGCAAATGGCCTCACCGCCCTCGCAAAGCAGGTCGTGACCATACACGTCAACGCCGCGCTCGGAACCCCAGGCGCGCATCTCGGCAACACCAGAAGCACCGCCACGACCCAGTCTAAAGTCACTGCCAACGCGAATCGATCGAATGTCGACCAGACGCGATACCAGCGAGAGAAAAGCAACATGGTCAAGCGCCGCAACCTCAGGCGTAAAGGGAACGGCCACCACCGCATCGACCCCGGTTTGAGCCAGGGCATGCAGACGGTCGGCCGTCGTCATCAATTTTTGAGCGGGCGAAGGGCTCACTACGACGTCCGGGTCGGGATCGAAGGTAACCACAACCGCCTTACAGCCATGGGCACGGGCATCACGGACAAGCGCTTCGATGAGTTCCTGGTGTCCACGGTGAACGCCGTCGAACACGCCAATGGCGATCGATGCGGAACCCAAGTGCTCGCACTCATCAAACGCATCGGCAGTAACGATGCGAGCCTCATCCGACTCGCCCGCGAAAAAGACGCGCGCGAGCTCGCGAGCGGACAACATCATCGAACACCGCCGATTGCCTGCGGAAACACGTGCTCCATAACAAAGCGGCCACTCTCAATGCGGGCGAGCGCCTTGAGTCCCCCATCGAGCACCAACGCAAACGGCGCCTTCGAGGCATCGAAATCGGCAAGCGCACGCTCAACGGGAATGCGTCGGCCGCAGAGCAGGTCGTCGGCAAGATTGCCCGGCAAGTCAACACGCGTGGCGCCCAAAGCCGCAATGGGATCCAGGGCAAAGCCAGCGGCGGACACGGGAGAAAGCTCCTCGACCGCATGACAAGCGCCAATGGAAACAACACCGGAGGCCGTTCGGCGCAGCGCGGAAATGTGCGCGGCGCTCTCACAGGCGCGGCCCAAGTCTCGAGCAAGCGCTCGGATATAGGTGCCCTTGCTCACCGAGAACGCCACGGTCCACACACACGTATCACCTTCGCCGCCCGCGGCGATCAGATCGGCGGCATAGACCGCGACGGGGCGCGGAGGTAGGTCCACCGCATTGCCCTCGCGAGCAGACTTGTAGGCGCGAACGCCATTGACCGAGATAGCAGAAAACGCCGGCGGCACCTGCATCTGCGGGCCCAGCATAGCGGCCAAGTGCTCACGGGCATAGGCAGGATCGCGGAGCTCGTTGGCAACAGCCACCGTGCGGACCGCCTCGCCCTCCGCATCATCGGTATTGGTCTCGGCGCCAAACGAGATGTCGGCGACATAGCTTTTGGTATCGAGGGTTAGCATGCCCAGCAGACGAGTAGCCTGGCCCACGCCCACCACCATGACGCCGGATGCCATGGGGTCGAGCGTGCCGGCATGGCCGACGCGCCGCTCATGGAGGGCGCGTCGGCATTGCGAGACCACATCGTGGGACGTGCAGCCCACCGGCTTATCGACGGCGAGCAGCATATTCAGTTGAGAAGGCGTACGACGAGCCATGTACCATCCAAAAAGTTAAAGCTCGACGGTCACCGAAGCGGGATCCTCCCCCACCAGCTCGGCCAGCATGGGAAGTGCCACGGCGAGCGTCTCGCGAATTGTTCCGTTGTTGGAAAAGCCGGCGGCGGCATGATGCCCGCCACCGCCAAAGTTGGCAGCAATCTCGGACACATCGAGGTCGCCCTTGGAGCGCAGGTTGCCACGCACCTTGGTATCGCCCTCAATGCCCTTTAAGAACATGCAGACCTCGACGCCCATCACCGAACGCACCACATCGACCAGGCCGTCGCACTCGTCCGAGGTGACGCCGCAGGCCTCAAGGTCGCTCTGGTAGGCATAGCTATACGCCACGCGCCCATGCGCGACCGTCTTGATACGACCCATGACAATGGACTTGAGGTGCAAAAACTCAACGCGCATGCTCTGGTAGACCTCGAGCGCAACGCGCGCCGGATCGGCACCGTGCGCCACCAGGCGCGAGGCTGCATGGAACGCGGCAGCATCGGCGTTTTGGTACTGAAAACGGCCGGTATCGGTAACCAAGCCACACAGCAGGCAGGTCGCAACGCTATCACGTGCGACAATGCCGCAATTGTCCAAGAAGCGGTCGATGATCATGGCGCAGGCCGCGGCATCGACGCGCCTCAGGCTCAGCTCGGCAAACTCCTCGCGCGCCGGATGATGATCGAAGCACACCACATGCTTGGAGCGACGAAGCACCTCGGCGGAATTATTGAGGCGCTCGACGACCGGTACGTCCACCGAGATGAACAGGTCAGGATTGCCGGCGTACGCAGATGCCGGCACCAGGCGATCGGAGCCTTCCATAAAGCGGTAGATACGCGGAACCGGGTCATCGTCTGCCAGCAGCAGCGCAATGTCCTTGTTGGGGAAAAACTTCATGAGCGAAAGGCCCAGACCCAATACGGAGCCCAAGGCATCGCCATCGGGAGAAGTATGTCCCGAAATCGCAATGGAGGACGCACCCTCGATGAGCTCGAGGATGCGTCGCTGAATATCTGCAGACTCGCACGAGGCGAGGTCGGCGGAATTAGTCATCTAAAGCTGCCTCCTGGGCGGCATCCGCTATCGGATAGCCGTCCTCGTCCTTTTCGATCGCAAGCGTAGCGGGAACGTTTTCCAGCGCACGCGTGATGCGCTCGGCCTCATCGGTCGAGCGATCGATGCGAAAATCGAGCTCGGGCGTGACACGCCAATCGAGCGAGCGAGCCAACAGGCTGCGAATACGGCCCTTGGCGCTAGCGAGCGCCTCCATGACCTCGTCGTAGCGGCTCGCATCGCACGACACGTACACGCGCGCGAACGAACGGTCCACCGCGACCTCGACCGCGGTCAAAGTAACCAGGTCGAGACGCGGATCGGAAACCTCAAAGAGCAGGATATAACCGAGCTTCTCGCGAAGCTGCTCGCCCAGACGGCGGGTTGCCTGCGTTTGCTTCATAGCGCTACCCCCTACTCGGTGCGGGCAACCTGGTCGATGCGGTAACCCTCGATCTGGTCGCCGGGCTTGATGTCCTGGAAGTTCTCCAGGCCAATGCCGCCCTCGGAACCGCTCTTGAGGCTCTTGGCCTCGTCCTTGTAGTGGCGCATCGAGGCGATCTTGCCGTTGAAGACCACGATGCCGTCGCGCACCAGACGCACGGAATCGGTCGCGGCGATCTCGCCCTCCTCGACGCGGACACCGGCGGCGATACCGACTTTGGGCACCTTGAAGGTGTCCAGGACGGTCGCGGTACCCGTGGCGACCTCGACCTCGGTGGGCTTGAGCATGCCGATACGGGCGGCGTCGAGCTCCTCGAGGCACTTGTAGATGACGTCGTAGCAACGGATCTCGACGCCCTCGCGCTCAGCGGCGGAGCGGGCCTTACCGTCGGGACGGACGCCAAAGCCGATGATGATGGCGTTGGAGGCGTCGGCCAGGACGACGTCGGTCTCGTTGATGGCGCCAACGGCGGAGTGGATCGTGTTGATGCGGACCTCGGACTGATCCATCTTGTCGAGCGAGTCCTGAAGGGCCTCGATGGAACCCTGGACGTCGGCCTTGATGATCAGGTTGAGCTCCTTGACCTCGGCGTCGGCAATGGTCTCGAAGAGGTTCTCGAGCGTGACGTGCTTGACGCGGCTCTGCTCCTCGATACGGGCCTTGAGCGAACGCTCGTCGGCAAGGGCGCGAGCCTCGCGCTCGTCCTCGAACACGCGGAACTCGTCGCCGGCGTTGGGCACGGACTGCAGGCCCAGGATCTCGACGGCGTCGGAGGGACCAGCCTCGGTGACGGCACGGCCCTTGGGGTCGAGCATGGCGCGGACGCGACCGTAGGTAAGGCCGGCGACCAGCGTATCGCCCACGTGCAGGGTACCGCGGGTCACGAGCACGGTAGCGACCGAGCCGCGGCCCTTGTCGAGCTTGGCCTCGAGGACGTTGCCGGAGGCAAAGGTGTCCGGATTGGCCTTGAGCTCGAGCACATCTGCCTGGAGCAGCACGGTCTCCAGAAGGTCGTCGATACCGATCTTCTGCTTAGCCGAGATGTTGACGAACATGTTCTGTCCGCCCCACTCCTCGGGGATGACGCCGTACTCGGTGAGTTCCTGACGCACACGGTCGGGGTTAGCGCCGGGCTTATCGATCTTGTTGACGGCAACGACGATGGGTACGCCGGCGGCCTTGGCGTGGTTGATCGACTCGACGGTCTGGGGCATGACGCCGTCGTCAGCGGCGACGATCAGAATGACGATGTCGGTCACCTTGGCACCACGGGCACGCATGGCCGTAAAGGTGGCATGACCCGGGGTATCGATGAAGGTGATCTTGCGGTCGTTGATCATGACCTGCGAAGCGCCGATGGCCTGCGTAATGCCGCCCGCCTCGCCGGCAGCAACACCGGTGTGACGGATGGCGTCGAGCAGGCTCGTCTTGCCGTGGTCGACGTGACCCATGACGGTGACGACCGGAGCGCGCGGCTTAAGGTCGGCGGGATCGTCATAGAACGAGAAGGTGTTCTCCTCCTCGGGGGTGATGATCTTGATCTGACGACCCAGGTCGTCGGCGACGAGCTCGACGAGGTCGTCGGACATGGACTGCGTCATGGTGAGCGGCGTACCCAGCAGGAACAGGCGCTTGATGATGTCGTTGGCCGGAACGTCGAGCGCCTCGGCAAGTTCCTGGACGGTAACGCCCTGGGAGACCTTGATGGCGTCGAGGTCCTCGGGGTTCACGCCCTGGGCCAGCGCCTCCTCTATCTTGCGCTCCTCCTGAGCCTTGGCAGCCTCGCGCTCGCGCTTCTCCTTGCGCTTCTTGCGGCGACCGGTGGACTCGCGAGAGGCCTCCTCGACGGCAGCACGAGCCTCCTCGAGCACCTTCTCGCGGCTGTACTCCTCGGCCTCGCGAGCCATGCGGCTGTAGTGGTCCTCTTCGTTGTTGTGACCGCCCTTGCGCTTCTTGCCCTTGCCCTGCTTGTCGGGGTTGGGGAAGTCCATGCCGGCAGCGACGTTGTTGCTGGCGTTGGTGCGATGGCTGTGCGGACGGCTCTCGGAGGCGTTGCGCTCGGAGTTGTTGTCGGAAGCGTTGCGATCGTTACGACGGCCACCGCGACGGTCGTTGTTGCCGCCACGACGGTTACCGCGCTCGGCGGCGCGCTCGGCCTTGGCCTTGTCCTCGGCGTCCTTCTTCTCCTTGAGCACGGTCTCCTGTGCGGCGATCTGGGCGAGCAGCGAACGGAAGCGCGAACCGG
Source organism: Collinsella aerofaciens (assembly GCA_008668235.1). Taxonomy (GTDB): domain Bacteria; phylum Actinomycetota; class Coriobacteriia; order Coriobacteriales; family Coriobacteriaceae; genus Collinsella; species Collinsella aerofaciens_K. The sequence goes on along the minus strand of RQCP01000014.1, from coordinate 1,407 downwards.
AGTCGGAAGCGGGAACGGCGCGGCGCTGGGCCTCGCGAGCAGCCTCCTCCTTCTCGCGGGCAAGGCGCTCCTGCTCGGCCTTCTTCTTGGCCTCGGCCTCGGCGCGGGCAGCCTCCTCGGCAGCCTGGGCTGCGGCAAACTGGCGACGCTCCTCCTCGCGGGCCTTCTCGGCGGCGATGCGCTCGCGCTCGGCCTCGGCGGCGCGAGCGGCCTCCTCGGCGGCAGCTGCCTGCTCCTCGGCCTGCTTGGCGGCCTCGACTTCCTGGGCGCGGGCCTCGATCACCGAGGCGAGCTGCTTGCGGACCATAGCGACATAAGCGTCCTCCAAGGTGGAGGAAGCGGACTTAGCGGGAATCTTCATATCGGCGAGATGACCCATCAGTTCCTTGGAGGTCATGCCGAACTCTTTGGCCAGGGTGGACACACGGACTTTTGCCATATGACTTCACCTACCCTTTCTGGCACCTTGGGTGCCTAGAGACTGAACGAGCGTGGGAGACGCGCCGGGACCCGCCCGGCGCAACCGCGCGCTAGATCAGGTCCTCCGCATCATCGAAGGCGTCGGTGTCGTGGACACCGCAGAAACGGGAGCCGGGACGAGCCTGGTTGCGGCACTGGATGCCGTCCTCGGACACATACTCGCAGCGGCGGACGTCCTCGTCCTCCTCGTCACCGATCAGGTCGGTGGCGGGCTCCTCGTGAACGGGAACGTTCTTGAGGATGTCGGCGGCAAGCGTCTCGGACTTGATGTCGATGTGCCAGCCGGTCAGGCGCGCGGCGAGGCGGGCGTTCTGGCCCTCCTTGCCGATGGCGAGGGACAACTGGTCGTCGGGCACGATGACGCCGGCGTAGGCCTTCTCCTCGTCGATGAGGACGCGGGTGACCTTGGCGGGCGACAGGGCGTTGGCGACGTAGACGGCAGGATCGGCATCCCACAGGATGACGTCGACGCGCTCGCCACGGAGCTCGCCCACGACAGCGCGAACACGGCTGCCCTTGGGGCCGACGCAGGCGCCCACGGGATCCAGACGGTCGTCGAGCGAGTGGACGGCGACCTTGGAGCGCTGGCCGGGCTCGCGGGCGATCGACTTGATCTGGACAGTGCCCTCATAGATCTCGGGCACCTCCTGCTCAAACAGACGACGCATGAGCTCGGGGTGGGTACGGGAGATGACAATCGGCGGACGGCTGTGCTCGCCACGAACCGGCTGCAGGTTGGAGTTGGGGTCGCGAACATCGATGATCACGGCCTTGATGGGCTGGTTGTGCAGGTAGCGCTCGCCCATCCGACGCTCGTTGCGCTCGGTCTCGTAACGGCGCTGGTCGAAGTGCGGCAGCGCGGCCTCGACGCCCTCGCGAATCTTGACAATCGTGAAGTCGGGCGTGGACTGCAGCACGGTACCGCTG
>RQCP01000009.1 GCA_008668235.1 Collinsella aerofaciens | reverse complement strand
TGGTAGTATCGAGCATGGGAGCCCCTTCCATGAATGCGGCGTGGCCGCCGCGGCTGAATTAGACACTCACCATTGTCGGCCTAATCCGCGGTCTTTCATGCAGCAGGGGCTCTCAATGTTTTTATGTCCTGCTCATATCGTTTCTACCGGCAGTTTGGGACACTCCTGGCTTAGTAGTCATTGGGGACGTTCTTAAACGACTAGTCAAATAAGAGCGTCCCCAATGACTAGGTTGGGCACATTGCTTTGTGAGTTTATTCAATCTTCTTTAATAACAATTAAGTTGTTTACCTGCTTAAAGTTACTTATCATTTTTAAAAATAATGCTCGAAAAAGCGTCCGAGAAGTCGCGGGACGGTTTTTGAGGGGTCGTTCGTCAAGCAATGTGGCAAGTTCTTGGTTAGATATTGGTCAGTTTTGGGTCAACCTTGCCAAAAGCTTGACGAATGCAGATTTAGACGTCGACGAATGAACATTTCAGGCAGGTTCCAAGCAAAATTCTGGGCTGATTCTCGATAATCGCCTTCAATCGTCCCTTGCCAAGCGCTGGCCTCGCGTACAATCTGCTCCGACATTCGCGCGCCGTCCGGCGCTTAAGAGGGGAGGCCCCATGGCAAACGAGATCTGGACCATCAAGCGTTGTCTCGAGTGGACCAAGGAGTACCTGGCCGAGCGCGGCGAGGAGCACCCCCGTCTTTCTGCCGAGTGGCTGCTGTGCGCCGCCACGGGCCTGGCGCGCATTGACCTATATATGCGTATGGACGAGACGCTTAACGCGGCCCAGCTCGAGACCATGCATGCGGCCGTTGTCCGCCGCGCTAAGGGCGAGCCGCTGCAATACATCACCGGCAGCACGCAGTTTCGCATGATCGACGTCGCGTGCGCCCCCGGTGTGCTCATTCCGCGCCCCGAGACCGAGATGCTCGTCGAGGAAGTCCTCAATTATCTGGATGCCGAGGTGCTGAGCCCCGAGGCTGCTGCCCGTCAGCGTGTTGAGCTGCCTTGGAACGATGAGGTCGAAGAGGCCCGCAAAGCCGAGGCGGCGCTGGCCGACGAGCGCGCGACTGCCGAGCGCCGTGCCGCTAACCTGACGGCCGCCGATGAGGCGGCACTAGGCAGCGACGTGCTGGGCAGCCGTGCCTATGCCGAGGAGCTGGCCGACCGCGAGGCCGAGGAAGCCGCCGCGCAGGCAGCAGAAGCCGACGCCGCGGAAGCCGCCGAGCCCGAGCTCGACGAATACGGCATCGCCATCGAGGGTGCCGGCCAGGAGACGGCTTCAGCTCAGGATGCCGCTGCGCCTGCCTCAGCCGAGCCCTGCACTGCCCGCGTTCTCGAGGTCGGCTGCGGCACGGGCTGCATTTCGCTCTCCCTTGCCTGGGAGCGCCGCGGCCACGTTACCTGCACCGCCACCGATATCGAGCCGCGCGCCATCGATCTGGCCACCAAAAACCGCGACGCCCTCGGCCTCACGGCAGATGAGGTTGCCTTTAGCCTCACCAACCTGGTGAGTTCCATTCCCCGCGAAGAGTGGGGCACCTTCGACGTGCTCGTCTCCAACCCACCTTACATCCCGACCGGCGTCATGCGTTCGCTGCCGCACGAGGTCAAGGACTTTGAGCCCGACCTGGCGCTCGAGGGCGGCGCCGACGGCCTCGATATCTTCCGCCGCCTGCTCAATGCGGCGCCTTACATGTTGCGCGCCGGCGGCCTGTTTGCCTGCGAGCTCTACGAGGGTGCCCTCGATGCCGCGGCCGAGCTCTGTCGCCAGGCAGGCCTTTCGGACGTGCGTATCGTCCACGACCTCACCGATCGCCCCCGCATCGTCCGAGCCATCGTCACCGAGCCCAAACAGCGTATTTAAGCTGAATAAATAGACATTTGCGCAAGTTTGTCCTTGCAATATACCGTAAAACTTCTACTATAGAAGGAGAAAGGTATGTCAAATCAGCTGCATCGGTACCGTATCGTGCTTGATTACATTGAACCTTGGCTTGATGAGCAGGATGAAGCTACGCTGAAGCAGATTTATGCAGACCTTTTGGTGCTCGAGAAGGAAGGTCCCAGCCTTGGTCGTCCGCTGGTTGACCGCGTAAAGGGCTCGAAGCTTCATCATTTAAAGGAGCTGAGAGTGACGTCGTGTGGTGGGCAGGTGATTCGCATCCTCTTCGCCTTTGACCCCAAGCGCCAGGCGGTATTGCTATTGGCGGGTGATAAGTCGCGAGCGGGATCGTCAAGGGCAAAATGGAACGGTTGGTATGCGATCAACATTCCAAGGGCCGAGCAAATATACCGTCGCCACGTAAGGAGGCTCGATCGAGATGGAACTGCATGAGTATATGGAATCTCGCGGGATAACACGCGACTCCATTACCGCCGAGCAGGAGAGGACTCGCGATCGTATCGAAGCCTATAAGCTTGCTCAGATTCGCAGGTTAAAAGATCTAACACAGGCGTCGGTCGCCCAGTCGATGGGCGTTTCTCAAAAACGTGTATCCGAGCTCGAGCGTGGGGAGTTGGGTTCGATGAGGCTCGACACGCTGAGCAGGTACGCAGAGAGCCTCGGCGGAAAACTGGTTGCAAGCATCGAGTTTCCCGATCGTACCGTTACGCTTGCGCGCTAAAAATCTTCAATTAACCCCCTCACTTTCACCGACTACTAGAGCCGCTCACCAAACCAACATGCGCTCTGGGCAAATAGGTTGAATGTTTCGTGCGAGAATGCCCCACAGTAAACAAACTTGCACCGGAGCGTAAGGGGCTGGCATACACATGCAGACGGTCTATCGGGTATACGAGGGAACGCGCGAGCCGCATCGGCTTGCCGTCGAGCGCGCGGCCGAGGTGCTCGGCCGCGGCGGCCTGGCCTTGATTCCGACCGAGACCGTCTACGGTGTTGCCGTGGCAGTCAACGCCTTCTCGGACGCCGTGCCCCAAGATACAAGCGAATTCCCATCGTGGCCGCGCGATCCGCAGGCTGCCGTCAATGGCGCCGCAGTTCCTGCGCTCGGCACCGGCTATCGCCGTATCTTCACTCTCAAGCAACGTGAGCTCACGCAAACCGTCGCTTGGCTGGTCGATGGCGTCGAAGCACTCGACCGCTATGGCGTGGATATCCCGGAAGATGCCCGCGTACTCGCGCGACGATGCTGGCCGGGAGCCCTGACTATCGTGGTCAAGGCAGCCCCCTGCGTGCCGACCTTTATGCGCGCTGCCGACGACACCGTGGCCCTGCGCGCTTCGGCCTCTCCCGTGGTCCAAGCGCTCATCCGCGCCTGCGGCAGTCCCCTTGCCTGCACGAGCGCCAACACGCACGGCGCGCCTTCGCCGGCAAGCTTTGCCGCCGTCGAGGGTCGCATCCTGGAGGGGGTCGATGTTGCCGTCGACGCCGGTGAGACCCCGTGTCGCGACGCCTCGACCATCGTGTCGTTCCAGCACGGCGGGCTCCAGATCCTGCGCCAAGGCGCACTTCCCGCATCAGAGATCGAGCGGGTCCTGTCCGACCCGATGCAATAGAAGGGTGTAAGCGATGTCGTTGAATCTGGGCAGCCTGGGCATGGAAGATGCCTCGTTTGACTTTGGCGGTTCCTACATCATGGCGCTCGACTGCGGCACCACCTCGGTACTTGCGACCATCGTCGACGAGTACGGATGCATCGTCGCGCAGGCACGTCGCAGCGTCAAAACCAGCTTCCCACATCCCGGTTGGGTAGAGCAAGACCCCATGACGGTCCTTGCCAGCCAGATCGCCGTCATGATGGAAGTCCAGTTTAAGAGCGGTATCCACTCCGACCGCATTGCCGCCATCGGCATCTCTAACCAGCGCGAGACCACGGTGGTGTGGGACCGCATAAGCGGCCAACCCATCTATAACGCCATCGTGTGGCAATGCCGTCGCACCGCACCTCTGATCGACGAGCTGGTCGCGCGGGGCGCAGAAGAGCTGGTGCGCTCCCGCACGGGGCTCACGCTCGACCCGTATTTCTCGGCCTCCAAGGTGCAGTGGATTCTCGACAACGTCGATGGCGCACGCGAGAGCGCGGCGGCGGGCGACCTCATGTTTGGCACCATCGACACCTGGCTCATCTACAACCTCACCGGCGGCCAGGTCTTTGCCACCGACTACACCAATGCCAGCCGCACGGCACTCTTTAATATCCATACGCTCGATTGGGACGACGACCTGCTGGCACTCTTTGACGTTCCGCGCTCCATGATGCCCGAGGTTCGCTGGAGCTCGGGCGACTACGGCCGCGTCGCGAGCGACATCATGACCAACATGCCGCCCATCATGGGCGTGGCGGGTGACCAACAGGCGTCGCTGTTCGGCCACTGTTGTTTCCGTCCCGGCCAGACCAAAAACACCTATGGCACGGGCTGCTTTATGCTCATGAACACCGGCGACGAGATCGTCGAATCCAAGAATGGCCTGGTCTCCACCATCGGTATCGCTGCGGACGGCAAAGTCAGCTATGCGCTCGAGGGCTCTATTTTTGCCGCAGGCTCAACGATGAACTGGCTTCGCAACAACATGGGCATCATCTCGAGCGTGAGCGAGTCGGCACAACTCGCCGCTTCGATTAGCGACAACGAGGGCTGCTACTTCGTTCCCGCCTTTGCGGGTTTGGGTGCTCCCTGGTGGGACCCGCATGCTCGCGGTATCGTGTGCGGTCTGACCGGCGCCTCGAGCCGTGCGACCATCGTACGTGCCGCCTGCGAATCCATGGCATATCAGAGCTACGACGTGCTGCGCGCCATGGAGCAGGACGTGGGGCTTTCGATTGAGCGCCTGTCCGTCGATGGCGGCGCCTCACGCAACGAGTTCATCATGCAATTCCAGGCCGACCTGCTGGATATCCCCGTGCTGCAATGCGAGACGGTGGAGACCACGGCAATCGGTGCCGCGTACTTGGCGGGTCTTGCCGTCGGCTATTGGGAAGACCTTGAAGAGCTGGAGCAAAATGCCCAGATCGTTAGGACCTTCCTTCCCCATATGTCCGCCGAGCGTCGCGAGCAAAACCTTGCGGGCTGGCGTGATGCAGTCAAGCGCTCGCTCAGTACCGCACAGTAGGGCTGCGATGGGCTGCTCGATACAACAAACCGCTAAACTTATGCATGGCGTGCGGCGGCAACATTGCTGCGTGCCTTGTCAGCAAGGCCGTTTTGCGGCCGCAACGAAAGGGGCAATCAACCCATGACCGTCACCTACGATGCGTCCCGTGTGACGCTTGTCGATCATCCGCTCGTCCAGCACAAGCTGTCGATCCTGCGCGACAAAAACACCGGCACCAAGCAGTTCCGTCAGCTCGTGCGCGAACTCGCGCTTTTTGACGGCTACGAGGCCATGCGCGACCTGCCTATGGAAGACGTCGAGGTCGAGACCCCCATCACTACCGCCACGTTCAAACAGCTTGCCGGCAAGAAACTCGCCATCGTGCCCATCCTGCGTGCGGGCCTTGGCATGGTCGACGGTATCCTCGACCTGGTGCCCTCCGCTCGCGTGGGCCACATCGGCATGGAGCGCGACGAGGTCACCCACGAGCCGCACGAGTATTACTGCAAGATGCCCAAGGATATCGACCAGCGCATCTGCCTGGTCGTCGACCCCATGCTCGCCACGGGCGGTTCGGCCGAGATGGCCATCAGCTACCTGCGCGGGCGCGGTGTCAAGGACATCCGCATGCTGTGCATCGTCGCGGCCCCCGAGGGCCTCAAGTCGCTGACTGAGAAGGATCCCGATGTGCATATCTATACCTGCGCCATCGACGACCATCTCAACGAGGCTGCCTACATCGTTCCCGGTCTCGGCGACGCCGGCGACCGCATCTACGGCACGCTCTAGTCGCTGGGCTAAGACGGCCGCGGCTGCAAATACGAAGAAACGGTGCGCGCGGTCGAACAAAAGGCGACCGCGCGCACTCCTGTTAACGGACGTTTTGCCCTGCAGGGTTCGAGAAAAACGTATTACCGTACCTGCGGCATAAAGAAGGTCTTAAGAAAACGAACAGGTGCGTATTAACCGATGCTTTTTCGGTTGTACTTTAGCGATTGGCTCGTACAATAGTCACCAATGTTTGGCGGGAACTGTTCTGTGAGGCGTTAAAAAGGAAAGTGAGGACGCCAGTGTTTCAGATAGCCGATCTGCTCGCTATCGTTGCAGGTGCCATCGCGGGCGCGATTGCCTTCCTTCCCTTTGTCTTTACGCTCAAGCCGGTTCTTGACGATAAGCAGAATGCGGACATGCTCAAGGGTATGGTGAGTCTCGCGGTCTCGGCAATCGCGTTGCTTGTCTTTACCTTGGTTGTGTTTGTGTTGTTCGGAGAGGCATTTCGCATGTTCCTCCTGGGCGAGGCGATCGGCTTCGTGGCCTTTATGGCCGCCTGCTCGGTTCGCGTCGCCAAGGCGTTGCGAGATCCTCATGAGGTCGAAAGGTAAGTCGTGGAAATTTTTGAAAAGCTGCCTGATGAGATTAATCATCTGGTCAGCGAGTTCAGCTCCACCCCTGTCGTGGGCGATCTGAGCTGCGGCATCACGCAGTACTCGTTTTGGCTGATCGTCTCCACGATCGTGCTCCTGATCGTCCTGGCCGTGTTCAAGAAGAAGCAGACCCTGGTTCCCAAGGGCTTCTTCGTCAACGGTTTCGAGTACATCATCGAGTACGTCGAGAACGATATCGGCAAGGGTGTCGTGGGTGAGAACTGGAAGAAGCACTTCCCGTTCCTGTGCTCGCTTTTCCTGTTCATCCTGATCAATAACATGATCGGCCTGATCCCGGGAATGAAGCCCGGCACCGGCGCAATCGGCTCCACCGCCGCGCTCGCCATCTTCGCCTTCGTGTACTTCATCTACTACGGATGCAAGGCTCACGGCGTGATCGGCTACATCAAGAGCCTCGCCCCGCAGGGCGTGAGCTTCCCGATGAACGTGCTCGTGTGGGTCGTCGAGCTCTTCTCGACCTTCCTGCGCCTCATCACGCTCGCCGTCCGTCTGTTCTGCAACATGTTCGCAGGACACGTGGTCATGGGCTCGTTCGCCATCATGGCGAGCATGTTCATGCAGCCGCTGCTTCAGCAGGTTTCCGCGGCCCACGCCGTCGGCGCCCTGCCTTCGCTGGCCTGGCTTGCCATCCTCATCCTGATCTATGCGATCGAGCTTGTGGTCGGCGCCATCCAGGCTTACGTCTTCACGGTCCTTACCGCCGTGTATGTCTCCGAGGCAGAGGAGGTCGCGGAGGAGGAGTAGTCTTCCGTTCGCGCCTTAAAGGTAAGGCAATTCGTTAAACCGCCGGTGCCCGTACCCATGGAGCCCGGCAGTTATAAAAAGGTTATCCTGCGTGAAATAAGACACGCACGACAAAGGAGGAATCGTGGGAGTTATCGGTTACGGTCTCGGTGTTATCGGCGCTGGTCTTGCTATCGGCCTGTCTGCTCTGGGTGCTACGGGTGCTATGGCCCGTCAGCCTGAGGTCCAGGGCCGCGTGTTCACCGTCTTCATCATGGGCTCCGCTTTCGGCGAGGCTCTGGCTCTGATCGGCTTCGTTGTCGCGCTGATCGTTAAATAGCACGGAGCGTCAAGTATGAATCTTTCATCCCAGAAGAGCGCGATCGCACTCTCCGCGTCCGCGGCCGCGCTGCTCATGCCGGTTTCCGCGTTCGCCGAGGACGGCGCCGCCGGTGCGGACATCCTCATCCCTAAGATGGCGGAGTTCATCCCGGCGCTTATCGCCTTCCTGATCATCTGGATCGTGCTGGCCAAGGTCGCCCTGCCGGGCATCATGAAAACCATGGAGGAGCGCGGCAAGAAGATCGAGGAGAGCCTCGACGAGGCCGAGAAGACCAAGCAGGAGGCTATCGCCAAGCGCGCTGAGTCCGACTCGATCGTCACCGACGCCCGTCGTCAGGCTGCCGACATCGTTCTCGAGGCCCGTAAGGACGCCGAGTCCGAGCGCGCCCGTATCATCGAGGCTGCTCACAAGGAGGCCGAGGAGATCATCGCCAAGGCCCATACGACCGTCGAGGACGAGCGCAAGTCCATCTACGCCGGTGCCGCGAGCTCCATCGCCGACCTGTCCGTTGCCGTCGCCACCAAGATCGTGGGCGAGGCACTCGAGGACGATGCCGAGCAGAAGAAGCTCATCGAGCGCTACATCCAGGAAGCAGGTAGCCTGAATGCCGACTAGCCGCTATCAGGACAAGGTGCTCGAGACCTACGCGCGTTCCCTTTTGGAAGCCGCCAAGGCCGAGAACCATGTGTTCGAGGACCTCGAGATGATCGAGCGCTTGGCTTCTGCCAGCCCCGAGATCATCGCCGTGCTCGACACCATGTCCAAGCGCGACCAGCTCGACCTTCTTCCCAAGGTGGCAGCTGCCTTTAAGTATGTTGCCGAGGAAGACGAGGATGTAGTGGGCGTGACCGTCACCACGGCGATCCCGCTCGACGACGAGCTGCGTCAAACCATCACTAAGAAATGCGAGCAGGACTTCGGCCGCAAGGTATTCCTTATCGAGCAGGTCGACCCGTCTATCGTGGGCGGCCTGGTGCTCGAGGCCCGCGGCGAGCGTCGTGACATTTCCGTCAAGACGCAGCTGCGCATCGCGCAGGAGACCCTCGCAAACTCTGCTAATTCGTACGGAGGTGAAGCCTAATGTCCGAAACCCTCAATGCCCAGGATATCGCCAAGAAACTGCAGGAGCAGCTCACGAGCCTCTCCGCGACGGTCGATACGCATGAGGTTTCAACGGTCGACGAGGTAGGCGACGGCATCGCGCGCGTCTCCGGCCTCAAGAGCGCCATGGCAGGCGAGCTTCTGGAGTTCAAGAGCTCCGATACCGGTGAGACCGTCTTTGGCCTTGCTCAGAACCTTGACCGTGACGAGGTCGGCGCCGTTCTGTTCGGTGCCGTCGACTCCATCAAGGAAGGCGACGAGTGCCGCACCACTGGCCGCATTATGGATATCCCCGTGAGCCGCGCCATGCTCGGCCGCGTCGTCAATCCGCTCGGCCAGCCTATCGACGGCCTGGGTGACATCGTCGCCACGCATCGTCGCCCCATCGAGTTCAAGGCCCCCGGTGTCATCGACCGTACCCCGGTGTGCGAGCCGGTTCAGACCGGCCTGTTGGCCATCGACTCCATGGTGCCTATCGGCCGTGGTCAGCGTGAGCTCATCATCGGCGACCGTAAGACCGGTAAGACCGCCATCGCCATCGACGCTATCCTCAATCAGCGCGGCAAGGGCATGGTCTGCATCTATGTCGCCATCGGCCAGAAGGCCTCCACGGTTGCCAACATCCGCGAGACCCTCGCTCAGCACGGTGCGCTCGACTACACCATCATCGTTTCGGCCACCGCTGCCGATTCCGCCCCTATGCAGTACATCGCGCCTATGGCCGGTGCCGCTATCGGCGAGTTCTTTATGTACAACGGCGAGGACGGCAAGCCTGCCAGCGAGACCAACCCCGGCGGTCACGTGCTCGTCATCTACGACGACCTGTCCAAGCAGGCCGTGGCCTACCGTCAGATGTCGCTGACGCTGCATCGTCCGCCCGGACGCGAGGCCTATCCTGGCGACATCTTCTACCTGCACTCTCGTCTGCTCGAGCGTGCCGTCAAGATGTCCAAGAAGAACGGTTATGGCTCCATGACGGCTCTGCCGATCATCGAGACCCAGGACGGCGACGTCTCGGCCTACATTCCGACCAACGTTATTTCCATTACCGATGGTCAGATCTACCTGCAGTCCGAGCTCTTCTTCCAGGGTCAGCGCCCGGCAGTCGACGTGGGTATCTCCGTGTCCCGCGTCGGTGGCGACGCACAGACCAAGGCCATGAAGCAGGTCGCCGGCAACCTCCGTCTGGACCTTGCTTCGTACCAGGAGCTCGCCGGCTTTACGCAGTTCGGCTCCGACCTCGACGAGGCCACGCAAAAGCAGCTTACCCACGGCGCTCGCATGACCGAGCTCCTGAAGCAGCCGCGTTATAAACCGTTTGAGGTTGGCGAGCAGATCGTTACGCTGTTTGCCGGCAACGAGGGCTTCCTGGATGACCTGGAGATCGCCGACGTGCTGCCTTTCCGTGCCGAGCTTATCGAGTATATGGACAATGGCTTTGGCTCGCTGCTCGACAAGGTTCGCGCCAAGAAGATCGACGACGACACCAAGGCCGAGCTCTTGCGCGTCATCGGCGACTTCAAGCAGCAGTTCATGGCCAAGCACCATTCGGATGTTTCTGGATCAGAGGAGAACTAAGCCCCATGGCCAACCTTCGCGACATTAAGAAGCGAATCTCCTCGGTTACCACGACCAAGCAGATCACGCGCACGATGGAGATGGTCTCTACGGCCAAGATCCGTCGTGCCCTCGATCGCTCCAAGCAGGCCGAGCCCTATAAGGAGGCGCTGACCGACGTCATGTTGACGGTCGCCGGCGACGCCTCCTGTTCGGGCACCGATCCCATGCTGCAGAAGCATGAGAGCGTCAAGCATGGCCTGATTGTCGTTATTGCTTCGGACCGCGGCCTTGCCGGCGGTTTCAATACGACGGTGGAGCGCACGTCCGAAAAGCTCGCCGCTTCTTGGGCGAACGACGGCATCGAGTGCGAGATCATCGCGTGCGGGCGCAAACCGGCCACGTATTTCCGTGACCGCGCAAACGTCGTCATGCACTTTGAGGGCAACTCCTCTGAGCCCGATTTCAATCAGGCCCGCATGATCTCCTCTCATATCTGCGATGCGTATCGTGCCGGTGAGCTTGACCGTGTCGAGCTTGTCTACCACCACGCCAAGAACCGCGTGGATCAGGAGCTTCGCGTCGAGCATCTGTTGCCGCTCGACCCCGAGATGATCGCTATGGCCCACGGTCCGCGTAAGAACGAGACCGACGCCCCTAAGCGCATCTCGTCCACGTTCGAGTTCGTGCCCTCTCCCGAGCATGTTCTCGGCAAGCTTGTGCCGTCTTATATCCTGACGGTCATCTACCAGGCCCTGATCGATTCGGCGGCTGCCGAGCAGGGTGCACGGCGCAAGGCCATGCACTCCGCGACGGAAAACGCCACCGCGATCATCTCGACCCTTACCCGCACGTATAGTCGCGTGCGCCAGGCTTCGATCACGACCGAGATTAACGAGATCGTCGGCGGAGCCTCAGCATTGGAGGAACAGTAATGGCTAATAACACCGTAAAGCTTGCGGTCGAGGAAGCCACCAAGAAGACGACTGCCGGTGATGGTCACATCGTGCGAATCATCGGCCCTGTCGTCGACGTCAAGTTTGACGGCGCGGTGCCCCCGATCTACAACGCGCTCACGGTCGAGGCCGAGACCCCGATCGGTCACCTGAGCACGATCCTTGAGGTCGAGAGCCAGCTTCCGGGCGGCGTCGTCCGCACGGTCGCCATGTCCTCGACCGACGGCCTGCAGCGCGGCCTCATCGCCACCGATACCGGTGAGCCCATGAAGATGCCCGTTGGTCCCAAGACGCTCGGCCGCATTTGGAACGTCATGGGCAAGCCCGTCGACGGCAAGCCCATGCCCGAGGTGGAGGAGTTCTACCCCATCCACCATGCAGCGCCCCGTTTCGACGAGCTCACCACCAAGACCGAGATCTTCGAGACCGGCATCAAAGCTGTTGACCTGCTCGAGCCCTACATCCGTGGCGGCAAGACAGGCTTGTTCGGCGGCGCCGGCGTCGGCAAGACCGTTCTGATTCAGGAGCTCATCAACAACCTCGCCCAGGAGCACGGCGGCACCTCGGTGTTCACCGGCGTCGGCGAGCGTACCCGCGAGGGCACCGACCTGTTCCTCGAGATGAGCGAGTCTGGCGTTATCGACAAGACCTGCTTGGTCTATGGCCAGATGAACGAGCCGCCCGGAGCGCGTCTGCGCATCGGTCTGGCCGGCCTTACCACCGCTGAGTATTTCCGTGATCGCGGCCAGGACGTTCTGCTGTTCATCGACAACATCTTCCGCTTCTCCCAGGCAGGTTCCGAGGTTTCCGCACTGCTGGGCCGTATGCCGTCCGCCGTTGGTTACCAGCCCACGCTGGCAACCGAGATGGGTGACCTCCAGGAGCGCATTACCTCGACCAAGACGGGCTCCATTACCTCCGTCCAGGCTGTCTACGTCCCCGCAGACGACCTGACCGACCCGGCGCCTGCCACGACGTTTACGCACCTCGATGCCACCACGGTTCTTTCGCGTAGCATTTCGTCGCTCGGCCTGTTCCCGGCTATCGACCCGCTCGCGTCTTCCTCTGACGCTCTCGATCCCTCGATCGTCGGCGAGGAGCACTACCGTGTCGCCGTCAAGGTCCAGGAGCTCCTGCAGGAGTACTCCGACCTTCAGGACATCATCGCCATTCTGGGTATGGACGAGCTGTCCGAGGAGCAGCGCCTTACGGTCAACCGTGCCCGTAAAATTCAGCAGTTCCTCTCGCAGTCCTTCCACGTCGCCGAGAAGTTCACCGGCAACCCCGGTGTCTACGTCCGCGTCGAGGATACCGTCCGCTCTTTCGCCGAGATTGTCGACGGCAAGGCCGATGACCTGCCCGAGCAGGCTTTCCGCTATGCTTCCACGATTGAGGACGTGCGCGAGCGCGCCCGCAAGATGGGGGAGAAGTAGGTTATGCGTATCCGCATCGTGTGCCCCGTGAGCTGCGCCTATGAGGGCGACGCTGCGTTTGTGTCGATTCCGTCCACGGATGGCGAGTTTGGCGTTCTGCCTGCTCACTCCAGCGAGATCTGCACGATCGACCGCGGTTACGTTCGCGTTTCCGATAAGGCCATGGGCACTGTCGACCACACGTTTGCCGTGGCCGGCGGCTATGCCCAGGTTGCGGACGATGTCGTGACCGTTCTCGCCGAGCGCGCTTGCGATTTGGCGACCGTCGATGCCGACAAGCTTAAAGCTGATATTCAAGGTTTTGAAGAGAAGCTGGGTAATTTGTCGGAGGATGATGCACGCCGCGCCTACCTCTATAATGAAATCGCATGGTGTAAGCTCAAGCTTGCCCAATAGTCAAACGATTTAGCGTTCGACCATTTGCGAACACATCATGCCCGGGATGGCCCAGCCATCCCGGGCATGCTTTTTGAAAGGGTAGACCTTGGATATTATCCGCGTTGAGGGTGGCCACGCCATCGGAGGCTCCGTGCCCGTCTCGGGCGCCAAGAACTCCGCGCTCAAACTCATGGCGGCAACGCTTCTGGCGCCGGGCAAGACGACGCTGCAGAACGTGCCCGATATTTCCGATGTCCATGTGATGGGCAAGGTGCTCAAGGGCATGGGCGCTACGATCGATGTTCTCGACGAGCACACGCTCGAGATTGATACCTCTCAGGTCGATTCTTGGGAGGCCCCCTACGAGCTCGTTGCCAAGATGCGTGCTTCCACCGCCGTCATGGGACCCCTGCTGGGCCGCTTCCATCGCGCCAAGATTGCCATGCCGGGCGGCTGCAACCTGGGTGCTCGCAAGATCGATATGCACATTCTTGGTCTTGAGGCCCTGGGCGTTGAGTTCGATACCGCCCACGGTTACATCAACGCTAATGCGCCCCAAGGTCTGCGCGGTACCACCGTCACGCTCGAGTTCGCCAGCGTCGGTGCGACCGAGAACCTCATCATGGCATCCGTGCGCGCGCAGGGCACCACGGTTATCGACAATGCCGCCCGTGAGCCCGAGATCGTTGATCTCGCCAACATGCTCAACGAGATGGGCGCTAAGATTGTCGGCGCCGGCACGCCTGTCGTGACCATCGAGGGCGTGGAAGAGTTGCATCCTGTTACCCATCGCGTAGTGGGCGACCGAATTGAGGCCGGTACTTTTATCGTTGCCGGTGCGTTGATGGCCGACGATCGCGGTATCGATGTCACGGGCTTTTGCCCCATTCACTTGGGCATGGTGCTCAAGAAGATGGAGCTCATGGGTATCGACTGCGAGCGCGTCGAGGATGGCGTCCATGTGAACCGTGCCGAGCGTATCAAGCCGGTCGATATCCAGACGCTTCCGTTCCCCGGCTTCCCGACGGACATGCAGGCACAGATTATGGTACTCTCCGCCCTTGCTGATGGCAGTTCCGTTATTACCGAAAACATCTTCGAGAATCGCTTTATGTTTGCCTCTGAGCTGGTGCGCATGGGTGCCGACATTCGTATCGAGAGCCATCATGCCATGATTCATGGCGTCAAGGGCTTCTCGGGTGCACAGGTTACCTCGCCCGATCTGCGTGGCGGAGCGGCCCTCGTCGTAGCGGGCTTGATCGCCGACGGGACGACCGAGGTTTCGGCTATTCATCACATCAAGCGCGGCTACGAGCAGTTTGTCGAAAAGCTGCAGGCGCTCGGCGCGCATGTCGAGCATGCTACCGTCCCCGATCCCGTCATCTACTAATACAGGTTGCCTATGTTTAATAAAAAGCCCCTCGCGGATACCACCGCCCGAAGACCCTCAACTGGTGCGCAGGCCAAGATCTACAGTCGCGATAACGTGGCTCGCTATTCCGAGCGCGCTCGCCAACGTCGTCGTAGCCACACGATTCGTCACGTCGCGCTCATTGTCGTGCTTGGCGTGCTGCTGAGTGCCACTACCGCTGCCGGCCTGTGGTTTGCCACCATCATGGGCAAGCTCGGCGATTCTAATGTCATTACCGACAATCTGCGTCGGGTTCTGGTTGACACCGATGAGGCAAAGGATCCGTTCTACGTGCTGCTTCTTGGCACCGACGGCCGTCCGGGCGAGGATACGTATCGTGCCGACTCGATTATCCTGGCACGCATCGACCCCACGCAAAAGCAGGCGACGCTCATTTCCGTTCCGCGCGACACCAAGGTCGAGTACAAGGGCGAGACCATGAAGATCAACGCCTGCCATACCGTTGGCGGCGCCGAGGCCATGGTCGAGGCGGTCAACGAGCTGTGCGGTGTTCAGATTTCCCACTATGCCGAGGTCAGCTTCGACGGTATGCAGGCGCTGATTGATTCGGTTGGCGGTATCGACATTAACGCAACCGATGATGTTGACGACCCCGAGCACCTGGATATTAAGATTACCGCTGGCCAGCAGCATATGGACGGTGCCACCGCCCTTACCTATGCCCGCTGCCGCTACACCTATGCCGACGGCGATTACACGCGCATGCGCCACCAGCGTCAGGTGCTCGGCGCCCTTGCCAACCAGATTCTCAATAACTTCGATGCCACGAAGATCTTTGGCCTGGTTAATTCACTGTCCGATATGCTCGTAACCGATATGAGCGTTCAGGATATCGTGGCTACGGTCAACGCCATGCGCGGTATGGATGTCGACGGTATCTACTCGGCCAATCTGCCCTCGTACGCCGATGACAGCACCATGATCGACGGTGTGAGCTACGTCTTTGTCTACGAGGACGAGCTCAAGGAAATGATGGAGCGCGTCGATGCCGGCAAGGATCCCAAGGGTCCCAACACCATGGGTCTTTCCGACGGTTCCAGCTCTACGATCGGCGACCTGAACAACAACACGTCTGACGACTACGCAAACGGTACCGCAACCTCATCGGTCAGCTCTGACGATTCCGATGACTCAAGCGATTCGAGCGATTCGGACTACTACGAAGAGCCCACCGGCGACGGCAACGGCTACTCCTACTAGTTCCGCCGTTCTACCGAACGGCGGACCGGTCGACGCTGCGCACCGCCCAAGGCGACAATTTGTCATTCAAACGGCAGGGCATGACCAGAAGGTCAATGCCCTGCCTTTTTCATGCCAACTTGTTCGCCTTGGACGTCGCTCGCTGACGTTGATTCAACCAGCGATGCCGACTACACTCCTTGCACCAAAAATCGCCCCGTTCTCGGTTGAGGACGGGGCGATTCGTCTTTTGGGCTTGTGCGGCCAGATCTATGCGAAGCGGGCGACGAGTTCCTGGAGGACGTCGGTCATCTTGACGAGCGAGCTGACCGGGACAAACTCGTTGACGCCGTGGTAGCAATAGCCGCCGGTGGAAAGGTTGGGGCAGGGCAGACCGCGGAACGACAGCTGGGCGCCGTCGGTACCACCGCGAATTGGCAGCACTTGGGGCTCAACGCCGCAGGCAAGGTAGGCTTCCTTGGCAACATCAATAAGCTCGGGATAGTCACGAACGATCTCGGCCATATTTCGATACTGCTGCTTAATCTCGACCGTCACGCGCTCCTCACCCAGACGCTGGTTGAGCATCGAGGCAGCGGCATAAATAAGGTCGAGTTTCTGCTGGAACTTGGCGGCGTCATGGTCGCGGACGATATAGCGCGCTGTGGCGTGATCGACGGTCGCAGATACACCCTCAAGGTGATAAAAGCCCTCGTAGCCTTCCGTATACTCCGGGCGCTGTACGTAGGGGAGCAACGCGTTGAAGTCGCAGAACAGATTGCCTGCGTTGACCATACGGCCCTTAGCGTCGCCCGGGTGGATGGACTGGCCCTCAAAGCAGACGGTCGCCTCGGCGGCGTTAAAGCATTCCCACTCCAGTTCGCCGATGGGGCCGCCGTCGACCGTGTAGGCGTACTTGCAGCCAAAGGTATCGATATCCAACAGCTCGGCTCCGTGGCCGATCTCCTCGTCAGGGCAGAAGCAAATGCCGAGTGCGGGATGGGGCAGAGAAGGGTCCTGAGCGATACGCGCGACAAGCGACATGATCTCGGCGACGCCTGCCTTGTCGTCCGCGCCCAGCAGCGTGGTGCCATCGCTGCAGACCAGGTCCTCACCTGCGAGGTCGTTCAGGGCGGGAAGCTTGGCGGTACTCATGGCAACGGGCTTACCGTCAACCGTGCCGCAGACCAGGTCGCCACCTTCGTAGTGTACGATGTGCGGCTTCACGCCGGCGCCCGGTGCAACTTCGGTGGTGTCGAGATGGGCGACCAGGCCCAGGGCGGGCTTGTCCTCAGCGCCCGCACTTGCGGGGATATGCGCGCAGACATAGGCGTGCTCGGTCACGTGGGCATCTTCCGCACCAAGCTCGCGCAGCTCTTCGGCCAGCACGTTGGCAAGGTCAAACTGAACGGCGCTCGAGGGTACCTGGTCACAGTTTGCATCCTCGGACTGCGTGTTGATCTGGACGTAGCGCAAAAAGCGCTCGAGGACATCGGGGCTCGTGGTGGTGTTTTCCATAAAGACCGCTCCAATCTTGGTCGTCGTGTGCAACAAGAACTCTAGCACGGTATGCCACGGCATACCGCGACGCTTGGATGGGGTAGAATCAGCCATTGAATGCAGAAGGGACGGAAGATCATGGATACGACAAATAGCTCGCGCGAACTACATCTGACGGTGGCGAACGAAGACTACTTGGAGTGCATGGTTCGCATCGAAAGCGAAGAGGGGGAAACCAACGGTGTGCGATCGGTCGACATCGCGCAGCGCCTTGGCGTCTCCAAGGCATCGGTCAATAAAGCGGTTTCGGCGCTCAAGGCATCCGAGCTTGTCGAGCAATCGCACTACGGCAAGGTCATCCTGACCGACCGTGGTCGCGAGGTCGGTACGGCTATCTGGTACCGTCATCGCCTTATCCGCACGTTTTTGGTCCAGGAGCTCGGCGTCGATTTTGAGCGGGCCGATTCCGAGGCGTGCATGATGGAACATGCGCTTTCCGAGGACACGATGAACCGCTGGCTCGCCTATCTCGAAAAGCAGGGAATCAGCGTCGAGGGATAGCGAAACACATATATGGATACGAGTTATTACAACCGCTTTGGTGCCGAGGAACTTACGCGCCGTTTGTCGAGCGAGACCTTGTTGGCGCAGGGCCCCATGGGCAGTGTTTTGTTGAGTGAGTACGATGCCGCCGACATTCCACCAGCGTTTTGGAATCTGGCAGAGCCGCAGACCGTTTCTCGTATCCATCGCTTGTATGTCGCCGCCGGCGCACAGGTGCTCATCACCAACACCTTTCAGGCATCGAGCTATGCCCTCAAGCGCGACCAGATTGCGCCGTCCGTGGCGGAGGTCAATCGCGGGGCCGTCGACGATGCCCGCCAAGCGCACCCTCAGCTGCTGCTGGGCTCGATGGGCCCGATCGGTATTGAGTGGTTTGCCGAGGACTCTGCCGAGTATCGTGAAATCCGAGGCATTGCGCGCGAACAGGCGCACGCCTTGCTCAATGCTGGTGTTGACGGTTTGCTGATCGAGACGGTGACGTCTATCCGTAATTTGCAGCCCATGCTTGCCGGCGCCCGAGATGCCGCCGACGGCATGCCTGTTCTGGTGAGTTTTGTCGTTGACGATAAAGGTGACCTGTTGGGCGATGGCCTCAACATCGAGGCAGCTGTTTTGTACGCCGAAAAACACGGCGCAAACTCGGTTGGTGTTAATTGCTGTTCGCTTGCGGCCGCGAACGCGGCGGTGCCGAGGATGGTTGCATCGGCGACTACTCCCGTCACGGTGCGTCCCAACGTGGGCGATCCGGTCCAGACTCAGGATGGCCCCGTATGGCACGAGAACCCCGAAGCTTTCGCGCGCGCATGCATCGAATGGAGACATGCCGGTGCCGCAATGGTGGGCAGTTGCTGTGGAACCACGGCAATCACCACGGCGGCGATGGCCGAGGCGCTCGATATATAAAGGGCAAAACCGCTCCATACGGGGCGGTTTTTTTATTGCTTGCATGTCCTCGGCAGCATTTGCCCAAATGGTGAATGCTGGTGCCGGCAGGTTGCCGAGTGCATGTTGCGGGTATACCCCATGCGTACCATGATCCAAACACTGTGAGGTGTCTGCGCGTGTGCGCGATAATTCATTTTGGAACTGACGGTTGGCGCGCTCGCGTCGATGAGGACTTCACTGCCGATAACGTTGCCCGTATCGCCGATGCCGTCGGCGAGTTGTGGCAAAAGACCAATCCGGGCAAAACGGTATATATAGGGTTCGATACCCGGCCCCTGGCGCGCGAGTTCGCTGAGCTTGCGGCGGGCGTGCTAGCAGCGCACGGGCTGGACACCGTGCTCGCTTCGCGATCTGTTCCGACCCCTGCCCTTACGTGGGCGGCGGCTTATGACGGTGAGGCGTGCGGCTCGCTCATGGTGACGGGCTCCCATCATCCGCAGGGCTATCTGTGCCTCAAGATTCGCATGGGTGACGGCTCGACCGCCAACCAGGATGTCATCGAAGAGCTCGAAGAGACCATGGCTCCCGAGCCAATGGGGATCGAGGGGCAATATCGCACCGCGGATATCATTCCTGACTATATGCAGGCGGTGGCATCGTTTGTCGATGCCGAAGCCATCCGCGCCGCGCACCTGCGCGTGGTTGTCGATCCCATGGGCGGCGCAGCCCAGGGCTATCTAGCCGACTTGCTGCGCGAGCTTGGCGTTGAGGTGCACGAGATTCACGCCGGGCAGGCGTCTGACCAAGAAGATATCTGCCCCGACCCCGTTGAACCGTGGGTGGACGCTTGCGAGCGCACGGTTATCGAGGACGGAGCTTGCGCTGGCCTGGTGACCGACGGCGACGCCGACCGTATCGGCGCGGTTGACGAGCGCGGCAGATATGTACATCCGCATCAGATCATGGCGCTCGTTTTGGGCGACTTGGTTCAATTTCGTAATTTGGAGGGGCGCGTCGTCGTCAATCTTTCATGCTCGACGCTCGTGCGTCGCATTGCCGAGGCGCTTGGCTGCCGTGTGACCGTCAAGCCAGTCGGTTTCAAATATATAGCGGCAGAGATGAAGAAGGGCGGCGTCCTCATGGGCGGCGAAGAAGCCGGTGGTATCGGCATCGCCGCGCATATGCCCGAGCGCGATGGAATCCTCGCCTGTCTGATTCTGTGTGAGCTTATGGCAAAGACGGACGCGCCTTTGGGCGTTCTGGTCGACCAACTCGAGGACAGTTTTGGTAAGACGAGTTACGGTCGACGCGATTTACGCCTTGAGGCCGAAGATGCCGAAACGTTACGAACTCTGCTGCCGGGCGTAAACCCCAAGTCGATTTGTGGCAAAGTGCCGCAAAACGTTAGTCATATGGACGGCTTGCGTCTGTCATTCGAGGATGACACGTGGCTGCTGGTCCGTCCTAGCGGGACCGAACCAGTGGTGCGCGTCTACGCCGAGGGGTTCTCGGTGGAAGAACGTGATGAGTTGCTCGATGCTGGCTGTGCTTTAGCTAGGGGGACGTATCCGCTTTAACCATGAGACTGCCTTATATAAAGAGATGCTCGGCGAGCGGTAGGTAACGGCTGGCAAACGTTAGTCGGATCACAAAATGTGTAGGAAATGTGTACGCCCAGATTCCCGCCCGCGGGGCCCCTCCGGTCTGGCAATATATCTCCTTGCCGCGCGGCCCGGTCGGACCGGAGCAGCCGCGGGGCGTGCACCTTGAGAACCGGATACTGCGAGGATTGACACATCGAGTGTCGCATCCGGGCAGACATCGAACCATTTGAAATTGTCTAACTTGGATTTGGTTTTCGCAAGGCCGCCGAGAGGCGGCCCCGAGAAATTCCTTTTCCTATACTAGAACCATATGAATCGAACGGAACCGATCAGCTAATAGTTGTGAGGACCTGACGGGCTCGAAGCCAATTTATTTTGGACGGAGAGTTCGATCCTGGCTAAGGATGAACGCTGTCGGAGCGAATAACACATGCAAGTCGAACGGCACCTGCCCTCGGGCAGAAGCGAGTGGCGAACGGCTGAGTAACACGTGGAGAACCTGCCCCCTCCCCCGGGATAGCCGCCCGAAAGGACGGGTAATACCGGATACCCCCGCGGGCCGCAGGGCGCCCGGGCTAAAGCCCCGACGGGAGGGGATGGCTCCGCGGCCCATCAGGTAGACGGCGGGGTGACGGCCCACCGTGCCGACAACGGGTAGCCGGGTTGAGAGACCGACCGGCCAGATTGGGACTGAGACACGGCCC
>RQCP01000038.1 GCA_008668235.1 Collinsella aerofaciens | reverse complement strand
CGATCATGGCGTTTTTGGCCGAGCTGATCTTGCTGCGGATCATGTTGATGGGGAACTGCTTTTGCTCGATGCCGAGCGCCTGCATAATGTCGCGCACCATGCGCTTTGAGTCGTCATCGTCGTAGATGGTGAACTGCCCGGTGTAGCCCAGCAGGTCGGCGTCCTCGCGCAGCATGCGCACGCACATAGCGTGGAAGGTGCACACCCACATGCCGCGGGTGCCGCTGGGGATGAGCGCTGCCAGACGCTCGCGCATCTCGGCCGCGGCCTTGTTGGTAAACGTGATGGCAAGGATCTGCCAGGGCTTAACGCCCAGGTCGCCGAGCATATGTGCGATGCGGAAGGTCAAGACGCGGGTCTTGCCCGAGCCGGCGCCGGCAAGGACCAGCAACGGACCCTCGGTGGTCAGGACCGCCTCGCGCTGGGCGGGATTAAGGCTGTCGATGTCGACGAGCGGCTTGGCGGGTTTGGGTGCCGGCGCGGGAGCGTCGTAGATGTCGAGCGGGACGAGCTCGGGCTCCGGCGCAGCGGGGGCGGTGTATGCATCGAGCGGCACGGGTTCCGGCGTGGGCGGCACGGGTACCGCAGCGTTCTTTTCCCAGGGCAAGGGCTGGGTCATGGGCGACTCCTCATCTGACGGACGGCGCGCCTGCGGGCAGCGCCATAGTTTGAGCCGTACCAGTATACCGAGCCGCGCGGAAACCGACGCAAATCACACCACGACTCCGTCCGCCACCATCGGGCCCGCCCCAGCGAATTTGGCGCAATGAGGTCAGATTTGTCTGCACCAAGCTGGTGCAAAGTAACCTGACCCCATTGCGCCAATCACAGAGCCACCGATGTCACGGTAGCAGCAGCGAGCGGCGGCCAGAGCGAACAAATTGGCATGAAAAGAGGGCGGCATAGACCTTTTGGTCATGCCACCCCCTTTGAATGACAAGTTGTCGCCCCGGCCGCCGCGCAGCGTCGACTAAGTTAGAGGCCGAGCATCGGCTCCAGGACAAAGAAGTAAGCGAGCACTACGATGCCCAGGATGATGCGGTAAACACCGAAGCACTTAAAGTCGTGACGGCGGACGAAGCCCATGAGCCACTTGATGGCGATGAGCGAAACCACAAAGGCTACAACGCAGCCCACGCCCAAGATGGCGACCTCGTTGGCGCCGAACGTACCACCCTTGATGAAGTACTTGACCAGTTTGAGCGCACTCGCGCCAAACATGACAGGGATGGCCAGGAAGAACGTAAACTTGGACGCCACCGAACGCGTGCAGCCCAAAAGCAGGCCACCGATGATGGTAGAACCGGAACGAGACGTACCAGGCACCAGCGAAAGCACCTGGAAGCAGCCGATACCCAGCGCAGTCTTCCAACTCAGGTCCTCGAGCGTGGCGATGGAGCCAAAGTCCAAATTCTCGTCATCGTCCTCATCCTCAGCGGTAGCCGCGGCGGGCGCCGCAAAGTGCGCACCGGCGGGACGTCCGCCCGCCACCACAGCACGCGAACCAAACGAACCGGCAACGGCCATTTCCTCGCGCTTGCTCGCGCGCCAGTTCTCAATCACGATAAACAGTACGCCGTACACAATGAGCGCCAGCGCCACGACGGGAGCATTGTAGAAATGCTCCTCCATCCAGTCGTTGAGCGGCAAACCGATCGCCGCGGCGGGAATGCAGCCGAGCACAATCTTGCCCCACAGCACCCAGGTGTCGCGACGGCCCTCCTTGCCCTTGCTGGGAGAAAACGGGTTAAGGTCGTAGAAGAACAGGACGCAGACGGCCAAAATGGCGCCAAGCTGAATCACGACCAGGAACATATTCCAGAACGTCTCGCTCACGTTCATCTTGACGAACTCGTCCACCAAGATCATGTGACCGGTCGACGAAACAGGCAGCCATTCGGTGATGCCCTCGACCAGGCCCATGAAGGCAGATTTTAGAAGCTCGATGATATCCAAAGGGACCCCCTCGTTAGACACCCGCCGATATTGTTCTGCGGACGGTGCGGGCGATGTCCCATTATCAACCGTTGGCGGCACGCCTGTGCCTACCCTTACCAAAAAACTCGCCCGTTCACAGAATTGCGAGCGGTCAAATCCGAATCCTTGGGTATAACTGCAACAAGATAAAGTGTCCGGCGGCCAACGCGCCCGCGCCCGCCCGACGCACGAGCCCCGCGCCCGTGCGATAGACCAAGGAGGAAACCATGAACGAGGGCTATACCAAGGTATTTGTTTCGCTCGACGGTACTGAGCAGCAGGATTTTGTGCTCGCACGCGCCATCAAGGTCGCCGCGAACAACGGCGCTAAGCTGATCATCGGCCACGTTATCGACTCCACCGCGCTCGAGAGCGCCGGTTCCTATCCGGTCGACCTGGTCAACGGCTTGGAGGAGGCCTTTAACAACTCCATCGCCAAGCAGCTCGAGGAGGCCAAAGCCAATCCCGACATTCCCGAGGTCGAGGTCATGATTCGCACCGGCCGCATTCGTGAGACGCTCAAGGATGAGATGCTCGACGTGGTCAAGCCCGATCTGGTGCTCTGCGGCGCCCGCGGCCTGTCCTCAATTAAGTACGCGCTACTGGGCTCGATTTCGACGTTCCTGCTGCGCAATACGGACTGCGACATCTTGGTCGTGAAGTAGGTTCCTTCCCGTCGGTGCAAGGCCTGCGGGGTTATCACGCCGACGTCCTCGCCGCTTCGCGGCTGCGGGATGTCGGCTTAGATAACCCCTCCCGGCCTTGCGCCTTCGCAGCCTTACTTCAGCGAGTTGGCTGATAAGAAAGATGGCGTGCCGCCCCGATTGGGGCGGCACGTTTTGTTTGGGCGGCACGTTTTTGTTATAAGGCGATCCTGCTTAGACGCGCTTGCACTTCTGGAATGATCTTCTCGAACATTACCTCCGCCTCGGAAAAACCCTCTTCTTTGAGACCGCGCGCGGCATCTCTTAGCGCGTCTGGAACCTCATTGCAGGTATCAGCAATCATTCCGGCAACAATTCCCCCGGGCAAACCCGCCCCAACCATTTGGCTCATCACCGACCCGCGCGTTACGTCGTCAATCTTGCGGCTCCCACCAAACGAGACGCCCATCTCACGAACGAGACTGGGGTAAACCGTTGTACACAGCACGTCGTAGAGCGGCGCCAACCTCACCTGCTTCCAACTTTCGTCCCATACGAGCGACCAGTTCTTTAGATGGTTATCGCAGTTACCTACGGCATAGTCGAACAGCTGGTTATAGCCGACAAGGAACCTGTCCTCCATTTGATTCGTCGACGCCCTTCGCACTGCATCGACGATAAGCCCCAGGTAATTGGCGCCCGTGGGCTCATATTTAAGCTCACGCGAGATGCCCTTGGCCTGACAAACATCTTCCTGGTGCAAACGGTATGGAATTGGCAATCCGTCAACCGAGCGTCCGGCGTCAGGCGTTACTCGGTCAAATCGCCTCACGGCGATAATTGGCTCGGCATCCTCAACTCGGATAAGAAAACACTCTTCGGCCGATAGGTCCATCAGAGAGGCGGCTCTCACGCACATCGCTTCGCACACCGTCTCGCCCGGGAACGTTTTCGACCCCGCCTTGAGAATGTGCGTGGATGGGGCCGCTCCATGAGGCAGGTACCATCCGCCACATGGGTCATCGCCCGTATGGTAGAGACCGACCTTTGCCTGAGCACCTGCAAGGGAGATTCGACTCTCTAGCGCTAAATCAAAAGCAACCTCCGCCGGCGCGTATGCCAGCCCGCTTAACTGTTCCTCACCTATCTCTTCATAGCCCATTTCGAGACTGTCGGCCGAAGGCTCTCGCGTCAAAACCAGAGCGCCGACAGGTTCATCGCGGACTAAATCGAGCACCTTAAAGTAATCTCCGCGTTCCGCTCGCGCCCTTTTCTCAAGGTCCCTGTTGAGCTGCCCCTCCGGAATGATGCCGGAGAAAAAGGAACCCGTTGCGTCCGGACTAAATGTCTCGGCCGACAACGGCAGCGAGGTCGAAATCGGGGCCGCATCACCGCTCTGGAGATATTTGGGGCTATAGGTGAATATCGGAAGCCCCGCGTTTTCCTCCAATATGCCAACCAGCTGGTAAGACCCATTAAACTCACGGTGAACGAACAGCGTGCCATCCATTATTTCCCCCTCACCTTCAGAATAAAATCAATATCCACGATGGAGGCGTAATCGAAAATGACACCAATTTCGACCGTTGTCCGCCCCCGTTCGATATCACCGATCACACGAAGGCTGCGGCCCGTCATAGTCGCGACGTCACGTTGAGTCAAGCCGAGCTCACGCCTTCTGAGCCTAAGGGCCTTCCCTATCTCGGCGGGATCGAAAACCGTGCGCTCCGAGAAAGCGACTTCCGACGGTTTGAGCTTGATGCGCCCATCCAGCTTTTTAATCGTTGTCACCGTTCTCATGACGCCTCCAGCTATATTCCTGTTCGTGAACATAGTATAAACCTGTAGCACTATGTTCATGTACGGGAATATAGCGTTGACTACATTAGCAATGTTCCCGTTCAGAAATATAGCTGCCGAAAAGCCTGATTTCTTCTTAAATGGGAAAATCCTGAACGGCTACGCCATACGGGCTAACTACTCAAAGTATTGGAACTTGTTGGTTGAGAAGGCGAACGTAACGACGAAGCCTTCGCCGGGCTCGGATGCCGCGGTGACGTCGATGCCCATCTTGGAGCACAGACGCGCCACCAGGTAGAGGCCGATGCCCGTTGCGCGCTTGGTGGTGCGGCCGTTGTCGCCGGTAAAGCCCTTCTCGAACACGCGCGGCAGGTCGGCCGCGCTCACGCCGCAGCCGTTGTCCGCGACGGTAAGCTCGATGCGCTCGCTCGCCAGGCCCTCGTCCAGCAAGGCACCCGAAAACACGATCTTTGCGCCGTCCTCACGCGCATATTTAATGCTGTTCAGAATGAGCTGGCTCAGAATAAACTCGAGCCACTTCTCGTCGGTAAAGACCTCGAAGTCGAGGTTCTCGCACACCGGAGCCACGTGCGCCGCGATGAGCTCGCGGGCGTTGGCTTTAATCGCACCCGTCACCAAGGTCTTAAGGTCCCAGCGACGAATCAGGTAATCGCGCTCCACAACCTCCGAGCGCGCATAGTAGAGCGCCTGGTCGATATAGCGCTCCACGCGGGCAAGCTCGCGACCGAGGTCATCTACGCGCGACAGATCATCTTCGCTGCCGTCCAGGTTTTCCAAAATCAGATGGGCTGCCGCCAGGGGCAGCTTGGCCTCGTGGACCCAGCTCTCGATATAGTCGCGATAGTCATCGGTCTGGCGCCGGCCTTCGGCAACCTCGTCACAAGCGGCTTTGCCCACCCGGCGCAAGACCTCGTACTCGAGCTCGCCCTCGGCATGGGTCGGACATTGCACCATCTCCTGCACCCATGCGGGACTCTCGAGCTCCTCTGCCGCACGCTCCAGCTGGCGCAGAAAACGACGACGGCGCGCGTACTCGATCACGATGCCCAGCATGCCAAAGATAAAGGACACGCCGACCGCCACGACCACGATGGAAACGGGTGCGCCGGCGACCGTCAGCACAAAGCAGCTCAGCAGCACGCCGCACGTCCACACGGCGACGGGAAGTAGCGCATCTTTGAAGAATTTGGCGAACGACATAGCCGGCCCCTAGACCGAATAGCCCTGGCCGCGGTGCGTCGTCAAATACCCCTTGATGCCGATTTTTTCGAGCGTGGTGCGCAGGCGGTTGATGTTAACGGTAAGCGTGTTGTCGTCTACGAAGGCGTCGGAGTCCCACAGGTCCTGCATGATGGCCGAGCGCGAAACGATCTTGCCCGCGCGGCTCAGAAGCAGCGAGAGGATACGCAGTTCATTTTTGGTGAGCTCGGTGCTAGTGCCGATTTGCGTATTGGTAACCATGGAGCGGGCGAGGTCAAGCTCCAGTCCCTTGTGGACGAGCGTACTGCGCTCGCCTGACGCCGCGGTGCGACGCAGCAAGGCATTGATGCGCGCCACGAGCACACGGGCGCTGTAGGGCTTGGGAACAAAGTCGTCCGCGCCGAGCGTCATGGCCATGACCTCGTCGATCTCGGTCGTGCGCGACGTGAGGACGATGATGGGAACCTCGGATTCGCGGCGAACCTCGTGGCAGATATGCTGGCCGTCCTTGACGGGAAGCGTGAGGTCGAGCAGCACCAGGTCGGGCGCGGCGGCGAGAATATCGCGCGAGACATGCTCGAACGATTCGCAGGTCTCGATTTCAAACCCGGCGCGGGCAAGGATGTCGGCAAGCTCGCGACGAATGGGCTCGTCATCCTCAACGATATAGATTAGCGCCATGGATTCCGCCCCCCCTCTTGGTTGTCTTGCCCCATTATGACCGCGGATCCGCAGATACGCGCCTCACGCGGCACCAAAGTGACAGAACTGTTCGCGAGTGGCAGAGGCTTGCCTCTCGCTCGCGACGAGCACGGGAATTAAATGAGTTTTTAATCCCCGTCCCAGAAACATCATTTAGCGCCGGGCACGGAGCTTTTCGTAGCCTTCGGCGAAGAAGGCGACCGTGGCGGCGTCGGAGTCGGCGGCGTCGGAGTCGGCGGCGGCAACCACACCGTGCTCGGCGCTCACCAGAAACAGCGCACCCTTGAGCTGCGCGGGAATGTCTACGCGCGTGACCGGGATGCCCTTGGTCTGGGCCAGCTGCTCGATGAGCGTCGCCGTGCCGCACAGGCACTCGTCCGCCGGCGCCACAAAGGCCAGCTCGCCGTTATCGACGGCGGCGAGCAGCTCGGGCGCCACGCCGGTTTCGTCGGCCTCGGAGCGGGCCTCGGCGGAGCGGGCACGTAGCGCCTTGGCCGACGTATCGGTTAGCGGCTCGTACTCCCCCACCGTCATGGCGGCGTTGCCGTTGACGTCGATCACCAGCATGAGCACGCCGTCGCGTGCGGTGTAATCGCCCTCGGCAAGCGACCACTCAACGTGCTGCTTGGCCCAGCTGAGCATGTTATGGGTAAGCGGCTCGCCCTGCACCAAGCGCTCGGACAGTGCGCGAATGTGGCGGTTGAGCATGGGCACCTTTTTATTGGACATGCGCCAACGGCAGACAAGCGCGGGCTTGTCGAGCGTAAACTTCTCGACCGCCTCCTGATTGGCGCAAAAGTCCTCGTACGCACGCTGATCCTCGGCATTGCCAAACAGCTCGGCATCATCAATCTGGGGCATGGTCATACCTTTCGTGTTAGTCATTCCGTCCTCTTATACCAAAAAGACGGCCCTCCAAACGGAGCAGCCGTCTTTTGCGGAGATTATTTTGTCCCAAGGCGGAACTTAGTGGCGGAAGTGGCGGGCGCCGGTAAAGACCATAGCAATATTGTGCTCGTTGCAGGCCTGGATGCTTTCGTCGTCGCGCTTGGAGCCGCCGGGCTGGATGATGCAGGTCACGCCGTGTGCAGCAAGCACGTCGACGTTGTCGCGGAACGGGAAGAACGCGTCGCTTGCACAGGCAAAGCCGCCCTTCTCCACGCCCTCGCGCTCGCAGAAGTCCTCGGCGCGCTCGCAGGCAAGTAGCGCAGAGTCAACGCGGTTAGGCTGACCCGGGCCCATGCCAATGCCGGCCTTACCCTTGGAGACCAGGATGGCGTTGGACTTAACGCCCTTGCAGACCTTCCAGGCAAACTCGAGCTCGGCCATCTCGGCGTCGGTGGGCTTGCGGTCGGTGGGGAACGTAAAGGTCGCGGGATCCTCGGTCACGTGGTCGACCTCCTGCACCAGCATGCCGCCGTCGACGGAGCGCAGCTCCACCTGAGCGCCGTGGTCCACGCCGCCGGTCGCCAACACGCGCAGGTTGGGGCGCTTGGCCATGCGCTCGAGCGCCTCGGCGGCGTAGCTCGGGGCGATGATGACCTCGACGAACTGCTTGTTCTGATCGGCAAAGTGCTCAACCAGATCAAAGGGAACCTCGCGGTTGCAGGCGATGATGCCGCCGAAGGCGCTCTTGGGATCGCAGGCAAAAGCGCGGTCGTAGGCAGCCGTGATGTCCTCGGCAACGGCGGAACCGCAGGGGTTCTGGTGCTTGAGGATTACGCAGGCCGGCTCGTCGAACTCGCGGACCAGGTTCCAAGCGGCGTCGGCATCCAGATAGTTGTTGTAGCTGAGCGGCTTGCCCTGGATCTGCTTGGAGCCCACGAGCGGGAACTGCGAGCTCGCGGTGTTCTCGCAGCCCTCGGCAAAGCGATAGACTGTGGCTTTCTGCTGCGGGTTCTCGCCATAGCGCAGGTCGTCGACCTTCTCCAGCGAAATCTCGAGCTTGGCAGAGGTGTCCGCCACGTCGCTTGCCTGGGCGGCGAGCCAGCGGGAGATGGCCGTGTCGTAGGCGGCGGTGGTCTGGTAGACCTTCACCTGCAGGCGACGACGGGTGGAAAGCGTGGTGCAGCCACCGGTCTCGTGCATCTCGGCCAGGACGGCATCATAGTCGGCAGGGTCGGAAATGACGGTAACGCTCGTGGCGTTCTTGGCGGCAGAGCGCAGCATGGAGGGGCCACCGATGTCGATGTGCTCGATGGCATCCGCGAAGGTGACCTCGGGGTTGGCGACGGTCTTCTCGAACTCGTACAGGTTGACGACGACCAGGTCGATCAGCTTAATGCCATGCTGAGCCGCCTCCTGCATGTGTTGCTCGGAATCGCGGCGGGCCAGCAGCGCGCCATGAACCTTGGGGTGCAGGGTCTTAACGCGGCCGTCCATCATCTCGGGATAGCCCGTGAACTCCTCGATGGGGGTTACGGGAACGCCCGCGTCCTCGATGGCACGAGCCGTGCCGCCCGTAGAGATGATCTCGACGCCAAAGTCGTCAACCAGCGTCCGTGCGAAATCGACGACGCCCGTCTTATCGGTAACCGAGATCAACGCGCGTGCGATCTTCACATCAGATCCCATGCAGTCCTCCTGTCTGGTACGCCGCCGTGCTCTGTGAGTCGGTGATACGTCGATCTGCAGCGCTCGCGCAGCGGCATTGAAAATACTGATTTAATGTAGCGCATCGAGCGCATCGATGCACCCCGCAACGGGCGCATGTGCAGAAAAAGTTTGCGAGCGGAGGGGATGGGCATGGCACCGGGCACGGTGAGTTCATGGAACACAGGGGCACCATAATTAGATGCCAATGGCGTGGTAGAACTGTGCTCGATATGCATCCGCAAAAGAAAGAGGCACCATGGTCTCGCGGGTTCTCTACCGACCGTTTGATACCGAAGACTTCGACGCCATCGCGCTGATTCTGCAGCAGCTTTGGCATAACAATTCGGATAACGATGAGTACAACCGCCTTGAGGCCGCGTGCGACCTCGCCTATTGCCTTTCGTCGTCGACGTTTTCACAGGTTGCCGTAATCGACGGTCAGGCGCGTGGCATTTCGCTCGCGCGTGCGGGACAGAGCTCCGGCGCCACTATCAACGAGCATTGGATGGATACCGAACGCGCGCTGCTATCGCAGATGCGTGAGCTAGAGCCCGATGCGTGCGCCGAGTATCTCTCGTTTGTGCGCGCAACCATCCGAACCAACAACCGCCTGCTCGAGAGCAGCCCGTTGCCGCACGACAACGAGGTCACGCTGCTTGCCGTGGATCGCGATGTCCATGGCCTGGGCGTTGGCACGGTTCTGCTCGATGCCGCCGTCTCGCACCTGTCCTCGCTTGGAGCGACGAGGGCGCACCTGTACACCGACTCCAACTGCTCGTGGAAGTTCTACGAGCTGCACGGCTTTAAGCGCACGGCCACGCACCGCGCCAACCGCGAAGAGCGCCGTCACGACATGCCGCGCGAAAGCTTCCTCTACGAACTCGATCTAACAGCCTAAACCCAGCAGCCATACCTAGTCATTTAGGGATGTTCCCAGTGATTAGTCGTTGGGGACAGCCTTCGTAGGTAGCGCATGAAAATGGGATGGATCCGTCGGCAGTCGCCGGAGAAGATCCATCCCAAAAATCAGAGCGCGCTAGAACGTTCCGCCGCCGCCTCCGCCGACGCCGCCGCCTCCGCCGCCAGAGAAGCCGCCGCCTCCGCCGCCGCCCGAGCTGTCGGAGCTCGACGCCAGCTCACGGATGCTCTCGTGATACACGTCATCGAACGAATCGAGCGGAGACTCGATACCGTAATGATGGTAGTACCACCAGTAGCAGGGATAATTGTCATAGAAGCCGTCGGCCTCGCGCACCTCGGGCGGCACGGCCTCGGCAAGCTGACGCAGCACTTCCTTGGAAACACCCAGCGCCACGCCCATCACCAGCAGCTTGTTCCACAGCACCAGATCGCCCGGGACGGCTTCCTTTAGACGAGTGAAGTCCTCGAGCCAATGCTTAAGTGCCTTGCAGCGAGCCGCCACCTCGGCGCCCTCCGGCGTAAAGCGGCGAAACGTAAGGCCCACGCCGATACCCACCAGCACAATCGGCACCGAGATAACCGCGGCGGTAATGTTCGCCTGTGCGCCATCGGTAAAGAAGATGGATCCCACGGGAACAAAGGCAACCAGGATACCAAGAACCAGGCAAAACACCATTGCAACAATGCCGTCCGAGGCAACGTACTCGCTATCGGCAAGCTTGCCCTTAACGGTGTTCTGATAGTCCTCGAGCTTATCACCCACGGGTGTAGCGTGCTGCTTGACGTAGTGCTGCAGCTCGTCGAACGTGCGCGAGCGATTGCCGTTCTCGTCAGGCTTAGCACCGGCAAAGAAGACCTTGAGCACCATGTGGTCAATGCCCTTGGCCGACTTCCAGCCCGCATCGCTCACCGTCACGCGATACGTCTGCTCTTCTTTTTCGCGCCCCAACAGACCCTTCTTGGCCTTGGTCACGGTCGCCTGCTCCAGCTTGATCACACGGTCGTCAGTGAGCTTCATGAGCGTGGCGATATATGCCTGATCGGGCACCTCGTTCCAGCTCATGAGGGCCGAAAGCACGGCGGGATGGTCGGCCGAGGGCACATCGCGGAAATATTCGTCCTGGAAAAGCGGCTTGGGCTTGCGGCGGCGCAGCTTGAGCGCAACGATTGTGCCGGTAAAGGCCACCGCCGCGACAACACTTAGCGCGGCAAGTGCATTGGCAATCATGCGCGCGCGGGCGCGGCGGGCGTTGGCCTCGTCGGCCCACGCCTTCTCCTCGCTCAGGATTGTCGGCATGCGCTCCTCGCTCGAAGCGGAAAGCCATGGCACCCAGTCGCTGGGGAAGGCGATGCGCGCCTCGGCGAATTCGCCCTGATGCACGCACGGAATGGTATAGGTGACCATGGGCTCATCCTCATCGAGCGACACATCGCCCGTCAGCGGACCGTGGCCCCATGCGCGGAAGTTATCGCCCTTGACGGCCGCCGTCCCGGCAGCAGCATTTGCGAAGTACACTTCCATCTCGACGTCATCGGAATCCGCGGACCAGCCGTCACCCACGAACTTCCAGTAGAGCTCGGCGGTATCGGACCAGTTCATAACCGCACCGGTCATGGTGTAGCTCACGTAATAGATCGCGCTGTCGCCGCTCTCGTGGGGGCTAAAAACCTTGATCTTTACGCCGCCGTCGGACTGCTCAACCGTATAGACGCCAGAGTCGCCCTTGTTCGCGCTATCGACCCTGTTAAACGCGGTGTCGTCTTCCTCGACGCTCAGCACATTGACGCCCGCCGCGCCTCCCTGCTGGTTGGTGCCCGTATTGATATCCCAATATACGCCGTTGATGTCGTCGTCGAAATCGAACTGGCGCCCCTCGACAACGGTCAACGACCCATCGGCCTCAACCGTGGCGCCGATGTAGGTTTGGCTCATGGAGTAGCCGTCGGCGTGTGCGGCGGCAGGCAGCAGCAACAACGCAAGCGCGCCGAGTGCGCAGACGGAAACGAATCGCGCGAATAGGCGGCGCTGCCGACAGGTCTTGGCAACGGGGGCGTTCATAGGCACATCCTTTGTCTGTGATACCAACAGCGTCATTGTCCCACGTTTACGGGCGCACATGACGAATATCTAGGCGACCGGAGCGCCAAATGGGACAAAAGTCCCACCCGAGCCTGGCACTTAGGGACGTTCCTTATCTGCCGGCAGTTTAGGACACTCCTTGGCATGTCCTGCACCAACGATAGATACCACTTCACAGCTCCGTCACAGGTGTAGCGGCTTTGTGTGGGCGCGGCATGCACTGATTGAGCCGCCAGCCGAGGGGCATAAAGCAGTTGAGCGAAAACGGTTTGCCCCTTTGCCGTTCGCTTGAGGATCATGTCCCCCTTTTCCGCGGAACCCCCGGCAGTTGCGAAGAGCTGCCGGGGGTTCTGTCGTCAAAGGTACCGAGTTGATGGACAGGAATCAAAGCACCGAGTCCGCGGCCCGCCATACGCAATGCGAGGCCTCGACAACTTGCGAACCACCGTGACGCCTCCCCATCGCGCCCCCGCGCTATACTCGTCCGCATGGATATCAACGCACGCAACATAGCAACGCCCGCCGCGGACGCGCCCACGGCACAGCCCGCCTCCGTTCCCGCGCCCGTCGTGGGTCGCTTTGCTCCGTCGCCTTCGGGCCGCATGCACCTGGGCAACGTGTTCAGCTGCCTGTGCGCGTGGCTTTCGGCCCGCAGCCAAGGCGGCAGCATTGTGTTGCGCATCGAGGACCTAGACGATCGCTGTAAGCGCCCGGAACTTGCCGCCCAACTCATCGACGACCTAGCCTGGCTGGGGCTTGAGTGGGACGAAGGCCCCTACTACCAGCACGATCGCCTAGACCTGTACGAGAGCGCCCTGCACCAGCTGCAAGACGCCGGCCTCACCTACCCCTGCTTTTGCACGCGCGCCGAGCTCCACGCCGCGAGCGCACCGCACGCCAGCGACGGCACGCCCATCTACCGTGGCGCCTGCCGAGGCCTTTCTGCCGAGGAGGTTGCCCGCCGCAGCATCCTGCGCGCTCCGGCCACGCGCCTGCGCGTGCCCGCCGTCGACGACCTCGCAGACGATGTGGTCGAATTTGTGGACCGCACGTATGGTGCCCAATGCGAGGCGCTCGCCACCGAATGCGGCGACTTTTTGGTGCGCCGCAGCGATGGCGTGTTTGCCTATCAGCTAGCCGTGGTGGTCGATGACGCCGCCATGGGCGTCACCGAGGTCGTGCGCGGATGCGACCTGCTGGGCTCCACGCCGCGCCAGATCTACCTGCAGCATCTGCTGGGACTTCCCACACCGCACTACGCGCACATTCCGCTGCTCATGTCGCCGGACGGCCGCCGTCTATCCAAGCGCGACCGCGACCTGGACCTGGGCGAACTACGCACCCGCTTTGGCAAACCCGAGGCACTGCTGGGATGGCTCGCCGGACAAACGGGCATCGCGCCGGACACCACGCCGCGTACCGCCGAGCAGTTGGTCGAGCACTTTAGCTGGGATGTTATCCGTGTGCACCGGGAGAACATCACCATGACGGCCGAGTAGCCAGCCACCCCACCCCTACACAACATCCCAGGGCTGGAGTTCGTCACCCAGGCGAACGATGCAGTCGTAGAGCACGGTGTGGCGTTCGGCCGGGTTGGCATCCCGATGGAAATGCCCGTAGTACCAGCGTTTGTAATCCAAGCGGTCTTCCAGCTCATCGAAAAACGCCGTAAGCCGATCAACGGCGGGGTAATTCCAGCCGGGCGCCGGATAGAGCGTGGGCGAAAGCATGCGCGTGGAGCAGGTGTGGGTGATCACGTAGTCGACCTTCCAGCCCACGCTGTCGAGCTTTGCCCGCGCCTCCTCAAAGTTGCGCTCGTCCGGCAGCTCCTGTGGCCACCAGCTGGAATAGGGAATGCGGTATTCCTTATCCACGCTCGTGGCGCCGCCCATGGTAAAGATCGTTGAGCCGTCGAGCTCAAAAACCTCGCCGCGCGTCAGGCGCCGTATGGGCGAGGTATCCGACAGGCGCTGCGTCAGCCCACCGTGCCACAACTCCATAGGACGCTCCGCCCAGTGATCGAAACGCTCGTGATTGCCGTCGACAAACAGCAACGTATAGGGGCGCGACTCCAGCCAAGCGATATCGGCGCATTCCTCGGCAGAAAAATCCCACGGAAAGCCAAAGTCGCCCGCGACAATCAGATAGTCGTCGCTCGCCAGGCTATCCCCAAGCTCCCAGTCACGCAGCTTTTGCATGTCGAGCCCACCGTGAATGTCGAGCGTCACATAGACCGTCATCGGATCACCACTTCCCTCTTATAGGTTTCGAGATCGCGCTCGATCTGCTCGTCATCCGTGGCGTTGACCCACCACGGCCATTTAACGCACTGCACCGGCTCGTCTACCTGCGCAAACCACAACTTGAGCTCATCCAAACTTACCGGGGCGTAGCTGTTAGCGTCCACGCCCACGTCATAGCGCAGCAGTCTCTGTCTGAGGTTGAACTTGTTGTACGCGCCGCCGCAACTGTGGATATGCCCGTGCAAATGCCAGCTGCCGTGCGACATGCCCTGCCAGTCGGTCATGGGATAGTGGCTCAGTACGATTTTTTGGCGGTCGATCTTGAGCACGCAAATGGGCGGCTCGACGATAAAAGCATCCGCCACCGCAAGCTGCGTCCAGTCTTTGTCGTGGTTGCCGGGCAGCAGGTGGACACGCTTGCAGACAATGCTTTTGCGCAGCTCGTAGGTATCTTGGACCGTCATCTTAAAGCTAAAGTCACCCAAGATGTAGAGCTCGTCATCCGCAGCGACCTTGCTATTAATGCTGGCGACCATGGCCTCGTTCATCTGCGCAACAGTCGACCAAGGCCTATCGCTAAGCCGCAGCATGTTCTCGTGTCCAAAGTGGGTATCGCTGGTAAACCAGATCACGGGGACCTCCTGTTGCTGCGGGGTATCCATCCCTTAGGGCTTACCCCTCGTTCTTCCATCCAAACGGTTCAAGTACCCAAAAAATCAGATCGAGCACGCCGCCGATCATCATGGCGCCGGCAAGGGCGATGATGACGCGCAGGGAACTGGCACTTCGGAGCACGTCGAATGGCCCCAGAACAGCCAGCAGCGCGACCGCTGCGCCGGCTGCGCACAGCGCGAGGCACGGCCCCGCATCCTTGACGCACTTCTTTGCGAGATGTTTGGTGTTGTCACTCATCGATATCGAACTCCTTAGAGGGCCGCTGTTCAGATGCATGCCGCCGCGACGGAGCATGGTGGCAGGGTAAGTGTCGCATGTCGTGCGGACACAGCTGAAAGCCCTCGCGCAAAAAACAGTGCGCCGCAGGATTCGTATCACCTGCGGCGCGCCGAAAACGATCCGCTTTCCCCCGCCCCTAACGGATCAGCTGGCGGCGCTTGTCGGACAGGAAGACGCCGGCGGCCACTAGGACCGTGCCGCCGGTTACGAAAGTCTCGCCCAGCAGGTCGGACGCATCACCCGTGGTAGGGCATCGCCGTCTGCTGCGCCACAACCCCGGTCTTTGCCACCGCGTGTTTGGCCTCATACGTCACCTGCATCGCAGGCTGAACCTACTCGCCATTCCCGCGCTCAGCGGCCTCTTGGCGAGCGATCTCGGCGTTAAGCTCGGCAATAGCCTGGTCGAGCTCGGCCTTGGCGGCGGTGTAGTTAGCAAGCGCCTCCAAGTAGGCCGGTGCCACAGCATCCGTCGCAGCAACGGCAGCATCGAGCTCAATCTTGGCAGCCGCAGCGCGCTCGATGGCATCGTGAGCCGCAGCGATCTTGGCGTTGAGCGCCTCGTCTGCATCGTCGGCGTTGCCGTTGGCAATGGCTTCGGCAAGATCGATTCCGCGCAGGCGGGTGACCGCGGCAGCAGAGGCATCGCAGACGGCACCCGCATCCGTCACGGCCTCGTCCTTCGCTCCAAAGGGGCATGGAATATCGCGTGGCCTTACGCTACCCTTGTCAAACGTGGCATCGATCCAGTTTTTGATGTTCTCCCCTGCTCGCGGAAGATCGAACACCATACGCGCCGCATCATCGCAATCCATGCCCTGACCAACCAGCAATTGGCGCGCACTTGCAACATAGTTGTCGCGGTTGTCCTTACCCGGAACCACAAACACCAAGATGCGGCGACCGGGGCATTTGTTAAAACAGCCCGACTCATCCCAGCCGCCGGCAATCAGGTCGGCCGTGACTTGCTCGGCGGTGTAGTTTTTGCCCGAGCCCATCGTGGCACCCAAAAAGTACAGGCCGTTGTTGTCCTGATCCTTGGTGACAAACAGTGCGCGTTCAAAAAACTCGCGCATCGCCTTTTGGCGTGCGAGATAGGGAGCGAGCTCCTTGTCGCCCGTAGACGATGGAATCGATTGACAGTTGAGTTCCCACGTAGCCATGGTCAAACCTCCGATTTAGTTGTTGCATGTGTTGAATACCATCCCATACGGGCAAAAACTCACGCAGGGCGGTTAAGGCGACGGCACCTGCACCGTTTGAGAAAAAGGAAAGAAAGGACAGAGAAACGGTCGGCAACTACTTGCAAGTTTTTCTCATCGCGTGACAAGAACTTGCGATTCTTGCAAGTTCTTCTCACACTGCGGTAAGAACCCGCATAGTATGGCAACCTGCGCATAGTCCGCGCAAACCATCCGGCTTAGCCAAGTATCGAGAAAGGACCGCGCCCCTTTTGTCCTCAGTTGCTAGTCGATCGCCTTGGTTTTCCCGCTAGCAAGCAGCCTCAACCGCAAGTAGTCGACAAGTATTCAATGCTTCTCCGCGAAGATACGCCTCAAACACGACCCCCGCCGGCAGCATCAGCATGTTGATAAAATTACCGAACGGCTTTTTTTCTTCCGCAATCACGCCTGGAAACGACACCCTCGCCATCAGCTCAGGCCTATCAACGGTTCCCGGCACTAGAAACGCGTTCACCACCCGGTCGAACCCGCAAGCCTCGACAAACCCGCGGTATGCACTCTGGTATAGGAACTGCTTGGCAACCGACTCCAGCCCCGGCTGGTGCTCCATCTTGCCACTAACGCTCGGCACATAGTACTTCGCATCGCAGATGCAGAACAGTCGCTCGCCATCGGGTCCATTTGCAATGGCAATGGCATCAGGGATGAGTGTGTCGGTACCCTCGGGCTCAGCAAACCCATCGCCGTGCCAGCGCTCCCACAGGGGCCGTGGAATTATCTCGATCAGTTTCTTTCGCCTATCAGCCGCCCACTTACCCTCAAGCGTAAGCTCGAGCGTGCCCAGCCGTTTACCAAGGGCATCGCCAAGGGCCGTTTTACAAGCCT
Organism: Collinsella aerofaciens; assembly: GCA_008668235.1. Lineage (GTDB taxonomy): Bacteria > Actinomycetota > Coriobacteriia > Coriobacteriales > Coriobacteriaceae > Collinsella > Collinsella aerofaciens_K. The sequence goes on along the minus strand of RQCP01000038.1, from coordinate 28,382 downwards.
CTTCCCACAGGTGGTAAAAGCTCGTTGTCCCCAGTGCCTGCACCTCATCGCTGCGTACCTCGCTCTCACGCACCAGCAGGTAGCGCTCAAGCAAATCGAGCGTTAAGAGCTTCCAGTCCGAGAACTGAGCCGCGCGCTCGCATTCCAGACGCCAACCCAGCATCTCGACATCGCCGAAAGCCTCGATGTCCTCATCCGAAAGACACACCTCATCGAGCGAAAGCAGTTTGTCGATGCCCACTTCCCCGAACTTACGCGAGCACTCGGTCAATACGGCGCGATGCAGCCGCGTGATGAAGTCGGAGTCATCGCGATGCGTCTTGCGCGTCTCATACTCCATGTATATCGGCCGACCGCTCGAAAGAACGGGCAAGTGTCCATCAATTGTACGGTTCCAGTCAATGCCCCCACTACCGTTGAGTTCGCGACCTTCCGCGTAGTTCGAGTACTCACCGTACTCGCCGTACAGCTCCAACAGCGCCAGCATCACGGGCAGTTTGTCGTTAGTGCCCTCGCCGGCATCTTCCAAACTCGTCAGCACCGCGATGCCCGCATCACGCTTGAGAACTCGCATTATCAACCTGAGTTCGTCATTAACAGGCATCCGGTCATGGAAGTACTTGGGATAAACAACAATCACCACACCCTCGGTCATCACCAGGCCCACGAAGCGGAACTGGTAGACTTCATAGGGAGTAGCGCTCTCCACATCGGCTTCCTCGGGATCGGTTTTCCTTCCCGTCCGGTATCGCACAATACCGCGCGCCATCAAATCGCCAACGAGGGCTTTTGCCCTCGCATCCGTACATCCCAGCTCGTCAGCAAGCCAAGCAAGAGAAAAGGGCCTCAGCTCGCGGACCATCACCGGTTTCATTGCCTATTCCTCAGTCTCTTCTTCAGATTCGGCAGTAACGTCCTCCGATGTCTTGTCAGCGACAACATCGGCAAGTTCGATGCCCTTGAAGATGGCGACTCCATCGCTCTCGAACTGTTTACACAGCTCAAAATAGGTCGCCGTCTCATCTCTGAAAAGCCGTCCGCGCTTCAACTTCCCAACGTCCTCGCATAGGTAGAGAAGAACCTTACATTTAAAGACATCGCCGAATCGATCGTTGAGATCATTGGGCGAGATGAAGAAGGGGCCCAAGAACTTGTCCTCATTGATCCCGAGACCCTTCATCAGCGCGTTAATCTTGCGGCGCAGCTTATCCCAAACGATTCGAGAGTCGGGGTCGTTTACCGAAATCGGTACCTTTATCTCGGATATCCTCCTCCCGTCTTCGAGAGGCTTGTCGGCTTCAGCATCGATGTCAATGTACTTGAAGTTCCAACGCCGCTTAAATGCGGTGTCCATCGGAAACACCCCTTGGTCAGCGCTATTCATAGTCGCCCAGATGTACATGTTGGACGGTAGGGAGAGCTCCTCGCAGGCTATCTCCCTAAAAACATCGAAGTCCATATCGGGGTCGTAATACCTCTCGATAGCGTCTCGAACATCAGCATCCTCTTTGAACGTTTTTAGATACTTGCCGATGCAGCCAGCCATCTCCTTCGGCGCGGCAACCGAGTAGACACTGTTCCCGTCCTTATCTCGGTCAAGCAGTTGGAACACGTCACCGAAGACAGCAGCGGGATTCGCACGGTTGATTTCTTCAATCAACAGGACAAAATTGTCATAGGGGTGCGCTATGGCCTCGAGGTAGGTCTTTAAGAATGGACCTTCGACAAACTCGTAGGATATCTCCTTGCTGCCAGGCTCACTATAGGGTTTAAAACATCCCACGAACTGCGAGTACGTGTAGTCCGGATAGAAGGTTACTCGCCGAATGTTTTTCTTGGCAAAGCTATCCCCGGCAAGTTTATTCAGTTGATAGGACTTTCCCGTACCAGGAGCACCAAAGTAAATCAAATTGTGAGACAAGCCCGCCACCTTTTCGAGAAGTTCCGGACTGTTTCTTACTAGATTCACCCTGTCTGGTTCGGAATGAGTACCGTTCGGTTCGCCCACTGGAAAGTGCTCCCCAATCGTTACCCAATCAATGCGCGGCTTCACATTTGAAAAAACATCATCGTCAAGGCCAATATCATCTGGGGACGGTGCGCCATCTTTCCAGAGAGCATTTATCAAATCAGCAGTGTAGCTTTGACCAAGAGCGTCCTTAAGGGCCTCCGCAAAAGAAGACTCATCTTTGAAGGCAGAATTACGTTCAACCCACACAGCAAACGCCGTCTTCATTTCCTTTGATGAGAGATAGTAGTCCAAATGCTCATAGCAAATTGAATCGGCCAGAAGTACCTTCTTGGAAATGGCGAAAAGATGGCTTTTTGCCCCACTGGGGTAAAGCTCGGGGTCTTCGCGGGTTGCGCGCTCAGAACGTTGAACAGCTCCTGCGCTAATGAAATTTGAATGGATTCGGGCAGAATCTTTGTCCTTTTTCGGCTTTTTGCCGGTAAAGCCATCAATGTGGTCAGGGACTTCCCCGTCTTCAAGTCCGCCAACTTTATGGGCGAAAGAAACAAATGTGTCCTCATCGGAATCGGTATCGCAGTCTCTACCGAACTCGTGAGCATAGTTGTCAAGGGCGAACATATATTGCAGCGCGCTAAAATGCGTCCCAGCTGAAAGCTCTGTGTTTAGTAGGGAGAACGCTGCCATAATTGCATCGATTGAGAAGTATTTACTCACCGTCAGCCTCCAGGAGCTTGTTCGTCAGAGCTCTGGCAATGACCCAGCCAAGCACTGGCGGCACAGCATTGCCGATAACCTTATAACGTGACTGCAAGGGAATCTTGCTGAAATCATAGGAATCCGGGAAGGACTGAATTCGCGCAATCTCGCCAACTGTATAGCGGCGGTTCTCAACGGGATGCGTGATGCCGCAATTCTCCGGCTGTGCAGAGGCGGTAATCGTACCGTTAATCTCGCCAAAAGCGAACCTGCGGAAGAACTTGGGGGCATGGTAGCGCTTCGGATCGTCGGCAATCTTCTTAAACCTAGGCTTAAGGAGTTCGTAGGGAATATCCTTCCACGAGCGGCCCTCAAAGACCACCTCGGGAAGATCGCGGATAGTCATGCCTTCAGTAAAATACTTAAAAGCCATATCACCATGAGCACAGGGGCCGATTTGCTCAATCATGGCCTGAGTGGCATCGGTGTACGGCCAGAACTCCCCGTTTTCGTGTTCAACCGAGGGATTTTGAAGGATGAACCCCAGAAGCAACTTTTCGGGCCGCCCCGCAGAAACGGAAGGCAACTGCTCCGAATTGACAACGCAATCCATCTCATCGAAATCAAACGTTTTGTTCAGAGAACTGTCTATGCCGATGATCAAGAGTCGGAACCTGTTCTGGGGCACGCCATAATTGCTCGCCTTCACAAGCTGGTGGCAGACGTTGTAGCCAAGGGCCCTCATGCGATTTTCGATCTCAGTGATGACGGGAGTTCCATCATCCATCTTAGAGGACATGATTCCGCGCACATTCTCAAAGACGAATGCTCTGGGCTTCTTGCCCGCATCAATTTTTCCCTTTAGAATGCGCTCGCATTCCTCAAAAAGGGTTCCACGGTTGTATTTATCGTTTACGCCGCCACGAAGTCCTGCGTTGGAAAAGGGTTGGCAGGGGAAGCCAGCAAGAAGAATATCGTAGTCCGGTATTTCATCAAGCTCAACTTGACGAATATCCTTCTCGATGCAATTAGCGGCAACATCGTAATTCGGAATGTTCTCATTGAAACAGGTCACAGCATCGCGATCGAAATCATTGGCGTAGACAACTTCGGTGGCCAAACGAGCAAAATGTTTGCCTTGGAAATCGAACCCTCCGGCGAAACCGAGGTCAAGACCACCGCATCCCGCAAAGAGAGAGGCGATGCGATAAGGCTTTGTCTGACGAGTCTCCACGATGTCTATCTCATTTCGATCAGTAATAGCAATATTCTACAAACACAAGACTTTACCATTCATAAAAGTAGAGCAATTTAATTCGCCTTATTTCTAGAAATCCGCCTCCTATCTCCGCATGGCAGCCACCACCAACCGTGGGACGCACCACACGCACTCACGACCCGCGCGCCTCAGCCAGAGTCGCTAGCCCCCAATCGCGCGTGTCTAAGCAGCGCGAAGCAGCAGACAGTCGCCTGCGGCGTTTCAGCGACTGTTAATGTTCACTTAGAAGTAATCCGAAGGGCGCGGGCTCAACGATTTCATGCAACTACGACTGAAGTGTCTTTATGTGGTTCAGCGCACACAACAGCACGGTCCTATTTCGCTCAAAGCAAAAACGAAACCATGCATATATTCCCAAGGCAATCAGGAATAGCGTCACGAAAACCCCGGCAGCGATTGAGTTACTGACCGCCCATGCAGACAGACACCCTCCGACCGTAAGTGAGATAATCATGCTAATCACGCTGAGGGCCCAACTCGTATAATGCACCCCAGTCACCGCCTGTTCGATTATTTTGCATTTCTTTTTCAAGCTAATGTCCCCCTCAGATCCAGTGAGAGAGAAATCAATTCCTGAAATCAAATCGATTAATTCAGCCTCACTGTAGCCGCTTTCCTTGAATCTTTTAATGAAAAAACCTCCTGGTCCAGGACCGCAGATGGGGCGGTTTACACGAAACAGTTCCTTATAGGCGATTTCCATTGCCAACTCCTTAAAGTACAAATTCCATTTGCGCTATCTTTCTACCATTCCGTCCGGACAGATTTTTATCGGACTGCCAGTAACCGTTCACAAGGACATCCCGCTCAGCAAATCCTCGTCAAATTGTCCATCGTGCTTCTCATGCCCGCGCCCGAGCTTCTTCCCAAGCTCCGCAGCACAGCGCTTCGTCTCCTCGGCAAACAGGTCATCGATAACCCTGTCGATCCGCACGCAGGTTTTGAAATGCCCATCCTTCCAGGGCAGGTCAAGTCTCAGGCTTGCATTCCAATAGCCACCGAGTTTGGCGTTGATCACTTCCTCGGGATACAGCACGTCGCGACGAACGCCTTCGATCGCCTCGTCCTCGTCCATATCACAGGCTGCATCGCCCTCCTCGAGGCGCTTGCGCAGCTCCTTTTGCTCGCGCATGCGATTCAGCATGCGGGTCTAGACTATTCCCATCCCGTGGTCTGAGGATTCCATTTGCGCATATTCGCCGAATGATTAAAGCACGGTGCATACAACCGATTGACGATATCTTCTGCCCCAGCAATGTTTCCCGCGAGATCAAGTACCCCCGCCTGCCTCGCCATCTTTACGTACTGCGCAGAACCATTTTGTTTCCACCAGAGAGGCGCCACGAACTCTTCCGGCATTACCACCTTGCGGGCAGACGCTTCTTTCTCGACTCTCTCGACAAGCGTAGCCCCATCGATGATGCAAGTTTTCGCGTACACCAAGATGTCGACTATATCCTTGATTCGCGATGAAGCACGGCCCTCATGCATCTCTATCATTGCGAGCAATTTATCTGCAAGGGCGCTCTCCACTCGGCATACTCGATAGTCGCAGACTGGGAGTCCCTCGATATTCAAACGATCGATCGGCGCAAGAACCTCAGGCTCAAGTCCCCGCACTTCATCAATTACCAAGTCAATTGAAATTGGCTGTAGCTTCTTGGTTCCCATAAAGGGGGTGAACCACACCTTAGCACCGCACCGATACTCATCTTCTTCTTTGATCCGCTCTGCACGATCAAAGACAAACGAAACGAAATCCTCCAGATCAATCGAAGCCGCCTGCACCAGATCGGCAATAGCATCTTCGAGACTTTCCTCTTGAGCAACCAAGTCAATATCTCTTGTGACACGCGCATCGAGTGTTCGCGCCAGGACGCTTTGGCCGCCCTTGAGCACAAAGCTGCCGTCATCTTCTGAAAAAACGCGACACAGGAAGCGATGAAAGTAGAAACCGACGATCGCCCGATTAGTATCCATTGGTGATTCTCTTGCGGCATTCCTAACAGCCATCTCCAATGCGGCAGGCGTTTTGTACTTCACCATGTCCTCCGTTTCGCATTACCCGTTCAGCACCATCAGCAAAGGCCTCATTAGTTCGCGTCGTTTGGCGGTTTTAGAGCTCTCCTTTACGAGTTCTTTCAGCCGCTGCGTATCGAGCCCACGTCCAAGCGCGTCGTGATAGGCATCGATAATTAATGAGGGGTCCTCGCGATCGAGGCAAAGATCGACAAGCGTGCGCTCGGGTTTGGTTACCGGCAGGCCGTCGAGCCAAACGATATCTCGCTCGGCAATCTCGCGCTTTGCAAAAGAAAGGGATTCGTTTCTTGTATTGATACGCGTGGGCGCGGTCATCCTGTAGGGAGACAGGTAGAAATCGCCCATTTGCTGCAGGTTCGCCGCAGTCGTACCGCTCACGGCGATGCCATCCCACTGGCGCTTTCTCTCCCACGCGCAAAGGGAGGGATTGGTAAGCTTCCAAAAAGCGTTGAGCTCGTCGGTGTCTTGGCGCTGTGTTCCAGACATCCGGTAGGCACCGTGGCATATCCGTTCAAGACGCCCCACACGGCATGAGTGTGCCAGCGCATCTCGAGAGATGTCCATACGAGCCGCCTGAGCTGTGGTGAACACGCCCTCGCTCTCGGAAAGCTCGCTTATCGCTGTTATGTTGCTAAAATACTTCATGTTGCAATTGTAGGATATTTTCATACTTTTGCAACGTGATTCTGATTCCAGATGAGTGGCGCGTCTTGCTTATCCCATTTTTGCCGCCGCTTTGCCACCGGTTAACCATCACCAGCTATCGAGGTCTAATACTTTTCCCGAGAAGTGAACGGCTGTTTTTGGACCCCTGAAACAGCCGCATTTTTCGGCGGCAAAATCGTGGGATTTCAGCATTGAAACCGCGGGAAACGGCACCTTTAAAGTGTCGATGCTTCGGGGGTCCGTTTTAGCTCGTTCACTTCTCGGGAAAAGTATTAGACCTCGCTGCTAGCTATCCAGAAAGACACCTCCCCCTTCCCCACCGCCGCGCAAAAACTCATCCAACATTAATCTTGGCTCAAGAATCGCTTAATCTATAACCTGCACTATAGAGTTCGACCAAGGGCGGGGCGGCGTCACGCAGGCCGCCGAACGCAACGCTCGCGCCCGGGCAGATCGCCCGGCGTCGCGCCCATCGAACGAAAGGAACAGGTCATGGACGACCTCGAAAAAGTTGAAACCATCCGCACCAAGTGCAACGTGAGCTACACCGATGCCAAGGCCGCGCTCGACGCCGCCGACGGCAACGTCTTGGATGCCATCATTTGGCTCGAGTCGCAGGGCAAGACCCAGACCACGCCGGCGCACGCCGCCACCGAGTCCGCGCCAGTCGATGAGCCCTCAGCCGAGATGGTCGCCGCGCAGGCCGCCTACGAGAAGTCGAGCGAAAAGACCGACTTCTCCAAGAAGATGGACAGCGTGTGGGAGTACCTCAAAAAGCTCTTCCGCCTGAGCCTGGACACCAAGTTTATCGCCACGCGCCGCGACGCGATCATCCTCAACATTCCCATCCTGATCCCCATCGTCGCGCTGTTTGCCTGGGGCGCCACGATATGGCTGATGCTGATTGGCCTGTTCTTTGGCATGCGTTACCGCATCGATAGCGACGGCGACGTACCCGGCAGCATCAACAACCTTATGAATCACGCTGCCGATGCCGCGGACGACATCAAGCAAAATCTCAACGACGACAAGTAATCGCAGACGGGGGCACGCATGGCACGGATCCTGATCGTAGAGGACGAGGAGAAAATCGCCCGCTTTGTGACGCTCGAGCTGGAGCACGAGGGCTACCAGGTGGAGCACGCCGCCGACGGCCGCACCGCCGTGGACCTGGCGCTGGAGCGCAACTACGATCTGATTCTGCTCGATGTGCTGTTGCCGCAGCTCAACGGCATGGAGGTGCTGCGACGCGTCCGCAAGCACAAGGATGTACCGGTGATCATGGTCACCGCGCGCGATGCCGTGATGGACAAGGTGGCCGGGCTCGATGCCGGCGCCGACGATTACCTGACCAAGCCGTTTGCGATTGAGGAGCTGTTCGCACGGATCCGCGTGGCGTTGAAGCGCTCGGAGGCCGTGCGGGCGGCTTCGGGCGTTGGCGGCGCTGGGGCCGGGACGGGCGCTACGGGCGCCGCTGCGATACCCCCGGCTGGCGACTCGACCCAGGCATCCGCCTCGCCCTCCCCCGCCGCGCTCACCGTGAGTTCGGTCGCGCTCGATCCCGACCGCCGCGAAGTCACGGTCGGCGGCTCGCCCATCGCGCTCACTGCCCGCGAGTTCGACGTCCTCGCCCTGCTTATGGCGCACGCCGGCACCGTGCTCACGCGCGAGCGCATCGCGCACGAGGCGCTGGGCTACGAATACGTGGGCGACACCAACAACGTCGACGTGCACATCGCGCACCTGCGCGCCAAGATCGAGGACGCCGGCGGCGCCCGCATCATCCAGACCGTGCGTGGGGTGGGCTATGTCTGCCGCGCGTAACGCCGAGGCCAAGCGCGTCACATCCATCGCCCGCGCCATCAACTGGAGCTATATGTGGCGCCGCTTGATGAGCTACGTCTGGCTCGATCTGCTGCTGATGGTGATTGCGGCGGCGATCCTCGTCTATGGATACAACCAGATGCTGCCCGACGGCGCGTTTACCGCAGGATGGATCCCCGGCGTCGCCGTTCACGGCATGTCGCTGGCGCCTGCGCGCGGCTGGGACCTGGCAACGCTCACCTATACCGTCGAGCTTGCGCGTACCACCAAGACTTTCCCCCTCGCGCAGGACCTCGTCGCGCTATGGCCTCTCTACCTTGTCGTTGTGGGTTGGCAGGTCATCAGCGTGCTCGACATGCTCGGCGGCGCCCGTCGCGTGCGCCGCACCATGGCACCGCTCAACGACCTGGCCTTGCGCGTGGACGAGCTCGGCCGTATGCAGCTCTCCGGCGGCAAGATGGAAACACTGGAGCAGGCCATCGAGCGCGCAAGCGTCGACTCGCCGAGCGTCACTACCGGCGACGCCGACCTGGCAAGCATCGAGGTTGCACTCAACCGCCTACTGCGCCAGATGCAAGAGGCCAAACTGCAGCAAATGCGCTTTGTCAACGATGCGAGCCACGAGCTGCGCACGCCCATCGCGGTGATTCAGGGCTACGTAAACATGCTCGATCGCTGGGGCAAAGACGACCCGGACGTGCTGGCAGAATCTATCGCGTCCCTCAAGGCCGAAAGCGAGCACATGCAAGAGCTCGTGGAGCAGCTGCTGTTTTTGGCGCGCGGCGATGCCGGACGCACGGTCCTGCGGCGCGCAAATACCAACCTTGCCGCACTGGTCGGCGAGGTATGCGAGGAATCGCAGATGATCGATACCGAACATACGTATCGGCCGGCCTTTGACGCTGCGCTTGCCAGCGACCCGCGCTGCGATGCGCCCGTTGACGTGGCGCTCGTGAAGCAAGCTCTGCGCGTGATCGTGCAAAACGCCGCCAAGTACTCGGATGCGGGAACGACCGTCACATTTGGCATAACGCCGGATGCGGGCGCGGACACGATCGACATAAGTGTTGAGGACGAGGGCATCGGCATGAACCAGGAATCCGCAGCTCACGCGTTTGAGCGGTTCTACCGCGCTGACAACGCGCGCGATGCCGGAGCGCAGGGCTCGGGCCTGGGGCTTGCCATTGCCAAGTGGATCGTCGATAGCCATGGCGGTGTCATCGGCGTGACCTCGGTCGAAGGCGTCGGCAGCCGCTTTACGATTCGCCTACCGCGCTAGGAAGTCCCTCGGCATAAATAAAGGGATAGGGCCACGCGGCCCTATCCCTTTTTGCCAGCTATGGCAGCTTGTGCGCTACTCGCGGCACAGGTGCACGGCGAAACCGGCGAACTCGCGCTTAAAGTACACGAGCTTGGTACCACCGTCGGGCAGCAGCGCGCGCGACTCTTCGTTGACCTCGAGCCCGCGCTCGGCAAACCACTTCTCAGCTGCATCGATGTCGTTAACGGCAAAGCCGATGTGGCCCTTGGTGCCACGACCGTTCTGCTTCATGATCTCGACCAGCGAATCGTTGAAGTACGAAACCGGGGTCTCGATGACGGGCAGGCCCATCATCGTCGAGAACAGCTCCGCGATCTCCAGGGCGTCTGCCGGGTCGGCAGCGTTAATGCCCACATGGGCAACGCGCATGCCAAAGAGCTCGACCGGATTGGCGTTCTGCTCATTCATACAGGCAGCGCCTACTGAGCCATGACGTCGAGGACGGCCTTCTCGGCAGCGACGCGGTTCATGCCGGTCATGAAGGGCACGCCGCTCACGTACGGGCAGGTGAGGCCCTCGGGGGCAACGGTGGTGGCGATCAGCAGGTCGGCGCCCTCGTCGCAAACGTCCTTGGCCTCGGAGATGGCGCACTGCACGATCTCGTACTTGTCGGCGTAACCGTTGGCGTCGAGCAGGGTAGCGACCTTCTGGGCAACGAGCGTGGAAGTAGCAGCGCCAGCACCGCAAGCCAAAACGATCTTCTTCATAGGTAATGTCTCCCTTCGTGGTTTACTTTAGGTAAGTGTACCGCAGCGAGCGATGGCACTCAGCCTCGATGAGCTTTTATGCCAGTTTGCTTGCGCGCTGCGTATAATACATCTAGTACGTGTTGTCATACCGCTCGCTTTATGAGCGACTAAGGACCCCAATATGCCCGATTCCCGCACCCTCTGGACCGCCGTCGTCATCATCTGTATTGCCGTGTCGGTGTTCTTTAGCGTCAAAAAACGCACCACGTTTAAGCGCCTGCAGCAGCTTATGGCTGCCAAGCAGTGGGACGAGTTCGATCGTTTGCTCGACGGCAAACTCACTAGCATGCTGTACCCACGCTACAACCGCGACTACCTGCGTCTGAACTCCTATCTGCTGCGCGAGGACCACGAGCGCGCCAGCGAGATGTTCGACCTGCTGTTAGGACTCAACCTCCCCAAGATGCAGCGCGTCGACCTGGTCATTAAGGCCTTTAACTACTACGTTGGCCAGGAAGACCGCAAAAAGTCCAAGGAGTTGCTGCACGAGATCGAAGGCTTTGAGGGCGGTCAGGCCGAGGCAGTTGCGCACGAGTGCCAGCTGATGTACGACACGATGATCCTCAAGCGCCACAACGACATTCCCGAGCTGGAGCGCATGCTCGAGGATGTCGGCGACGACAAGGTCAAGAGCTGCCGCCTGGAATACCTGCTGGCCCTGCAGTACAAGAACAAGGGCGACGAAGCCAAGTTCCAGGAGTTCCTGGAGAAGTCGGGCCAACACTCGATGGCCGTCAACGCGTAACGGACGGCTTGTGCTAGACTTCTAGTCTCACGGGGGCGTGGCGGAATTGGCATACGCAGGAGACTTAAAATCTCTCGCCGCAAGGATTGTGGGTTCGAGTCCCACCGCCCCTACCATGTGATTGCTTGCGAGCCCGTGTTCCCCAGGGATGCGGGCTCGCTTCTTTTAGATGCCGGTGAGACTCGAACCCGCGAGGGGGCGAGCGTTAAGCGGACGCGCAGCGTCCGTAGCGAGCCGGCGAGGGCGCCGACAGGCGGCCGAAGCCGGTGCGTATTTGCGCAGCAAATGCGCGGACGTCCCACCGCCCCTACCATATGGAGCTTTCGAGCCCGTGTCCCCAAGGGATGCGGGCTCGTTTCTTTTGGATGCCGGCGGGGCTCTAAGTTGCGGTGGAATAGTTCTTGTTTTGGTAGTTTACCAGCCCATTTAGGAACTATTCCACCGCAACTTAGGTTGGTATTTACACATTTTCCGATGGAAAAACGTGGTTGTCTCGCACATTTTCCGATGGAAAAACGTGGTTGTCTCGCACATTTTCCGATGGAAACGCCCAAATGGCCTTATACTAGCCGAGAGGGTTGGGAGGCAATATGCAGCGACAGCTTATGAGTGAACTTATCGCTTGGAAATCAAGGGCGAATCGCAAACCTCTCTTGCTTAAGGGAGCCCGCCAGACAGGAAAGACTTGGCTTCTTAACGAATTCGCAAGCCAGCAGTATCGAAACGTCATTCGTTTTGACTTTATGCTCGAGCCGAGCACACGCTCGCTGTTCGATGGGGACCTCGACCCCAAGCGCATCATCTCCCAGATAGAACTCCTACGTGGCCAAACCGTAACGCCGGCAGACACGCTCATCATCTTCGACGAGATCCAAGAGGCGCCACGCGGGATCACCTCGCTCAAGTACTTCAACGAACTTGCACCCGAATACCACATCGTGGCAGCCGGTTCCTATATGGGCCTCGCGCTCCGACGCGAAAATGAGTCATTTCCCGTCGGTAAAATCGACCAGCTCACCATGCGTCCCATGGGGTTTGCTGAGTTCGTTCGTGCCGTCGACGGCAACCCGCTCGCCGACGCCATCCTTGCCGCAGACATGAACCTTCTAGCAAACGTTACCGAAAAGCTCGAGTACTTGCTCAAGGAATACCTTGTTGTCGGCGGTATGCCCGAAGTTGTCTCCGCTTTCGCCGAGACACGCGACTTCATCGAAGCCCGAAGGCTTCAGCAGCAAATCATCAAGGCTTACGAATCCGATTTTGGCAAACATGCACCCGCCCGCATCATCGAGCGCATGAGGTTGGTTTGGAAATCCCTTCCCGGCCAGCTTGCAAAGGAGAACAAGAAGTTTGTCTATGGCGCCCTTCGTCCCGGAGCGCGCGCACGCGATTTCGAGGAAAGCCTCCAGTGGCTCACGGACTACGGAATCGTTCATAAGGTGCCACGTGTTTCCGCTCTAAAGGCGCCGCTCTCGAGCTACGAAGACCTCTCGGGCTTCAAACTGTTCTGCATCGACACCGGCATCCTCGGAGCGCTCTCCGGTCTCTCTCCGGCCATCGTTCTTAACGGATCCGCTGTTTTTACCGAGTTCAAAGGTTCGCTGACCGAACAATACGTCGCGCAGGAGCTTTTGTTCCAGGACAAAACTCCCGCGTATTGGTCCTCTACCTCCGGCAATGCCGAAACCGACTTTGCCATCGACCATACGGGAACCGTGCTTCCGCTTGAGGTCAAGGCGGCAGAGAACCTTAAAGCGAAGAGTCTGAAAATAGCCTGCGAAAAATTCAAGCTCGAGCGTTGCGTGAGGAGCTCCCTGGCGGCATATAGAGACGAGGGCATGCTCGTCAATATTCCGCTTTGGGAGATTGGGCAAATCGACAAGCTGGCATAGGCGCCGTGGGGACGCCCCGCGAGGACTGTCCCCAGGTGCCGGCTGTTGAGTTGCGGTGGAATAGGGACTGTTTGGTGCCCGAAAGGGCGATTTTAGTCCGTATTTCACCGCAACTTATTTAGAGGGTGCTGAGGCTCGGGGTCCAGGCGATGGTGGGAGTCGCGCCGTCGAGAGTCTCGTTGATGGTGGCGGCCATGCCGGCGAGCAAGCTGTTCTCGCTTACGGTGAGCGTCTTGTAGCCGCCGGCTCGCATGAGCTCGCGGATCACCACGGCGCCAGCCAAGATCACGCCCGCGCGTTTGGGCTGCACGCCTGGCAACGCGGCGATGCCTTCCGCGTCCAACACAGACATGCGCTCGATGGCGGCCGAGACCTGCTCCAGCGAAAGCTCGCGCAGGTGCACAAAGCTCGAGTCGTACGGCTCCAGTTCGTGGACCAGCGCCACGAGCGTGGTGACGGTACCGCCCACCGCAACGAGGCGCTCGGCGCGCTCAAAGTCGCTGGGCAGGCCCTCAAAATAGGCGGAGAACTGCTCGCCCGCCCAGTTGGCGGCGGCAGCAAGCTCGCCGTCCGCAGGCGGCACCGCAGAGAAAAACCGCTCGGTCACGCGACGGCAACCGATGTCCAGTGAGCGCGTTCCCTCCAGCGCAAAGACCCCGCGCTCAGGCGCATAGACGCCCGTCGCGAGCTCCGTGGATCCGCCACCTGAATCGGCGACGATGATGCGCTCGCCTGCAAAGTCGTGCGCTACGCCAAAAAACGTCAGGCGCGCCTCGACCTCGCCCGGAATCACCTGCGGTTCGAGCCCCAGATCGCGCAGGCCGTCCAGCAGCAGCGCGGCATTGGACGCATCGCGTGCGGCGCTCGTGCACGTGGTGCAGATGCACGCGGCCCCAAAGGCACGGGCTTCGTCCACAAACATGCGGCACGCAGCGAGCACGCGCTCAACGGCCGCCTCGCAAAAGCGCCCCGTCGCGTCCACGCCCTCGCCCAAGTCGGTGATCTCGGTATGCTTGGACGATTCCACGATCGCCCCGGCCTCGACCTGCGCCAGTACCAGTCGCGACGACACCGTTCCCAGGTCAATCGCGGCCACCTTATATCGTTTGCAATCTGCCATTGCGGGCTCCCCTCCGGGCGCTACTCGCCGCTGGACGCGACCGTCTGACCCTCGACGCCGTTAAATCCAAACAGCATATCGAGCGTCTTGATGTACCACGGTGCGTCCTTGCCGACCTCTTCGATCTCTTTGGCCACTTCGCTGGCATTCTTGGCGTTTGAGGACTTTTTGCTCGACGACGAATCCGAATCCTCGTCCAGACCCTGTACTTCAATCCTCTTCTCGCCAGGCATCACCAGGCCCAGGTCCTCAGATGCCGCGTCCTTGATACCCTCCTCCGAGAGCAGCTTGTCGACGCTTTTTTGCAGCTCATCATTGTATTGCTGGCGAATCTCGACCTGCTTGGCCAAGATATCGCTCGAACGCTTTGCCACGTACAGGTCGCGCACGGGGAAATACAGGCTCACGAGCACCAGGGCAACGACGATGCCGATGAATAGCCCTCGCTGAGGACCGTGGGTAAAGTCGTAGATCGCCTTGACCACCGCGTTGTCGTTGGCGTAGTGCATAAAGTCCGAGCCCGAAAGACGGTTCGAGGGCCTGCTCGACCTATCGTGCGTTTGAGCCGACGAGCGCTGAGCATGCGACGAACGTGCCGGGCGCACTGGTCCATCTGTCGAAGTATTCACTTGAGCATTGGGGCGCGAGGTACTTGTCGGGCGCTGCATGGAGCGGTCGGCACCGGCGTAGGCGGACCCGCCAAGCTGCACCGTACGCGCACGACGAGACGACGGCTCACGCGAACCGGCGGAATAGTACCTGTTGTCGTAAATCTGATCCATGTGCGCCTTGTGCGGTTGAGGTTTGTTTGCGCTAAGTCCTTTAGTTATAGCACGAGCGCCCGCACCGCCTTCGCCAGCCTTTGCTCGACATAAAAAAGGCGCTGAGCCATATGGCCCAGCGCCCAATGGTGCTCAACAGTGCCCGGCGGAAGCGAGGCGAATCCGAGTCAGCCCCGCCGCCGCACACGCCGCTGCCTAGCGGATGTTGTAGAACGCAGACTTGCCGGCGTAGCGCGCGCTGCCCTCGAGCTCGTCCTCGATACGGATGAGCTGGTTGTACTTGGCGATGCGGTCGCTGCGGCACGGGGCGCCCGACTTGATCTGGCCGGCATTGACGCCCACGACCAGGTCGGCGATCGTGGAGTCCTCGGTCTCGCCGGAACGGTGGCTCACGATGCAGGCGTAGCCGGCCTCCTTGGCAGTCTCGATAGCCTCGAGCGACTCGGTGAGCGTACCGATCTGGTTGACCTTGACCAGGATCGCGTTGGCGGCGCCCAGCTCGATGCCCTTCTTGAGGCGCTCGGTGTTGGTGACGAACAGGTCGTCGCCCACCAGCTGCACCTTGTTGCCAATGCGACGGGTGAGCGCAACCCAGCCGTCCCAGTCCTCCTCGGCCATGCCGTCCTCGATGGAGATGATGGGATAGGTGTCGACAAGCTTCTCCCAGTAATCGACCATCTGGGCGCTCGTGTACTCCACGCCCTCGCCCTTGAGCTCGTACATGCCGGTCTCGGCGTTGTAGAACTCGGTGGACGCCGGATCCATGGCGTACATGAAGTGGCCGCCGGGCTTAACGCAGGCCTTCTCCACGGCCTTGGTGATGTACTCGAACGGCTCGGCATTGGTCTTAAGGTTGGGCGCGAAGCCGCCCTCGTCGCCCACGCCGCCGCCCAGGCCGGCCTCGTGCAGCACGCCCTTGAGGGTGTGGTAGACCTCGGCGCACCAGCGCAGGCCCTCGGCAAAGCTCGGAGCACCCACGGGCATGATCATGAACTCCTGGAAGTCAACGTTGTTGTCGGCATGCACGCCACCGTTGAGGATGTTCATCATGGGCGTGGGCAGCAGATGAGCGTTGACGCCGCCCAGGTACTGGTACAGCGACAGGCCCGCCGACTCTGCCGCGGCGCGGGCGACGGCCAGTGACACGCCCAGGATGGCGTTGGCACCGAGCTTGGTCTTGTTGGGGGTACCGTCCGCGGCGATCAGCGCGGCATCGACAGCGCGCTGGTCGAAGGCATCGAGGCCCACGACGGCATCGGCGCACTCGTTATTGACGTGCTCGACGGCCTGCGAGACGCCCTTGCCCAGGTAGCGACCCTTGTCGCCGTCGCGCAGCTCGCAGGCCTCAAAGGCGCCGGTCGAAGCACCCGAAGGCACCATTGCGCGGCCAAAGCTGCCGTCCTCGAGCACGACCTCGACCTCGACGGTTGGGTTGCCGCGGCTGTCGAGCACCTCGCGACCGTAGACGTCCAAAATATCGCTCATGTTGTCTCCCTCTCACTTGGAAACGGGTTGAATGCTTGGCGACCGGCTGACCGTGCACCGTCGGTGCGTCTCCGTAAGTTAGCCTTGTCGCACTTTTTGCATTATGCCCTAAGTTAGCCGAGGGATACACTTGTTTTTCGAAAAATTTAGCGGGAACGATGAGGCGTGTCAGCCCGTCGTTCCCGCAGTCTTACTCCTCCGCCTTTGCGGCATCCCACAGGTCGTTGAGGCCGTGGGTCGAAAGCTCGGCAAGATCCACGTGAGCATCGGCCGCCATCTGCTCCATTGCGGCCCAGCGACGGCGGAACTTGGCCGTGCTGGCACGCAGGGCGCTCTCGGCGTCGATTCCCTCCTTGCGCGCAACGTTGACCAGGGCAAAGAGCAGGTCGCCAAACTCCATCTCGCGCTCGGGCGTGCCGGGCTCCTCGGCCTCGAACTCGGCACGCTCCTCGGCGACCTCGTCCCACACATCCTGTACCGTCTCCCACTCAAAGCCCACGGCAGCCGCCTTACGCGACACCTTCTGAGCCTGCATCAGCGCCGGCAGATGCGTGGGCACGCCGTCGAGCAGGCCCTCGGGCGCAGCCTCGCCCGCCGCCACGGCCTTGTCCTTGGCAGCCTTCTCGGCAAGCTTGACCTCATCCCAGATCTTGAGCACCTCGTCGGAGCTGTCGGCATCCGCATCGCCAAACACGTGCGGATGGCGTCGGATGAGCTTGGCGTCGATATCGCGCGCTACGTCGGCCAGCGTAAACTCGCCGGCGTCCGCCGCGATCTGCGCATGCAACACCACCTGCATGAGCACGTCGCCCAGCTCCTCGCGCAGATGCGCGGCATCGTCGCCCTCGATGCAGTCGAGCGCCTCGTAGGCCTCCTCGATCATGTTCTTGCCAATGCTGCGGTGCGTCTGCTCGCGGTCCCACGGGCAGCCGTCGGGCTGACGCAGGCGCCAGACGGTCTGCACCAGATGCTGCAGCTCGGCCGACGCGTCGACCAGCGTGGACAGGTCGCGCGAACCCTCGGCATTTTGCTGAGCCATGTGCTGCGCCATGGTTATTCCTCCTCCAGAACCACGTGACGGAACGCGCCGCCCTCGTAGATGCCGTAGCTGTGCGAGCCGTCCTTAGGGATGCTCACGCTGCCGGGGTTGAAGAGCCACAGGCCCGGGTGCGCGGCGCTTTCCTCGTTAACCTTGATGTGTGTGTGGCCGTAGACGAGCGCGGAACCCTCGGGCAGCGCGGGCGCGTGGTCGACGCTGTTGTGCATGCCGGCGCCAAAAACGTGGCCATGCGTCAGGAACAGTTCGCGGCCGGTCTCGTCAAACAGGGTGGCGTAGTCGGCCATGACAGGGAAGTCGAGCACCATCTGGTCGACCTCGGCGTCGCAGTTGCCGCGCACCGCGATGATGCGGTCGGCCAGGGCGTTGAGCAGCGGGATCACGCGCTTGGGGGCGTAATCGCGCGGCAGGTCGTTGCGCGGACCGTGGTAGAGCAGGTCGCCCAGCAGCACGATGCGGTCGGGCTGCTCGGACTCGATGGCGGCGACCAGGCGCTCGATCCAGTATGCCGAGCCGTGGATGTCGGAGGCGATGAGGTATTTCATGGTGGTCCTTTCGGTGAGGTTGATGGGGTGGGTGTGGCGGCGCGTCGCCGACCGTGTCACTCAAATTGCAGAGCCGCGGCTTGTGCTGCCTGCATCACGCGCTGGAGCGGCACATTGTGCTCACGGGCAAGGCGAGCGCAGTCCTCGTACTCGGGCGCTGCACGCTCGCTGCCATCGGGCAGGGTGGCCACCTTGACGGCCACCTCGCCCCAAGGCGTCGCCACTTGTTCAAAGTGGCGCGGCAGGCAGACGCGCTCCATAACCTGGCGGCGGATGCCATTGGTCGTGGTTTCCAAAAAGATAATCGTCTGTAGACGTTCGATATCCTCATGCGAGCAGATCACCTGCAGCTGCCAGCCGGGACGACCTTTCTTGCAATAAACGGGTAGCCAGTGCACCTCGCGCGCACCGGCCTCGCGCAGGCGGTCGGCGGCGTAGGCGAGTACCTCGGGCGACGCATCGTCGATGTCGCATTCCAGCTTGACGATGGTCTCGGGCGCATCGGTCTCGCGAGACAGCGGAGATTTGCTATCGCATGGCATACGGTCCGGCTCCTTTCCGCACGGGCTCGTTTTGTTCATCCAAACGCTAGCACATCGCGGGCAGCGCAGGGGCGACGTCATGGGATAGGTGCGACTTTTGCTGGGCGCAAGTGCTGGCGCGCTCCAACGCCGGCCCGCTCCACTCAAACGTGTACGTCAGCCTCCAAACATGTCATTTTTTGTCGGTTTTGGAGGCTGATGTGCATGTTTTAGAGAGCGCAAGCGAGGCCGCACCGCGCGCCGCACAGCCTTTCCAATCGATTTCGACCCCCGGCGTGCCCGGCGTGTTGAGAGCTGCGCCATTACAATGGAGCGGATTCGCTTGACGCAAAGGAGCCGCTATGCTCATGTGCCCGCTAGTCGATTGCCACACCCACACCTCGTTTTCGGACGGGCATGCCTCGTTTGAGGAAAACGTCCGCGCTGCCGCGGCCGCTGGCTGCCGGGTCATGGTCTCGACCGACCACCTCACCTTACCAGCCAGCATGGATGCCAACTGCGAGGTGCAGGTTACTGAGGGCGACCTGCCGGCACATCGTCTGGCTTTTGAGGATGCTCGCAAGCTTGCCGCGCAGATTGCGTCGGAGCTCGAGCTTATCTATGGCTTTGAATGCGATTGGTACGAGGGCTGCGAGCCTTTGGTTGAGCGCTGGTCCCAGGGCGCCGTCGTACGCCTGGGCAGCGTGCATTGGATTGGCAACCCAGGCGATATCATGGCCGGCGCTGCGGCCACGGCAGGGGCAGAGGGTGTCGCACGCCCCGATACGCCCGATTCACGCTGCGGCTGGATCGACGACGACACCAACTTGCATGTTTGGGAAAACTTAGGCGTGCGCGGTGTATGGGAACGCTATGTCGATGACTGGTGCCGTGCTTGCGAAAGCTCACTCAACTTTGATGTAATGGCCCACCCCGACCTGGTCATGCGCTTTTCGAAGGAAGGCTTTGCACCCGACTTTGATCCCGCTCCGTTTTGGGGGCAGATGGCAGAGTGCGCGCACGACACAGGCCGCCGCGTTGAGGTCTCGACCGCCGCACCGCGCAAGGGACTCGACGACTACTATCCCGCAACCGGGTTGTTGCGTTGCTTCGCCCATGCCGAGGTGCCGATCACTTTTGGCTCGGACGCACACCGCGCCCGCGACATTTGCTGGAACATCCGTGAGGCCCAGGCACACGCCTACGACTGTGGCTACCGAACCTTCGACGTCCCCCACCCCACCGGCGAATGGGAATCCACACCCCTCGCCTAACTAGTCGTTTAAGAACGTCCCCAATGACTAGTGACGGCGGGCGTTGAGTTCGCCGGCAAGCTCGTCGAGGGTGATACCGTAGCGCTCAAGGGTTACGAGCAGGTGGTAGACCAGGTCGCCGGCCTCGTAGCGGATGTGATCGTGATCGTTATCCTTGCAGGCCATGATCACCTCGCTCGACTCCTCGGCAAGCTTTTTGAGCAGCTCATCCTCGACGTCGGTCAGCAGACGCGCGGTATAGCTTTCCTGAGGCGATGCATCACGACGACCATGAATCACCTCGGCGAGCCCCGTCAGCGTCTCTCCGATATTTCCATCCTGAACGTTTGCGGTGCGCACACCCATAGTTCAATCCTTTCTGGTTGGCCAAGCGCCTAGTCGAGCGCCCGCCCTACGCGAGTTTCTTAAAGAAGCAGGTACGGTTGCCGGTATGGCAGGCCGGACCCGGCGAGTCGACCTTGACCAGCAGCGTATCGCTATCGCAGTCGGCCCAGAGCTCCTTGACCTCCTGCATATTGCCGCTCGTCGCGCCCTTGTTCCACAGCTCCTGGCGGCTGCGACTCCAAAACCACGTGGTCCCGGTCTTGAGCGTAAGCCCCACCGACTCCTCGTTCATCCAAGCAACCATAAGCACCTCACCGGTGTCATACTGCTGAACAACACAAGGAATCAGCCCGCGGGCGTCGTACGTAAGATCCGCCGCTTCTACTACCTCAGTCATCATTTCTCCCAAGTCATAAACGAAACCCCACAGGTCGGCGAGGGTTGTCCAGGTGCCCGAGATTCCGAGCGACAAGCCCGACGACGCGTACTTAAGTACGCGAGGAGGGTTGGAGCCGGAAGGTCGGGTGCCTGGGCAAGCCGCAGCATTAGAAGTCCAACCTCACAGGAATACCTTGAGAGGCCATATACTCTTTGACTTCGCGAATGCTGAAGGTTCCAAAGTGAAAGACGCTTGCCGCCAGTACGGCGTCGGCTTCGCCCTCGATCACACCCTCAGCAAAATGCTCGAGCGTGCCCACACCGCCGCTCGCGATCACCGGAATCGGCACCGCGCGCGCCACGGCGCGGGTGAGCGCCAGGTCAAATCCGGCCTTGGTGCCGTCGCGGTCCATACTGGTGAGCAGGATCTCGCCGGCGCCGCGACGAGCCGCCTCCTCGGCCCACGCCACCGCGTCGATGCCCGTGGCGTTGCGGCCGCCCGCCGTGAAGACCCCCCACTTGTCGGCACCAGATGCGCCGGGCAAACCGACGCGCTTGGCATCGATCGCCACGACCACGGCCTGGCTACCAAACGCCGCGGCAGCCTGGCTAATCAGCGACGGGTCGCGCACGGCGGCAGAGTTGAGCGACACCTTGTCGGCACCGGCTGCAACCATGGTGCGCATGCCCGCCAGGTCGCGAAAACCGCCGCCCACGGTATAGGGAATGGCTAGCTCCTCGGCCGCATGCGCCGCCATCTCGATGGTCGTCGCACGGTTGTCGCTCGTGGCGGTAATGTCCAAGAAGACGACCTCGTCCGCACCCTCGCGGTCGTAGGCGCGCGCCAGCTCCACCGGATCGCCCGCATCGCGCAAGCTCACAAAGTTGACGCCCTTGACCACACGGCCGTCCTTGACGTCCAGGCAGGGAATCACACGTTTGGTAAGCATGGGCTACTCCTCCCCTCGGGCGGCGGTCAGCGCCTGTACCAGCGTAAAGTTGCCCTCGTAGAGCGCGCGACCGGTAATGGCACCTTCAATCGCGCCCTCACCCACTGCGGCCAGCGCGCGGATGTCGTCGAGCGTCGAGATGCCACCCGATGCCACGACGGGAAAGCCCGCGACCTCGGCCACATGGCGATACGCCGCCACATCGATGCCCGTCTGCATGCCATCGCGCGCAATGTCGGTATACACCAGATGCTTAAAACCCAGCTCGGAAAGCTGCGCCACGGCGTCGTCGAGCGCCACGCCCGCGCCGTCACGCCAGCCATTCACCTTGACCTGGCCGTCGCGTGCGGCAATATCTGCCACCAACAGCTCGCCAAAGCCTTGGGCCGCCACCTCGGCAAAACCCGGCTCGGTCACGAGCACCGTGCCTAGTGCGATGCGGCGCGCACCGTAGCCGGCCAACTCGTCGATGCGCGCGAGCGAGCGGACGCCGCCGCCCACGTCCACGGACAGACCGTTGACGCCGCAGATGGCCTTAATCGCCGCCGAGTTGGCAGCGCATGTGTCCTCGTCCTCGCCAAAGGCAGCGGACAGGTCGACGACGTGCACCCAGCTTGCGCCCTGCTCGGCAAACGAGCGAGCAACGGCCACGGGGTCGTCGGAATATACCTTGCAGCGACTGCGGTCGCCGCGCTCCAGGCGCACGACCTTGCCGCCGATCAGATCGATTGCGGGAAACAGGATCATCGGCCAACCTCCTCGACGATGTTGACGAAGTTCTTAAGAATGCGCTGACCAAGCGCGGAGGATTTCTCGGGATGGAACTGACAGCCCCACACGTTGCCATGACGCGCGATGCACGGGAAGCTCCGCGTGTAGTGCGTGCGCGCCAAAACATCAGCGGCATCGGCGTCGTCGGCCACCGCGTAGCTGTGGGTGAAGTACATGTTGGCGCCCTCGGCAAAACCGGCGAGCAACGGATCGGCCGCGCCGGCGGGCGTCATGTGCACCTGGTCCCAGCCCACGTGCGGCACCTTCAGGCGGCTCGACTCCAAGCGCGTGCACGAGCCGCGCATAATGCCCAGGCCATCGACCCAGGGGCCGCCAGCCTGCTCGGGGGTGCCGCCATCCGCGGCCACGCCCTCGTCCGCAGGCACGCCCTCGTTGCCGCGCTCAAAAAACAGCTGAAGACCCAGGCAGATGCCGAGCAGCGGAGTTCCGGCGGCGACGGCATCGAGCACGGCCGCCTCCTCGCCGCTCTGGCGCATAAAGGCGATCGCGTCATAGAACGCGCCCACGCCCGGAATGACCAGGCCGTCGGCGCGGCGGATTTGCTCCGGGTCGTCCGATGTACAGGCGGCGGCACCGGCGCGCGCAAGCCCGCGCACGACGCTCGACAAGTTGCCCTTGTGGTAGTCAACCACCACGATCTTCGGTTCGCCCACGCGACCCTCCCTCTTCTCTTTGTCCAAAAACCACCACAAAGGGGACAGGCACCTTCGTGGTGGTTTCTGCCTTTGTAGCGGTTACAGTGAGCCCTTGGTGCTAGGGATGCCCTGCACGCGGGGATCGAGCTCGCAGGCGTGGCGCATCGTGCGGCCCACAGCCTTAAAGGCGGCCTCGATAATGTGATGCGAGTTGCCGCCCGCCAGCTCGCGCACATGCAGCGTGAGCTTGGCATCGCGCGCGAAGGCGTAGAAGAACTCGACCGCCAGCTCGGTATCAAAGCTGCCCACGCGCTCGGTCGGCACGGGCAGCTCGCAGTAGGCCTGCCCGCGGCCCGAAATATCAACAGCAGCCATCACAAGCGTCTCGTCCATGGCAATCGCCGCGTCGGCAAAGCGTGTAATGCCCGCCTTGTCGCCCAGAGCCTGACAAAACGCCTCGCCCAGCACAATACCCGTGTCCTCGACGGTGTGGTGCGCGTCGACCTCAACGTCGCCTACCGCATGCACCGTCAGATCAAACAGGCCATGGCGGCCAAAGGCGTTGAGCATGTGGTCGAAAAACGGCACGCCGGTCGAGATATCGCACACGCCGCTTCCGTCCAGGTCGAGCTTTACGACAATGTCGGTCTCGCCCGTCTTGCGGGTCACCTCGGCATAGCGGTCCATCTACATCTCCTCCTTCACCAGCGCGGCAAACGCGGCCAGCACCTTGTCGTTTTCCTGCGGGGTGCCCACGGTAATGCGTAGGCAGTCCGCGAGCCCCGGCGCGTAGCTAAAGTCGCGCACCAAAATCGAATGCTCGTCGCGCAGACGCTCGCGCACGCGCGTGGCATGTGGCGTGCGTACGAGCACAAAGTTCGCCGCGCTCGGCCACGCCTCCACGGGCAAGCCCTCGGCAGCCATCGCGCGCAGAGCAGCCAGCTCGCGCTCGCGCTCGGATGCAACCTGTGCCACCACGGGCGCGTACGCATCGCGGGCACGCACGCAGGCAAGCGCGGCGGCCTGGCTCAGCACGTTGACCGAATAGATCTGGCGAATCGCCGCGAACACGTCGATGACCTCGGGCGCCGCGATCACGTAGCCCAGGCGCGTGCCGGCGGCGCCAAACGCCTTGGACAGCGTATGCAGAATCACCAGGTTGGGATGCTCGGCAATAAGCCCCTGCGCCGTGGTGGCCGCGCCAAACGAATCGTCGGCAAACTCAACGTAGGCCTCGTCGACCATGACCATGCCGGGGCACGCATCGCACAGGGCCGCGACAAAGTCGAGCGGAGCCACATCACCCGTGGGATTGTTGGGCGAGGTCACGATGGCGAGGTTGCACTCGGGCGCGGCCGCGAGCACAGCAGCTTGGCCGAGCTCAAAGGTCGCCGGATCGCGCCACACGTCGCGCACCTCGGTCTGACAGAGCGACGCAAAGAACGCATACTCGCTAAAGCACGGCGGGCAGTTGAGCAGGGTCCTCCCCGCGCCGCCAAACGCCAGCAGATAGTTATAGAGCAGCTCGTCGCCGCCGTTGCCCACGCAGATGTTCTCGCGCGTCACGCCATGCCGGGCAGCAAGCTCGTCGCGCAGGTCGTTCGACATGGGGTCGGGATAGCGGTTGAGCGGTGTGGCAGCCAAGGCCGCATCAACCGCCTCGCGCACGCCGGCGGGCACGGGATAGGTGTTCTCGTTGGCCGAAAGGTTGATGCGCGTGGGCGTAAAGTTAGGATCGTAGGGCTCAATACCGGCCAAGTAGGGCTGGACGAGCTCCTTCATGCGGGGCGTCAGCTCGGCCATATTAGGCCTCCTCGCCGGTCGCGCCAACGCCATCCGCGCCCGCAGCCGCCAGGTCAACGCCCTCGGCAACCGTCGCCACGGCGTCACCCGGCCAGGCAACCTTAGTCAGGTCGGCCGCGGCCAGCGACGCGGCGCTCACGGCATCCTCGCCCTGCTCCAGCACGCGGCGACGCAGAGCGGCGGAAAGCGCGTGCGCCCACAGACCCTCGGCCTCGGCGAGGCGCTGCGTGGCAGGAGCATCGGAGAGCAGGCCCTCGGGTGTATAGCAAATGACACTCGAGCGCTTGACGAACTCCTCCACCGAAAGCGGGTTGGAGAACATGGCCGTGCCGCCGGTCGGTAGCGTGTGATTGGGGCCGGCAACGTAATCGCCGAGCGGCTCCGAGCTCCAAGCGCCCACAAAGATAGCGCCGGCGTTGCGAATGCCGCCGAGCAGGCCCATCGCGTCCTTGCAGTGCAGCTCAAGGTGCTCAGGCGCCACGGTGTTCACCGCCTCGACGGCAGCGGCCATGTCGGCGGCCACTACGATGGTGCCCTCGTTATCGAGCGAGGCGCGCGTGATCTCGGCACGCGGTGACTGCGCCACCAGGATGTCAATACCCGCCTCGACCTCACGCGCAAACTGCTCGTCGCAGGTCACCAGGTAGCAGGCAGCCAGCGGATCGTGCTCGGCCTGGGCCATCAGGTCGGCCGCGACCACCATAGGCTTGGCCGTGGCATCGGCCAGCACACAGACCTCGGAGGGACCGGCAACCATGTCGATACCCACGTCGCCCGAGACAATCTGCTTGGCAGCGGCAACAAAGGCGTTGCCCGGGCCGGTGATCTTGTCGACGCGCGGAATGGTCTCAGTACCGTACGCCAGCGCGGCCACGGCCTGAGCGCCGCCCACCATGTAGATCTCGTCCACGCCGCCGAGCTTGGCTGCCGCGAGCGTATACGGGCTGATCAGGCCATCTTTTTGCGGCGGGGTCACCATGACCACGCGCTTGACGCCGGCAACCTTGGCGGGAATGGCGTTCATGAGCACCGTGGAGGGATACTGCGCGCGGCCGCCCGGCACATAGATGCCGGCAGCGGCAAGCGGGGTCACCTTAACGCCGAGCATCGTGCCGTCCGGACGCGTGGTAAACCAACTCTGCTCGACCTCGCGCTGGTGGAACTCGCGAATCTGGCGTGCGGCCTTCTCGAGCGCGGCGACAAAGGCCGGATCGAGGCCTTCGAGCACGGCATCGATCTGCTCCTGCGGTAGGCGAAAACTCTGCAGCTCAACACCGTCAAAGCGCTGACAGTAATCGCGCACTGCGGCATCGCCGTTGGCGCGCACGTTGGCCACGATATCGCGGGCGGCGTCGACGATGTTTTGCGGCAGCACGCCCTTGCGGTTGAGCTGGTTGGTAACGAGGCGCTCACCGGGAGCAAGCTTGATGGTCTTCATATCGGTATCCCCTATCGGTCGAGGTTGCGTTTGAAAAAACGAGAGGCCGGGCGGCGGCGCCAATCGGCCCGCAGCCCAGACGTTGGGACGCCCGTGCGTGCTCGCGCTATTGTGCCGAGCCCGCGACGGGCTCAAAATGCTTGTCCTTAACGGCCGCTGCCAGGCGATCTGCCAGGTTGCGCACGCGCGGATCCAGGCGAGCGGCACCCGGGTTGACAAAGAAACGGGCCGTGCAGTCCATAATGCGACCAGTAATAACCAGGTCGTTATCGCGCAGCGTGGCGCCCGTGGCAGTAATATCCACGATGCGATCAGTCATGCCGACGATGGGGCCCAACTCGATGTTACCGTGCAGCGAGACGATATCGGCATTCACGCCGCGCTCGGCATACCAGGCACTCGCGATGCGCGGATACTTGGTGGCCACGCGAAGCGACCCGCGGCGGGCATAGTTGCGCTCGGCCTGACCGGCGCGCCATGCGGGCTCCGCCTCGATAAACGTGCACAGGCCGTAGCCCAGGTCGACCAGCTGCAGCAGGTTGAGGTCAGCCTCGATGAGCGAGTCCCAGCCGCAGATGCCGCAATCGGCACCGCCGCAGCCCACAAAGGCGGGCGCGTCGCTGGGGCGCACAATGACAAACTCGATATCTCCGACCGCGCCCTCACTGGCACGCGTGTCGCGACCGCGCACGATCAGGTGACGACCGGGATCGCGCAGCTCAGAGACATCCAAGCCCGCGGACTCAAGCACGTCGAGCGTGTCGGCCTTGAGCGAGCCCTTGGGCACGGCAATGCGCAGCGGACCCTCGACGCCACGGCCCGCGGCGTGATCGCCATCGGAAGCGGCATCCTCGGCCGAGGTGCGCGCGGCCTCCAGGCGCTCGAGCGAAAAGGCGAAGCCCGCCGCCGGCACCTCGATGCCGTCGCCGAACGCGCCGGTAAAGATGGAGTCATAGCGTCCGCCCGAACCGACCGGATCGGGCAAGCCACCGGCATAGGCCTTAAAGACCAGGCCCGTGTAGTAATCGAAAGAGTTCATGATAGAGAAGTCGAACGACAGCACCTGGGCGTCCTCGGGTGCCAGGCCCTCGACCAGGGCACGCAGCTCGCGCGTCAGCGGCGCGACGATACCGGCGGCCTCCAGCAGCGCGTCCACGCGGTCGAGCACCTCGGCACCGCCGTGCAGACGCGGCAGCTCGCTAATGGCGGCCTTGACGGCATCGGACTCGACGCTTACCGCCACGCGGGCATCGAGGCCCACAAAGTCGTTAGCATGCACGCAGCGCAGGGCCTCGGCAGCCAGCTCGCGACCCTCGCACGCCGCGAGCAGTTCCTTAAACGGACGCACGCTACCTGCGATAATGCGCGCATCGGGCAGTGCCAGCTTACGCACGGCCTCGGCCACGAGCGAGACGATCTCGACATCGCCCGCGGTATCGCCCGCACCGATAAGCTCAAAGCCCAGCTGCGTAAACTGACGCGAGCCACCGGCATTGCGCTGGCACTCGCGAACCACCGGCGCCTCGTAGCGAAGGCGTAGGGGCAGGTCGGCCGCGCGCATGCGGGTCGAAACCAGACGCACGATCGGCAATGTGTTGTCGGAACGGACCACCAGCAGGCGGCCGTCATCGTCAAAGAGCTTAAACGGCGTGTCCGCAATGCGGCCGCCTTCCTCGAGCGAACCCTTGTCCTCGAGCAGCGGCGTCTCGACCGGAAGGTAATGATGCTCCCTGAAGCAGCCCTTCACCGTCAGCGCAATCTCCTCGCGCGCCTGAGCCTCCTCGGGCAATATGTCCCGGAATCCCCACGGTGTGGCCGTCATCTGGTGAGCCTCCTCATGCTGCGTTTCATTTAGAACAGAAGACCGGCATAGCTCCGCCGGTCTTCTGGGTACTTTAGCATACTAGAGTGTTTGCGGGGAGAATCGTCCTCCTCGGCTCCCACCGTATTGATTTCGAAACATAGGGCAAGCGGTTAGCAGCAGTCTCTTGTCACAACGCAAAAAGGGCGCCCGCGCAATTGCGGCCGCCCTTGTGCAGGGTCGAGATATCAAACAGCCAAGATATCGGACCCGTGACAAGCTCTGAGTAGTCG
>RQCP01000046.1 GCA_008668235.1 Collinsella aerofaciens | reverse complement strand
TTTCACCCCCCCCCCCCCCCTTTGGGGGCCCCTGGCCCCGCCCCTGCCCCCCCCGCCCACCGGCCCCCACACGGGTCGGCGGCGTGTTCTTAAAACTACGCCCGGCCCCCGCCTGCGGTGACGCTGTTACGAGCGGCCTGCGATGGGGGCGTTGTTGGTTGGGGCCGCTGGGCTGATGGGAGCACGTGGCTGTTGCGGGCCCTGGTCCCGGCGGCGGCCTCGGCGCTTTGCGCCTGCCGCCTTGGGGACTGTGGGGCGCGGCCGGCAGCTGCGGCGCGTTGCGCCTGCTGCCTGGGGTGACTGCGGGGCCGTGACGGCAGCCGCGGCGCTGTCGCGCCTACTGCCTGAGGTGACTTTGGGGTTGGGGTGAATCGGGGTCTAATACTATCCCGAGAAGTGAACGACCTTATTTTGACTCCCGAAGCATTGGCATATTCTGACCGCTATTTCCTGCGGTTTTGCTGCACGAATCCTGCGGTTTTTTGGTCTAAAGGTGTGGATGCTCCAGGGCCTCGTTTTTACTCGTTCACTTCTCGGGAAAGTATTAGAGCTCAGCTGATAGAGGTGCCGCTCTGGCGTCGATGCCCCGCGTCTTCTTCGCTTGATTGGGGAAAACAGCCTCGCTTAAGCAATTGCGAGCCCGCCCAGACGTATCTGCGGGGTTGTCTGCACAATTCGCGGTATTATGTTGCGGAGTTTTGAAAGGAGCCGCTGGTGGTCACGACGACGTTTGCTTCGCCTTTGGGCGAAATCTTGCTTGCCGCTGATGGCCGCGGTTTGACGGGGCTTTGGTTTGAGGGTCAGGAGCACTTTGGCTCTACGCTGCTCAAAGAGGATGCGGAGTATGTCGTAGGCGCCGATGCGGTTTCTGGTGCTGGCGGCATGTCTTCGGTGAATCCGACAAACGGTGCTGCCTCGTCGGTACTTGAGCGTTCTTGGGCTTGGCTGAATGCTTATTTTGCGGGGCAGGAGCCTCGGTTTACGCCGCCGTTGCATATGATTGGTACGGCGTTTCAGCGCGAGGTTTGGTTTGAGCTGCTTTCTATCCCGCGTGGCGAGGTCGCTACGTATGGTGAGATCGCCCAGCGTGTTGCGGCTCGACATCGTGTACCGGGAAACGAAGCACCCGTTGCGTCTCCCCGTGCCGTGGGGGCCGCGGTCGCGCGTAATCCCATTTCGATTATTGTGCCGTGCCATCGCGTGGTTGCCGCCGATGGTTCGCTCAACGGATATGCCGGCGGCCTCGACCGCAAGGAGTGGCTGCTGCGGCTTGAGGGCGCGTACGAGGAGTAACGCTCGAGCACTTTGCATAACCAAGACGCCGTGAAAGAACGGGATGCGCTTTCCGAATGGCGTCCCAAGCGGAAAGCGTGTCCCGGAATACAGCCTCAGAGTGGGACGCCGTTTCCGGTTGAGACCGCCTGCCTGGACATCGATCTACGCCCGCTCCTGCAGGGCGTAGATCGATTTATCCATGTTGAACAGGTAAGCCACGACGCAGACAATAAAGAACATCGGCAAGTTACCAAAGCCGAAGACTTCGCAGCCAATAAGGATGGGTGCGAGCATCGTATTGGTGGCGCTGCCAAAGACGGCTGCGTAGCCCAGTGCGGCGCAGAGCTCGACGGGCATGCCGAGTTGAGCCTCGTTATGGCGACATCTGGGTAACGGAAAGGCCCGCGTTCCTCAGAGGCAAGATAGGCAATTCTGCTTCTGAGGTAGATCTCAATTCTGCCGACCGCACTGCCGACCGCATCAAACATTAACTGCCGGAGGGCTCGGTCAAATTCATACGTGTAGATGATGGTTTCGAATGTTGTGCCTTCGCGAAAGATGGTAATCCCGGACTTGCATTTGGTTTTGTAGGGAAACCAGTAGGCCGACAGTCTGTAGTGGTTGGCTTCGACCAAAGCTCGCTCGAGTTCGCTTTGATCAGAGCACTTAAGACCCTTGTTTTCTGTCAATAGTGCTATTTGTTCGTTGATGGATATCCGCGACTTCTGGTATTTCATTTAAGCCTCTTGATAGAAAAAGGGCTGGAGTTGCGCATCGTTGAGAGGCTTTCCAGCTTTAGCAAAACAAACTTATAAGATGCGGCGGGCCGCGTCAAGATAATTGCTTGACAGCCTAGGAGGCGGCTGGTTGGCTGGCTTAAAACCTAGCGCGTGAAATGACGCTCCACGCTATTCAGCGCGCTTGATAGGATGACGAACCACAGTCTTAAGTTTCTCCGGCGCACACTTGCGTGGATCGGAAAGATAGATTTCGTGATGTAAACGGGTATCTGAGAAGTCGGGGACATAGCCCTGCTCGGTCGTGTATTCATGCATAGCGTCTACGGTCGCCGGTTCGTTGTCGTTGGGCCCGGTGTGCATGCATTGAACGCAGAGACCCTCGTCAACTTTAAGCAGCTCGACGGCGGAAAAGTCCAGTTTCTTTTTGGTCGTGGCTTCCGCGACTGCCCAGTCAAAATCATCTCGGCTGACGAAATCGGGCAGGCGGATGCACGAGATAAAGTTGAAATCGTCCTTGCGTACATAATCGATGTCGCCACTCGGGGAGTCTTGCCACCAGAAACCCTCGAGCGGCGGTACCACAAAGTCGAAATAGCCCTCGATACTCCTTGAGCCTTTCTTCGACATCTTGACGGTATAGGCGATTCCGTAAAGCAGCGGCAGGGCGTTTTGATACTCGCCACCTTCGGTATTTGGGTCGCCCTTGCCGCGAACGGCAACGTAGCTCATAGGCGGGACAGTTACGATACTCGGCTTGCTTGCAGGTTTGTAGAGCTCCTTGCATTCCTTCTTAAAGTCGAACGCCATGTTGGCCGCCTTTCTGCGTATTGGCCTGCTTAGATAGCGGAATCATATCATAGAAACGAACAGCTGTTCGAATGATTTGGCTGACAGATTGAGATGCATGCGTTGTGTTTGGCGGTCGGCCTGACCCCGTCGATGATTTCTCTGCCTTCCCGGCGCCTCATCTATGGCTGCCATTTCCCCATATAAAACCTGCCAAAATGAACCTGTCCCTTTTTGGTCGGTGCGAAATGGGTAATACTAAGGAGTTATCCGACCAGATGGGAATTAATCGATGGCTTATATCGAATTCAAAGACGTCATCAAGGCGTACGGCGAGGGCGATGCCCGCATTCACGCGCTCGACGGCGCGAGCTTTACCGTTGAGCGCGGCGAGCTCGCCATTATCCTGGGCGCCTCGGGTGCCGGCAAGACTACGGCGCTCAACATCCTGGGTGGCATGGATACGGTAACCTCCGGCACTGTGACGGTGGACGGGCGCGACGTGAGCTCTGCCAACGAGGCGCAGCTCGTGGAATACCGCCGTGCCGACGTCGGCTTTGTCTTCCAGTTCTACAATCTGGTCCCCAACCTGACGGCGCTCGAAAATGTCGAGCTTGCGGCGCAGATTTGCCCCGATTCGCTCGATGCCGAGCAAACGCTTCGTCAGGTTGGCCTGGGCGACCGTCTTGCTAACTTTCCGGCGCAGCTTTCGGGCGGCGAGCAGCAGCGTGTGTCCATCGCCCGCGCGCTGGCCAAGAACCCCAAGCTGCTCCTGTGCGACGAGCCCACGGGCGCACTCGACTACAAAACCGGCAAGCAGATCTTGCAGCTGCTACAGGACACCTGTCGCAAGCAGGGCATCACGGTCATCATCATCACCCATAACTCCGCGCTGGCGCCCATGGCCGATCGCCTGATCCGCTTTAAGAGCGGCCGCGTGGAGAGCGAGACGGTCCAGCAAAATCCCGTGCCTATCGAGACGATCGAGTGGTAGCGCCCATGGACCAAGATCGCCAAAACAGCCAAAACCACGATACGGAGCACGCAGACCGCGACTGGGAGTTCGCGACCTACCGCACTGCTCAAAGCTCAAACGATATGGTCCCGACGGTGTTTCGCCGCGGTGTCTACCGCACGATTCGCGGCAGCCTCAAACGCTTCTTGTCCATCGTCGTGATCACCGCGCTCGGCGTGAGTGTGATGTGCGGCCTTAAGGCGGGCTGCGAGGATCTGTGCGATTCGGTCGACGCGTATTTTGACCAGCAGAATGTCTATGACATTAACGTGCAGTCGACCTATGGCCTTACACGCGACGATCTTGCGGCTATCCAAGAGGTCGACGGCGTCGAAACGGCCGAGGGCATCTACACCGAGACCGCCTACACCGCCGTGGGCACAACGCGCGAGCGCGTGGTCGTGCAAAGTCTCTCCAAGGAGAACATCGATCAGCCGGTGCTCGTGAACGGCGATTTGCCTGAGAGCGCCGATGAGGTCGCGGTGACTTCGAAGTTCCTGAAGGCTTCGGGCAAAAAGCTCGGCGATACGGTGAGTTTCGCCGCCAACGATGCGAGCTCGTCGAACCAAAGCGCCAAGGACCAGTTTGCCGATAGCGATTACACCATCACGGCCGAGGTTCTCGATCCCACCGACGTGAGCTCCGACTCGACAGTCAACGCCTTTCGCGCTGCTTCGGCGGCGGACTATAAGTTCTATGTGAGCGAGGACGCCGCGACATCTTCTTCCTACTCCGCGGTCCACGTGATCGTCGAGGGAGCCAAGGATCTCAACTCCTATTCGGATGCCTACGCGGCAAAGATCAATGAGGTCAAGGGCAATATAGAGAAGATCCGCGAGGAGCGCGAGAAAGCGCGTGCCCAGGAGCTGACGGCCGATACGCCGGCGAACTTGGACGCGGCTGAGCGTCAGGCGAATATGGTCTTTGGGATCGAGCAGGACAACATCAACCGCATGGCCGAGGGCAGCGACGAGCGTGCGCAAGCGCAGGCCGACCTGGATCAGCGCCGTGCCGCCGCCGACCAGCAGTTTGCCGATGCCCGCGCCGAGCTTTCCGATCTGGGAGAATGCACCTGGTACATCCAGGACCGCGGCAATATCGCAAGCTACTCGAGCGTGGAGAGCGATAGCTCGTCAATTGAGGCCATCGCCACGGTGTTCCCGTTCATCTTCTTTATCGTCGCCGTGCTCATCAGCCTTACCACCGCCACGCGTATGGTCGAGGAGGAACGCACACTCATCGGCCTGTATAAGGCGCTCGGTTATTCGCGCGGACGCATCCTGTCCAAATACGTGGACTATGCGCTGTGGGCCTGTCTGATCGGCGGCGTGCTCGGCAACATCATCGGATTTGTGGGCCTGCCGCTGTTCCTGTTTACGGTGTTCGACGACATGTACTCACTGCCCCAGATGCTGCTTTCGTACGACATCGTGTCCTCGATCGTTTCGGTGGCGCTGTTTGCCGTGGGCGTGGTGGGCGCCACGATTATCGCCTGTCGCCACGAGATGGCCGAGACCCCGGCCTCGCTTATGCGTCCCAAGGCCCCGCGCGCTGGCTCGCGCATTCTGCTCGAGCGCATCGGCTTTATCTGGCGCCGCATGGGCTTTTTGAACAAGGTCGCTGCACGCAACCTTTTCCGCTATAAAAAGCGCGCCTTTATGACCATCTTTGGCATCGCGGGTTGCACCGCGCTTGTGATCTGCGGTATGGGTATTCGCGACACGTCGGTTGCGCTTTCGCCCAAGCAGTACGGGCATATCACGCGCTATGACTTGCTGGCGGTCGCCAACCCCGATGACTTTACGCAGACGTGCGCGGCGTTGGATGAGCGCAGCGCGGCCAATGATTCCAACGTGACCGTAACTTCGACGCTGCCGATCATGACTGACAACGTTACCTTTACGTTTGGCGGCAAGAGCGAGACCGTGCAGCTGATCGTGGTGCCCGATGACCGCATGAACGATCTGGACGACTACGTGTGCCTCGAGGACGAGTCCAAAGAGCCGCTGTCTTTGCGTGACGGAGACGTGTATCTGAGTAAGAGTTCACAGCTGGTGCTGGGGATTCAGCCGGGCGATACGGCACACGTCCAGGATTCGTCGCTCAATGTCGCCAAGGTCAAAGTCAGCGACATTTCGCTTAACTATCTGGGCAACACGCTTTACATGACGCAGGGCACCTATGAGCGCGCGTTCGGTCGAAGCGCACGCCTCAACGGCGTCTTTGTGCTGCTTAAGGGCTCGTCGGCCGACCAGATTGCGTTTAGCAAGAATCTTAAGAGCGACGGTTGGCTTACGATTTCGAGTACGGCCGAGCATTGGGAGAACTACGAGGCGAACTTTACGATTATCAATTCCGTCGTGGTGCTCGTGACCTTTATGGCGGCGTGCCTATCGTTTGTGGTGGTGTTTACGCTGTCCAACACGAATATCTCCGAGCGCGAACGCGAGCTGGCGACCATCAAGGTGCTGGGCTTCCGCCGTGGCGAGGTGCACCATTACGTCAACAAGGAGACGTTGATCCTCACGGCGATCGGCGCTGCGCTGGGCGTGCCGCTGGGTGGCTTGCTGGCCGAGAGCTTCACGTACATCCTGCAGATGCCGTCGCTGTACTTTGACGTTGAGGTCGAGCCGCTAAGCTACGTGCTCGCCGTGCTGCTTTCCTTTGGCTTTACGTTTATCGTCAACCTCACTACCAATCGCACCCTCAATAGGATCGACATGGTCGGCGCCCTCAAGAGCGCCGAGTAACCTGTCCTGAGATTCAAGTTCTAGCGAGCTGCCGACGCGCCCGCAGCAGCATTTTTGCATAAACCGCCCCGCCAAATGCATACTTTGACGGGACGGTTGCTTTTTGCCCACAGGTACCCCCGGGGGCGCCGTGCAAATTTCGGAGTATTCAGCGTCCCGGGGTCCGCGGGCGCGGGGGCGGGGGTGCAAAATTGCGCTGAAAGCCCCGATTCTGAGTCCCAACGCCTCTAGAGCCGCTCGTTTTTTTACAGGATGCGGCCCATGGTGCCTGCCTTTCGCCCAAAATCCAGTATGCAGGCACCCTCGGCTGCTGATTACTCCCAAAAATGCACGCCGCATCCTACCCCAGGCACCCGTAGCTACTCTGCGGGTGCGTGGCCTGATAGTAAGTTGCGGTGGAATAGTTCCTGTTTTATGGCTCTGCTATGCCAAACAGGAACTATTCCACCGCAACATATTGAGAGGGTTCTTGGCTGTTATGCGTACTGACATTTGTCATGAAATGGCAGGCCATTAGGGGTTGCTACTCGTAGTTGCGGTAGGGTTGGGGCAGATTCTAACTAGAAATGGTGGTCGCTACCGGTTGTTCTCGGCATACTCGGCTCATTCGATTACGGTCGCCACATGAAAGGAACTGTCATGGATCTTGCGATGGCACAGCGCCTCGTCGATCGCCGCAAAGCTGCCGGTCTTTCCCAAGAGGCGCTTGCTGCTCAGCTTGGCGTAAGCCGCCAGGCTGTCAGCAAATGGGAACGCAGCGAATCCTCACCCGATACCGATAACCTTATTGCGCTCGCCGCGCTGTATGGCGTGTCACTGGATGAGTTGCTATATGGGGAAGCGGCTAGCGATGTCGACACCTCGGCCGACGATGACGTTGACGCCAATAATTCAGGCGAGTCTGAAGGCGCCGAGTCTTCTACCGAGCACGTGGATTCTGACGGCAAGCCACTTGTCGACATTTCTCTCGCACGCGGTATCCATGTTATTGATCCCAACAAAGGCAAAGAGGTCCATGTTGGCTGGAATGGTATCCATGTGGCTAACGAGCGCAAGGGTGAAGAGGTCCATGTCGGGCCGGGCGGATTGCATATCGATACGCTAGAGGACGATGGGCACAGCGTACATACTAATGCCGACGGCACCGTCACCGTCGACGGCGAGACCTTTTCGAGCTGGAAAGAGGCACACGACAAGCTCGACCATCATGGCAAGCATTTCCATATTAAGCTCGGTCGCGCATGGAACAAGTTTCCCTTTCCTGCACTTGTCGTCCTCGCCTATCTCGCGCTCGGCATCATCTGCGGCACGTAGGGCATGGGGCTCTTTCTGGTCTTTCTGATTCCCGTCTACTATGCGATGGGCGACTTCATCGACCGACGTCATCTATCTAAGCTAATCGGTAGCGTCTATCCAACAGCCGCCATTGCCTGGTTCCTCTATATGTGGCTTTGCTTGGCGCAGTCCCATCCCGCATGGGTCATCCTCATCACCATCCCAGTTGTAAAAGCACTCATGCGCTGGTGCCGAAAGCAATGGAAACGCCGCAAACAAGCCTAAGCCGCTCCAACCCGTCAGCAATGCTTGGCCAACGCCGCTCGCCCCTTCCAAGTTGCGGTGAAATACGGACTGTTGAGGACCTTGGAGCGTCTAACAGTCCCTATTTCACCGCAACTCACGAATGGGGCGGGCAATTCCAGCACGGGAACTGGTATTTAACTCACTGCATGCCAAGAAAAAGGCCGATTTACTACGATGAACTCGATGAGGCCGACCACACCCATCTTTTTCAAAAATCGGCAAGCTTTCTACCTGCGGTTTAATGTCCACCCTTTTCGGCATGGTCGAAGGCATTCAAATCATCGTAGTAATTAGGCGCATTTTGTAGCAAACGGCTCATTCAAGCTCGAACTTGAAGACCGATGGTCCCCTCATCCACGGCTGCGAGCGAAAATTCCAAATAGAATAAAAATCGAATGGCTAAGTTTGTTTGGCGAACGGAGGCAATATGGGCGAGGTAACTGAAAGCGACTGGAAGCTGTTCAAGGGGCTGCTCCCAAAATGGCAAGAAAGCTATATGGAAATGCTCATTGGCCAGTACATCGAGATACTGAACGGTGACAGCGAAGCGTCCAGTAGATTTTGGGCGCTAGAAGAGCGCGTCAATAGGGACAAGCTGTCCTCAGGAGTGCTCGTAAACGGTATTCGCCGTAGCACCATGCGTTATGAGATAGCCAACTTGCTTTCCGATAACGTGATCACGCTCGACGACCTTGACGGTTTCACCGAAGACATTAAGGGCTACGCACGACGTTGCATCGGCTGGCAAGAACGCTGAGCGACATACGCATCCACAGCCGCTGTGCTGCATAAACCGCACCGAAAAATGCATTTTTCGGCAGGGCGGTTGCTTTTTGCCCACAGGTACCCCCGGGGGCGCCGTGCAAATTACGGAGTTTTCTGCGTCCCGGGGTCCGCGGGCGCGGGGGCGGGGGTGCAAAACTGCGCTGAAAGCCCCGATTCTGAGCCCCAACGCCTCTAGAGCCTCTCGTTTTTTTACAGAATGGTGCCCATGGTGACTGCCTTTATCCCAAAATCCAGTATGCAGG
>RQCP01000036.1 GCA_008668235.1 Collinsella aerofaciens | reverse complement strand
CTGCAAAGACGAGCGTCGGGAAGACACGCCGAGGTCGCCGCGGAAGGGTTGATATAGGGAGAGGGCCTGACCCCATATCGTTGGGGCCAGGCCCGATTTTGCCTCTTGACAATGTCCTGCTCATATTAAAAGGAACGTCCCCAAGTGCCAGGTTTATAACGTCATCGCAGGTAGAGGACGGAAAGCGAAAACGCCCCTAAGCGAGCAAGGTGACGTGAAAGAGGAGGGCATTGACCTTTTGGTCATGCCCGACGATTGAACGTCAGATTGCCGCTTAGGGGCGTTTGCAGCATCAATTGGTTAGGCGAAGACGATTAGGTTATCTCGGTGTATCGCCGGCTTCTCGGCCAGGTTTGCCAGCAGGCGGTTGCTGGCGATCTGGTCCTGGCGGCGGCCGGCGGCAAGTTCCAGCACGTCCGAATCGGCCTCGGCGATACCGCGGGCGACGACCATACCGCTCGGATCGCACACATCGAGCACATCGCCCTCGGCAAACTGGCCATCGACCTCGCGAATACCCACCGCAAGCAAGGAAGAGCCACGGCTGACCAGCGCCTTCGCGGCACCGTCGTCAACCGTCACCGAGCCATGCGCCTTGTCGCCCAGTGCGATCCACAGCTTGCGGGGTGCGATGTCCAGGCGCTCCGCCGGCGGATCGAACAGGGTTCCCACGCTCTCGCCGCGGGCGAGACGCACGAGGGCATCGGGCTCCTCGCCCGAGCAAATCACGCTCTGAATGCCCGCCGTCATCAGGATGCGGCTCGCGCGAATCTTGGTAATCATGCCGCCCGTGCCCACCGATGTGGAAGAATCGCCCGCCGAGGCAATAATCTTGGCATCGATCTTATGCACGACAGGAACAAACTCGGCCGTGGGGTCCTCATGCGGATTGGCAGTATAGAGGCCATCGATGTCCGAGAGCGTCACGCACAGATCGGCAGAAACCAGGCAGCTCACAAGCGCCGCCAGTGTGTCGTTGTCGCCAAACTTAATCTCATCGACGGTAACGGTATCGTTCTCGTTGACGACCGGCACCACGCCAAGCTCCACGAGGCGCAGCAGGGCGTCGCGTGCATGCAGGTAGGACGTGCGGCGGGCCGTATCATGGCGCGTGAGCAGTACGAGCGAGGTGAGCAGGTCGCGCGCATGAAACTCCTCGTCGTAGGCCGACGAGATGATGCACTGACCGGCCGAGGCGCAGGCCTGCAGGCTCGGCAGGTCGCCGACCGGCTTGCGTTCGAAGCCCAACACGGGATAGCCGCAGGCGATAGCGCCCGAGCTCACCACGACCAGACGCCAGCCGAGCTTGCGCAGCGCTGCGGCTTGATCGGCAAGTCCGCCGATAAAGGCGCGGTTGACCTTGCCATCGGCGCCCACCACCGTGGACGAACCGATCTTTACCACCATCGTTTTATAAGAAGTCGTCATACGTCAAACCAATCAACTGTTCAGCGAACGGCCGAGCTGGCGGCCAAGGGAGCGTGACTCGCCCCTACCGCCCAAGGAATTAGTGAGCCCAGGGGAAAGCCGAAGCCGCGGCCATGTTCTTGCGCACGAGCTCGTCGCGCACCTGAGCCAGGCCCTGCTCCATGCCCACAACATAGGTCTGCGGGTACAGGAAGCGCTTGAAAGCTGCGTCCAGATGATCGAGTGCCCAAGCACAGCGCTCGCGCGCGTCCTTGATGCTCTCACGCGGAGCAACCGCACTGCCGTCGCGCACGATCGGCACCAGCAGCTCACGATACTCAAGCTCGGACACGTCGGTCACCAGCGCCGCATCGTTTACGGCCACGAGGGTATTGCCGCGCGCGGCGCCCTCACCTGCCAGATGGTCCTCGTCATAGATCATGTCGCAGACCGGGCCGCCAAAGCCATCGTAATAACGGCGCACGCGCTGCACGCCGGGAATCGTGCGCTTGTAGGGCTGCTCGGAAAGCTTCACCACCGGCGTCCACGGGTCCGTCTCGCTCGCGCGGCGGGCCGAAAGCTTGTACACGCCGCCCAGCGCCGGCTGATCGTAGCAGGTCGCGAGCTTGGTGCCCACGCCAAAGCTATCGATGGGCGCACCCTGGTCGAGCAGCGACTGGATCGTGTACTCGTCCAGGTCGTTGGAGACCGAAATCCCCACATAGGGCAGGCCCTCAGCATCAAAACGGCCGCGGACATACTTGGACAGCTTGGCGAGGTCGCCCGAGTCGATGCGAATAGCCGACAGGCGCTCGTCCACCGCCTCCATCTCCTTGGCAACCGTAATGGCATGCTCGCAGCCCTCGCGCACGTCATAGGTGTCGATGAGCAGCGTACAGTTCTTGGGGCTCGACTTGGCAAAGGCGCGGAAGGCCTCGAGCTCGGAA
The DNA here is from genome assembly GCA_008668235.1 of Collinsella aerofaciens. Classification (GTDB taxonomy): domain Bacteria; phylum Actinomycetota; class Coriobacteriia; order Coriobacteriales; family Coriobacteriaceae; genus Collinsella; species Collinsella aerofaciens_K. Next base: position 1,536 of record RQCP01000036.1, on the reverse strand, counting down.
TCGAAGCTCATCACCCAGCTGTGCGCATGCGTGCCAAAGACGGGAATACCATAGCGGCGGCCGGCGAGCACATTGGACGTAGAGGAGCAGCCGGCAACGTAGCTCGCGCGCGCAACGGCCAGGCCGCCATCGGGACCCTGGGCGCGGCGCAGGCCAAACTCCGCCACGGGGCGACCGTCGGCGGCGAGCACCACGCGCGCCGTCTTGGTGGCGACAAGCGTCTGGAACCCGACGATGTTGAGCAGCGCCGTCTCAAGCAGCTGGCACTCGAGCGCAGGACCGGTGACGCGCACCATGGGCTCGCGCGGAAAGACGAGCTCGCCCTCGGGGACGGCGTCGATATTTACATGCGCACGAAAATCGCGCAGGTAGTCGAGGAATACGGACTTGAACATCGCGCCGCCGGCAGGGGCCTCAAGCGAGGCGAGGTAGTCGATATCCTCGGGCGTAAAGCGCAGGTTCTCGACGAGCTCGGGCAGCTCGGCGGTGCCACACATGACGGCATAGGCGCTGCCAAAGGGATGGTCGCGGTAAAACGCGGTAAAACAACCCTGCTCATTGGCCTTGCCGCTCTCCCACAGGCCCTGGGCCATAGTGAGCTCGTACAGATCGGTGAGCATTGCAATGTCGGTGGGATGCGAGATGTCGGTCAAAGCCATGGGGCGACCTTTCGGATGTGTGGTGCAGAATTTGAGGGTTGGACGAGAGCAGAGCATGCGGACATGACGCCCGATGCGAGTCGGTTAGAGCAGGCCCATGCTGGTCAGGATCGTGTAGCCCATAAAGATGACAAACGCGATGAGGGCAAGGACAATGATGATTTTTTGAGCCGGCGCCATGCCAGGGATCTCGTTCTCGCCCATAGGCTCCTTGGAGGTAACCATGCGCTGGGCAAAGGTCATCTCGTCACGGCTCGGCTTGGGCTCGACGGACTTGGGACGGGCGGCCTTTTTAGGCTGAGGTTTGGGCGCGGCAGGTGCAGGCTTCGCAGCAGCGGGCTTGGGTGCGGGCGCGGGCGCCGATGCGGATGCGGCGTTCGCGGCGGCCTCCTCGGCCTTCGCACGCTCGGCACGCAGGGCAGCCAGCTCCTCACGCTCGCGACGGGCCTCTTCCCGAGCCTCGCGGCGGGCCTTCTCAGCGCGGAGCTCTTCCAACTCGGCGCGCTCCTCGTCGGACAATGGTTGGGACTCAAGCTCGGCCATGATATAGCCCTTTCTTTTAAAAAAAGCCGCCGACACAATGTCAGCGGCTTATCAAATCCATGGGTGGAGACGAAGGGAGTCGAACCCTCGGCCTCTGCCATGCGACGGCAGCGCTCTCCCAACTGAGCTACGTCCCCAGGACAAGTCGATATTTTACCTACGGCTCGCCAACTGTCAACGCCCAATAACCAGTCTTTTTGGGACGGGGCTGTTTTGACTACTTTTCGAACGCCCGAGCCACCCGATGATTTTTTAAGGCTCTGTTAGACCAGGATTGACATACATGTGTCCCCACGGTGCCATATCGTTGACCCCATAGACCGCGATGATGGGG
>RQCP01000065.1 GCA_008668235.1 Collinsella aerofaciens | reverse complement strand
TAGCTCAAATGTATAGAAATGTAAGCAACGTCAGGCGAGCGTAAGGACGACGGTGCCAGCGCCTTACAGCGCGAAGGCATCGACGTCGCCCCAGCGGCGGCGCAGCGTGATGGCGGCAGCGGGCTCGGTGTTGTCAAAGACGACCGACCACTGCGTATTGCTGGTGATGTCTTCCGGATTGGGCTCTTGCGCTGCGGCGCGTAGGGCCTTCCAAGCGACTGCCTCGTCCTGGGCACCGACATGGGCGTCAAGGACATCGGCGATTGCGACGGCGCGCTCTTTACCATGGCCCAGCTCGCCATTCTTTTGGTTGGGCAGCACTTCGTCGCCATAGCAGGCATAGAAGTTCGTAACCTGGCGTACAGGAGTCACTTTGCATGCACGGTCGGGGTCGCGCGGATCCCACTCCACCACCCGCGCGTCACCGGCGGCGTCGTTGATAAAGAAGTGGTAATCGCGTCCTGCCATGGCGTGCATGTCGTAGGCGGAAAGCAGGTCGACAGCTTCTTGCGTGGTGGCGGCACGGTCGAGCACCAGACGGATGGCGAGCGAAGTGTTGATGACGGGCCGTTGCGTGTCCTGGTCACAGGGCTTGGAATCCAGGGTGAGTACGGCAATGGACACGCCGCATTCGTTAACACCGTCGAGCTGGCCAAACGGGCCCATGAGTGCGGCGGCCCGTCCGGCGACGGAGTCAAGCGGAGTGTTATCGCCCAGGTTGTTAAGGGCGGCAAAGCCGATGGAGGCATAGCCGCCGCGTGGGTGATTGCGCACCAGCAGCGCCGAGGTGTCGTCTTTAAAGTCGTAATTGCGACCGGTGCGCACGCGGCTTTCGGCATCTACGGCGACAAAAGCGCTGCAGGCAAACTGGGGCGCCTGGACATGTACCGGCACACCGGGCAGCACCTGCGCCACCACGGCATCGATGTAGGCCTGGTCGTCGCGCACGCCAGCGGCGATGATGCGATCAAGATCGTAGTCGTAGGCGATGTCGATTGCGTACAGGTCATAGCCATCCGCGTAGCCGGTCAAGCGTTTGAGCGACGCGGCGGACTTGATTTGCTTGTGATAAACGATACCGGTGGCAGCGGCAAGGCCGACGGCGACTCCCGCGACACCGCAGGCGATGGCAATGTTACGTGGCTTCATGACGGCTCCTCTCGTCCTGTTAGCGTAATTGTCGCAAAAGGTGCACGGGCATGATGGCTCAACTTGGTGAGTGGCGCGGAATTAAGCACGGAATGAAGAGTGCGGCGCTGGCGTGGCGGGGTATGCTGGAGGGGACCATCAACCCAGCGAAAGGGGAGAGCATGACGGATCAGGAAACGCCCGAGCGCGCGCATGTGACGGCCGATGATATCGAGGCCGCCAACGACCTTATCGACTTTATCGAGGCATGCCCCAGCATGTTCCATACGGCGGCGACCATTATGGCCGAGCTCGACGAGGCGGGCTTTACCTACCTGCCCGAGAATGCGGCGTGGGACATCGAGCCGGGCGGGCGTTATTACACGCAGCGCAACACCTCGAGCGTTGTTGCCTTTAAGGTGGGCGAGGACCTGGCCGCGACGTGGGGCGAGGACGGCGTTGCCGGCGACTACCATTTTCAGCTGACGGCGTCGCACAGCGACTCGCCTACGTTTAAGGTTAAGGCCGTCCCCGAGCTCGACGGCGCAGGCGAGACGCTGCGTCTGAACACCGAGGCCTACGGCGGCATGATCGACTACACCTGGTTCGATCGTCCGCTGGCGCTCGCGGGCCGCGTGCTGGTGCGCGAGGGCGACCGTATTGAGAGCCGCCTGCTTGCCACCGAGCGCGAGGTTGCCATTATTCCGAGCCTTGCCATCCATATGAACCGTGGCGTTAACGAGAGCTTTGCTCCCAACCGAGCCGTTGACCTGTGCCCGCTCATCAGCGCCGGTGACCTTAAGCAGGGCGACTTTGATGCTCTGATCGCCGACGAACTGGACGTTGAGCCCGAGCAGATCCTGGGTCGCGACCTGTTCCTGGTCAATCGTCAGGATGCGCGCATTTGGGGCTGGGCCGACGAGTTTATCTCGACGCCCAAGCTCGACGACCTGGCCTGCGCCTACACCTCGCTGCAGGCATTTTTGGGTGCCGAGAATGCGCACGATGTCTCTGTCTTTTGCTGCTTTGATAACGAGGAGGTTGGCTCCGAGACCAAGCAGGGAGCCATGTCGACGTTCTTGGCCGACGCGCTGCGCCGCATTAACGGATCACTGGGCTTTGACGACGAGTCGTACCATCGCGCCCTTGCCGCCTCGATGCTTGTGAGCTGCGACAACGCGCATGCCGTGCACCCCAACCATGCCGAGAAGTGCGATGCCCGCAACCAGGTCGTGCTCAACGGCGGCATCGTTATCAAGGAAGCCGCCAACCAGCACTACTGCACCGATGCCTTTAGCCGCGCGGTGTTCCAGGCTATTTGCGATGACGCCGACGTGCCCACGCAGGCCTTCGCCAACAAGAGTGATATGGCCGGCGGCTCCACCCTGGGCAACCTGTCGAACATGCAGGCGAGCATGCACGCCGTAGACGTGGGCCTGCCGCAGCTGGCCATGCACTCGAGCTACGAGACCGGCGGCGTGCGCGACGTGATGTACGCCATCCGCGTCCTCACCGCCTTCTACGAGCGCAACCTAACCATCAACGGCGCCGAAAGTGTGGAACTCTAAAATCTGCCAAAAAGGGACAGGTTTATTTTGACAGGTTTTATCTGGGCAAATGCCAGTGGCATTGCAAGCCGATAGGGCCCTAAAACGCCGCAGGTCGAATAAAAGTCAGCGAGAGCCCGCCGTTTGAGCCAAGGTGCCGTGAAATGAAAAGGCGCTGACCTTCTGGTCGCGCCTTTGAAATTGAACGGCAGATTGGCCAAACGGCGGGCTCGCAGCGTCGGCTCATTACGCCGTTTGTAAAACGGCGTAATTCTTAGTGTTCGATCCAGCAACGCAGGGTCTCGCCGGCCTGCAGGTGACGCAGGTTCTCCGCTGCGATGTCGACAACGTTGTTGAGCGTGGCGGCTAGGTGGAACCAGCCGGAGACGTGAGGTGTGATGAGCATGTTGGGCGCATCCCACAGGGGGCTTGTCTCAGGCAGCGGCTCGGGGTCGGTGACGTCGACCGCGGCGCCGGCGAGATGTCCCGACTCCAGGGCGGCAACCAGATCGTCGGCAACCACAAGGTCGCCGCGGCCGCCGTTGGCAAAGAAGGCGCCCGGTTTCATCGCGGCGAAGAACTCGGCGTTTGCCAGGCCGCGGGTCTCGGGTGTGCTCGGCATAAAGGATGCGACGACGTCTGCCTCCGCCAAGCGCTCAGACAGGGCGTCCATGCCGTCCATGTCCTCAAACACAATGGGGTAGACGAGCGGATGGCGCTTGATGCCGCGGACGTGCGCGCCCATGCTGCGGCAGAGTGTGGCGAAGTGGCCACCGATATCGCCTGCGCCCAGCACCAGCACATTGGCGTTTTTGAGCGAGGTGACCGGCCCCAAATCCTCCCAGCGATGCTCGCGCTGCAAATCGTGATAGCCGGGCAGGCGCTTCATCATAGAAAGAACCATGGCAAACATGTGCTCGCTTACGGCCTGACCGTAGGCGCCCACCGAGCAAGACAGTTTGGCGTCGGCTGGTACGGTGCCGGCGGCAAGGTAGTCGTCATAGCCGGCGGTCTGCAATTGCAACAGCTGGAGGTGCTTGCACGCGGTAAGCAGGGCAGGGTCAATGTTGCCCAAGATCACGTCGGCATCGGCGACCTGTTCACGTGTGGCGGCGTCGGAGCTCGTGTAGATAAAGTCCTCGCCCGGAGCACTCGACTCAAGAATTGCGCGATGGCGGTCGTTGACAGGCAACAAAACCAGGATGTTCACAAGCAGTCCTCTCCGCCCAACCTGCCAAAAAGGGGCAGGTTTATTTTGGCAGGTTTTATCAGGCAAAACGTTCAAATAAAAACGCCGGATGCAAGACGAGCGTGCCCGTCAGCATCCGGCGCATCCACGGCTACCAGCTGAGCAGTTCGTAACCGTCCTCGGTCACCACGAGCTGTACCTCGCACTGGGCCGAGTCGCTGCCGTCCTTGGTGCGCACGCACCAACCGTCGCCCTTGCTGATCTTGATGTCGGGCGCTCCGGCGTTGACCATGGGCTCGATGGTAAAGACCATGCCCGGAGCCATGATGGTGTCCACATCGGGCGCCTCGGTGGTAAAGCCCACAAACGGGTCCTCATGGAACTCCTTGCCAATACCGTGTCCGCCGTACTCGCGCACCACGCTAAAGCCGGCGTCCTCGACCGTCTTTTGCACGGCCTCGGCCATCACGGACACCGGCAGCCATGGCTTGACGGCTGCCAGGCCCGCCTCCACGCTGGCGCGGGTGACGTCGACCAGGCGCTGGCGCTCGGCCGAGACCTCGCCGATACAGAACATGCGGCTCGAGTCGCTAAAGTAGCCGTCCAAGATCGTGGAGCAGTCCACGTTGATGATGTCGCCCTCGTGCAGCATGTCCGTATCGCAGGGGATACCGTGGCAGACCACATCATTGATCGATGTGCACACGCTTTTGGGGTAGCCCTCGTAGT
>RQCP01000017.1 GCA_008668235.1 Collinsella aerofaciens | reverse complement strand
TCTTGCTGAGGTTCGCCATGCCCTTCTTGAAGTTGAGGACCAGGTCTTCGGCGTTCATGCTGCCCCCATCATCGCGGTCTATGGGGTCAACGATATGGCACCGTGGGGACACATGTATGTCAATCCTGGTCTAACAGAGCCAAAAATAAAGTCCCAAGCGCTAAAAGTGTTCGCCCGGTGGCAAACCCACACCTTAACCGACGCTGCTAAATCGTTTTAGCAAGAGCCAGATCAACCGCGTTTTCGGAAGTGCGGGGAAAAATTGCTTACCCCCGAGCACAAGTCCTTTTATTTCAACAAAACCCCTGATAAAGTTGGCTTAAATACCGCTTGTGCCTGACCTATTTGTCTTTTTCACCGCACTTCCGGAACGGATAGCTTTTCTAGCCCAAACAACGCTCAAACGATCGGATCGCTATGTCATTTCTTGCCTGCGGACCCACGGCTTTTCAGTACTATCGCATCCCGCCCCAAATACTGGGACTCTATCCGGCAATCCTGCCGCCCGACCATGACCATCGCTTGGTGCATTACTCAAAACAACCGGTATTTAAAGACTTGCTCGGCACACCAGTTTGGAGATTCGTGAGCGAAAGGAAACAGCGCGCGAACGGAAAGCTATTTCATAGCCGTCTGCTAACCCGAGAGCCGCCTCCTGGGTCGTTTAGGCAGACTGAGCATGGGTTTGATGTCACTTCACCGGAGTTCACGCTGCTCAGCCTTGCCACGCAGGTCTCACGCAACCAGTTACTCATGGCGTGCTACGAGATGTGCGGCTCCTTTGCAGTGTTTAAGCCCTGCGAGCGAACGCAACAACAACTCGATGAAGCTATTTCGCTTAAGTTCATTCCACCCAACTGCGGCTGGGAGCGAGTTAACGACACCAAGGGCAATGACACCAACTTGTGGAAGCGCACGCCGCTTCTTACCGCAACGGATATCGCCGCGTTCGCCAAGCAAGCCGCAGGCCTGCGCGGCGTCAAACAACTGCGCTGGGCGACCGAGCACATGACGGGGCAGGCCACCTCGCCCTTCGAAGTACAGACCTCCATGCTTATCTCGCTCCCCCGCGACGAGGGCGGCCAGGGCATCGAGATCGCCAACAACGCGCGCATCCCGCTCAGTGAAGCCGCACGTTCGCTGTATGACAAAACCTGCTGCTACGCCGATATCCTCATCGAAAGCGCCACCGACAGCATGGGCGTCATTCTGGAATGCCAAGGCCGCTCTGCCCACGACAGCGAAGCCGCGAGCCTCTCCGATGCCGAGCGCGCCACCGCACTCACAAGCATGGGCTACGACGTCATCCAAATTACCTATGACCAGACCAAGGAGAAGAAGAGCTTCGACCACATAGCCGAGCTCATCCATAAAAAGGCCGGGCTTCCCCACATCCCAAAGACCAAACAGGAGCGCATTGCCGAAGATACCTTACGGCAAGAGCTACTTGTCGATTGGGTTGAGCTATTCACTGCCGGGCCGGCCGGCTAGCAGCTAGCGATCAGAGGGGCTGCGGGGACGTCCGAAGCGGCAACGCGAGCCGCAAAACCCGCCTCGGTCAGCTCGATCACCTCGGTAAACGTTTCGTCGAAGAATTCCTCGGTCAGCAGGCGGTATGGCGGATGGTCGGGCTCGCCGGGGTTTTCGCGCACGATCTCGTGCATAACGCCGATGGTCTTGAGCACATACTCCTTATGGATGGGATACTGCCCAAAACGCGTCGCCGCAGTATACAGGCGATCGGTCGCGCGCGGAATCGAAACAATGCCGAGCGTCTTGCCAAACCAGTCAAAGTCGCCTTGCTTTTTAATGCGGAACTCCTCGCACGGCTTGCCGCCGTGCGCCTCCAGGTACTGATTCACGCGCGTATTCCATACGGTATCGGCCACCAGATGCGACCAGACACCCAGCGTCAAATCGAGCAACGACTGCGCCACGTCCTCGGACGCAAGCGAGAACTCACGAGCGCCGGGACCGACAACCGGCTCGGCATCCCTGTAGCGCTGGGGATAGTGCACGCGATTCAGTCGCTCGCGCTCCTCGATAATCGAGGTCGCCGCGGCTGGCGCACCGGTGGGCGAACTTTTAAGCAACGGTGCCACATAGGTATCCCAGAACTCATGCTCACGAGGCTTAGGGATAGGCTCGGGCTTTGCAAAGTGCGTAATGCGGTACGGGATGGGATCGGCGATGCCAGGGACCATATAGCCCACGAAGATATCCGGAACCACGCAGCCAAACAAAAAGGCATTGCGGTCGCGCACGCTATTGGCAAGCGCACCGGTGCGCTCCAGCAAACGCTCCGTCTGAGCGATATGAATGTTCCAGCTTGGCATAGCCACCCCCATAAAAAACCTGGATAACTATACCATCACGGCAAAGCCGCGCGGACGGCTACGCACGCTCTACGCAGCAACTAGTCCGTAGCACCGCTTTCGGTTCCATACGACGACGAAGACGCCTCGACCACATGGTGATATCGATCGATATAGATTGCACGGGCACCCAGGCGTCGCACCAAATCCTGGTGATGCGTGCTCATCAAGACCGTCTTACCCGCCGCGACATAAGCCAGCAAGAAATTGACCACGATGTCGCATGAATCCTCGTCGAGCCCATTGGTAGGCTCGTCGAGGACCAAGATATCCGGGTTCATCGACACCACCGCAGCCAGCGCAACACGCTTCTTTTGCCCGCCCGAGAGCTGATAGGGAGAGGCGTCGGCAAGGTCGGCAACCTGGAACAGCCCCATGGCATCGCGCACGCGGCGCTCGAGCTCGTCTGCCGGCAGACCCATCTGCGCGGGACCAAAAGCAACTTCCTCGCCCACCGTGGCGCAGAACAGCTGGGCATCGGCGTTTTGGAATACGAAGCCCACGCGCTGGTGGAACTTCTGAGCAGCAGCAGAATCCTTCAGATACGCCGCATCGACCACGTGCCCGTCAAACAGGTATGCCCCTGCGTCCGCGAGTTCAAGGCCGTTAATAAGACGCATAATCGTCGTCTTGCCGCAGCCGTTGGGACCGAGCAGGGCAACGAGTTCACCACGATCGACCTGCAGCGACACGCCATCGACAACCGTATGCCCCGCATAGGAGAACACCACGTCGCGCAGCTCGATGAGCGGAACGACCTCGGCGCCGCCCACACCGTTCGTGCCCGCCGCACTATTCATATCGATCGTCAAAACGTCGCCCTTCCCCATTTGCATCCCCAGTCGGAACCAGCAGCGCCTACAGCACGGCGCACAACACTGTCAGCAGCGCCACGCCGGCCGCATAGGCCGCATCGCGCCAGCCAAACCTGGCGCGCGCGGGAGCCGGATACGCACCGGCAAAGCCGCGGCAAAGCATAGCCTCGTCCATCGCGCGGCTGCATTCCATAGCCTTGATAAAGGTCATGCCCATGATACCCGCGATCGAATCGGTACGCGAAAATCCCTCGGGCGCACGGCCAACGCTGCGCAGCATGACCGATTCGCACAGATCGTGCGCCGTACGACCCAGCACCTCGATGTGCTTGAGCGCCATATCAAACGTAAAGATAACTTCGTCGGGTAGATGCAGCATCTTGAGCGCCGCCGACATGCGGCTCCACGTGAGGGTCCACGAAACGCCCAGCACCAGCGACACATTAATGAAGGTCTTGAGCGCAATCTTGAGCATGGCGCCCGTAGCGGAAGCACCCAGCAGCAGGGCAGGCAGCGCCAAAACCACTGCGAGCCCCGCGGCGCCAAGCGCCGGCACAAAGGTCGCGCGCAGCCCGCGTACGGGACGCACGGCAACGAGCACCAGCGCAATGGCCGCCATCAACATGAGGTACAGCGGGCTTTGTGTCAGGCACACGCACAGGACGCAAACGAATATCCCCACCAGGCGCACCGGAGCCGAAACGCAAGAAAGGGCGCGGTCGACCATCGACCCGCCCTCGTGCGCGCCTCCACCCAGGCGAACCCGCTCAAGCAGGCTCGCCAGGTGCAGGACGTTCTTTTGCATCACGCGATGACGAGCGCCCGTGGGCTCGTAACGCTGCTCGACCGCAAGCCAGCTAGGCAGCTCGACCATCGCCATGAGCACCGCTTTCCTTGACCGTCAGCGAGATCAGACGGAATGCAATGGTAAGCACCGCCACGCCAATCACGCCCGAAAGAATATACATCGCGGCCTGGCCGGCAAAGCCAAGGCCCTGCTCCTCGGAATAGGCCTGCAGATAATCGCCCGTGGGCAGGGCATCGGCAAAGGTCGGGGTATCGAGGCCGACCGAAGCCTGCAGGCTGTCGTCGCCAGCCTCCTGAACGGCGGTCGCGGCGCCCTCGGCGTCCCACTCGCCCCATGCGTCACCGGTGGCCAGCAGGCCCAGCGGCGTGGCCACGACAAGCACAGCGACCAGGATGAGCGTGGGGACCAGCGAGGTCTTCTTGGCGGTTGCGCCCTCGGACTCCAGCAGGCCGTCGGAAGCCTCGGGCCCGACGATAACGCTCGGCGCCGTCTTCTTAATGAAACCGTAGATTGCGGCCGTCGCCACGCCCTCGACGACACCGGCGACCAGCATATGCGGGATCAACATGGCCGGAATAGCCACAGACAACGGGAAGGGGCAGTACAGCGGCGCGCCCGAAGCGTTGGTAAAGAGCATCGGCTGAATACCAAACTCGATTGCCGCGCACAGGGCCGCCAGGCACAGGCCGACCCAGCCGCTTACGATGGCCGAAACCGAGGCGCCCCAGCTCTTGCCATGCAAACGGCTGTTGAGCGCACGAAACACGATAGCAGCGGCAAACGGTAGCACGAAGGCCATGTTAAAGCAGTTGGCGCCAAAGGACAGGATGCCGCCATCGCCAAATAGCAGCGCCTGCAGCGCCAGCGCGACCGAGACAGCGATAGCCGCGGCCTCGGGGCCCAGCAGCAGCGCGATGAGCGCGCCGCCGACGGCATGGCCCGTGGTGCCGCCGGGCAGCGGCACGTTGAACATCATGAGCAAAAAGGAGAACGCGGCACAGATGCCCAAGAAAGCCATGTGCTCGCGATCGAGCGTGGCGCGCACCTTCTTGATGCAGTGAACCCACACGGGCACCATCGCCACTGCCATGACGGCATCGGTCTGCGGAGACAGATAATTATCTGGAATGTGCATGTACGCCTCCCGGTTGTCAGCGCACAGAATTGCAACGCCGCTTAAATCACCTAGTCAGTGTTACGCATTGTCAGATTCGTAACACGCCGCGGGCTATCATAGCAAAACGGCGCGCTGCCGACAAAGCAGCACGCCGTTATGTAATGCGCGTGTCATATATGCAGGGTCAACGGTGCCTTATTCCGAACACCGCGGTCGCACAGAGCCCACAGCAACCGCCATCAGGCCCTACGCTCCCAGCGCAAATCCTATCCGCGGACCTCGCCGTTTACGCCCTTGCACACCTTGGTAACGATCTTCTGGTGCGCCTTTTCGACCTCTTCGCTGGTAAGCGTGTGGTCGTCAGAGCGATACGTAAGCGCAAAGGCCATGGACTTCTTGCCCGCTCCGACGCGGATGGGATCGCGGTAGACGTCGAACAGACGCACGCCCTCGAGAAGCTTGCCTCCGGCGCTGGTAATACGGCGCTCAAGATCCTCGCAGGTCACAGTGTTGTCGACTACGATAGCAAGGTCGTGCTCAACGGCCGGGTACTGCGAGAACTCACGGTAGTTCTCCTGGTTGCGGGCGCCCTTGATCAGCTTGTCCAGGTCGAGCTCAAAGGCAACGACAACCTCGTCAATGCCCATAGCCTCGCGCGCCTCGGGGTGAATCTCGCCAACCCAGCCCAGCACGGTACCGCCGGACAGAACCTCGGCGGCGCGACCCGGCTGCAAGAAGGCATAGCCCTCGCCCTCGACGGGACGGAAGCGAACCTTCTCGATGCGCAGCTGAGCAAGCAGCTCCTCGACAATGCCCTTGCCAAAGAAGAAGCGCAGCTTGCGGTACTTCATGTTCCAGGACCGCTCGCTCCACTGGCCCGAGAGCACACCCGCCACGGACTTGGTCTCCTTGGGCAGGCTGGCGTTCTCGCGACCGTGGAACAGGCTGCCGACCTCGTACAGGTGCACGTTGGGCGTACCGTGCGCCTCGTTGTAGGCCACGGACTGCAGCAGGCCCGGCAGCAGCGAACGACGCATCTCGGTCTGCTCGGCGACCAGCGGGTTCATGAGAACCACGGGGCAGCCGCGGCCCTCGGTGGACATGCCAATCTTCTCCAGGTCGCCCGGGGCGGCAAAGCCAAAGGTCGTGGTCTCGTTGAGGCCACAGGCGCGCAGGATCTCGCCAACCTTGCGGGTAAGCTTCTGCTCGCGCGTCAGACCGCCGATGTGGTTCTTGGCAGCCGGAATGGTCGCCGTGACGCGACCCATGCCCCACAGGCGCAGAACCTCCTCGATCAGGTCGATCTCACGCGGCAGGTCGGGACGGAAGCTCGGCGGCGTGACCATAAAGTCCTCGCCGTCGCGCTCGACGGTGCAGCCCAGGCGGGTGAGCGAGCGCTCGATAAAGTCGGGCTCGATGTCGGCACCGCAGATGGCGTGCACGCGGGCCAGGCGCAGCTTAATGCTGTCGATGGTCTTGGGCGCGGGGAAAACGTCGACATAGCCGGGAGCAACCTCGCCGCCGGCGATCTCCTCGATCAGCGCGCAGGTAACGTTGGCGACATCCACGCAGCCGGTCTCGTCGACCTGGCGCTCAAAGCGAATGGAGGCGTCGGAGATCAGCGAAAGGTCGCGGCTGGTGTGCGAGGTGCGACCGGCGTTGAAGCAGGCGCTCTCGACCATCACGTCGACGGTGTCGTCCTCAATCTCGGAATCCATGCCACCCATGACACCGGCCAGCGCCACGGGACGCTCGCCGTCGGTGATGAGGCCCATACCGGCGTCGAGCACGCGCTCCTCGCCGTCGAGCGTCGTGAACTTCTCGTCCTGCTGGGCGGCGCGAACCACCACACGACGGTGGCCATCGCGCTCGGCAAAGGTGTCCAGGTCAAAGGCGTGCAGCGGCTGACCGGTGAGCATCATCACATAGTTGGTGATGTCGACGATGTTGTTGTGCGGGCGCACACCCAGGGCGTTGAGGCGCTTGACCATCCAGTCGGGCGACGAGCCGACCTTGACGTTGCGCACGATGCGGGCAACGTAGCGGTCGCACAGGCCCTCGTCGGCAATCTCGACGGAAAGCTCGTCGTCGGTCGCGCGGCCGGTCTCGGCTTTGATGGCGGGCAGCTCAACGTGGAAATCGCGATCGAAGATGGCGCCGGTCTCGCGGGCCATACCGATCATAGACAGGCAGTCGGGGCGGTTGGGCGTGATCTCGCAGTCGAGCACGGTATCACTCGAGCCCACGTACTCGGCAAACGGCATGCCGCAGGGCGTATCCTCGGGCAGGATCATGATGCCGGAGTGGTCGCCACCCAGGCCGAGCTCGCGCGCGGAGCAGTTCATGCCCATGGACACGACGCCGCGAAGCTTGCTCTTCTTGATCTTGACGTCGCCGGGAAGCACGGCGCCAATCATGGCCGTGACGATGTGGTCGCCGGCCTCGAAGTTCTGCGCGCCGCAGACGATCTGCAGCGGAGCGGGGTTGCCGTCGGCGTCGAGGTTCTTGTCACCCACGTCGACCGAGCACACATACATGTGGTCGCTATCGGGGTGCGGGGTCTTGGTGAGCACCTTGGCGGTCACCACGTGGTCGAAGGACTCGCCCACGGTGTCGATCGCCTCGACCTCGGTGCCGGTACGGATATATTCGTCCGAAAGGGTCTTGGGATCCTCCGGAATATCGATCATGGTCTTGAGCCAGTCGTAAGAAACACGCATCTAGCTCTCCTTTCATACTGAAAGCCTGCGAAGAGATGCAGGTGGAAACTTCAACTTTGTGAACATTCCTTACAAAGCGAGGGTTGTCCAAGTGCGGCAGATCGGCCCGAAAGAGGAGCGCCGCGTACTTTGGTACGCAAGCGACGAATGAGCGCCGAGGTGCCGTGCTTGGGCAAGCCGCAGCCTAGAACTGATTCAAGAAGCGCATATCACCCGTCATGAGAGTTCTGAGGTCGGGCAGGTCGTAGCGCAGTGCCGCGACGCGCTCGGCGCCAATACCAAAGGCGAAGCCGGTGTACTTCTCGGGGTCGATGCCACAGTTGATCAGGACGTTGGGGTCGACCATGCCGCAGCCCAGAATCTCGATCCAGCCGCTGTGCTTGCAGAAGTTGCAGCCCTTGCCGCCGCACACGTGGCAGCTCACGTCCACCTCGCAGGAAGGCTCGGTGAAGGGGAAGAAGTGCGGGCGATAGCGCGTCTTGCGATCCTCACCAAACATGCACTTAACAAAGTAGTCGAGCGTGCCCTTAAGATCGCCAAAGGTGATACCCTCGTCGACGACCAGGCCCTCAATCTGGTTGAACTGCGGCAGGTGGCAGGCGTCGGCCGTGTCGGGACGGTAGACGGTGCCCGGGCAGATCATGTAGATGGGCGGCTTTTGCGACTCCATGGTGTGGATTTGCACGCCCGAGGTCTGGGTGCGCAGCAGCACGTCGGACTCGCCGTGGGCATGAGCCTCGGGGTGCGCGACGCTGCCGGGGGTGTTGTCGACCACGTAGAAGGTATCGCGGGCCGAACGGCTCGGGTGATCCATGGGGGCGTTGAGCGCGGTGAAGTTGTAGTAGGAGGTGTCGACCATGGGGCCGGACTCGACGGTGTAGCCGATGCCGCAGAAGATGTCCTCGGCCTCCTCGATGATCTGCTTGATCAGGTGCTGGTGACCGATCTGCGGACGGATGCCCGGCAGCGTGATGTCGACGGCCTCGTGCTCGAGTGCGTGTTTGAGGGCGGCGGCCTTCATCTCGGTGGTGCGCTCGTCGAGCATGCCCTCGATCAGCTGGCGCATCTCGTTGGCGCGCTTGCCCATCATGGGGCGATCCTCGGGGGCGAGTTTGCCCATCATACGCATCAGGCCGGTAATACGACCCTTGCGGCCGAGCAGCTCAACGCGCGCGGCCTCGAGCTTGGCGGCGTCGTCGGCGCCGGCGACGAGCTCCTTGGCCTCTTCCTCGAGTTTGACCAGATCGTCAATCAGACTCATGTCTTCCCTTTCGTCTCTCGCGCATCCGCGCTCCGGGACGGCTGACGCCGCCCGATGCTGCGGATGCGCGGCCCGGTTCGGTAACAAAAAACCGTCCTCGGGCATGTACATTGCCCAAGGACGGTTGAATTCCGCGGTACCACCTTGTTTGACCCGGCGGATGTCTGGCCCGCCGCGCCCACTCTGCGCCCCTTATCGCGAGGCTCACGGCTTCCCTACTGGGGACATCGCCGCCGCTGGCCGCGCGCCCGTTGAGGTCGCTGCTCGGGAGTGAACGCTTGGCCCTTGCCACCGCAGGAAGGCTTGCAGCCCATGACCTTCCCTCTCTTACCGGCGACGCGGCGGGCAAAACCCTCTCCGTCAACGCATTGGGCTATAGGATAACACATTTCGCGAGTGTATCGCCGCGTTCCGTTTTGTTCGCGCTGGGTACAAGGCAAGTAGCTGTGCAAATTGGCCGCGCACCCGCCTGCGGCGCTCGGCCTGCGAGATTAAGGATACGGTATGGGAAAGAAACTCGATAAGAAGGCCCAGGCCGCCGTGGCAAAGGCTGCCAAGGGCGTCAAGGCTGCTAAAGTCGACAAGGCCGTCAAAAAGTTCCGCAAACTCGAGGGCAAGCTGTGGACTCGTGAGTACCTGCTCAAGATTGCCGAGTTCGATGGAGCGACGATCGCTCCTGTCAACGGCGCTACCGCCCGTGCCGACGCCATGGGCACGCTTGCCGGCGAGCATCACAAGCTGCTGACCAGCGAGAAGTCCGTTGAGCTCGTACGCTCGTTAGCGCGCGAGACGGTTGCAGGCGGACACGTAGACGACCCGCAGCTGCTCGACGAGATCCGTGTGCTCGGCCGCGACCAGCGCGAGGCAAGCGTCATCCCCACCGAGGAGGCCGAGGCCTGGACCAGGCTCACCTGCGAGGCCGATGCCGTGTGGCACAAGGCCAAGACGGCCAATGACTGGGCGAGCTTTGAGCCCTATGTGGATAGAATCGTCGCCCAACTTAAGCATCAGGCCGAGCTCATGGACCCCCAGCGCGACCCATACGACGTTTGGCTCGACCAGTACGAGCGCGGCCTTTCCGCAAAGAGCTTCGATGCGTTTTGCGATGAGGTCAAGGCGACGGTCGTGCCGCTCGTGCACGCCATCGGCGAGCGCGGCCAGCAGCCCGCTGCAGACTTTTTGCACGCCCGCGTGCCCGAGGCCGCTCAGCGCGCCATGAGCTTCGACCTCATGAAGCTCGTCGGCCTGGACCTGGACGACACCACGCTTGCCTTTACCGAACATCCGTTTAGCGAGGGATTCTCGGTGGGCGATGCGCGCATCGCGACGCACGTCTACGAAGACGACTGCATCTCCAACGTCTACAGCATCATCCACGAGGCGGGACACACCATGTACGAGCTGGGCGTCAATCCTGCCTATGCGCGCACCTGTCTTGAGGGCGGCACCTCCATGGGCATCCACGAGAGTCAAAGCCGCTTTTTCGAGAACACCGTGGGTCGCAGCCGCGCCTTTATGGGACCGCTGCTCGAGGTGCTGCGCCGCCACGCGCCCGAGGTCTACGGCAACGTGGACGAGGACACGCTCTACCACGCCGTGAACATCGCTCAGCCGTCGTTGATCCGCACCGAGGCCGACGAGCTCACCTATCCGCTGCACGTTATGGTGCGCTACGAGATCGAGCGCATGCTGTTTGCCGGCGAGGCCACGGCCAAGGACATCCCCGCACTTTGGAATCGCTTTATGAACGAGTACCTGGGCATTCCCGTTCCTGACGACACGCACGGGTGCCTGCAGGATACACACTGGAGCGGTGGCTCGTTTGGTTACTTCCCCACCTATGCGCTGGGCAGCGCCTACGACGCCATGTTCGTGCCGGCCATGTGCCGCGACGGCGTCGACCTCAATGGCGCCTGTGCGAGCGGCGATCTGGCGCCCGTCCGCGCCTGGCTGGGCGAGCACATTTGGCAGTGGGGCCGCGCCAAGGACGCGCCGGAACTCATCAAGGGCGCATGCGGCATGGCGTTCGATGCCCGCTACTACTGCAGCTACCTGCAGGACAAGTTCACCACGCTCTACGAGCTGTAAGGCATAACCGACACGTCAACGCAAAGGGGACGCCGCGGAACCAATCCGCGGCGCCCCCTTTCCACCTAGTTGTTTAAGAACGTCCCCAATGACTACCTTACAGAGCCTCGAGCGCGTTGGCGATGCGCTTCATGGCGGCATCGGCGGATGCTTGGTCGGGCGCCTCGGCCAGCACGCGGATAACCGACTCGGTTCCGCTCTTGCGCACGAGCACGCGGCCCTCGCCTGCCAGCGCAGCCTCGGCCTCGGCGATGGCGTTCTGCACGCCCATATTCTCGAGCGCGGCGTCCTTGTCCGCCACGTGCACGGCCACCTGCGCCTGTGGCAGCAGCTTGCACGGAGCCGTGAGCTGCGAGAGCGTCTCGCGCTCGGCACGAATCACTTCCATCACGCGCAGCGAGGTCATAATGCCGTCGCCCGTGCGCTCGATATCGCCAAAGATCGTATGGCCCGTCTGCTCGCCGCCCAGGCTGTAGCCGCCCTCGCGCATCTTGGCATACACGTGACGGTCGCCCACGCCGCTGGTCACGGCACTCAGGCCGGCAAGCTCCAACGACTTGATCAGGCCAAAGTTGCTGGCGATCGTCGGCACCACGGTACCGCCCGAGAGACGCCCGTGCTTGTTCAGGTACACACCGCACACGTACAGGATCTGGTCACCGTCGACCACGCGGCCGCGCTCGTCCACGGCCAGGCAGCGGTCGGCATCGCCATCGTAGGCAAAACCCACATCCAGGCCCTGCTCCACCACGTGGCGCTGCAGGCGCTCAATATGCGTAGAGCCGCAGTCGACATTGATGTTAAAGCCGTCGGGCGCGGCATTGATCACGCGCACATCGGCGCCCAGTGCGTCGAACACCGGCTTGGCCACCGAGGATGCCGAGCCGTTGGCGCAGTCGATACCGATCTTGACGCCCTGCAGCGAAAAGTTCGCGCTGGCGATGAGCGAAGCAATGTAGCGGTTGCGACCCTGCATGTAGTCCACCGTGGCGCCGATGTGGTTGCCCGTTGCCAGCGGCACCTCGCTCTTGCCATCGATATAGTCCTCGATGAGCTCCAGTACGTCCTCGTCCATCTTAAAGCCGTCGCTGTTGACTAGCTTAATGCCGTTATCGCAAAACGGGTTGTGGCTCGCGCTGATCATGATGCCGCAATCGAAGCAGCCTTCCACAGTCTGATGCGCTACGCCCGGCGTCGGGATCACATGCAGCATATAGGCGTCCGCACCGCTCGCGACCAGGCCGCTCACCAGTGCCGCCTCAAACATATAACTCGAGCGACGCGTGTCCTTGCCCACGATCACGCGTGCCTTGCGCTCGCGGTTGGCGCCGTAATACCAGCCCACAAAACGGCCAATCTTATAAGCGTGCTCTACCGTCAGCCCAACGTTGGCCTCACCGCGAAAGCCGTCGGTGCCAAAGTACTTCATGCGCTCTCCTTACAAAATAGGGGCGAACAGATTGCCTGTCCGCCCCAAAATGGTACTCGATTATCTGCGCTACCAGAAAAACCCTACGCCGACGCGCTGTCGCGAGCCGCCTGGCATGTAGGAGTCTGACGCAGCGTAAGCGGCTTGTCCCCCGCCTCGGCCGACGTGGTCAGCGTATACGTGATCGTCGTCGTCTCGCCAGCATGCAGGTCAACGGTGCCCGAATAGAAGGGGATTCCATGCCACGTAGCGGCGCCAAGACCAAACTGCGTGCCCTCAACCGTAAGGTCACTGATGTTGCCGCCCGTCGGGGCAAACAACAAGACATTCAGGCGTTCGTCGTCACGCGCGGCATCGGGTGCGCTCGCCGCAACGTAGTCGGGCAGCTTGCCTGCCTCCTCCTGCGTCATGATGTTCGTCAGAGTAACGGTGATGCGATACGAGCACGTGCCGTCGCCGTTCTTGATGCCCTGGCCGATCTGCGTGTCGGCGTTCAGATACCAGTCGAGCTTGGAGAAGCTCAGGTTGTTAAAGTAAACGCCGGCAACAGGATCGGCACTCGGGTCATCCGGATCGGGCAGCGAAGCGTCAATGCCCGTCTCTTTGATGGCACTCTGCTCATCATCGTTTCTCATCCACGCGATCAGGCGGCCCTCTTCGGCACCGCGCTCAACGGCGCTGACAAGCTTCGCAACATCGACATCGCCGATACCGCCAAGAATCTTGTCGAAGGCTGCGCTGGCGACGGATGCAAAGATGCCGTCCGACTCCTCGACCGGATAGTTCCAGTACACATCGTGCATGAGGACCTTTGCGGCGTTAGTGCCGTCGACAACCGTTCCGTCGGGCAGTGACACGTTACCGACCAGGCCCAGCAGATACTGCAGGAACACCGGGTCGATACCGATGACGCCATCAACGTCCTGTCCATACTGGGACTTCCACAGCGCGGCGACACGCTGCGAGTTGCGGGGCCAATCAGGCGAATAGGTATTGCCCGAGTTGTACAGGTTACTGTGGTTGCCGAACAGCGCCTCATCCTCTTCGTCGACGCTCTCGACTGCCTCATCCTCGCTGAGTCCAATGCGGGGAACAAACTCGCCAATCGACATCCGGCCGTCAGTAACCGAAATCAGGCCCTGCGAACCGCCAAAGCCGCCGCAAGCACGAATCTCGACGTTGTTCATGGCGTACATAAGGTAGTTGCGCGTCTGGCCGTTGGCGCCGAGCATCTGGGGAAGGACGGGGGCGACCTTCTCCGCCGCGTCAACCGCACCGTTGAGGGTGGCAAAGCCGTCCTTGGCCTTATCGACCAGCTCGGTCACCTGGGAAATATGAGTATCGCCAATGCCCTGGACCTTCTCGTTGGCGCTCTTGAACACCTTCGAGCTGCTGGAAAGCGAATCGGCGACCGCCTGCAGCGCGGACACGTTAATCATGCCGTCCTGGAACAGCTTGCCGGGCGTAGCCTGCGAGAGGTTGTCGGCCATGGGAACCAGCGCATTGCTCGAGACATCGGACAGGGCGTCAATCATGGTGCGGGCCGCATTGATATCGCTGCCATACACCGGGATAAACGAAGCCGCCGCCCACAGCGGGCTCGAGGTCTCCGCCTTCATGCTGTTACAGAGCTCATCGATCTTCTTCGCGTCGTCAGGCAGCGTCGAAAAATCGCCCGACGTGACCTTGTCCTTAAGGCCACCGACGATCTCGACAGCCTCCTTCGCTTCACTCTTTACGGTCTTTGCCGAGTTAAGCAGCATAAAGCCGCTTGCGCCAAGCGCAACGAGAAGCACCGCGACCACAGAGGCAATAATGGCGCCGGTGTGACGCTTTTTGCGCTCGCCCTTGCGATGGCGATGACGGACCAGACCGTCAGAGGTCGAACTCGACGAAGCATCGCTACCGTAGTTCAAGCCAAAATCGTAATAATCTTCCTTGGAACCCGAGCCCGCAAACTCGGCACCGCTATCATCCAGGCGGGCGAACGTGCCAGTCTCGGAGGCGCCGGTGTAAATCGTGCCAAGGTTACCCGTAAGCCCCGCGCCACCGGCAGAGGGAGTATTGTTGGCGGCCTTGCCGGCATTAACGTTGCCGGCGCCATTCGCGGCGTTGGCAGCACCCGCGTTGTTCGCGGGTACCGAAGGAGCCCCGCTCGGCTGCGACGTGGAGGTTGCACCGTCCGCAAAGACATTTCCTCTTGCACGGCCGGTCTTTTTTGCCTTTTGAGACTGCTCGTACAGAGCGGTAAACATCGCCGTCTCGCCCGGGGACACGCGCTTACCGGAACCGCCCTGTCCAGCGCCGCCCCGCGTGCCGGCCTTACCAGCCCCGTTCGGACGCGGCGGAACTGCAGGGCGGCCGCTATCGCTGCCCTTAAAGTGATTACCAGCCATAAAGAAATCCTCGCAATTGAGTCGCAATGAAAAAGTCCATAACGTTACTAGTTTATGGCATTTTGAGCATCGACAGCTAAACTCCAGACACGGACATCAATTGGCGAAAATGCGGCACAACACCTTTTCCGTCTTGGCGGCGGCGCCAGCTACACCGTGAGGAACATCATCACGATGATCATGACAAAGCCGATAAGATCGGTCGGCAAAAACACCGTCCCCAGCATAACGGCGCTGGTGATGGTCGCCGAAACCGGCTCCACAGTTCCGATGAGGCTCGCGCGCACCGAGCCGATGTCCTTAACGCCCTGCATATAAAGCATGTAAGCAAAAAACGAGCCGATAACCACGAACACCGCGAGCGCCTCGATGCCGGCAGCGTCGAGCGCCGGCATATGCGCCCAGGGCTGCACGAAGACGCACGAGACCACGCCCGCTGTGAGCATTGCCGAACCCGTGACGATGGGGCTGCCGTATTCGGGCAGGATCTTGGCGGGAATCACCGCCATACACGCGGCGCTGACCGCACACATAAGACCTGCTGCCAGGCCAAGCGGCGAGATATTCAGGCTGGTGGGGTCGCCGCCGGTGGCGATTAAAAAGGTTCCACCCAGAGCCAGGCCAATGCCGATGACTTCGCGAGTACGCGGCATGCGGCGATCGGTCACGCAGGCGTAGCCCATGATGATAACGAGCTGCAGGCACTGGAGCACCGTCGCGGTTCCGGCATTAGTCAGGCGCACGGCCGAAAGATAGCAAAACTGGTTGAACAGCAGGCCAAAAGCGGTAAAGAGCAGCAGCTGCTTGCGATCAGCGGGCGTCATCCAAAGCTTGACCAGGCGTGCGCGGTCGCGCGTGACAACCACAGCCATAAAGAGCAGGCCGGCGAGAATCTGACGCACGCTCATAAGCCACAAGGTGTCGACGTGGTAGGTATCGAACAGAAAGCTCGCGCTGGTGCCCGAGAAGCCCCAAAACGAACCGCCCACCAGCGTGGCTAAAACGCCCGTGATCATCTTGCGCGTCGAAGCGCTGTTCAGGCGCTCGCGCCAGGCGCGGCGGGTGTTGCGGCTGAGCTCATCGGTGCCCTCGGGCACATCAATGTTCGATATATCGGTCATCGGCACCGAAGCCCCTGTGCCTTCGACCCGCTCGACACACTCTTTGCTCATTCCACTCCCCCGAAGCAGCCTGGAAACAATTCGGCTTACCTTACCACGGCGAAGGCACCAGCTTGAGGCTTGTCCGCCTATCGGTAGGACAATTCCACAGGCGTCTTTCCATAGCTCGATACTGCAATGGCCTTGCATTAGTCGACAGCCAAATCGCGGCAGCAGACTCTTTTGAAATGGATGCGACAAAGCCCCCGAATTCCACAATGTAAGCGATTTTTAAAAATGTTCTTGCCACCGAGTTCAGGCTCCGTTATATTATCCCTTGCGCACTTGCGCACCCTTGATCGGGCGTTTAGCTCAGGGGGAGAGCGCTTCCCTGACACGGAAGAGGTCAGAAGTTCAAATCTTCTAACGCCCACCAAATGTTCGCAGCTCAGAGGCTATGTCTTCTGGGCTGTTTTGTTTTATGTCGCCAAATCAGCTGGCAACTTCAACCGCCCAACTAGCCAAAATCCGACCATCTACTTGCCGATCTATCCATCGGCATAACCAATCAGTCCGCACCGCAACTTCTCAGCAAAACGCCGCGATGTCTGCGCCCTGCGGTATCCTTGGGCCACTTGCACCTGCAGCACCAAGGAGCCGCCATGCGCACCGAGCTCGATGTCCCCTTTTCGCACAAAGAAGAAGCCAAGGCGCTGGGCGCCAAATGGGACCGGACCAAGAAGGTCTGGTATGTACCCAGCGGCGTCAACCCCGAGCCCTTTGCCGAGTGGCTGCCCGGTGTTGACCGATCCGACCCCTCAGCGCCGTATATATATCTAGTACTGGGCAAGCGCGAGTGCTGGAAGTGTCACAAAGAGACCTCGGTCGCGGCCTTCGGCATTCCCTATCGAACCGATAACGACGAGAGCGTCGCCATCGCGCACGCGCCCAACGAATCCGGGCACATTGCCATCGACACGGCCAACGCCAACGCACTCGCCATCGTGCCCGCTCTTGGCTGCGTGCCGGGCGAGATCCGCGACTACCTTCATAAGCGCTGCGGCTACAAGCCCGTAGGCGCGCGAGCCTCCAAAGCCCCGTCGCTCGGCAACACGTGCACCAGTTGCGACGCGCTGCAAGGCAGCTGCTATCTGTTCGAGGAGCCCTCGTCCCCGTTTGCCCTCACTGCCATCAACAAGCTGCCGGCACTGGAGTTTATACGCGTCGAAGTTGCCGGCGTCTTTGGCGTCCCGGCCGCGCGTACCGACTTTGACCAGGCGCTCTTTACCTGGGCACGCGACCATCACGCCGAGTTCCACAGGCAACTCGGTGAGGGGGTTTATTTGTAGGGACGGAGAAGCCTTCACAGCCAACTCCTCCGCATCACCTATCCCTCGTCGCCGGCGTCATACACGATATCGAGGCCACAAACAGGGCATTTCTCCGGATACACCGGCATATGAACGCCTGTCTGTTTTCTCACTTCGTCGCTGAACCTGTCGCGCGCATCGATGAACCGAATGTCGAGACACGGTATTTGCGAGCCGCAGCAAGGGCAGGTGACGACAAACGACCCGCAATCAACCTCTACGCTCGGAAACATATTGTTGTCTATAAGGGCACACGGCAGTTTTCCGTACTTCCCCATCGCAATATCGCCTCGCCAGCTCATACACGCTCCACTCTCGCTATACAAAACAGGAAGAGCATGCACCGGCGGGCGTGCGCGAGATTGCATCGCCACGCGATCCGATCAAACAACACGATCGTCAAAGAATGCCAAAGCCAAATACGCTAATACGGCAGAAGCCCCGCCTTTTCACGCTTCTTTTCCGAGCGATCGAACTCAATGCGATGGGCCTCAAGAAACACCGTATTGGGTCGCCACTGACGCTCATTCGGCTGCCTTAGCGTCGCACCCGCAAAGGAAGCGTAGCCGGTCTTATCCAGCAGGTACGATCCGCACAGCCGATATTCGCCGCAAACAGGCTCAAACGAAATCAGGTGAGCATCAAATAGGGAATGAAGATCGCGTCGAAGCAGAATGCCGTTGCTGGCAACCTGCGATTTGGGTCCCGAGTAATTCTCGATATGTGCAGCCTCCAGAGCTTCGCTGACGCCGCAGTCCGACACCGCGCAACGGCCATCATAGGCGGCAACGAGCTGCTTGCGGAACCATTGCTGCCCCAATCGCTCGCGCCTTAACGCATAGCGGACCTTTTCGTCGTCGGTCGTACCCTGTCCGGCAAACTCAATATCGACGGGCATGTGCTTCAGATAACTCATGTCGGGCGCAAAACGAGGGTCCGGTCCGCCTTTATGAACAGGACCGTGCAGAACAAACCATCCGTTTTCGGGCTCGAACCGTTCAACAAACGCAAGGCCGAGCACCTTGTAGCCCACCTCGGTTGCAAATATGACTCCGACTGGAACGCCACATTCCATGCAGTTGAGCATTTTACGGTTGTAATTCTGGTCTCGAAAACCAACGGTACCCGGCGCTTGAACCGAGTACTTAATGACCCACGTACCATCGTCCAAATAGAGCGGAGGCACATCGGTGTAGAAGCTCTTTTTAGAGTTATGGACCGAAAGCGCAAAGATCCTATTGGGATCTTGCTTCACCCGATCCTGGCCCGGCCAGAAGATCCCTGAATCCCGCGTTACGGGAAAGAAGTCCGAGCCAATTCTCAAACGATACTGATACTGAGGGCTATCTTCCTTGGTGTGGTGCGGAAGGCTGGTCCAAACGCCGCCGCGCTGTTCCTCACCCAGAAACCACTCCCATGCCTCAACGTATTCGGAAGGCACGAGACTGCAGGCGCGGTCATAGCTTGGTCCATCCATCAACGGAACAGCAAGGTCAATGTCGTTCATCGCCAGCACCTACAACCATACGAACGCGAGTCATGCCCCTCAATAATATGGCCGAGAGTCAATTATTACGAGATCTCATTCCGCGATCGGCACATCGTTGATGCTCTCGGTTTGCCGCTGGCGCGCTTGTACCCCGCTACCCCACTTCCCTGCATACTGATGTAGCACGTGTTTCATCCGGGCTTGTTGGACCGGGCCGTTCATGGGAGGGTCTTATGGTTGCCTCGAATCCGCCTAAGGGGAGCGTTTCTTCTTCGTCCATCAAGCCGGTTACGCGCAAGGCCGTGCGCTGCCAGCGCGAGGTCGCTTGGCTTGTCACGCAGGCGGCGAGCAGGCTTGTGGCGAGCACGGAGGACGTCAATGCGCCTACGCCGAGCTTTGTGTTAGCGGCGGCGCTGGATTTTGTGCGCCAATTGGAGCTTGCCGAACAGGATGCCAGCGGCCACCTCAACTACCAGAATGTTATGGCGCCCGACCTGCAAACGTTCTGCCACATGGCCAAGTTGCCCGCCGCGCCCAATGCGCTTTCGGACGCAGGCTACATGTTTACGCTTTCGGGCGCGGACCTTATCCGCGATATCTACGCATACTGTAGCGAGCTCGCCGAGCGCAGCGCCTTTGGCACGGCTGAAGTCAAACCGGGATATGTCATCAAGCTGGTTCTTAGGCTGTTCTTGATGGACGAGCATGAAGCTGCGCAGGAATAAGTCGTCCGGCAGAGCCATTGTCGATCCGGCAATGACGCCTTGCCGTAGCCGTCACCGCACGAGCGAGCCCTTCGCCCAATCCGCTGGCATCGTCTCCAGTTCGCCGCAGGGTCGCGGCCCCATATGGGTATACTCTCGAGGATTCGACTCGATTCGCTCCCGCTGGGGCGTCAAAGGAGACTGCATATGCCCACCACCTCAACCGACCCGCGCGCCGCAGCCGCTACACTGCTGGTGCCCGGCACTACCTGCCACGGCTTTGCCGTCGAGCGCCGCGAGACCGTGCCCGAGCTCGACTCGGACGCTTACGTGCTGCGACACACTGCCTCGGGCGCTCGCCTGCTGTACCTGGCATGCGACGACGAAAACAAGGCCTTTGCCATTGGCTTTAAGACGCCGCCGGCCGATTCCACCGGCGTGTTCCATATTCTTGAGCACTCGGTGCTGTGCGGATCGGCTAAGTTCCCCGTCAAGGAGCCGTTTGTCGATCTGATCAAGAGCTCCATGCAGACGTTTCTCAACGCCATGACCTACCCCGACAAGACCATCTACCCCGTTGCCACCACCAACGAGCAGGATCTGTACAACCTGATGGACGTGTACCTGGACGCGGTGTTCAACCCGGCCATCTATACCAAGCCCACCATTTTTGAGCAGGAGGGCTGGCACTACGAGCTGGACCTGCCGGAGAGCGTCGAGGGCGAGGGCGACGGCGGCTCCGCGAGCCTGCGCGAGGGCACGCTGCGCTATAACGGCGTGGTGTTCAACGAGATGAAGGGTGCGCTGTCCGACCCCATGAGTGTGCTGGACGACGCCGTCAACGCCGCGCTCTACCCCGACACCGCCTATGCACACGAGAGCGGTGGCGACCCGCGCGCGATTCCCGCGCTCACCTACGAGCAGTTCCTGGACACGCACGCGCGCCACTACAATCCTTCCAACTCTTATATAACGCTCTACGGCGACCTGGACGTGGACCGCGCCCTGGCCTTTTTGGACGAGCGCTATCTGTCGCAGCCGAGTGCCGCGAGCCGCCGCATGGACGCTGCCGTCGCCGCCGGCGAGGACCCGTCCACGATGGCGCCCAATCCGCTGGGCGTGCAGGCGCCCGTGACCTGCGAGTACAAGCGCGTCGAGATGGCCACCACACCCGAGAACGCCCTGGTGGGCCTGGGCCTGGTGCTGGGCAACGCGCTCGACCGCAAACGCACGATCGCGGCGGATATCCTGTTTGAAGCACTGCTGGGCTCCAACGAAGCGCCGGTTAAGAAGGCCATTCTGTCCGCCGGCCTGGGCGGCAACGTGGTGAGCTACACGGCGGCCGAGAGCCTGCAGCCCTACGAGCTCATCATGCTGCAAAACGCGCAGCCCGGCGTGGCGCGCGAGCTGCGCCGCGTGTTCCAGGACGCCTGCCGCGACTTATGCGAACATGGCGTTCCGCGCGAGCGCCTGGAAGCCATCATCAGCAGCAACGAATACGACCTGCGCCAGCGCGACTACGGTATCGCCGACGGCGTGGCCATTGCGTGCGACGCGCTGAGCACGTGGCTCTACGATGACGACGCCGCGACGCTGGCGCTCAAGTACGGCCCGGTGTACGAGGAGCTGCGTAGCGAGCTGGACGGCAGCTATTTTGAGGATCTGCTGCGCGAGCTGGTGCTGCAGAACGATCACATGGCACTGGTCGAGCTGGTGCCGGTGGACGCCACCGAGGGTTCGGAGGGTGCCGAGGCCGCCGAGCTGGCAGCCAAGCGCGATGCCATGACCGATGCCGAGCTGGCCGACGTGGTCGAGCGCACGGCCGCGCTGCGTGCCGCGCAGGAGGCCGAAGACACGCCCGAGGCCAAGGCCACGCTGCCGCGCCTGCGCGTGTCCGACATTGGCGAGGCGCGCCCCGAGCCGCCGCTGGTCGTAGACACGACCACGCCCATCCCCTGCCTGCGCCACGGCATCCCCACCAACCGCCTGGCCTACGCCATGCAGTATTTCGACCTGAGCTGCGTCGCGTTTGAAGACCTGCCCTATGTGACGCTGCTCTGCCGCCTGCTCAAACAGCTGCCCACGAGCGAGCACTCGGCCGAGGAACTCGACAACTTGCTCGCCGGCAAGCTGGGCTTTTTGAGCTTTACGACCGAGGTCATGACGCAGCCCGACGTGGACGGCGTGCGCCCCTACCTGCTGGTGAGCGCCGGCGCCCTGTCCGAAAAGATCGATGCGCTGGCGAGCCTGCCGCGCGAGGTGTGGTCGAGCACGCTTTTGCTCGATGCCGACGCCGACCGCGTGCGCGATGTGCTCACGCAGATTCGCATTGGGCTTGAGCAGGGCTTTATCAACAACGGCCACTCGGCGGCGCTCGGCCGCGCGATGAGCTACAGCTCGCCTTCGGCCGTGGTGCGCGAACAGCTTTCGGGCGTGGATTTCTACCTGTTCCTGCGCGATCTGCTCGAGCACTTTGACGAGCGACTGGACGACCTGCGTGCCAAGCTTGCCGAGCTGGCGGAGCGCATCTTTGTGGCCGACGGCTGCCTGGCAAGCTTTACCGGCAGCGATGAGGACTTTAACGCATACTGGGCCGCCGCGGGCGACCTGGGACTGGGCGCTGGCGGCGGCGCCGATGCCGGCCGCAACGCGCTCGTGGTGCCGTCGCCGTGCGACCGCCACGAGGCCTTTGTCATCCCCAGCGACATCTGCTTTGCCGCGTGTGCGTGCGATCCGCGTCGCTTGGGCATTGACGTGACAGGCGCTTGGGCCGTGGCTGCCAACGCACTCTCCTACGACTACCTGTGGAACGAGATTCGCGTGAAGGGCGGTGCGTACGGCTGCGGATTCCGCGCAGCCGGCGAGCGTCAGGCGGCGTTCTACACCTACCGCGACCCGGCAATCGATCCTTCGATTGAGCGCGTGGAGCGCGCAGGCGAATGGCTCGGCAGCTTTGAGCCCGACGAGGCCGCCTTTGAGGGCTTTATCGTGAGCTGCGTGAGCGGCATGGACGCACCGGTGAAGCCGTACGCGCTCACCAAGCGCCGCAACACGACCTACCTGGCCGGGCTCGATCCGCACGCACGCGAGGAGCGCCGCGCCCAGATGCTCGCCGCCACGCCCGGTGAGCTCCGCTCGCTCGGCGCCGACGTGACGCGCATCGCAGCCGAGTCGCCCACCTGCGTCTTTGGCGGCCGAGACGTCATCGCCAAGAGCAACGCCGGCTTCAACGTAGTCGACCTGCTGAGCTAACCACAACAAAGGTAGATTTTTGGGACATGCCTGAAAATCTACCTTTTCTTTTGCCGCAGTCTGTCGGTTTATCTCGATCTGTAACGCCAAGACGGCAATATCGGCTCCAGATGTTACAGATCGAGACGTTTCCGGATGACGCCGGCCCTTTGTCTCAATCTGTAACATCTAGGTCCGATTTTGCCGAGTAACTGTTACAGATCGAGACAAACCGCCGCGAACACCTGCTCTTCGTCAAAACCCACGAAGGTGTCCATGAGCTGCCCCCTTTGCGATGATTTGTGTGGTGGTTTGGGTGTTTGCCCAGATAAAACCTGCCAAAATAAACCTGTCCCTTTTTGGTAGGTTTGGGAGAGGGAGCTGGGATGGATAAGGCTGAGTTGCGGCGGGCAGTGATTGCTCGGCGCGATGCTCTTGATTTGGACTTGCGGGCGGCGAAGTCTGCCGTTATCTGTGCGCGGCTTGTTGAGTTGCTGGGCAGCTCGGATCCCGCAGCCCCGCACACCGTTGCAGTCTATGCCGTAATGGGCTCCGAGGCAGACCCTGCCGCGTTTGCCGCTGCGGCCGCCGCGCGCGGCTGGCGCGTAGCCTATCCGTGCATGTTCTCGGCAATTGATGCCGCAGCTTGTGGCCAGCGCATGTGCATGCGAGCAGTTGCCGCCGACGATGCGTCCGCGGCCCCGTTTATCGCCCACCCCGCGCGGGCCTTCGCGGCCACGGACATCGACAGCGACCGCTTCCCCATCGTGCCTGCCGAAGCACTCGACATGATTGTTGTGCCGCTCGTGGCCTTCGACCAAACCGGCGCGCGCCTGGGCTACGGCGGCGGCTGCTATGACCGCTACCTGTCCATGCTCTCGCCCGCATGTCAAATCATCGGCATCGCCTTCGACGAACAACGCATCAACCACGTCCCCACCGATGCCCACGACCTGCCGCTACCCAACATCATCAGCGCCTAACCGCCGCCACATCAGCCACGGCTACAGCAGTACCATCGCAGTCTAGTGCTCCTCGCCGGCGCGGGCCAGGTCGTAGGGCGTGGTCTGGTAGACGTAGTAGTTGAGCCAGTTGGTGTAGAACAGCTGAGCCTGGCTGCGCCAGACGTTGCGCGGCTCGGCGGTGGGGTCGTCGCCCGGGAAGTAATGCGCCGGCACCTGAGGGTTGAGGCCGCGCTTCACGTCGCGCTCGTACTCCAGGCGCAACGTGTCGGTATCGTACTCGGGGTGGCCAAATACAAAGAAGCGACGGCTGTCGGTCGACTTGACGATATACAGGCCCACCTCGTCGGACACGGCCACGACCTCAAGCTGCGGCTCGGCCTCCACGTCCTCGCGGCGCACATCGGTGTTGCGCGAATGCACGGCATAAAAACGGTCGTCGAAGCCGCGGACCAGCGGGCTTTGCGGCTTCACCAGATAATGCTCGAACACGCCGCTCGCCTTTGCCGGCAGGTCGTACTTCTGGATACCGTAATGATGGTAGAGCCCCGCCTGTGCGCCCCAGCAAATGTGCAGCGTAGAGTGCACGTGCGTGGTGGACCAGTCCATGATCTGGCAGAGCTCGGGCCAGTAGTCGACCTCTTCGAACGGCATCTGTTCCACCGGCGCGCCCGTGATGATCAGGCCGTCGTAGTGGATGTCACGGATGTCGTCGAACGTGCGGTAGAACGTCTCCAGGTGGCCGGCACTCACATGCGTGGCCTCGTGCGTTTTGGTGCGCAGCAGGTCCACCTCCACCTGCAACGGCGTGTTGGAGAGCTTGCGCATGATCTGCGTTTCGGTGGCGATCTTGGTGGGCATGAGGTTGAGGATGAGCACGCGCAGCGGACGGATGTCCTGGTGCAGCGCGCGGTACTCGGTCATGACAAAGATGTTCTCGCTCTCGAGCTGCGCGGCGGCAGGGAGGGCGTCGGGAATGCGAATGGGCATGGATGCTCCTTACGAGTCAGTTGCAGCTATGGTACAACGACCGGCCCCATCCGCGCGAGCACATCGCCCAGCGATGCCGTCAGCGGCCCAAATCACTCCAAAAGTAGAGATTAAGGCATGCCCAAAAATCTACGGCGCTTTAGCCTAGCAAAGTGGCAGCAGGACGCTACAATGGTTCGACGCGAAAAACTCGGCCGAAAGGATACGTATATGTACCAGACGCGTAAGATCGGTGTGGTCGGCCAGGGCCACGTAGGAGCACATGTCGCCAACAGCCTGCTTATGCAGGGCATTGCCGACGAGCTGTACCTGTGCGATATCAACGAGGCCAAGGTGACGTCCGAGGTCCAGGACCTGCGCGACTCCCTTTCGTTTGTCCCGTACAACACCAAGATCGTCAACTGCTACGACCACTACGAGGAGCTTGCCTGCTGCGACGTCATCGTCAACGCCGCCGGCAAGGTCGCGCTGGCCGCTGGCAACCGCGACGGCGAGCTGTTCTTTACCACCGACGCCGCCCGCACCTTTGCCAAGCGCATCGTCGACGCCGGCTTCGACGGCATCTTTGTGAGCATCTCCAACCCCTGCGACGTCGTGTGCACCGAGCTGTGGCACCTGACCGGCTATGATCCCAAGAAGATCATCGGCTCGGGCTGCGGCCTGGACTCCGCCCGCCTGCGCACCGAGATCTCCAAGAAGGTCGGCGTGAGCCCCAAGTCCATTGACGCCTACATGATCGGCGAGCACGGCTTTAGCCAGCTGGCCGCCTTTAAGGCAGCAACCATCGCCGGCAAGAGCCTCAACGAGCTTCAGGCCGAAAACCCCGACAAGTACGCCTTCGACCACATGGAGGTCGAGGAGCTCGCACGCAAGGGCGGCTATGTGACCTACGCCGGCAAGCAGTGCACCGAGTACGCCGTCGCCAACTCCGCCGCGCGCGTCTGCGCCGCCGTGCTGCACAATGAGCACACCGTGCTTTCGGCATCCACGCTCATGACCGGCCAGTATGGCGAGAAGGGCATCTTCACCTCCCTGCCGTGCGTGATCGGTGCCGAGGGCGTCGAGGAAGTCTACACGCTGGACCTGTCCGAGTACGAGCTCGAGGGCTTCCACAAGAGCTGCCAGCACATCCGCGACAACATCGCCCAGCTCGACTGGTGGGACGCCGAGGCCTACGACGCCAAGTAAGCCGCTGGCTGCCGCAACCTTATGAATCTATGCGCGATACCAAGCGGGCCGCGCCGGAAATCCCCGGCGCGGCCCGCTTTTTACGCACGCTATTCACTTGCGAATCGAAGGTGAATGCTTTTCCCGTTACCTAGTACTGCTCGATGCCCATGTAGCGACGAACCTCGGGGCTGTGGTCGAACACCTTGCCGCGAGCGGCACGCAGTTCGCAGCTCATGTTGTAGAAGAAGATCGGCTCCAGGTACGAACGCACGCTGGCGGGCACCTCGCCTACGCCGTACTCGAGCGCGTCGAGCACCATGACCGTATCGGTGTGCGTGTTGAGGAACGCCAGCGCGCGCTCCTCCATGGGGCGGCACTCGCCCGATCCGAGCTGTACAAAGTAGAACACGCCGGGCTCGGTGGCTTCGAACGGGCCGTGGAAGTACTCGCCGGAGTGGATATAGCAGCAGTGCTGCCACTGCATCTCCATGAGCGAGCAGATGGCCATGGCGTAGGTCTGGCTAAAGTTGGGGCCGGATCCCAGGATGTAGAAGAACTTGTGCTGCTGGCAGAGTTCGGCAAAGCGATCGCCCAGCTCGGCGTTGACTTTCTCGCGGGCAGCGGGCAGCAGGGCATCCATCTGCTTAAGGCCGGCGTACATGTCGGCAAGCGCCTCGTAACCCTCCTGCTGGTCGAGCAACTCGGCGGCGATCAGAGCGCCGATGCCCTGCGGCACCTCGGCCTGTGACACGCCCTCGCCCCACGGATAGACCCAGGTGGTCCACTTGCCGTTATCGATCTTGGAGCCCTCGCAGTCGGTGAGGGCAACGACCTCGGCACCGGCTGCCAGCGCCATCTCGCAGCCGTCAACGACCTCCTGCGTGTTGCCGCTGTGGCTGCAGGCAATAACGAGCGACTTCTCGCCAAGGCTCTTGGGAGCCATCAGGCAAAACTCGCGTGCCGTGTAGACCGTCGAGGTAAACGTGGTGGCCTCGCGCTTGAGCAGCTCGTTGGCCGGCATCAGGTCGATCATCGAACCGCCGCAAGCGATCCAAAAGACGTTCTCAATCTTGCCCTTGCGCTCGATGATTTCCTGAACCAGATCATGTGCGTTCATCCTGATTTTCCTCCTTGTGGGGCGGCTTTGAGCGACGGCAGCTCGTACCTGCTGTCGTTCTATGTTGTCCTATTTATAGCACGCACGACGACGCTCGTGAAGCCATTTCGCCAAACTTGTTCTATGTTGTTCTATCTGTGGATGTTAGATGTCGAACACGTAGCGCGAGCCCACGATCTTTTGGCGTCCGAGCAGCAAGGGCCGCTCGTCCGCATCGGTAAAGTACGCCTCCATATAGAAGAGCGGCTCGCCGACCGGCACCTCCAACAGCGGGGCCGCCTGAGCATCGGCAAGCGCAATCTCCACGGTGCAAGGATCGGACTTGAGCGGTGCGCGACCCGAATGCTCGGCAACGAGCGCAAAGATTGAGTTATCGGTGAGGTCCTCGTCGGCCAGCGCCTGCAGGTAGGGATGGTCGGCGAGCACAAAGGCGTTGTTCTCGAGCATGACGGGGATGCCGTCGGCCGTGCGCACGCGCTCGACAACGATGAGCTCGCAGCCGGGTTCCACGCCAAAAAACGCCGCGTCCTCACGCGTCGCCGCAACCACCGTGCGAGACACCAGGCGTGCTCCGGCCACCATATCGTTGGCAGCGCAACCCTCGGAAAAGCTCTGAACGTCACCCTTCTGGACAATCTTGCGCTTGAGCTTGGGCGCACACACAAACGTGCCCCTCCCCTGCTGGCGGTTGAGATACCCCGCGCGCGACAGCTCCTCGATGGCGCGGCGCACGGTGATGCGTCCCACGCCGTAGGACTTCGCAAGCTCCATCTCGGAAGGAATGCGCGAGCCGGATGCGTACACGCCGCGCGCGATCTCGCCCTTTAGGTCGTCCATAACCTGCTGGTACAGCGGCACGGCGGATACCTCAGTGCGCTCGGTTTTATCGTCGGATGCCATCGTTACGCTCCATCCCGCGCATGCTCGGACTCAAATTCTTCAATCGCCGCCATAAACTGCTCGCCAAAGGCGTCGGCTTTTTTCTCGCCAATGCCGTTGACCTGGATCAGCTCGTCGCGCGTCTGTGGACGCAGGCGGCACAGGCCGCGCAGGGCCTTGTCGGAAAAGACCATATACGGCGCCATCTCCAGCTCCGTCGAGATCTCCTTGCGGAGGGCGCGCAGACGCTCGAACAGCTCGGCGTCGTCGCCCACGCGCGGGCGCTGATCCAGCTCGGCCTCCTCACGCAGCAGATCGACGGCGCGGCGGGCGCGGGCCGAGGCCTTGCGCTTGGACGCGCGACGCTTAACGGTAAAGGCGAACGCCTCGTCCTCGACCTCGGTGGCACGCGGGCCCAGCCCCACGACCGGGTATTGCCCCTGCGAGGTTGCCAAATAACCGCGGCCGCACAGCTGCCCGATGATGTCCTTAATTCGTCCGACCGATTCGCTCGACAGCTCACCATAGCCACGGTCCTCGTCCAGATGCATCTGGCGAATGCGCTCGGTATTGCCGCCGTGGAGCACATCGGCGATGAGCGACTTACCAAAGCGCATGGGACGCGTGGCCACATAGCGCACAGCGGCGCGGGCCATATCGGTGACGTCCTCGACCTCGAACTGCGTAAGGCAGTTGCTGCAGTTGCCGCAGCCCTCGGCGTCGTCTGCGGTGCCGCCCGCGGCAGCCGCAACCGCATGCTCGGCCGCGGCTTCGTCGCCAAAGTAGCGCAGCATGTATTCGCGCAGGCAGCCGGTGGTATTGCAGTAGCCCTCCATCTGGCTGAGCAGGCGATAACGGTTCTGGAGCGCCCACGCGCGCTGCTCGTCATCGAGCGTCTCGTCGGCAGCATCGCCGCGATCGATCAGAAAGCGGCGCATGCGAAAATCGTTGCCGTTCCACAGCAAGTGACAGCTGGCCGGATCGCCATCGCGGCCAGCGCGGCCCGCCTCTTGGTAGTATGCCTCGATGCTCTCGGGCACGTTGTTGTGAATCACGTAGCGCACGTTGGGCTTGTCGATGCCCATGCCAAAGGCGTTGGTGGCAACCATCACCTGGATATCGTCGTCGATAAAGGCACGCTGGTTCTGGCGGCGGACGTCGTTGCCCATGCCGGCATGGTAGCGGCCCACGCGAATGCCGCTGGGGCCCAGTGCCTCGGCAAGCTCCGCGGCCAGCGCGTCGACCGTCTTGCGGGTCGAGCAATACACGATGCCGCTCTCGCTCGAATGCGCGATCACGTAGTCGCGCACCCAGGCGGTCTTGGCCTTGTCGCCCATCTCCTCGCAACCAAAGTAGAGGTTCTTGCGATCGAAGCCCGTCACTACCGTCGCGGGATTTTGCAGGCCGAGCATCTGCTGAATGTCCGCGCGCACGCGCTCGGTCGCCGTGGCGGTAAACGCCGCCACGATGGGGCGCTGCGGTAGGGAATCGATGAACTCACGAATCTGCAGATAGGCGGGGCGGAAATCCTGGCCCCATTGGCTCACGCAGTGGGCCTCGTCAATGGCCACGAGCGGCACGCCAATGCCGCCGTCCGCCGCAGCCTCCTGCGCAAAGGCTAAAAAGCGCGGCTCGAGCAGGCGCTCGGGCGCCACGTACATAAGCTGGTAGCGGCCCTCGCGTGCCCGTTTGAGCACGGTATTTTGCTGGGCCGGGGTAAGGCTGGAGTTAAGATAGCTGGGTCGCGCACCCGCCGCGAGCAACGCACGGGTCTGGTCCTCCATCAGCGACAGCAGCGGGCTCACCACAAAGGTGATGCCGGGCAGCATGAGCGCGGGCACCTGGTAGCAAATGGACTTGCCGGCGCCCGTGGGCATAACACCCAGCGCATCGCGACCGGCAAGGATCGCATCGACCATGCGGTCCTGTCCCGGGCGAAACGAGGTGTAGCCAAAATAGGCGCCGAGCGTGTCGAGCGCCATCTGCTGCATGCTATCAGTCATGGTTTCCTAACGTCCAAGTCATCTGCCGCCGATTATACGCCGCCACGCGGACCGGTGCCGCACGGCCGTCGGCCACGGGCAACGCAATCCAAAAGGAACGAGCGTGGGATTTTTGGACACTTTCCCAACGGCTAATCTCTTGACAAGCGCGCAAACGTCGCTGGTTGAGCATAAGTCAGCGAAAACGCCCCTAAGCGAGCAAGGTGACGTGAAAGAGGAGGGAAGCGTACTTCGGTACGCGACCGACGATTGAACGTCAGATTGCCGCTTAGGGGCGTTTGCAGCGTCGAGCCGTTACGCGGTTTGGTAAAACCGCGT
>RQCP01000022.1 GCA_008668235.1 Collinsella aerofaciens | reverse complement strand
TGCGGCACCTTGGAGCCCTCGCCGATCGTGGACTTCTTGATCTCCACGTGCGTGCCGGCCTTGGAGCCGTCGAGCATGTGAGTGCCTGGGCGCAGGTAGGCACGCGGGCCGCAGTCGACGCCGTTCTCGATGACGGCCTCGATGGCGATGGTCTCATCGATGGTGCAGCCGCTGCCGACGGTGGTGTCGGTGAGGCGGCTGTTGGGGCCGAGCTGGCACTCCTCGCCCACGGTGACGTGGCCGATCAGGTGCGTCTGCGGCCACACGACGGTGTCGCGGCCGATAATGGCATCGGGGCCGATCCAGGCCTGCGTGGGGTCGATGAACGTGACGCCCTCGGCCATCCAGTGCTCGTTGATGCGGTCGCGCGCGATGGCGGTGAGCTGCGCGAGCTGGATGCGGCTGTTGACGCCCAGTCCGTCGCGGTAGTCGTCACAGTGGAAGATGGAGACCGCCTGACCGTGGCCCTTGAGGATTTCGAGCATGTCGGGCAGGTAGTACTCGGACTGCGCGTTGTCGTTGCCGATCTCGTTAATGTGGGCGGCGAGCTGCGCGCCGTCGAAGGCGTAGCAGCCGGCGTTGCACTCCAGCAGTGTGGCGGCCTGCTCGGGCGTGCAGTCCTTCTGCTCGATGATGCGCTCGATCTGACCATCGGCACCAAGCTTGATGCGGCCGTAGCCAAAAGGATCGGGCGGGGTCATGGTCATGACGGTGCAGGCGAGCTCGCCGGTGGCGACGGTCTGCGCGAACTTGGCGACGGTGTCGGCGGTGATGAGCGGCAGGTCGCCGTTGAGCACGACGACGGGGCCTTGCGTGATGCCGCAGGCCTCGAGCGCGACCTTCACGGCGTGACCGGTGCCCAGGCGCTCGGTCTGCTCGACGCACTCGACCTTGGTGGCGCTGCTGGCGTAGGCGCCGTCGATGAGGGCGCGCATCTCGTCGGCGTGGCTGCCGATGACGACCACGACGCGGCTGCAGCCGGCCTTGATGGTGGCGTCGACGATCCACTGGACCATGGGCTTGCCCAGGATCTTGTGCGAAACCTTGCAGTGGTTCGACTTCATGCGGGTGCCCTCGCCGGCGGCGAGGATAATTGCGGTTGCGTCCATGTGATCTCCTGTTACGTTATAGAGACGTGTGTTTGGAAACGATACACGGCGCAATATGATACCGCAGGCATATGTTGAGCGCGTAACGATTGATGCGCGATGGCCGATGTCGGTGACGCTGACGCAGTGTTTGCGCTGGTTGTGTATGGCGGCGACGCTGCGGCGTTGGCGTTTGAGCGAGGGATGGGGGTGCCCGTGGATATCATGCGAGAGGGTTCGGGCGCCGAGCCCGTGGGGGCATTTTCGATGTCGCATCCGGCGGTGCCGGCGCTCTACATAGCGTTGACGCTGGGGCTCACCATGTTCTCGATGCAACCGGTGCTGATTGCGCTGTCGCTTGCGGGCGGGCTGGCGTACGGGCTTGCGACGCGCGGTGCTGCGCGCACGTTGGGGGCGCTTCGCTGGCAGCTGCCGGTTATTTTGATTATCGCGCTGGTCAACCCGCTGTTTAGTGCATCGGGCTCGACCGAGCTGTTTCGTATTGGCATGCGTGCGGTGTATCTAGAGAGCATGGTTTACGGCCTGTGCATGGGCGGGCTGTTTGTGGCGAGCGTGCTGTGGTTTGAGGCTGCGGCGTCGATGCTCGAATACGACAAGGTACTCGCACTGTTGGGCAACGCCGCGCCGGTGATCGCGCTCATGATCTCGATGTGCATGCGGCTTATCCCACAGTTTTTGCGCCGCGGCCGCACGGTGCTGGCGGTGCAGGACGCGATTGATGTGCCGGGGCGTGCGCCCACCGATCCCGTGCGTTCGCGTCTGCGGGCATCGAGCGTGTTGATGGGCTGGGGCATGGAAGATTCGCTGGAGCGCGCGGACGCCATGCGCTCGCGCGGGTGGGGCGCCGCGACGCGTCGCACGACGTACGCGCGGTATCGGCTGGGGCGCGGCGACGCTACCGCGCTGGTTGGACTTGCGGTGTTTGGTGCTGCCGCGGTGGCGGTGGCATGGACCGCGACAACGCAGTATTCGTTTTACCCGCAACTTTCGGTGCCCGCGCCGTGGCTGGGCTATGTCGTGTACGCTGGCTGGATGGTGCTGCCCTGCGTGTTGCATGCGATCGATGAGAAGAGGTTCGGCTGATGGTTCGGTTGGATAGGGGCCCGGTGTCGGGCGCGGCGTGCGGCCCGGATATGCCGGCGATTGAGGTGCGGAGCCTGGGCTTTGCCTACCCCGGGGCTGATGCCGCGGTGCTCGAGGGGCTCGACTGGTCTGTTCCCCAAGGTGCATTTGCGCTGCTTGTTGGCGGTACCGGATCGGGTAAGTCGACGCTGCTCTCGCTGCTCAAGCCCGAGATCGCTCCGGCGGGCGAGCGCACTGGCGATACGCGCGTACTGGGCGAGAACGTTGCCGACATGGACGTGCGCGCGTCTGCGGAGCGCGTGGGCTATGTGTTCCAGGATCCCGAAAACCAGATTGTGTGCGAGACCGTGTGGCACGAGATGGCGTTTGGCCTGGAAAACTTAGGCATGTCGCGCGACGAGATGCGCCGCCGTGTTGCCGAGACCAGCTATTTCTTTGGTCTGGAGGACTGGCTTCATCGCGATACCGATACGCTTTCGGGTGGCCGCAAGCAGCTGCTGTCGCTTGCCGCCGTTCTGGCGCTGCGTCCGCGCGTGCTGTTACTCGACGAGCCCACGTCTCAGCTCGATCCCGTTGCCGAGAAGAATTTCCTGCACGCGCTGTTTCGTGTGAATCGCGAGCTGGGCTGCACGGTTGTTGTGGCGACGCATCAGCCGCGCCCAATGCTCGAATACGCGACGTGTGCGTACCGGATTGAGGATGGCCGCGTGCACGAGGCGGCGGATATGGCTTCTTTGGTATGCCGAGAATCGCTGTTTTCCGATGACACGTTGGGGTGGGGTGCCATCCGATGTGCAAAAAACGGAGTATTCAGCAGGCGTGAGGACAATTTGGGCTCTCTGGAGCCGCCCGGGGACGTATCGAGCGCGAAAAAAAGTTTGGAATTGGACAAATCGTCCGAATTCGTGGCGCAAACGTCGCTCGAGAACGGCTTGGAAGCCTTCTCGCGCACGGATGGAAGCAGAATACTCCAAAAAATGCACGGCGGGTCGGCTACCACCCTGTCGGAAGGCTGGTTTCGCTACGATCGAGCGTCCGGCTGGGTGCTGCGCGGGCTCGATGCGTCGTTTTCGGCCGGTGCGGTGCATGCGATCGTGGGCGGCAACGGATGCGGTAAGTCGACGATGCTTTCGGTGCTGGCGAAGACCGCCAAGCTGCAGCGCGGCCGCATGGTGCGCGGAGCGGCCTCGGCGGCGCTGCTGCCTCAGAATCCCAAAGCATTGCTGGTTGCCGAGACGGTTCGCGATGAGCTGATGGAATGGGCCTCAACCTGCGGATATGACGAGAACTTGGCGCGGGAGCGTGCGGCGAGCTTGGGGTTGTCGGGTCTGGATGGACGCCATCCGTACGATCTTTCGGGCGGGCAGCGTCAACTGCTTGCATTGGCAAAACTGCTGCTAATCGGCCCCGAACTGCTATTGCTCGATGAGCCCACCAAGGGTCTAGACCTGTTCAGCCGCCGCATCATCGCCCGCGCCCTGCGTGACCATGCGAAGGCTGGCGGCACCGTCATCATGGC
The DNA here is from genome assembly GCA_008668235.1 of Collinsella aerofaciens. Classification (GTDB taxonomy): domain Bacteria; phylum Actinomycetota; class Coriobacteriia; order Coriobacteriales; family Coriobacteriaceae; genus Collinsella; species Collinsella aerofaciens_K. The sequence continues at coordinate 25,352 of RQCP01000022.1, read as the reverse complement.
TACGCACGATTTGGACTTTGCCGAGCAGGTAGCCGACGACGTCGCCATGATGTTTGACGGCGAGATTGCCTGCATGGAGCCGCCGGCCGACTTCTTTGCCGACAACGTGTTCTATAGGGCGTGATGGGATGACGGACTGTCGTTTCTCGCGTTTGCTTGCAAAACTGGAGATCCCGCTGTTGTTGGCGGTGCCGGCGGTGATGGCCGCCGCGTTGCTGGCGGGTGTTGAGCAGGCAGCGTTGGCCATGCTGGTTGTGGTGGCGTTGGTGCTTGCGCTGTTCTTTGCGGGTTACGAGGCATCTCGTCCGGGTTTGCGCCAGATTATGCCCACGCTGGTGCTGGCGGCGCTGGCGGCGGCGGGGCGCATCCTGTTTGGGCCCATTCCCGACTTTAAACCGGTGAGCGCCATCGCCATTATCGCGGGGGCGACGCTTGGTCGCCGCAATGGTTTTATGGTTGGCGCGCTGGCGGCGCTGACCAGCAATTTCTTTTTTGGACAGGGCATGTGGACGCCGTGGCAGATGTATGCCTGGGGGCTCGTGGGATACGTTGGCGGTGCGCTGGCGTATGCGGGCGCGTTCGACCGCGCCGACGGCACCGTGCGCATGCCGGCGCTGCTGGCGTACGGCTTTGCGTCGGGCCTGCTCTATGGCGTCGTGATCAACGCGTATGACATCATTGGGTTTGTACAGCCGCTTACTTGGGCGGGTGCCGTGGCACGTCTTGCCACGGCAGTGCCGTTCGATATTACGCACGGACTCGCGACATGCGTGTTTTTGGCCGCCTTGTACAAGCCCTGGTGCCGTCGCATTAACCGTGTCGTCGTGAAATACGGGCTGTAAGGCATTTCGCGTTCCCTCACGAACTTGCGGTGGAATAGTTCTCGTTTTTGGCTATTTGCTGCCCAAACAGGAACTATTCCACCGCAACTTATAGGGGGAGAGGGGTCACATGATCTGTTTTCCTCTGTCCCCCAGGAATTACTTGGGGCTAGAGCTTTAGCGTGAGGGTGACGGGGCAGTGGTCGCTGCCGAAGATATCGCCACGGATACCGGTGTCGCGAACGTTGGCGGCGATTGAATCACTTACCAGGAAGTAGTCGATGCGCCAGCCGGCGTTGTTCTTGCGGGCATTAAAGCGGTAGCTCCACCAGCTGTAGATGCCCTCGACGTCGGGGTTTGCCGCGCGCCAGGTATCGGTGAAGCCGGCGTTGAGCAGCTCGGTAAACTTGCCGCGTTCCTCGTCCGAAAAGCCGGCGTTGCCGCGGTTGGACTTGGGGTTCTTAAGGTCGATCTCCTCGTGCGCCACGTTAAAGTCGCCACAGGTCACCACGGGCTTGCCGGTCTCGCGCTCAAGCGCGCTCAAAAAGCCGCGGTAGGCATCGTCCCAGGCCATGCGCACGTCGATGCGGGCGAGTTCGTTTTGCGCGTTGGGAGTGTAGACATCCACAAACCAGAACTTGTCGAACTCCAGCGCGCAGACGCGGCCCTCGGTCGCGGCTTGGGCGACGAGCTCGGCCGCCTCGCCCTCGCCGGCGTAGGGCAGCAGCGCATCGGCGCGCAGTACGCGCAGCGGTTCCTGGCGGCTAAAGACCGCGGTGCCCGAGTAGCCCTTGCGCTCGGCGTAGCTCAAGGTTTGGTGATAGCCGGGCAGGTCGATATCGACCTGGCCCTCCTGCAGCTTGGTCTCTTGCAGCGCCAGGATATCGACGTCGAGTTCTTGCGCGATCTGGATAAAGCTCGGGTCCTTTTTGAGCACGGCGCGCAGGCCGTTGACGTTCCACGAGGCGAAAGTGTAAGTCTGAGGCATGGTGTCCTTTCGACGGGGTTGGCAGGCTTAAGATTAACGCAACAAGAGCGGGGCGGAGTCCGCGAGTGATAGTGCGAACGCCGCCGTCCCGGAGACACGGACGGAGGACATATATGACGCAGGCGATAACGGACTCCAAACAGGCCTCCGCCGCGCTGGCGGAGCTGTTCGGCACCCACAAGTGCGTGGTCTTCTTTGGCGGCGCGGGCGTTTCCACGGCGAGTGGCATCCCCGATTTCCGCAGCGTGGACGGCCTATATCACCAACAGTTTGCCTACCCGCCCGAGACCATGCTCTCGCATAGCTTTTACGAGGTGCACCCGGCCGAGTTCTTCGACTTCTACCGCACCAAGATGATCGCGCTTGGCGCCAAGCCCAACCGCTGCCACACCAAGCTGGCCGAGCTGGAGCGCGCCGGCAAGCTAAATGCCGTGGTGACGCAAAACATTGACGGCCTGCATCAGATGGCCGGCTCACAGCGCGTGTTCGAGCTGCACGGATCGGTCCATCGCAACATTTGCCAGTCGTGCGGCGCGGTCTATAGCGCCGAGTGGATTTGCTCGCGCGAGCACGAGGACGCCGCGGGCGTGCCCGTGTGCCCCGCGTGCGGCGGGCGCATTAAGCCCGATGTGGTGCTCTACGAGGAGCCGCTCGACGAGCATGTGTTGACCGGTGCCGTTGCCGCCATCGCCGCGGCCGATGCCCTCATCGTGGGCGGGACCTCGCTCGTGGTGTATCCGGCGGCGGGCCTTACGCGTTACTTTACCGGCGATACGCTGGCCATTTGCAATCTTGCTCCCACCGATCAGGATGCAAATGCCGACCTGCTGATTTCTTGCGACATCGCGGCCGCGTTTGCGTTCTAGCCCGCGCGCGCGGATACAATAGAAAGACTGAGTGCAAAGCGACCCCGCCGCCAGCTCCCCAAGCTCGGCGGCGTGGGCATTTTAGGAGGATGTTCATGGCGAACGACAGCAAGACATGGCGGTGCGGAAAGTACGAGCTCAGCTTTGACCGTCCGCGCATCATGGGCGTCCTCAACGTGACGCCCGATTCGTTTAGCGATGGCGGGGAGCACTTCGACCCGGACGCCGCCATCGAGTACGGCCTAGCGATGCTCGACGCCGGCGCCGACATCATCGACGTGGGCGGCGAGTCCACGCGCCCTGGTTTTACCCCGGTCAACCCCGACGAGGAGGCTCGCCGCGTGCTGCCCGTGGTTCGCGCGCTGGCCAAGGAGGGCGCCATCGTCTCGATCGACACGCGTCATGTGGCGGTTGCCAAGGCGGCCGTGCGCTGCGGCGCCTCGATCGTCAACGACGTGACCGGCTTCACCGATCCCAAGATGGTCGAGTTTGTTAAGACGAGCACCTGCGGCGTCATCGTGATGCATGCCGGCGAGGTCGCCGCGCCCACCCGCACGCACGCAACGGTGCAGCTCGATACCTCGGCAGCGGCGTTTGTTGCCGAGAAGGCGCGCGAGGCGGCTGCCGAGGCCGCGCGTGAGGCCGAGAAGCCGGCTCGCCGCCGTCGCGGCAAGTTGCTGGGTGAGCCTAAGTCGGAGGCCAAGCTTCCGGGCGGTGTGGTACAGCCCTCACTGCCGTTTGGCGAGCCGGAGCCCACGTCCGAGCCTGCAAGCGAGCAGGAGACGCCCGCCGCCGAGCAGACTGCTGCCGCCGAGACCGTCGCGCCCGCGCCCGAGGCCGCGCCCGCAGCCACCGAGGCCGCATCGGAGTCCAATGACCGCCTGGCCGCCATGATGCGCCGCAGCGCCCGCCGCGAGGAAGCCTATGTGCCCACCTCGCAGCTCCGCCGCTTCACCCTGCCCGATTCGGCGCCCATCATGCGCCGCGTCATGGGCTTTCTGTCCGACCAGGCCCGCACACTCATCCACGCCGGCGTGTCGCGCGACCGCATCTGCATCGATCCGGGCCCGGGCTTTGGTAAGTCGGCTAACGAGGACATCGTCATCCAGCGCGAGACTGCCAAGATGGCGTCACTGGGCTATCCGCTCATGTGCGCCGTGTCGCGCAAGCGCTTTGTGGGTGCCGTCTCGGGCGTGACCGAGGCCGCCGAGCGCGATGCCGCTACGTTTGGCGTGTGCCTGGGCGCCATCCAGGCCGGTGCCAACATCGTGCGCGTGCACGACGCCGCGGGTTTTGCGCAGTTCCTGAACGGTTACTGGGCGGTTGCCAATCCGCAGCCGCGCCGCGCGTTTGTGGCCGTGGGCTCTAACCTGGGGCATCGCTGCGACAACATCCGCGCCGCACGCGACATGATCGCCGAGATTCCACTCACCTGCGTGTCCAACTCCTCCAAGATCTACGAGAGCGAGCCGGCCTACGAGACGCGCCAGGACGCGTTTGCCAACGCCGTCATCGAGATTAAGACCGAGCTGGCGCCGTTGGTGCTGCTCGACGAGCTCATGAAGATCGAGGCCGATCTGGGGCGCGACCGCTCCAAGAAGGCCAAGGCCAACGGCCCGCGCACCATCGACCTGGACCTGCTGTGGATGGACGGCGAGACCCACGGCGGCAAAAAGCTGCGCCTGCCGCATCCGCTGATCGGCGAGCGCGATTTTGTGCTGGTGCCGCTCGAGGACCTGATGCACGACCCGGCGCGGTTCTTCCGCTACAACGGCGTCGAGGTCAAGGAACCCGAGGATCGCGTGGGCCATATCGTGGGTGAATTGGGGCGTATGTAGATGATCGAGATGAATGCTGTTGCCGCCGGCACCGAGCTCGACGCGGCGCGTGACGCAGGCCGCGAGGGCGTGTCCGCGGGCTGGTGCGCGTGGAGCGCGGGCGATGCTTCGCTGGCGTTTTCGCTGGTTGTGCGTCCGGACGTGAACATGCATGCCTTCCACGGCCTGCCGTTTGTGGCGGCGATGGGCATGATGGATGCGCTTGTGGGCACGGCTTCGACGCCGGGGTTGGGCCTTGCCGGTAAGGTGGGTATCCAGTGGCCGAGCGATATCGTGTGCGGTGCGCCTGCGTTTGAGACGTCGCTCGCGCGTGTTGCCGTGAACGGCGGTGCCGGTGCTGCGGGCATGTTCGGTGCCGTGACGGTGGATATTGAGCGTTCGGCGCTGAGCGAGCTCGGTGTGGGTGTGGCTGACGAAGCGCTGGTCGAGGCGCTGGCCGCCGCCATGCTGGCCCGCGTGGACGCCTGGGCGGTTGTTGCCAACACGCCGCAAGGCGCCGCGGGGCCGCTGGCTCCCGTGCTGGGCGAGTACTTTGACATGGTGCCACTGCTGGGCCGCCAAGTTGCGGCGGTGTCGCCCAACGGTTTGCCGCTTGCGGTCGGTGTGTTTGCGGGCCTGGACATCTGGGGTCGTGCGACCATCAAGACCGATGCCGGCGAGCAGGAGTTTCCGCCCGAGGCTGTACGAATTCGCGGGCTGTAGCGCGGGGCGCTCGCGCTCAAAGATAACGATGACAACGAAGCCCTCTTCGGCCTGTGCCGGGGAGGGCTTTGCGTGACTGCGGGGTAGCACCTCGGACCTATTCCTCAAAACTGAAAATTTTTCGATTTTGAGGAATAGAATTAAGCCAGCTCGGGCTTTTGTGAGGTATATTCGTTGCAGAGCCTATTCCTCGAAACTGAAAAATTTTCGTTTTTGAGGAATAGCGATAAAAGACCGCAGGGAGGCGCCAATGAAACTCATCAATAGAACGTCATACATGGACATGTTGACGAGCCTTATTGGCGTGCCGGACATCAAGGTCATAACGGGCATTCGCCGTGGCGGTAAGTCAAAATTGCTCGAGGCCCTCCGCGATTACGTGGAGGCAAATCTGTCCAATTCGAATGTCATCCATATCAATTACAACCTCGACGAGTTCGAGGACCTGCTCGAATATCATGCCCTGCTCGCCTATGTAAAAGAGCATCGAGCGTCCGACAAGCAAAACTTCCTGCTTATCGATGAGGTTCAGATGTGCGACGGCTTTGAACGCGCGATCAACAGCCTCCATGCATCCGAGCAGTACGACATTTTCATTACCGGATCGAACGCCTTTTTGCTGTCGAGCGATCTGTCGACGCTCTTTACGGGGCGTACGTTCGAGATCGAGGTTTTCCCATTCTCGTTTGAGGAGTATCGTCTCTATGGCGACGAGGGCGATGTCGACCGCGACTTCGATGAGTACGCGAGAACCGGCGGTATGTCCGGCTCTTACCCTTATCCACTGCAGGAGCAGCGCTATCAATATCTCTCCAATGTCTTTAAAACGCTCATCGTGAGGGATATCGTGCAGCGGCATAACGTGAGAAACGAATCGGCGCTGCTGCGCATTGCCGATTACATGATGGACAACGTTTCCAACATTACGTCGGCACGCAACATTACTGATGCATTAAATGCGGATGGGCTAAAGATTACGAACAAGACGGTCGGCACGTACATGGGGTACCTGTGCGATGCGTTTGCCTTCTATAAAGTTCGTCGGTACGACATTCGCGGCAAAAAATACCTTAAGAGCGGCGAGAAATATTACCTGGCAGACCACGCGTTCAAATACGCACTGCTCGGTACACGTGATATGGATTGGGGACGCGTATACGAGAACATGGTGGCCATCGAGCTGCTGCGCCGCGGATACGAGGTATACGTCGGTGTGCTCTATAAAAAGGAAATTGACTTTATAGCAATCAAGCGAAGCGAGAAGCTCTACATTCAGGTGAGCGACGACATCAGCTCGGATAAGACATTTGAACGCGAGATTTCGCCACTGCTGAGCATTGGCGACGCGTACCCCAAGATGATTCTCGCCCGAACGCATCACGAGGCCACGGACCGCAATGGGGTGCAGATCGTGGACCTGGCGAGGTGGCTATGCGGCGAGGCGTAGCAGAAAGCCTATTCCTCAAAACTGATAAATTATCGATTTTGAGGAATAGGACCGATGCGTTGCCTAGTTCGCCGCTCGCGTTCGTGCTCGACTTAAGCCCCTGCTCTATCCCAGCTCCTGCATGCGGCGGTAGATTTCGCAGATACCCTTGATGGTGAGCTGTCCGTCGACCACGTCGAAGGCATCGGTCGAATCGGCGACGATGCCGGCGAGACCGCCCGTGGCGATAACGGTGGCATCCTCGCGGCCCAGCTCCCGCTTCATGCGCGCGACCAGGCCCTCGGCCATGGCGGCGGCGCCCATCACGGCGCCGACCTTGATGCACTCCTCGGTATCGCGGCCGATGGCGTGCTCGGGCGCCTCGAGCGGCACGCTGGCGAGCTTGGCGGCACGGGCGGCAAGCGCGTCCATGGAGATGCGAATGCCCGGCGCGATCGCTCCGCCAATGTAATAACCGTCCTCATCGATGACGTCGATATTGGTCGCGGTGCCAAAGTCCACCACGATTGCCGGCGCGCCGTAGAAGGTCTCGGCCGCAACGGCGTTAGCGACGCGATCGGCGCCTACGGCCTGGGGACGCGCCGCGCGCAGCTTGGTCACCGCGGCCGTCTGCGGCCCAATGACGATGGCGTCCGCGGCAATGCGGTCGGCCACAGTGTGCCACTCGCGCGAGAGCTGCGGCACCACGCCGGCGAAGGCGATCGCGTCGACCGCGTCGAGCGAAAGGCCGTACATCTTAAAGAAACCCATCAGGCGCACATGGATCTCGTCGGCGGTATAGGAGCGGTCGGTGGGCATGCGCCACGACTGCACCAGCTCGTCTCCGTCAAACAGGCCCATGGCCGTCTGCGTGTTTCCCATATCGATAGCGAGCAGCATGTCTACTCCCAGTGTTGGCATAAAAGGACGCGCACCATTGTATACGCGTCGCCGACGGCGCTCGGCTGCGATTCGTTTACGGTGATAGGGGCTGAGGGGTTTTAAATATGAAGGAATTATGCTCTACGAGATTTTCCTTGCCGTTTACCGAACTCCCGCGTAATATTCTTTCTTGCGCACATGAGGCGCCCAGACATTGCGGGGTGGAGCAGTCTGGTAGCTCGCCGGGCTCATAACCCGGAGGTCGTAGGTTCAAATCCTGCCCCCGCGACCAAGAACTTGCAGCTCGTCGGCCTAGCCGGCGAGCTTTTTTGTTATTCCGGGACCGTGTTCTCGGTCCAATTCTCGGCCTCTCAAACAAAATCTCGACCTGTAACATCTAGACCCGATTTAGGCGGCTAGGTGTTACAGATTGAGATATACCGGTGGGTTGGGTCCCGTTTGTCTAAATCTGTAACACGAGGGACGGTTTTTGCCGAGTAACCGTTACAGATTGAGATTTTCTAGCAGGCGGGTTTGGTTCGTCTCGATCTGTAACAGATAGGGGCCAAAAGTGGGCCTAGCTGTTACAGATCTAGATTGTTGAGGATGGGCCGAGAGGAATGTCTCGATCTGTAACAGTAAGACCCGGTTTTGTCGCGTAACTGTTACAGATTGAGATAAACCGACGGGCCGCCCCGCCCATCCCCATCCACCTGCCGCTACCTGCTGTCCGCCGATTTCCGTTGCGCTGTTGTATTCCCATGCCATATCCTCTAGACAACTACGCGGCATCATCGCCGCCGCGCCTACAAGAGAGGAATGTCCATGACCGCACCTGCATCCAAGCTGCTCCAGCCCATTACGGTTGGCCCCCTTGAGCTCAAGAACCGCATTATGTTCCCGCCGCTGACCACCGGCTACGAGGAGCGCGACGGTTCCATCGGCGAGCGCAGCCTGGCTTTTTATGAGCGCCTGGCCCGTGGCGGCGTGAGCTACATCGTCATCGGCGACGTCGCCCCCGTCATGACCGCAAGCCCCACGCCCAAGCTGGCGACCGACGCCCAGATTCCCACGTTTAAGGCGCTGGCCGACGCCGTTCACAAGTACGGCGCCAAGGTTGCGCTGCAGCTGTTCCACCCCGAGTACGACGTGCCCGGTGTCGGCCGCATGGTCATGGGATCCATGGCCGCCGCCAAGGCCGCGCAGGAGGCCAAGGCCGCCGGCGACGAGGAGACCTTTGCCGCCAAGATGGCCGAGTCCAACGAGATCCGCAACCAGGCCTACGCCAAGCTGCATCACGACATGCAGCACTTTGTGAACGAGGCGAGCGTAGAGCAGCTCACCCAGATCAAGGAGGCCATCGCTGCCTCGGCCGCTCGCGCACAGCAGGCCGGGATCGACGCTATCGAGGTCCACGGCGACCGCCTGGTGGGTTCGCTGTGCTCGGCCATCCTCAACCAGCGCACCGACGAGTACGGTGGTTCGTTCGAGAACCGCGTTCGCTACGCGCTGGAGGTCGTCGCCGCCATTAAGGAGGCCGCGCCGCAGCTGATGGTGGAGTACAAGCTCCCCGTGATCATGGAGAACCCCGACGGCACGCCGCGCGGCAAGGGTGGCCTGCAGCCCGACGAGGCCTGCGAGTTCGCCAAGCTGCTCGAGGGTACGGGCATCGATATGATTCAGGTCGCACAGGCCAACCACACCGGCAACATGGGCGACACCATTCCGCCCATGGGCGCCATGCCCTACAACTGGACGCTGCCCGTGGCCGAGCGCGTCAAGGCCCTGGTCTCCGTGCCGGTGGCAACCGTCGGCCGCGTTGTCTCGGTTGAGGCCGGCGAGAAGATTCTGGAAGACGGCGCCGCCGACATCATCGCCTATGGCCGCTCGCTCATGTGCGACCCCGACATTGCGCTGAAGGCCGCCACGGGTGAGCCCATCCGCGAGTGCCTCAACTGCAACAAGGGCTGCGTCGATGCGATTCAAAACCGCAAGTACATCTCGTGCGTGCTCAATGCCGAGAACGGCGATGAGGCAACCATCGCCATTAAGCCGGGCGAGGGCGACAAGAAGATCGCCGTGGTGGGCGGCGGCATCGCCGGTCTGGAGGCCGCGCGCGTGGCGGCCAAGCGCGGCTACGACGTGACCGTCTACGAGGCGAGCGATCATCTGGGCGGCCAGATTGTGCTGGCGGCCGCGCCTCCGCGCAAGGACGAGATCATGCGCTCGGTCGAGTACTACGAGAAGATTTTGCCCGGCCTGGGCGTGAAGGTCGAGCTCAACCATGCCGCTACCGCTGAGGACCTCAACGCCGCCGACGCTGCGATTGTGGCCGTGGGCGCACACGACGTGGTCATCCCCGTTCCGGGTGCCGATTCGGAGAAGGTCGTCTCGAGCTGGGACGTGCTGGCCGGCAAGGTGGAGCTCAGCGGCCGCGTCGCCGTCATTGGCGGCGGCCTGGTGGGCACCGAGACTGCCGAGTACCTGCTGCAGCACGGCTGCGAGGTGGCGATCGTGGAGATGCTCGACAAGATTGCCGCGGGCGAGTCCGAGACCATTCTGCCGCTGATTATGAGCGACTTTGCAGAGCACAACGTGGAGCAGCATGTTAATACCCGCCTGACCGCCATTACCGACGAGGGCGTGGAGGCTGTTCGCACCACCGAGGACGGCGCCGAGGAGCCGGTGAAGATCGTCTGCGATTACGTGGTGATGGCCGTGGGCTCCAAGGCCAACGCGTTTGACCTGGATGGCGTGACGGTGCCCGTGACCTGCGTGGGCGACTGCTCGGGTGAGCGCACCGCCGACATTGCGAGCGCCATTCGCACGGCGTATCACGCGGCCAACGAGCTGTAGTTGAACATCGCGGCCAGGCGGGGCGGTAGCACGGATCCGTCTCGCCCGGCTGTGTCCCGTCGGGTGTCAACCGGTGCGGGGCCTGCAAGCGCAGCAGGTCCCGCCCTTTTTGTTTTGCTCCGATGAATGGCAATGCGCGGTAATCATGAGGAGTGAGGACGTCTACTGCCTTGCAGATCACTCAAAAATATTGGGGGAGGGGTTAATAACTATATCCTCTATACCAAAGGACATAAAGAGATGCCAATTTTGTTGACAAGCGAATGACGATTAGCTGCGAGTCAGCTACCAGCGTAAATAATCGATAAAGAAATGTCGTAATTTGGTGCCAAATGCCCAGATAACGCCGCGTCTATTTTAATTAACTGCTTTGAGCAAACAGTAAAATGCTACTATCTAACTTGCACGTAAGAAAGCAGATTAACGGCTAAGGCTAAGAAGTGGCAGGTATGTCGGAAGCAACTAGGACTCGCACGCATGCGCCCGAGGTTAGGCAGCGCGCCGTCGAGATCCTCCAAGAGGGGGTCGGTCATCGCGCTCTCGCCGCGGAGCTTGGCATTCCCCAGGCCACGGCTCGTCAGTGGGCCCGCGCGTATGCCGTGGGCGGTGCCGACGCCGTTCTCAATGCCGGTTCGCATCATCACACCTACTCGTACGACGTAAAGCTCGCTGTGGTTAAGGACCGTCTGGAAAACGGCTTGACGGTTCGCGAGGCCATGATCAAGCACAAGATTCCCAGCGAGTCTTCGGTCAAGGCTTGGTGCCGTCAGTACCGCGAGAGCGGTGAGGCCGCACTGGTCGATAAGCCGCGCGGTCGCAAGCCGCGCGTTAAAAAGGCGGAATAGCAAACGGGATGGTGCGCCCATAGGGGCGCATTTTTCTTGCCGCGCCAACTTTTTGGACCGGCGCGAGCCTGTCGGGACATCCTCCAAAGTGGCCAATAAACCGCGCGCAGTGGCCCGCGCGCCTGTCGCTGCGATAGGGGGGCGTCGCCCCACTGCTCCAAAGCGGACGTGCCCTTGCCCCGTACGCCTAAAACTCCCCAGTTGACCGAAAACCTGCCACCGCAACCCCGTAATTGAGCTATAACGTTAAACAATTGCAGCGTTTTTGCATGGGGGAGTGATGGTATGACGCTACTGTATTTCCTTACCCTGTTTCCGCTGGTACCGGCGCTGGGCATGCTGCTCGCGCGCGGTGACCGCACCCGCGATGCGGTGGGGCTCATAGGCTCCGGCATTATTATGGCGGTGACAGTTGTAGTCGCCGTCATGTTTTTTGGCACGGGTCCGCAGAGCTTTGAGGTTGCCCCCGGCACCTCGCATGTGCCCTCGATCATCAGTTCCGTTATCGACGTCATCCTGTGCGCCGTCATCCTGTACAACGCGCACAAATATAGGAACGCGCTCACCACGGTGCTCAGCGTAGTCCAGTTGGTGGGCTCGCTCGCCTTTGCAGCCATGACGCTGCCCGCGACCGAAGCCGTCACCGCAACCCCGCTCTACCTGGACTACATGAGCGTGATCATGGTCCTCGCCGTCGGCATCGTCGGCAGCCTTATCTGCGTGTATGCCCTGGGCTACATGAAGGACTTCCAGGCCCACGACGAGCACGAGGCTGCGCTGCGCGGGCAGACCGCGCCCGACCGTCGCCCGCAGTTCCTGGCGCTTATGTTCCTGTTCCTCTCAGCCATGTTCGTCATCGTGACGAGCGACGACCTTGAGTGGCTGTTCTGCGGCTGGGAAATCACCACCGTGTGCTCGTTCCTTATGATTGGCTACACGCGCACGCCCGAGGCCATCAAGAACGCCTTCACCCAGATCATCCTCAACATGCTGGGCGGTATCGCGTTTTTGGCCGGACTCATGTACCTGCACGTTAACAGCATGCCGCTGACCATCTCGGGCATGATCGAGCTTTCCGGCGCCGGAACCGCGCAATCTGCGCTGCTGGTGATGCCGGTCATTCTGTTGTCGCTCGCCGCGCTCACCAAGGCCGCACAGATGCCGTTCCACACGTGGCTGTTGGGTGCCATGGTTGCCCCCACGCCCACGAGCGCCCTGCTGCACTCGTCAACCATGGTCAAAGCCGGCGTGTTCCTGATGGTCAAGCTGAGCCCACTCTATGCCATCTATCCCGTGACCGGCTTTATGGTTACGAGTGTGGGTGCCATCACGTTTTTGCTCGCTGCCCTCATGGCCATCTCGCAGAGCAACGCCAAACGCGTGCTCGCGTACTCCACCATTTCCAACTTGGGCCTCATCAGCGCCTGCCTGGGTGTCGGCGCGCCCGAGGCCGTATGGGCGGCCATCTTCCTGATCCTGTTCCACACGGTGGCCAAGTCGCTGCTGTTCCTGTGCGTGGGCACGGCCGAGCATCATATCGGCAGCCGCGATATCGAGGACATGGACGGTATGTTCAGCCGCATGCCGCACCTGACGCGCCTGATGATGCTGGGCATCATGGGCATGTTCGTGGCGCCGTTTGGCATGCTCGTGTCCAAGTGGGGCGCCCTGGTGGCGTTCGCGCAGACTGGCAACGTGCTCATGATCATGGTGCTGGCCTTTGGCTCGGCCGCGACGTTTTTCTTCTGGGGCAAGTGGCTTGCCAAGCTTTCGGGTGTCGACCCCACGGCTCAAAACGTTGAGGTCAATGTCCATAAGACCGAATGGATGGCCCTCAACACCATCGCCGCGTTGCTGATTCTGTGCTGCGTGGCGTTTCCGATTATCTCGAGCGGTCTGGTGTCGCCTTACTTGGCCATGGTGTTTGGCCGCGTGCCGTACGTTATCGGCAAGGACGCTATGTATCTGATGGTGGTTATCGTGGCGTTTATCGCCGTGGTGCTGCTGACTTCATTCCGCGTGAGCAACAAGCCGCACGTCAACGTGTACCTTTCGGGTGTGGGAACCGACAAATATCGCCATTTCCGCGGCTCGATGGGACACGAGGTGAAGGCCGAAAAGCGCAATTGGTACTCGGAGGACGCCCTTGGCGAGAAGCGTATTGGCCCCGCGGGTAGCGTCGTGTGCTGCAGCATTATCTTGTTTGCGCTGCTGTGTTGCGCGTGGATTGGGCCCGAGAGACTTGCCATGAGCGCGCCCTCGGTGCTGCGCGGCAAGTATTTTGAAGGTTCGGGCGTCGTGGGCATTTTTATTGGCACCGTGGCGTTTGCCTTGCTGGCGCCGCTTGTGGGCGGTCTGATCGACGGTCTTGACCGTAAGCTTTCGGCCCGCATGCAGGGCCGCGTGGGCCCGCGCCTGCTGCAGCCCTTCTACGACGTTGCCAAGCTCCTGCGCAAAGCCCCTGCCAGCGTAAACACCATGGACGATACCTACATGGCGTGCGCGCTCATCTTTACCGTGGTGGGCGGCGGCATCTTTGTGTCGGGTTCCAACACGCTGCTGTGCGCTTTTATGGTGACGCTCGCCGCGATCTTTGTGGTGCTGGCGTCCGCCTCGACGCAAAGTCCGTTTGCCCAGGTCGGCGCCGATCGTGAGTTGCTGCAGGTTATGAGTTACGAGCCCGCCGTTTTGCTGATGAGTGTGGGCCTGTATCTTGCCACCGACAGCTTCGATTCCATCGCCGTAACGGGGCAGTCGGCTCCCATCATCGTGTACAGCGCGCCCATTTTCCTTGCGCTGCTCGCGGTGCTCACCATCAAGCTGCGCAAGTCGCCGTTTGACCTTTCGTACTCGCATCATGCGCATCAGGAGATCGTCCAGGGCGTCGCCACCGAGATGAGCGGCGGCACGCTGGCCAAGATGACCCTTATGCACTGGTGCGAGACCGTGCTGTTTTTGATGTGGGTGGGCATGTTCTTTGTCTGGGACAACCCCGTGAGCTGGGTTGTAGCCCTGGTCGTGATGGTCGCGACGTATTTTGTCGAGGTCCTGATCGACAACACCTTCGCACGCAGCACCTGGCGCAGCTGCTTTAGGCTCGGATGGGGCGTGGCGCTGGTGTTTGGCCTGCTCAACCTTATGCCCATACTCGTCGATGTGTTTATTTAGGAGGCAGCATCCATGGATCATAAAATGTCGCGCTCGCCGTGGGTTATTCATTACGACGGCTCGAGTTGCAACGGATGCGATATCGAGGTGCTGGCCTCGCTCACGCCGCTGTTCGATGCGGAGCGCTTTGGCGTGGTCAACACTGGCAACCCCAAGCATGCGGATATCTTTTTGGTGACGGGGTCGGTCAATGCCCAGAACCTGCCCGTCGTGCGCCAGATCTACAACCAGATGCTCGAGCCCAAGTGCGTGGTGGCCTGCGGCATCTGCGCGTGTTCGGGCGGCGTGTTCCGCGATGCCTATAACGTGATCGGCGGCGTGGACCGCGCGATTCCCGTGGACGTGTACGCGCCCGGGTGCGCCATTCGCCCCGAGACGGTGATCGACGCCATTGTGGAGGCGTGCGGCATTCTGGACCAGAAGGAGGCCGTGATGCGCGCTGGCGGTGACCCGCTTACCGTGGGCGGCGCCGCTACCTGGGATGGTGGCGTTGAGCTAGGCGAGGACGGGTTTGTAGCTGCTGCGGGGGCCGGGGCCGGTGTCGACGCAGGCGCGGCTGACGGTGCGCCCGCCGCTGCAAAGGAGGCCAAGTAATGCAAAAGGCTATCTATACCACCGTCGGGATCGACGAGCTCCTGCCGCATGTTCAGGTGCTCAAGGGCGTCGGCGCGCGCTTTGTGCAAATGCACGCCGAGCGCAACGTCGACGACGGCACGTATCGCTTGGTCTATACGTTTATCAACGTTCGTGCTGCTCAGGAGCAGACCGCGCGGGACGGAAACTATGCGATTGAGAATCTGGTGGTCGAGGGTATCGACCAGTACCAGGAGATTCCGTCCATCAGCTCGTACTATCCGGCGGTATTCCCGTTTGAAAACGAGGCGCACGACCTGTTTGGTCTTGCCATCACCGACATGCAGATCGACTTTAAGGGCTTTTTCTACCAGGTCTCGACTGCCGAACCCATGAGCGTTATCACGCCCGAGGTGAAGGCCGCGCGCGAGAAGGCCATGAAGGTGCGTGCCGCCGCCGAGGCCAAGGCGCGCAAGGCCGCTGCCGAGAAGTCCGCCGCGGCTGCGGCTGCTGCAGGGGAGAGCGCTGCGAGTGCCGGCGATGCTTCGGCTGCGGCGAGCGCCCAGTCCGCTGCGGCTGCCGGCTCCGATGCTCAGCACGATGAAACTGCTGCCAAGGCCGCGCTCAAGGCGGCTGAGATGGAGGCAAAGCTCGCCGCCATGGATCCCGAGAAAGCGGCCAAGGTCCGCGCGGCGCTTGCCGCCAAGGCCGCCCGCGACAAGCAGAAAAAGGAGGCGTAAGGTCCATGGCACATCGCTCCGTTATTCCGTTTGGCCCGCAGCACCCGGTGCTGCCCGAGCCGCTTCATCTGGACCTGGTGATCGAGGATGACCGCGTCATCGAGGCAATTCCTCAGATCGGCTTTGTGCACCGCGGGCTCGAGAAGCTCACCGAAAAGCGCGACATGCATCAGTTTGGCTACATCGCCGAGCGCATCTGCGGCATCTGCGCCGTGGGCCACAGCTGCGGCTATGCCAGCGCCTGCGAGCGCATGCTCGGCATCGAGGTGCCTGGTCGCGTGCAGTATATCCGCACCATTCTGCACGAGCTTTCGCGCATTCACTCGCATCTGCTGTGGCTGGGTCTGCTCGCCGACACCTTTGGCTTTGAGGCGCTGTTCTATCGGTCATGGACCCTGCGCGAGCAGATACTCAAGATTTTTGAGAGCACTTGCGGCGGGCGCGTGATTCTGTCGATTAACGAGATCGGCGGCCTTAAGCACGATATCGAGGACTCCGAGCTGGCGGGCATTGTCCAGACGCTCGATGCCATGCGTCCTGACTACGAGGCCCTGGTGCATACGTTTTTGGACGACAACAGCTGCGGCGAGCGCCTGCATGGCGTGGGCATGATTAGCAAGAAAGACGCGCTGGAGCTTTCGATGGTCGGTCCGTTTGGGCGCGCATCGGGCGTGGATTACGACGTGCGCATGTTTGACGACGGTGCCTATGCGGATCTGGCTGCGTTTGAGCCCATCGTTGCTACCGATGGCGATTGCTATGCCCGCTGCCAGGTGCGTTGCGCCGAGGTCACGCAGGCCATGGACATCATTAAGGAGCTTGTGGGCAAGATTCCGCACGACGGGATTGGCGGGCGCACCAAGCTTACGCCGGCCGACGGCGCGCGCGGCGAGGTTGTGATTGAGCAGCCGCGCGGCGAGGCGTATTACTATGTGCGCGGCAACGGCACCAAGAACCTGGACCGTTTCCGCGTGCGCACGCCAACGTCGCAAAACTTGGCGGGTCTGACGCATGCGCTGCAGGGCGTACTCCTTGCCAACGTTCCCATGATTATCCTGACCATCGACCCCTGCATTAGCTGCACGGAAAGGTAGGCGCGGCATGAGTTTGCTGACATTTGCCAAGACGGCCTTGGGCTCTATGGTCAAGCAGCCGGTCACGGTGTGCTATCCGCAGGAGAAGCTCGCGGCGCCCGAGCGCTTGCGCGGGCATATCGTCAACGACATGGACGTGTGCATTTGCTGCGGCATGTGTGCGCGTCGCTGTCCGGCGGGCGCGCTCGCGGTCGATCGCAAGGGTGGAACGTGGTCGATCGACCCGTATGCCTGCGTGGTGTGCGGTGAGTGCATCGAGAGCTGCCCCAAGCACTGCCTGACTATGGACACCGCCCGCACCCCAGTCGCAGCGGACAAGACTCCCACAGTAGAAACCAAGCTGGAATAGCGCTGGAACAGGGGCCGGTGGGGCAAAAATGCCCCACCGGCCCCGCGCGTGAACGCGCGGTTGGGCTGCCACGAACAAAACTATGCCGGATTACGGGGCTGGATAGCGAACCTCCCACCATACGGAAAATCCCAAAAACAAAACCGCAGGTAGATAGCCTGCCGTTTTTCAAAAAATGAGGGTATGGATGAGGGTCCCGACTTTAGCCCCGTAATCCGGCATAGTTTTGAAATGGCATCATATCCGTAACAGCCTTGAACTCCCGTGGACGGAGGGAAACGAATCATTTTGGCCTTGCGAGAGCTGCCGCGTGACCCGTTTGCCACGAAATGGGCCCATCTACTACGTTTAAGCCGCTGCCCTTAACCATGGCGAACAACGCAAAAACAAAACAGCAGGTAGAACGCCTGCGGTTTTTAGTAAAACGTGGGTATGGTCAGGGGTATCGGGTCAAACGTAGTAGATGGGCCAGTTTCGTGGCGGGCATCGCCAGCTGATTCCCCGGGGACGGAGGAAAACGGATCATTTTGCTCCCGCAAGGCCCCACATAGCGCCGTTTGCCGCTGTGCGCGCTCACGACTTTTGAGTCGCACCCGTTTTCCTGCGAAAACGCCGTGTCTCAACTTTGGTGAGACATTTGTCTCACGCCCAAAACAGAATCTGGAACATGTGTCACCTGCCCAAATTGTGTCTCATTTCGTAACTTTAGGCTGTTGCAAGGTCTGAGACCGCGAGAAGGGAGACGCGATGAGTAAGTACACGAGGGGTCTCTTGGCGGTGATACTGGCCGTAGTGCTGGTGTTGCCGGCTGCGGCATTTGCCATGCTGCCCGAGGCCAACGCCAGGTCCAGCACCGGAATGGACGGACCGACGGTGAGCGGAAAGATAGTCGACCCTGACACCACCGGCCGCTGGCAGTACTGGGCGTCGGGCGGCGAGCAGGACCTGACGACACGTTATGTAGGCCGAATCTGGACGGACAAGACGGTCGAGCCAGCGCAGGACGAAAAGTCCGACTTTGTGACGACGCTCTCCACGATGTCTTCGACTTCTGACACAACGTCGCTGGTCACTAAACCGCTCGATATCGTGATGGTGCTTGATGCCTCCGGGTCGATGGATAATGACATGGGTGACAGCGATTCGACCAAACGCATCGACGCACTCAAGGCAGCTGCCAGTTCCTTTATCGACACCATCGCCGAGCAAAACAAGAGCATTAAAGATACGAATAAGCGGCATCAGGTTGCCATCGTTAAGTTTTCGGGTGCAAAGAAAAACGAGATCGGCAACGATACGTATCGCGATCGTCAGGGATACACGCACAACTACTCGCAGACCATGAAGAGCCTGACGCCGTGTGTTGATAGCGCTGCGACGGAACTTAAGAATACGGTCGGCTACATCGAGCCTGCCGGTGCCACGCGGGCTGATTACGGCCTTGAACTTGCTCGCGACATGTCGGGCCGCGAGGATGCCCAGAAGGTAGTTGTGTTCTTTACGGACGGCACGCCCACAGACGTCAGGAACTTTAACCCTACGGTTGCCAATAATGCCATAGTCGCCGCCAAGAAAATGAAGGGGAAAGGCGCTACGGTCTACACCATCGGCATTTTTGATGATGCGAATCCCGCTGACGAGCCTACGAACTACTGGACGAGCGACGAAAACAAGTTCATGCACGCCGTGTCGAGCAACTATCCAAACGCCACGTCCTACACAACCAATGAGCTTGGTAAGCGCACCGAGAATTCCGATTTCTACAAGGCTGCGTCGAATGCCGATGAGCTCAAGAAGGTGTTTGATGATATCTCGAGCTCTATCACCTCGGGCAAGGGCTCTCCCACTCAGATCGAGGATGGTTACGACGAGAGCAAGTCCGGCTACATCACCTTCAGTGATGAGCTGGGCGACTTTATGCAGGTCGATACGTTTGTCAGCGCTCAGATTAATGGCGTCCCCTTTGATGAAGTGACCAAGACAACCAAGGGCAATACGGACACGTACGAGTTTTCGGGCGTGGCCAAGGACCTGGCCATCACCGTCGAGCGCTCTGCCAATGCGCAGCAGGGCGATATCGTGACGGTTAAGATCCCCGCATCGCTGATTCCGCTGATCCGCTATCACGTGGACATGGAAAACGGGATCTTTGAGCGCACGTCGCTCAATGACATCAAGCCTATTCAGATTAAATACACCTCGAGCGTCAAGGACGAAGCACGCAACAACCTGTTTACGCCCGATAAGGTGCTCAAGAAGTATATCGATGACCACAAGGACGCCGACAACCAGACGGTCTACTTCCTGGCCAACAAGTGGTCGGGCGGCGAGCTGGGCGATGTTGTCGCCGAGTTTGAGCCCGCCGATACCAACAGCTACTATTACTTCCAAAAAATCACGCCTATCTACACGGACAAGGAATGCACCCAGCGCGCGACGGTAAAGCCGCAGGGCAACGACGTCTATTACTACAAGGACGAGTTTGTGGCGATGGGCGCAAACGACAAGCCGAAGGACGACTATGCCGTTGTGGAGTTTGAGGGGCACGAGATCGCCAACTACGACGGCGCTCTGGTCAAAGATGACGGCTATTGGTCCTTTAATAAGGGAACCGCGCGCTTGGCCTATATCGACCAGCTGCATACCACCAAGGACGATGTGGAGGCGAACGGCAACAAGACCGAGACCGCGCGCGACGTGCTTAACCCCAGGTGGAATGACCTTTCCTCCGTTGCGACTTCCACGCACGTGCATTCGCACCTGGGCAACAACGGCAAGATTATCTTTAGCCTTGCAACCAAGCCGACAACGGTGGATACCAAGACTGACTTTGGTCTGACCAAGGTGCTCGAGGGCCGCAAGTGGGCGGATACGGATGCGTTTGAGTTTGAGCTCTCCGCGACGTCCGACAACAATGCCCCGATGCCCGACCCCGCGACCGTAACTGTGACCAATGCCGATCTCGACAAGGGCAAGGCAGCCATTAACTTTGGCAAGATTACTTATGTCGAGCCGGGCGAGTACACCTATGAGGTCCGCGAGGTCAAGGGCGACGCCGGTGGCATTACCTGCAGCAAGAACGTTGTCACGTTCAAGGTGACTGTGACGGTTAACGCCAAGGGCGAGCTTAAGGCTGACGTTGAAAAGACCTCGGGTGAGACTAAGTTCACGAACACCTATAGCGCCAAGACGGAAACCCCGCTGACTCTTGAGGCTACCAAGACACTCACGGGGCGCCTGATGGCCGACGGTGAATTCAAGTTTACGTTGAGCTACGCGGGGCACGACGAGGTCCTGCTGAACGCAACCAACAAGAGTGGCAAGGTTGAGTTCGGTCCGCTGACGTACACGACCAAGTCGCTTGTCAAGCTTGTCGAGGAAGACAAGGCGTTGTTTGACGCCAGCGCAGATAAGCCCACGTGGACTATTCATTACATTGCTGCCGAGCAGACCGGCGAGCTGCCTGCGGGCGTGAGCGCTACCACGGCGGCAATTGACGCATATGTGACCGTTGCCGACAACGGCGATGGTACCCTGACGGCGACGGCTGTCTACGGCGACGCCGGCAACGAGTTTGTGAACTCCTACACTGCCGCGCCTGTCGAGGTATCGCTTGTGGGCAAGAAGAATCTGCAGGTTCCTGATGGCCTGACCCCGGCTGACATTGCCGGCAAGTTCACCTTTACCGTGACCGGTGAAGAGGGCGCACCCATGCCCGCGAACGCGAGCGTGACCAATGATGCCAAGGGCAAGGTCGACTTTGGCAAGATCGCCTTTACGCTCGACGACCTTAACAAGGCTCTGGGCGAGAAGCGCGAGAAGCGCGAGCACACCTTTACCTACACCGTGACCGAGTCCGGTAAGGTTGCTGGCGTGACCAACGACGCCAACGCCACGCGCAAGGTTTCCTACACCGTGACCGATGACGGCAAGGGTAATCTGAGCGTATCCCACAAGCCAGACGGCGATGTGGCATTTACGTTCACCAATGCCTATAACGTGAAGCCTGTCGAGGATCGGATCACCGCGACCAAGGTCCTGACCGGGCGCGACATGACTGAGGGCGAGTTCTCCTTCGAGCTCGTCGAGGGCGAGGGCAAGGACGCCAAGGTCGTTGCCACCGGCAAGAACGCCGCCGACGGCACGATTACGATGAGCCCCGTGAAGTACGACAAGGCTGGAACGCACACCTACACGCTGCGCGAGGTTAACGGCGGAACCACCAGCAAGGGCGTCACCTACAGTGATGCCAAGTTCACCATCGTGACGACCATCACCGATAACGGCGACGGTACGCTCAGTGCCACGCATGTTCTGAAGGACGTCAAGGTTGCCGAGTTCAAGAACTCCTACAACGTGACCCCCAAGAGCTCCAGCGTCACCGACCTGATCACCGCGGACAAGGTCCTGGACGGGCGCGACCTCAAGGCTGGCGAGTTCCGTTTCGAGCTCGTCGAGGGCAATAACGTGGTCGCCACCGGTACCAACAATGCCGACGGCAAGATCGTAATGGATCCTGTCACCTACACTGCGGCTGGCGAGCACACCTACATACTGCGCGAGACCAAGGCCGGCACCACCGAAAATGGCATTACTTACAGCACCGCTGAGTACACTATTGTGACCACCGTCAAGGATAACAACGATGGCACCCTCAGCGTGGAGCACAAGCTGCAGAATGTTGACAAGGCGACCTTCGAGAACGCCTACACCGTAACCCCCAAGAGCTTCAGTGTTACTGATCAGATCACGGCGACCAAGGTCCTGACCGGGCGCGATCTCAAGGAAGGCGAGTTCTCCTTCGAGCTCGTCGAGGGCAACGATGTTGTTGCCACCGGCAAGAACGATGCCCGCGGCAAGATCAAGATGAGCCCCATCGAGTACACCGCTGCCGGCGAGCACGCCTACACGCTGCGCGAGGTCAAGGGCGACGCCGGCAACGGCATCACCTACGATGGCAAGACCTACACCATCGAGACCACCATCACCGACAAGGGCGACGGCACGCTCGAGGCGAAGCATGTCCTGAAGGGCGACGGCGAGGCGAAGTTCAGCAACAGCTACAAGCCGAATCCTGGTGAGTTCAGCGTCACCGACCAGATCACCGCGACCAAGTCCCTGACCGGCCGCGACCTCAAGGACGGCGAGTTCTCCTTCGAGCTCGTCGAGGGCGAGGACGAGGACGCCAAGGTCGTCGCCACCGGCACCAATGCCGCCGATGGCAAGATCACGATGAACGCCGTGAAGTACACCGAGGCCGGCAAGCACGCCTACACGCTGCGCGAGATCAAGGGCGGAACCACCAGCAAGGGCATCACCTACAGTGACGCCAAGTACACCATCGAGACCACCATCACGGACAACGGCGACGGCGCCCTCAAGGCCGAGCATGTCCTGAAGGACGCCACGGCTGCGACTTTCAAGAACACCTACAGCGTGGCCCCGCTCGATGCGGAGCTCGACTTTGACCTGGGCAAGGTCATCAGCGGCCGCGACTGGACGGATGGGGACGAGTTCAGCTTTACCATCACCGCCCCCGAAGACGCCCCACTGCCCGATCCCGCAACCGTAACCGTGAGCAAGAAGGACGCGAAGGACGGCATTGCCGCCATCAAGTTCGGCAAGATTCACTACGCTGCCGCCGGAACCTATAAGTACGAGATTCGCGAGAACGCGGGCAGCACGGTCGGCTTGACGTATGACGCGCATGTCGCAACCGCCGAAGTGACCGTGACCGAGAACGGCGATGGCAGCCTGACCGCCAACGTCACCAAGAAGGAAAACGGACGCTTTACCAACACGTACCGCACTGAGCTTAACTACACCGCTGCCGGCGGTCTGTGGCTCAGCAAGTATCTGGATGGCCGCCCCATGACCGAGGGTCAGTTCACCTTTACCGTGACACCTGCTGACGACGCTTCGGCTCGCGCGCTCGGTCTGCTGCCCGGGGCTAATAGCTTCAAGTCCCCCGCAGCGGCAGAGGCAACGGTCGGACTGATCGACATTCTGGCTGGTCATGAGGTTATATTTACGCAGGCTGACGCCGGCAAGACCTTTATGTACACCGTGGCCGAGAAGAACGACGGCCAGCCCGGTTACACCTACGACGACGCCGTGCGCACGGTGACGATCGCCATCGCCGACGACACCGCCGGCACGCTCACTGCTACGACGACCGTTTCCGGCGGTCCCGAGGGCACGCATGAGACGGTCCACAAGAGTGGCGAGAACAAGGTCGAGAAGGCCCTGGTGCCGTTCCACAACAGTTACAGCGCTACGACCAACACGCCTGGCGGCACCGCCGCTCAGGTCGTTGCCACCAAGACTCTGACCGGCCGCCCGATGGCCGACGGCGAGTTCTGGTTCGGCATCGCCTATCAGGGTGAGCTTGTGGCATACGAAAACCTCAAGCCCAATATCGGCGGGCACGTGAGCTTTGATACGCTGCACTACGACACTAAGATGCTTGCTAATCTTGAGGCTGCTGGGCTTGCCCATCGTACCGATAAGGACGGTAAGCTTGCCTGGACCATTAACTACACGGCCTACGAAGATTTATTCGGGCTGCCGAATGGCGTTTCCGCTACAACGTGGAGCTTTGGCTTTAAGGTTATCGTCGTCGACAACGGTGACGGTACCCTGACGGCGACGGTCGACTACGGCGGCGTCGAGCCCTTGTTCGAGAACGTCTACGGCGCCGACGCCGTGGATGCCGCGCTCACCGGTACTAAGAAGCTCCAGGTTGCCGAGGGCCTGACCCCGGCCGACATCACGGGTAAGTTCACCTTTACCGTGACCGCCGACGAGGCAGGTGCCCCGATGCCCGAGCGCACGACCGTAACCAACGACGCAGCCGGTAACGTGGACTTTGGCAAGATCCACTTTACGCTCGAGGACCTCAACCGCGCTCTGGGCGTGAAGACCGATGCTTCTGACGACGCATCGAGCGATGCCGAGGCCAACGCCGACGAGGCCGAGGTTGACGCCGACGCTGCCGACACCGACGAGTCCAACGACGAGTCCGAGCCTGCGGCCCCCACCGCTCCGCGCTCGCACACCTTTGCCTATACGGTGACCGAGACCGGCAGCGCCCCTGGCGTGACCAACGATGCCAACGCCACGCGCAAGGTTTCCTATACCGTGACTGACGACGGCGCCGGACATCTGAGCGTCAAGCGCGAAGGCGACGACGGTGCTGCCTTCACGTTCACCAACACCTACAGCGTGACGCCTACCGATTCGTCCGTGACCGATCAGGTCAAGACGGTCAAGCGTCTGACCGGCCGCGACCTTGCAGCTGGCGAGTTCACGTTTGAGCTGCTCGAGGACGGTGCGGCTGTCGCTAGCGGTACCAACGACGTCAACGGTAACGTTACGCTGAGCCCGATCCGCTACGAGGCACCCGGTACGCACACGTACACGCTGCGCGAGGCTTGCCCCAACGCGCTCGGCCTGTACAAGGGCGTCACCTATGACGGCACGACCTACACCGTCGTGACCACCGTCTCCGACAATGGTGACGGCACGCTGACCGCGACGCACAAGCTCGAGGGAACTACCGAGTCGGCTGGCTTTACCAACAAGTATCACGCCATGCCCACGCAGGTTTCCATCGGCGCGGTCAAGGTGCTCGAGGGATGCGAGCTCAAGAAGGACGAGTTTAGCTTTAAGCTCGTTGGCGAGAACATCGAGTCTACGGTTACCAACGATGCCGACGGCAAGATCAACTTCGACAAGCTCGAGTACGACGAGCCCGGTACGTACGTCTACACCATCAGCGAGGTCAAGGGTGACGAGGCCGGTATGACCTACGACAAGTCCGTCTTTACCGCGACCGTTAACGTGGTCGACGACGGCGAGGGCAACCTCAAGGCGAACGTTGCCTTTACCAAGGGCGACAAGAGCGTCGAGGGTATCGTGTTCAACAACACGTACAAGAAGCCCGAGACGCCCGTGCCGACGCCCGACCCCGGCACGCCCAAGACCGTGACGAACATCGTCAAGACGGTCAAGGGTTTCCTGCCCACCACGGGTGACCAACAGGCCGCCGCACTGCTCATGGCATTTGTTATTGCCATGGCCGGTGTCGGTGCCCTGGTCTGGGGTATCCGTAAGCGCTAGGCACGCCGGCCGCCCGGGGCCCAATCGCCCCGGGCGGCCGGGGGGGGGGCCGAACAAAGACCCCCCCCCCCCCCCGGGCCGCC
>RQCP01000060.1 GCA_008668235.1 Collinsella aerofaciens | reverse complement strand
GTGCCGGCATGTGCGTGAGCTGCGCTTTGGTGCGTAACGTGGCCGCTGATGCGCTGCTGAGGGAGCGTGTGCCGGCGGTCGGGCCGCTATGGGCCATTCCCATTGCGGCGGCGGTCTTCGTTGTGCTGGCTCAATCTTGTGCGCGGCTTGCCCCTTTGAAGCGGTGGCTGTATGCCGCGTCCGTCGGTCTCGTGGCGGGAGCGGTCGTCTCGGCGTGGTGGGCTGTGGGCACGCTAGGCGCCTCGAAGGCGCTCGACGGTCGAGCGGCAAGCAGCCTCGAGTTTGTCGTGCAGGGCGATCCATCCATAAACGACGACGTGTATTCCTATACCTGCGAGGCACGCGCGGACGGTAAGAACTTGGCAACGGTTCGCCTATCGTGCGACCGCGAGCTCAAGGTCGGGGCGTACGTGCGTGTTATCGGTCGCGTTTCACGTTTTGAGAACGATGCGTATGGACGATCGCGTGTGCTCCGAGGCGAGGTGCGCAAGGTTCAAGCCGTTCGGATTGTGCCGGTCGATGAGGGCTCTCCGGGGCCGCTGCTTCGGCTGCGAAATGGGCTGCTAGCGTCCATCGCGCCTGCGACCGACCCGGCGCGAGCGCTCATAGCCGGTGTCGTCTGCGGTCGTTCGGCCGAGCTGCGCGCCAAGCCGGCGGGCGACTGGTTTTCGGTAACGGGAACGGCGCATCTTATCGCCGTCTCGGGCAGCCATTTGGCTATCGTGGGGTTTGTAATCGAGGGTTTATTGCAAAAAACTCGGTGCTCGCGTGGTCTTCAGCGGGCGATATTGGCGATAACGCTTGTTGGCTACGCTGCCTTTACTGGCGCGTCTCCCTCGGCCGTGCGCGCGTGCTGCATGGTGTTCGCGACGCTTGTCGTAAACGGCGCGGGGCGTCGCCGGCACGGCGCTTCGGCACTCTTCGCAACCATGTCCATCTTTGTGCTGCTGCGGCCGACGGTGCTGTTCGAGATGGGCTTTCAGCTTTCATGTGCCAGCGTCTTTGCCATCCTGTGCTTTTGCCCGTATGCGACCTACGCTTTGGGTGAGCTGGGTGTGCCATCGGGCGTCGCCAGCATGCTTTCCGTCACGCTGTGCTCGCAACTGGCGACACTTCCCATTACCATTCCTGCCTTCGGTACGTTCTCGCTCATTGCTCCGCTGGCAAATGCAGTCATCGGTCCGGTGGTGAGCGTACTGCTTGCTGTGTCGATCGTGCTGGTTCCCTTTTCGCTCGTGGAACCGTTGCGGATTTGGGCGCTCGTTGTGCCCATGGTTGCCGCCCGTTGCGCACTGTTCTTCGAGCAGCTGTTTGCCGCCGTGCCTGGTGCATCTGTGAGTGTGCCGCCCGATAGCATGTGGATTTACCTAGTGCCGTGTTTGCTGGCGGTTCTGCTGGTCTGGTGGCCGCGTCCCCGCGCACGTTCTATGGCGGTGGGGCTTGCATGCCTGGTGCTCTTGGCTGCGATTCCGTACGTCTACTGGGATCGATTCGCTCCGCCTTCGGTGACGGTGCTCGATGTGGGCCAGGCGGATGCGATTCTTATCCGCCAGGGCGACGCAGTAGCACTCGTCGACTGCGGGCTCGACGAGCGCGTGGTAGCGGCGTTGGTTCGCAATAACGTGCACCATATCGATGCCGTCTTTGTGACGCATTGGGATGAGGACCACTGGGGTGGTCTGCCTGCCGTGCTCGAGCAGTTTTCGGTCGGAACGATTGCCGTGGCGGCGGATGCGCTGGAGGATGCTCCTGCCGAGGTATTGAACCGACCTGGCGTGGAGTATCGGCAGGTGCGCCGTGGGGATACGGTCGATATCGGCTCATTTTGCGCCCGCGTGATGTGGCCATTCGAGTCCGTGGATGGCGAGGGAAATGAGGACTCGCTTGTCCTGCTGCTCTTTTATGTTCAGGAAGACAAGGGCCTGCGTATGCTCCTCACCGGTGATGCCGAGCTCGACCAAGAACGGGAATTCGTGCAGGACGTGGGGGATATCGATGTACTTAAACTTGGGCATCACGGCTCTAAGGTTTCGGTCGATGGTGAGTTGCTGGACGTCTTGAAGCCTGAGCTTTCCCTCGCGAGCGCGGGCGAGGGGAATCGATACGGCCATCCGTCCGATGCCTGCATCGATGCCGTTAAGGAAGCGGGCGGTGTGTTCGCGTGCACTATCGAACACGGCGATATCACCATCACGCCGACCGCGAAGGGCTTTACGATGCGATGCCAGCGACCGTGACGACGTCGTTGGCGTGTGGTGGGCCCCTGGGCTAGAATGGCACGGAACGAATACGAAGGCCTGCGGGAGGGGAGCGCAATGTCCGAAATCGGTCTGCTGCCGGCATATCTGATCGTCGGTACCGACGGCGTCAAGCGCGATCACGCCGTCTCGCGTATGAAAGCGCGTCTGGAAAAGACGGGCATGGTCGAGTTCAACCTCGACGAGCGCGATATGACCAAAGACCCCGATATCGAGTCGATTATCGGATCGCTTAACACCTTTCCGATGGGCAGCGAGTTTCGCCTGGTAATCCTTGACGGCTGTTCAAAGCTCGCCAAGGCGGTCTCGGAGCCGCTTGTCGAGTATTTGGCGAGTCCCAGCCCCACAACGGTCTGCCTCGTCATTGCCGACTCGCTTGCCAAGAACACACGCCTGTATAAGGCGATCGCCAAGATCGATAAGAAGGCCGTGATCGATTGCTCCGGCACCAAGCGCTGGGAGCTACCGCGTCGCGTGCAGCAGATGGCGACGCAGCGCGGCAAGTCGATCTCGACGGCGGCCGCCGAGGAGCTCGTCTCGCGTTCGGGCGAGAACACTCGCATGCTCGATAACGACTTGGCTAAGCTTGCCCAGATGGTCGAGGCGCCCCAGATTGAGCTTGCCGACGTTGAGCGCTGGATTGTACGTACGGCCGAGGTTCAACCCTGGGACTTTCTCAATGCGGTCTCGGCACGTGACATGCGACGCTCGCTCGAGCTTTTCAATCTATTGCCCGCCAAGAGCTACGTGTGGACTTACACGTTGCTGTGCGGCCGCATCCGCGAGCTTATCGTCGCCAAGGCGCTCGATGCGCGCGGACAGGGTCGTGAGCTGGCCGCAACGCTCAAGCTCCAGTCCTGGCAGGTCAAGAATCACTTGACCTGGGCACGTCGCTTTTCGATGGCAGAGCTCGTCGCGGCGCTCGAGGGGGCGGTCGATGTAGAGCTCGCGCTCAAGGGTTCGGCCGATTCTGAGACCGCGCTTTTGCTTTGGATTACGAACATCTTGAGAAAATCGTGATGATACCTGCCTATTTGACAAATTCGTTCTATCCCTTTGAGGGGGAGCGTGCTATAGTAGGCGCTTGCATGACCTCACCGTGTCTCAGAGGTGTCATACATTTTTTGCAAGGAACTCGAAAGGAACTCCAGAAGTGGCAAACATCAAGTCTCAGAAGAAGCGTATCCGCACCAATGAGGCAGCTCGCATGCGTAACAAGGCTGTCAAGTCCGAGCTCAAGACGCTGACCAAGCACGTCCAGTCCGCCGTCGCCGAGGGCGACGCCGAGAAGGCCCAGGCTGCCCTCAAGACCGTCACCAAGCGTCTCGACATGGCTGCCGCCAAGCATGTTATCCACAAGAACCAGGCTTCCAACCGCAAGTCCGGTCTTGCCAAGCTCGTGAACAGCATCAACGCTTAAGTTGTAAATTTCACACCACACAGATTACGCGCATAAATGGAGCCTGTTTTATGGAACAGGCTCCATTTTTTGTACCGCTCGGGTAAGATAGTCCGCATGAATACTTCAATTGACATTTCCCACATCCGCAACTTCTCGATTGTTGCGCACATCGACCATGGCAAGTCCACGATCAGTGACCGCATTCTCGAGCTCACCCATACCGTCGACGAGCGCGACATGGAGTCGCAGCTGCTCGACACCATGGATATCGAGCGCGAGCGCGGCATCACGATCAAGTCCAATGCCGTTCGCGTGTCCTATGACGCCGACGATGGCGAGACGTATCAGTTCAATCTGATCGATACGCCGGGCCACGTGGACTTTACCTATGAGGTCTCGCGCTCGCTGGCGGCCTGTGAGGGCGCGGTGCTCGTCGTTGACGCCACGCAGGGCGTCGAGGCGCAGACCGTCTCCAACGCGACGCTCGCCATGAACGCCAATCTGGACATTGTGCCGGCCATCAACAAGATCGACCTGCCCTCGGCTCATCCCGACGAGGTTAAGACCGAGATCGAGGATGACCTGGCGATCCCTGCCGATGATGCCGTGTGTGTCTCGGGCAAGACCGGCGAGGGCATCCACGATCTGCTGGAGTCCATTGTCTTTTTGATCTCTCCGCCCAAGGGCGATGCGAACGCGC
Organism: Collinsella aerofaciens; assembly: GCA_008668235.1. GTDB lineage: Bacteria > Actinomycetota > Coriobacteriia > Coriobacteriales > Coriobacteriaceae > Collinsella > Collinsella aerofaciens_K. The sequence continues at coordinate 35,077 of RQCP01000060.1, read as the reverse complement.
CGCTCAAGGCACTCATTCTGGATTCATACTTCGACGAGTATCGTGGCGTCGTCGCCACGGTCCGCGTCTTTGACGGTTCCATCAAAAAGGGCGATACCCTGCGCATGATGCAGGCAAAGGGCGACTTTTTGGTCGATGGCGTGGGCGTCAAGCGTCCCGCCGAGACCCCGGTCGACGCGCTCACGGTCGGCGAGGTCGGATACGTGGTCACGGGCCTGAAGGACCCCGAGGCCGTTCGCGTGGGCGATACCCTCACGTGGGCGTCGAATCCCTGCCCTGAGCCGCTTCCCGGCTACCGCGAGGCCAAGCCCATGGTTTATACGGGCTTGTTCCCGATCGATAACAAGGACTACGAGAACCTGCGTGACGCGCTCGATAAGCTGCACGTCAACGACCCGTCGTTGGTGTGGGAGCCCGAGACCTCGGTGGCGCTCGGCTTTGGTTTCCGCGTGGGCTTCTTGGGCCTGCTGCATATGGAGGTCGTCAAGGAACGCCTGGAGCGCGAGTTCAATCTTGACCTCATTGCCACGAGTCCATCGGTCGACTATCACGTCTACAAGACTGACGGCGAGATGATTGATGTCCGCAGCCCGCAGGATCTGCCCGAGGCTACGCGCATCGAGCGCATTGAGGAGCCCTACCTCAAGGCCAAGATTATCTGCCCGCCCGAGTATACGGGTGCCGTCATGCAGCTCGCTATCGAGCACCGCGGCATTACTACCGACATGATCCATCTCACGAGCAAGTCGGTCGAGATGCGCTTTGATATGCCGCTTGCCGAGCTCATCTTGGATTTCTTTGACCAGCTCAAGAGCCGAACCAAGGGCTATGCCTCGCTCGACTACGAGTTCAACGAGTATCGTCCCTCCGAGCTCGTGAAGCTCGATATCTTGCTTTCGGGCGACGAGGTGGACGCGCTGTCGTTTATCGTCCACAAGGACAAGGCCTACGGTCTTGCCCGCGGTCTATGCGACAAGCTCAAGGAAATCATTCCGCGTCAGCTGTTCGAGGTTCCCATCCAGGGTGCTATCGGCAACAAGATCATTGCCCGCTCCACCGTCAAGGCGCGTCGCAAGGACGTGCTTGCCAAGTGCTACGGCGGCGATATCTCGCGTAAGCGCAAACTGCTCGAGAAGCAGAAAGAGGGCAAGAAACGCATGAAGGCCATCGGTTCTGTCGAGGTTCCGCAGGAGGCCTTTATGGCGATCCTCAAGGTGGACGAGTAGGTCTATGGCGCTTTCCGAATATAGTCTGCGGCTGCTGGGCGCCTATGCCGAGCAGCCGTTCCTTATGGCTCCCATGGCGGGCGTGACCGACCCCGCCTACCGCATCATGTGCCGTCGCCGCGGTGCCAATCTCGCCTATAGCGAGATGGTGAGCGTGGCGGGCCTTGCCTATGCTAGCAACAAAACGTGGCGCCTGGTGCTGCCGGCCGACGAGGAGCAGCAGATTTGCGTGCAGCTCTTTGGCTCCAAGCCCGAGCAGTTTGCGAGCGCCGTCGCCGCCGTCGAGGATCGTGTGGGCGATCGTCTGTCGCTCATCGATATCAATATGGCATGCCCCGCCCGCAAGGTCGTTACCAAGGGCGAGGGCTCGGCGCTTATGCGCACACCCGATCTGGCCGAGAAGATTGTTGAGGCAGCTGTGGGCGCGGCTCATGTTCCCGTGACCGTGAAGATCCGCAAGGGTTTTTATGCCGAGGACCGCAACGCCGCAACGTTTGCCCAGATGCTCGAAGGGGCGGGCGCCTCCGCAGTTGCCGTACACGGTCGTTGTGCCACGCAGCTCTATACGGGGCAGGCCGATTGGTCTGTCGTCGATGAGGTCGCAGATGCCGTCGAGATTCCCGTGATTGGTTCGGGCGATGTGTTCTGCGCCGAGGATGCCGCGGAGCATCTGCGCAGTTCTGGTGCCAGCGCGGTTTTTATCGCGCGCGGCATCTATGGTAATCCCTGGGTGTTCGGTGATGCTCGCGCCCTTGCGCTCGATGGCATACCGGTGCCGGCGCGCAGCTCCGTCGAGCGCCTGGACGCCCTGCGTGAACACCTAACGCTGACGCACGAGCTTCTGCCGCTCATGTCGCGTGCCCGCACGTACGCAAGCTGGTACTTAAAAGGCATGCCCCATGCCGCCGCTTGGCGTGCCCATGTGGTGCGCTGTTCCACATACGAGGAGTTTATGGTGCTGGTCGATGAGATCGAGCGCGATGTGGTGGCCTGCGAGGCCGCACTTGCCGCCGGCGAATCGGTGCCCCCTCATCCGCTGGAGGCTTAAGGGTGGCCGTTACCGCGCTGTACGTGCACGTGCCGTTTTGCGCCCAAAAGTGCCGGTACTGCGACTTTGACTCGCGCAGTTTTGCTCCGTGTGATCTGAGCGCTGCGCTCGATGCCTATTTTGAGCAGTTGTTCGCGCGTCTCGATGCTTTTGGCAAGGCTGGTGCCCTTGACCAGATCCGCACCGTCTATGTTGGCGGCGGTACGCCGTCGCTGGCGGGGGAGCGCCTGGTGGAGCTGGCGCGGCGTATTCGTGCGTGGTGCGCCCCCGTTGAGTTTACCTGCGAGGCCAATCCCGAGTCGCTGACCGCCGAGCTTGCCGCTGCACTTGCCAAGGTTGGTGTCACACGCGTCTCTCTGGGCGTGCAAACGCTCGATAACACCGAACTTACCGCTATCGGCCGTATTCACGATGCCGATCGGGCGCTCGCCGCCATCGCGACAGTCAAGACCGCTGGGCTTGACGTGTCGTGCGACCTTATGTGCGGACTTCCCGGGCAGACCGCAGCGAGTTGGAAGTGCACGCTCGATGGCGTGCTGGTGGCGGCGCCGCATCATGTGTCGGTGTACCCGCTCACGCTCGAGGAGGCCACGCCGCTCTACCTCATGGCGTGTCGCGACGAGTCGCTCGAGCCCGACGAGGATTTTCAGGCCGCCTGCATGGATATGGCACGCGAGCTCCTGGGTGCGGCCGGTTATCACCCCTATGAGGTGGCGAGCTATGCGCTCGACGGCCATGAGTGCGCCCATAACATTGCCTACTGGACCGGACGGGGCTACCTGGGCCTGGGTCGTTCTGCCGCGGGCATGCTCGACGCCGAGGATTTCGACCGTCTTGCAGGTTTGTTCCCCGGCGTGTCTTCTCGAGGCGATGCGCACCGCGTGCGTCTGGTGCAACGCGACGATGACGCGACGGCGTTCGAGGCCGAACATCTGTCGCAGCGCGAGGCTGAGGCCGAAGACCTGATGCTCGCCTGTCGCATGACGCGCGGTGTCGCGTCCGACCTGTTGGTTCGCGCGGCTCGTGTCATCCCGGCCGATGAGCTGGCAGCTGCCTGCGATCGCGCACTCGAATTGGGTCTTGCCACTTGGGTGCCCGAGACGTTCGGGGTCCATGGGGGACCCTTCACTTCGGCAGATGTCGTCGCGGGTCATGTTCGAGCTCGTCTGGCGCCGACCCACCTGGGCTGGCTCGATGGAAATGTTCTGTTCGAGCTGTTTTGGGATCTAGCTTAGGTCGCTCGGGTAGAATTACCGGAATATATACGCTGCTGTGAGCAGGAGGTTGCCGCGCATGGCGACGATGAACGAAAAAGATTACTACGAGATTCTGGGTGTCTCCAAGGACGCCACCTCGCGTGATATTCAAAAGGCCTTCCAGCAAAAGGCCCGCAAGCTCCATCCGGACGTCAACAAAGAGCCGGATGCCGAGGAAAAGTTTAAAGAGGTTTCCGAGGCCTACGCCGTGCTTTCGGACGAGCAGAAGCGTTCGCGCTACGACGCCATGCGTTCGGGCAATCCCTTTGCCGGTGCTCCTACGGCTTCGCCCTATGGTGGCGGCTACGCCGGCAGCACGGGATATGGCAATCCTTTTGAGGGCGGCTTTCCTTTTGGCGGTGCCTGGGGCCAGCAGCGTCGTGGGCAGGCTGCCTATAATCCCGAGAACGGTGCCAACGTGGTCGTCGATATCAAACTCGACGCCAAGGAGGCCAAGGGCGGTGCCCGCAAGACCGTCCGCTATACGCGTTTCGATACGTGCGGACATTGCGGCGGCTCGGGCTCCGTTTCGTCTGAGCATGCCCATACCTGCCCGAGCTGCGGTGGCCGCGGCCACATCGATGTCGACCTGTCCTTTCTGTTTGGTGCCGGCACGTTCCAGTCGGTCTGCCCTGAGTGCGGTGGCTCCGGTAAGGTCGTCGCCGACCCCTGTCCCGATTGCGGCGGCAGCGGGCGGACCCGTGTGACCTCCGAGCAGACGATTGAGTTTCCCGCCGGCACGCACGATGGCGACGAGGTCCGTATTGGCGGCATGGGTCACGCCGGCACCAACGGCGCCTCTGGCGGTGATCTGGTCGGTCGCGCCCATGTTGAGGCCGAGCGCCTGGAAGGCAAGGCCCGTACCGGTTTTTACCTGATGGGCATCGTGGCGCCGTTTTTGGTGCTATCGGCCATCTCGGGCGTGTTCTCGGCCTTTGCCGTGATGTGCTTTATTCCGTTTGCCATGGGCCTGTTCATGGTGCTCTCGGACGGCGTGCTGCACCGCAGCCTGCTGTGGTGGAAGCGCGGCGCGATGCAGTTTGCCAACGGTTTTGCCAACGGATTTATGTTTGCGCTCGTGTCGGTTTGGTTTGCGAGCTGCTCGCAACGTGCCATGCTTTCACCCTACGCAATGCAATAACATCAAACCCTCTGTTTGCGGCCGGCCCAGCTTGGGTATAGGACGCACTGTGACAATAATGAAAGTCGGAAGGATTCGGTCGTGTCGGAAAATAGGGATTACTACGAGGTGCTTGGCGTCGACAAGGATGCCGACGCGCGGACGATTAAGCGCGCGTTTCTAAAGAAGGCCCGTACCGTACACCCGGACGTTTCGGACGACCCCGAGGCCGAGGCCAAGTTCAAAGAGCTCAACGAGGCATATTCCGTTCTTTCCGATGAGCAGAAGCGTGCTAACTACGACCGTTACGGCATTGCCGACGGCCCTGGTGGTTCGGGCTACGTCGACATTAACGATATCTTTGGCGGCATGGGCATGGACGACCTCTTCTCGTCGTTCTTTGGCGGCGGTGCCGGCGGTGGCGCCCGAAATCGCCGTGAGCGTCGTCGCGGCCGCGACATGGCCATCTCCCTTTCGGTGACGCTCGAGGAGGCGGCACTCGGGTGCAAAAAGACGATCAGCTATGACCGCCTTGCTCCCTGTGAGGATTGCAATGGCACCGGTAGGGCCGAGGGCGCGCAGGAAAAGCAGTGCAGCCGCTGCCACGGCACGGGCTATGTCACGACGGTCCAGCGTTCGTTCCTGGGCCAGGTTCAGTCCTCTTCGCCTTGTCCCGACTGCCATGGCGAGGGTACGGTTATCGACCATCCCTGCGAGACCTGCGACGGTCAGGGCCGCACGCCTTCGCACGAAAAGATCGACATCGATATTCCCGCCGGCGTTTCGACCGGTCGCCAGCTGCGCGTGAGCGGCTTTGGCGAGGCCGGCCTTCGCGGCGAGCCCTCGGGCGACCTGATTGTCAACGTGCGTGTTGCCGACCATGAGCGCTTTAAGCGCAACGGTGACGACCTGTACCTGGTGAGCGATATCTCGATTGCGCAGGCTGCGCTCGGCTGCGAGATCGAGGTCGAGGGCATTATGCCCGACGAGGTCGTTAAGGTGACGGTTCCCGCCGGCGCCCAGTACGGCGACACCGTGAGCGTCAATAATTACGGCATGCCGCGCATTGGCGGTGGCGGTTCGCGTGGCCGCCTGGTCGTGCAACTGCGCGTGGTCGTTCCCACCAATCTCTCCAATAAGCAGCGCGAGCTGCTCCGTGCTTTTGCCGATGAGATGGGCGATGACGTCGCTTCTGGTAAGAAGTCGGTGACCGACCGTATCAAGAGTGCCCTCGACGATATCCTCGATTAAGGAGCCCGCGTGCTCGCACCCCATATTTCCGTCGTCAACCTCGGCTGCCGTGTCAACCGGGTTGAGTCTGACCGTATCACTGCCGATCTTATGCGCCTGGGCTTTGCTATTGTGGATCCCCAGGATGCCGATCTGATCGTCATTAACACCTGTGCCGTTACGGGCGAGGCCGAGGCCAAGACCCGTAAGGCCGTCCGTCATGCGCTGGCCCATCCTAACGAGCCCTATGTGCTCGTGACCGGTTGCGTGGTCAATTTACATCCCGAGGAGCTGCTGGAGCTTTCGGATCGCGTGATCGCCGCGCCGTCCAAGATCGATGTCGCCGAACGTGTCTGCGAGGTGTTGGGCGTTGAGTCCGATAGCGTTCCCGCCTGCAGCGATGGCGAGGTGGTCGATGCGCTCGGTCGCTCTCGCCTGGGCGTGAAGATTCAGGACGGCTGCAACCATCGCTGCACCTATTGCATTGTGTGGAAGGCACGCGGCCCCGAGCGCTCCGTGCCCGTCGAGTCCGTGCTCGAGCAAGTTCGTGAGGCCCAGGAGGCCGGCGTTCCCGAGGTGGTGCTGACCGGTGTGAACTTGGGTGCCTACGATGGCAAGAGCGCGACCGACGAGCATGTCGAAATCGATGAGCTGCTCGAGGCCATCATGGAGCGCACGTCTATTCCGCATGTGCGCATTTCCTCGGTCGAGCCCATGGATATCTCCGAGCGCCTGCTTAAGGTTATGGCGCGCTACCCGCAGCGTATCGCCCCGTTTTTGCACCTGCCCGTGCAGTCCGGCTGCACGGCGACCCTGCATCGCATGGGCCGTCCCTATAGCGCCGAGGCCTTTGAGGACACGGTGCGTATGATTCGCGCCAACTTGCCCCAGGCGTCCCTTTCGTGCGATGTCATCGTCGGTTTTCCTGGTGAGACGGACGAGGAGTTCGAGGAGTCGCTGGCGCTGTGCCGCCGTGTGGGTTTCTCGCATATGCACGTGTTCCGCTACAGCAAGCGTCCCGGCACCCTTGCTGCCGAGATGCCCGGCCAGGTGCCGCCCGAGGTTATGGCCGAGCGCAGCCGCCGTATGCGGGCCGCCGCACAGGAGCTCGCCATTGCCGACGCTCGTCGTCGCGTGGGCACGGTCGAGCGTGCCGTGCTCGAGTATGGTGACAACCTGACGCTCGGCTCGTTCCATCATGCCCGTCTTGACGATACCTGTGGACTTACAGCCCCGTGCCTGCTCGATGTTGCTATCATCGGAGTCGATGATTCCGGCTTGGTCCATGCACGCAGGGAGGTTCATGGAAGCCTCGAAGATTAGACTTACCGTTCCCGAGGGAATTGATCCCTCGCGCGTTTTGGGCGCCGGCGACGGCGTCCTTCGTGCGCTCGAGAGCTTGGTTCGCGCTCATGTGGTCGCCCGTGGCGATAGCATCGCCGTGAGCGGCGACCCGGACGAGGTCGAACTCGTGGCGCGCTTTTTCGAGCACGCTTTTCGCGAGGCGGCCGCCGGGCGCACGCTGTCTGCCGACGATGTCTCTCGCTGCCTGGCTGTCTTGCGCGACGGTGAGCACGAGGCTACGTCGCTTCGCGATGACGTGCTGCTTTCGTATCGCGGCCGCGTCATTCGCCCCAAGACGCTCGGGCAAAAGCGCTATGTGGATGCCATCCGCTCGCATACCATCACGTTTGGCTTGGGTCCTGCCGGTACCGGTAAGACCTATCTGGCTATGGCGCTCGCCGTTGCCGCGCTCAAGCGTCACGAGGTGGGCCGTCTGATCTTGACACGTCCGGTTGTCGAGGCGGGGGAGAACCTGGGCTTTTTGCCCGGTACCCTTGAGGAAAAGATCGATCCCTACATGCGTCCGCTCTACGATGCCCTTTTTGACATGATGGATCGCGAGCGCACCGATGAGCTTATGGAACGCGGCGTGATCGAGATCGCCCCGCTTGCCTACATGCGCGGCCGCACGCTGAGCGATGCTTTCGTGGTGCTCGACGAGGCGCAAAATACCACGCCCGAGCAGATGAAGATGTTCCTGACGCGCCTGGGCTTCAACTCCAAGTTTGTGATTACCGGCGACCTGAGTCAGCGCGACCTGGTGGGTCGTCGTGGTGGTTTGGCCGATGTCGAGAAGATTTTGGGCCGTGTCGACGATGTCGCATTTTCGCACCTGGAGCGCGCCGACGTGGTGCGCCATGCCTTGGTGGGACGTATCGTCGAGGCATATGATGCTTATGATGACGTGCGCGAGCAGCGCCCGCGCGACCGAAAGGAGTCCCGTTGAGTGTATTGATCAGCAACGATGCCGAGCTCGATACGCTGCTCGATGCCCAGGAGGTGGAGCACATCTGCGAGGTTGTGCTTGCCGCCGAGGGCGTTGAGCGTGGAGTCGAGATTTCCCTTTCGTATGTCGACGAGGACGAGATGCACGAGCTCAACCACGAGTGGCGCGGTATCGACCGCACCACCGATGTGCTTTCGTTTGAGTGCGATTCGGCCTTCGACGATGACATTCCCGCCGATGAGACGCTCGAGCTCGGCGATATTATCTTGGCCCCGCAGGTTATTGCCCGTCAGGCCCCCGGTTTTGGCAATAGCCCCGCTGACGAGTGCCGTCTGATGCTCGTACACGGCATGCTGCACTTGCTGGGCTATGACCATATCGAGGACGACGAGGCCGAGGTCATGGAGGCCCGCGAGGACGCCATCCTGCGCGATCTGGCGTTCGAGCGCGGCGAGGACCCCAAGCTAGTCCACGTCGGCCCCATCACCAACCACGCCCACGACTAGGAGCCGTCTATGATTCCCGGATCGAACAAGGACCATCCGTCCTTCTTAAAGTCGTTTTCCTACGCCATGGAGGGCTTCGTTACCGCCGTCAAGACCGAGCGCAACATCAAGGTCATGCTCGTGGCGGGCGTGTGCACCGTCATTGCCGGCTGTATCGTGGGCCTCGACATTGCCGAGTGGGGCACGATTATCATCTGTTGTGGCCTGGTGATTCACGGCGAGCTGTGCAACACCGCTATGGAGGCTATCGTCGACCTAGCGACCCAGGAGCTCCATCCGCTGGCCAAGCGTGCGAAGGACATCGCCGCCGCCTCTGTTTACATTCTTTCCATCACCGCCGCAATTGTGGGCGTGCTGGTATTTGCCCACGCGCTCGGCTTTATTTAGAAAGGGATTCCCATGTCCGACAATATGCAGTCTGCCGATGAGATTTTGGACGACGAGTCCCTGGACGCGGTGGATACCGAGGAGCTCGAGGAAGTCGAGGAGTTCGACCCGTTTGAGGGCATGAGCGATGAGGAGCTCGACGCCCTGTGCGACGAGGACGACAACCTCGCGGGCTTTGGCGACGTGGAGCCCGGTTTCCGCAGCGGCTTTGTGGCCCTGGTCGGTCGTCCCAACGCCGGCAAGTCTACGCTGCTCAACGCCTGCTATGGCAAGAAGGTCGCCATCACTTCGCCGGTGGCCCAGACGACCCGCCGCCGCATGCGCGCCGTCGTCAACCGTCCCGGCTACCAGCTGGTCTTTGTCGATACCCCGGGTATTCATAAGCCCAAGGACGGCCTGGGATCCGAGCTCAACAAGAGCGCGCTGTTCGAGCTGAACGATGTTGATGTCGTCGCGTTTTTGATTGATGCCACCAAACCGATCGGCAGGGGAGACGCCTGGGTTGCCGAGCGCGTCAGATGCGCCCGTTGCAAGAAGGTCCTGGTGCTCACTAAGGCCGATGAGGCCGACCCCGCACAGGTCATGGAGCAGCTCAAGGCAGCCCACGAGCTCATGGAATATGACGACGAGATCGTGACGTCGTCGGTCAAGAACTTCAACGTCGATGCCTTTATCGAGACCGTTGCGCACTTTTTGCCCGAGGGTCCGCGTTGGTTCCCCGAGGATATGGGTACCGACGCTTCCGACGAAACGCTCGTTGCCGAGTTTGTGCGCGAGAAGGTCTTGCGCCGCACCCGTGATGAGATCCCGCACTCCGTTGGCGTGATCTGCGATGCACTCGAGCAGACCAAGAAGGTACTGCGCGTGCACGCCACCATTTACGTCGAGCGCGAGGGCCAAAAGGGCATCATCATCGGCAAGGGCGGCGAGATGATCAAGCATATCGGCATCGACGCCCGTCGCGATCTTGAGCGTATCTTTGGCACGCAGGTCTTTTTGGAGCTGGACGTGAAGGTCAAGGCCGGCTGGCGTGACGACGAGGCCCAGATTCGCCGCTTTGGCTACAACGCCGAGGACTAAGGGCGCGCGGCGCGCATGGCAGGCTCCCGGACATATCGCACGAAGGTACTCGTCCTCGACAAGACGAAGCTCAAAGAGACGGACTTGATCCTGACGATGCTTGACGAGCGGGGTCGGCAGGTTCGTGCCGTGGCAAAGGGCGCCCGCAAACCCGGTGGACGCCTGGCTGCGCGCTGCGAGCTGTTCTGTACCGTCGATATGCTGCTTGCGCATGGACGGTCACTCGACGTGGTTTCCCAGGCCGAGCTTATGGAGGCGCCGCTCGGCGCTGCGCCCGATTACGAGACGACATGCGCCGCAAGCGCGATCGCCGAGGTCGCGCGCGTGTGCTCGTTCGAGGACGCCGAGGACCCGTTTACCTTTGCCATTACGCAACGGGCGCTTACCCTGGTCGGCAGCGGGCTCGACGCTGCGCATATGGATTTACTTGTGGCGGCATATGTCTTTAAGCTGCTGTCGCACGTTGGCTATCGACCAGATTTTTCGGCCTGCGTGCTGTGCGGAGACCCCATGCTGTCGTATTTTTCACCACAGGCGGGCGGGCTCATGTGCGGATCGTGCGCGTCGAGCGTTCCGGGTGCCGAGCTGGTATCGACTGGTGAGGTCGCATGGCTTCGCGCCCTCATGTCCATGACCTTCGATGCGCTCATGGCCGAGCGAATCGACCCGCATACGGCGGCATTCTTGCTCGGGCTTTCGCATGTTTGGGCCGCCACGCACACCGATCAGCGCCTCCGTGCGATGGAATTCATGTTGGGTCGGTGATGATGCGCAGGGGCGGGCTGCTTGTGGTAACATACCGACCTGTTGGTACCTCGACCTTGGTTGCTCGCTCCACCGGCGGCTTCCCAGTCCGAGGCGAATAGAGTCGCCCGCGGGCGACGCGAAACGAAAGGTGAAACAATGACTGTTTCCAAAGAGCGCAAGGCGGAGCTGACCGCCCAGTTCGGTAACTCCCCGGTCGATACCGGTAACCCCAAGGTTCAGGTCGCCATTCTGTCCGAGCGCATCAAGGAGCTGACCGAGCACATGAAGTCCCACCAGAAGGACTTCCACACCCGTCGTGGCCTGCTCATGCTCGTTGGCCGCCGCCGTCGTCTTCTCTCCTACATCAAGAAGAACGACATCGTCGAGTACCGTGAGCTCATCAAGGCTCTGGGCATCCGCGACAACATCCAGTAAGGATTTGTACATGCTAAGAGCGTCCTGCGCAGCGGGGCGCTCTTTTTGTGTAAGGGCGTGAACAATCACGCTCTACAGCGTGGCGGGGGCAGGGGGCCCGCGTCACATGAGAAGCCCGCAGGCAAGGGGCCTGTGGGGTAAAGGAGAACAATGACACTCGTATCCAAGACCTTTGAGCTGTACGGCAAGACCTACACCTTCGAGTCCGGCGAGCTTGCCAAGCAGGCCACCGGCGCTTGTCTGGTCAAGCAGGGTGACACCACGATGCTCGATACCGTGGTCGTCTCCAAGGAGCGCAAGAATTACGACTTCTTCCCGCTGACCGTCGACTTCAACGAGAAGATGTACGCTGCCGGCCGTATCCCGGGTGGCTACCTCAAGCGCGAGGGCCGTCCCAGCGAGAAGGCCACGCTCACGGCTCGTATGATCGACCGCCCGATCCGCCCGAGCTTCCCGGACGGCTTCCGCAACGAGGTGCATATCGTCGCCACCTCGCTCGTCGCCGACCAGGTCAACCCCTTCGACGTCATCAATGTCATGGGTGCCTCTTTGGCTATGACGCTCGGCGGCGTGCCCTTCGAGGGCCCGCTTGCCTGCGTGCGCATCGGCCGCAACGTGGAGACCGGCGAGTTTATCGTCAACCCCACCTATGAGGAGCGCGAGAACTCCGACCTGGACCTGGAGCTGGGCGGCTCTGCCGACTTCATCTCGATGGTCGAGGCCGGCGCCGAGGAGATCTCCGAGGACGACATGCTCGCCGCTATGAAGTTTGGTCAGGAGGCCCTCGCTGCCTTCTGCCAGGCCCAAGACGAGTTCGTTGCCGAGTGGGAGCAGGTCAACGGCGCTATCGTCAAGAAGGAGTACCCGCTCGACCAGCCCGTCGAGGAGGTCCAGGAGCGCATCTTCGCCCACTACGACGAGATGGCCGCTGCCCTGCGCGACGCCGACAAGCTTTCCCGCATCGGTAAGGTCGAGGCTCTGAAGGAGTCCATCCGCGCCGAGTTCACCGACGAGGAGCAGGCCGCCTGGGAGCGCGAGATCCCCGTGGCGCTCAAGAAGCTCGAGAAGAAGGCCATGCGCACCATGGTCGTCGAGACCGGCGAGCGCGTCGACGGCCGTGCCGCCGACGAGATCCGTCCCATCATGGTGAAGGACAACTACCTGCCGCTCGTTCACGGCTCCGGCCTGTTCCAGCGTGGTCAGACCCAGGTGCTCTCCGTCCTGTCGCTCGGTATGCTCAACGAGGGCCAGCGTCTGGATACCATCGAGCCCACCGAGGGCAAGCGCTACATGCACCACTACAACTTCCCGCCTTTCTGCACCGGCGAGACCGGCCGCATGGGCAGCCCCAAGCGCCGCGAGATCGGTCACGGCAACCTGGCCGAGCGCGCTCTGCTTCCGGTGCTTCCCGACGAGAACGAGTTCCCCTACGCTATCCGCGTGGTCTCCGAGGTCATGGAGTCCAACGGCTCCTCTTCGATGGCTTCGACCTGCGGCTCCACGCTCGCCCTTATGGACGGCGGCGTGCCCATTAAGCGCCCGGTCTCCGGTATCGCCATGGGCCTGATCCAGGAGGAGGGCAAGACCGTGGTCCTGTCCGACATCCAGGGTCTCGAGGACTTCCTGGGCGACATGGACTTTAAGGTCACCGGCACCACCGAGGGCATCACCGCCCTGCAGATGGACAACAAGGCCACCGGCCTCACCTTCGACATCCTGGCCCGCGCCCTGCAGCAGGCCAAGGAGGGTCGCGCCTTCATCCTGCAGAAGATGCTCGATGTGATCCCTGAGCCGCGTCATACCACGCGCAGCACCGCCCCGCGCATCGTCTCCATCCAGGTTCCGACCGACAAGATCCGCGACGTCATCGGCTCTGGCGGCAAGGTCATCCGCGGCATCCAGGACGAGACCGGCGCTTCGGTCGACATCCAGGAGGACGGCACCGTCTTTGTCGGCGGCACCGGCGAGTCCGTCGATCAGGCCGTCGAGCGCATCAAGCTCATCATCAAGGTTCCCGAGCCGGGCGAGGAGTACACCGGTCGCGTGGTCTCCATCCAGCCGTTCGGCGCCTTCGTGAACCTGCTGCCCGGTAAGGACGGCCTGCTGCATATCTCCCGCGTCGCCAAGGGTCGTGTGGAGAAGGTCGAGGACGTCCTCAACGTGGGCGACGAGGTCAAGGTCGTCGTCATCGAGGTCGACGATCGCGGCAAGATCTCGCTCGATCGTCTCGACAAGCCCGAGGCCCCGGCTCGCGCCGAGGGTGCCTCCGAGGGCGACGGTGAGCACTTCCAGCGTCGTGAGCGTCCGCGTCGCGAGCGCTCTGAGCGCAGCGACCGTCCGCGCCGTCCCGGCGACAACGGAGGCCGCAAGCCCCGCCGTCACCACGACGCCGAGTAACAGCCGCATATAATCAGCTCAACAAGGGCGACTCCGGACGGGGGTCGCCCTTTTGCTATTCCCGGCGGGATAGACCGGTTCAGATGGGACTTTGATGCATGGGTGGTCTGTTGTTGTTCAAATGGGTATCATACTGTGGTTACTGCATCGACTCTGCGATGCATTGTTGTACGTTCCCGGCGGCCGGTTTGCCAGAAGCGCCCCGTCGGTTGTTCCAGACCCGTTTCGAAGAAAGGAAACAACACTCACCTATGGCAGCTAAAAAATCATCTCCCTTGAAGATCATCCCGCTCGGCGGCCTTGATGGCATCGGCAAGAACATGACGGTCTTCGAGTGCGGCGACGACATGGTGCTCGTCGACGCTGGCCTCATGTTCCCCGACGACTCGCAGCCCGGTATCGATCTGGTGCTCCCGGATTACACCTACGTTCTGGAGAACGAGGAGAAGCTCCGCGGCATCATCGTCACTCACGGCCACGAGGACCACACCGGTTCGCTTCCGTATCTGCTGCAGGACCTCAACAACAAGGTGCCCATCTTCTCGAGCAAGCTGACGCTCGGCTTTATCGAGGGTAAGCTCTCCGAGTTCCGCATTCGTGCACCCAAGTTCCGTGAGGTCAAGGGCGGCAGCCACGTCAATTTGGGTGGCATCTCGCTCGATTTCTTCTCGATGACGCACTCCATCCCGGGTGCTCTGGGCGTGTTCATCCGTACCAACCAGGGTACCGTTATGCACACCGGCGACTTTAAGCTCGACCAGACGCCCATCGACGGTGTCACGCCCGACTATGCCGCTATCAGCCGCTTTGCTAAGCAGGGCATCGACCTGCTGCTGTCCGACTCCACCAACGCCACGGTCCCCGGCTTTACCAAGTCCGAGGCCGAGGTTGGTCCCAATCTGCTGCATGCCATCAAGAATGCTCCGGGCCGCGTGTTCGTCGCGTCGTTCTCGAGCCACATCCATCGACTGCAGCAGATCTGCGACGCCGCCCGCAAGTGCGGCCGCAAGGTCGTCGTGACCGGTCGTTCCATGCTCACCAACACCCGTGTGGCGCGCGAGCTCGGTTATCTCAACATTGATGATGCCGATATCATCGATGCCTTCGATATCGATAACCTGCCCGACGATAAGATCGTCGTCATGTGCACCGGTTCGCAGGGCGAGCCTCTGTCGGCCCTTTCGCGCATGGCTAACGGCGAACACAAGACGCTCTCCATCCACGAGGGCGATACCGTCATCCTCTCGGCAACGCCGGTCCCCGGTAACGAGAAGGCCGTTCAGCAGGTCGTCAACAGCCTCGCCAAGCTTGGCTGCGACGTGTGGGATAAGAACCGCGCCCTCGTTCACGTCTCGGGTCACGGTAGCCAGGAGGAGCTCAAGCTCCTGATGGCCATGGCCAAGCCTACGTACTTTATGCCGGTCCACGGCGAGGCCGTGCATCTGCGCGCCCATGCCCAGCTTGCCCGTAAGATGGGCATCAAGGATGATCATATCTTTATCCTCGACAACGGAGATACGCTCGAGATGCGTGGCGGTATCGTCAAGCGCGGTACGCCCGTCGAGTCCGGCGTCGTCTACGTTGACGGACTGCGCATCGGCGATACCGACCCTATCGTTCTGCGCGATCGCCAGAAGCTTGCCAACGACGGTATGGTCACGGCCGTCGCCATCGTTTCGCTCAAGCACAAGAAGATCGAGGCCATCGAGTTCTCGGGCCGCGGCGTCTCCTTTGCCATCGACGACCAGTTCTCCGAGGACGCCTCGGCGTCCATCATGAAGACGATCGAGAAGGGCAAGTTCAGCTTCACCAGCAGCGGTTCCGATGCCATTCGCAAGGCTGTGCGCGACTCGCTCTCTAACTTTATTTGGAGTCGTACGCGTACTCGTCCGATGATCATCCCGGTCGTCATGGAGGTTTAGTTTGGCGCGCGGATCTTCACAAAACGCCAAAGGCAATAAAGCCAACAACCAACCGGCATCTGCTAAGGGTGCCGGTTCCCATCTTCGTGCCAATAAGGGCCACGAGGCCGAGTTCGACGATTTTGAGCCCCTGGTCGAGCCTTCGGCCAACCGCGATATCGCCGGCGTGGTCATTGCCGTTTTGGCGATTGCGTCCTTCATTGCCGTGATTTCGCCGGCGACCGCACCCGTTACGGCTGCGGTTGCCGGTTTCTACCACCTGGGCTTTGGTCTGGGCGCCTACGTGCTACCGATCGTCATTTTGCTGTTTGCCGCCACGCTCTTTTTAGGCGAGGACTCGCCGCTCAACGTGCGCTCTGTTGCGGGCGGCGCCGTGGTCTTTATCGCCGTCGTCTCCATTTTGTCGCTGATGGTGCCGGGCACGAGCGACTCGTGCGACCTTATGTTCACGCCGCAAAACCTGTCCGCCTCGGGTGGCTACATCGGTGCGTTTATTGCGAGCGCGCTGCAGAATGCCCTGGGTAAGCCTATCGCGATGGTCGTCCTGTTGGGTCTGGCCGTCGTTGGCTTTGTCATCATTGGCTTTTCGGTGGGCGGCGTTTTGCGCTCTGCACGCGACCGTGCGGCCGATTTTGCCGAGCGCCGTCGTGCCGACGTCAACGCGAGCCCGTGGGGTGACGACGAAGCCCTGTCGGTGCCCGGCGTTGCCCGTCCGCACCTGAGCATTCTTCGTCAAAAGGGCTCCGATGCTGCTTTGACCACGGTCATGGGCAACGATGCGGACCAGGTTCTGGACGATGAAGACGAGGACGAGGATCCGTTTGTCGACGTGTCCGATGCCGTGGAGGCCGAGCGTGCCAAGACGACGTTGCTCCCGCGCCGTCACGCTAAGAAAGGTAAGACGGTTCCTAAGCTCAATACGAGCGAGCCCGACCCGTCTTGGTCCGAGAGCGAGATTGAGCTTACCGAGGGCGATGACGAGGACGAAGAGTCCCCGCTCGAGACTGCTAAAACCACCTTGCTGCCGCGTCGTCAGGCAAAGCGCGGTCAGGTGACCGGCCAGCTTTCGATGGAGGACGATCCGGCCAAGATTGACGAGTCCGAACCGCCGTTTGCCGTGAACCCTGTTTCTGCCGCGCCTCAGATTCCTGATTTCCTCAAACACCCTAAGGTTGCCGATGCACCTGCTGCTGGTGCTGCCGAAGCTGCTGCTGACGGTGATGGGGGAGCGGACAATGCCCCCGCGGATAACGAGGGCGAAGAAGAGGATGGCCTTAAGCTTCCGCCGATCGAAATCCTGCATGCAAACCCTCAGTCCGCTTCTGCCGCGTCTTCGGACAAGGAGCTGGAACAGACCGCCGAGTCGTTGCAGTCCACGCTGCTTGAGTTTGGCCGTAGCGCTCGCGTCGTCGGCTGGATTGCCGGTCCCACGGTGACGACTTTTAAGCTGCAGCCCGGCGAGGGCGAGCGCGTGAGCAAGATTTCGAGTCTTGAGGATGACATCGCGCTGTCGCTTGCTGCCCAGTCCGTGCGTATTTTTGCCCCGATTCCCGGCACCTCGCTCGTGGGTATCGAGATCCCCAATCGCAAGCGTCAGAACGTCAACTTGGGCGACGTGCTGCCCTATGTTAAGGGCGGTCCGCTCGAGCTTGCCATCGGCCGCGACGCAGAGGGCACGCCGGTCGTCGCCGACCTCGCCAAGATGCCCCACTTGCTGATCGCCGGTACCACGGGTTCCGGTAAGTCGGTCATGATCAACTCCATCATCACGACCCTGCTCATGCGTGCGCTCCCCGAGGACGTTCGCCTGATCATGGTCGACCCCAAGCGCGTCGAGCTCGCAGGCTATAACGGCCTGCCTCATCTTTACGTGCCCGTAGTGACCGAGCCCAAGCAGGCCGCGAGTGCCTTGCAGTGGGCGGTGTCCGAGATGGAGCGCCGCCTGAAGGTCTTCGAGCGCCTTAACGTGCGCAAGATCTCGACCTATAACGAAAAGCAGGCCGCCGGCGAGTTTGAGCATTACGATAACCCGCCGCAAAAGATGCCCTACCTGGTCATCATCATCGACGAGCTTTCTGACCTGATGATGGTTGCCGGCAAGGACGTCGAGGCCTCGATCGTGCGTATCGCCCAGCTGGGCCGTGCCGCCGGTATCCACCTTATCGTGGCGACTCAGCGTCCGAGCTCTAACGTGGTGACGGGTCTCATCAAGGCAAACATTACCAATCGTATCGCCTTCAACGTTGCAACGGGCATCGACTCCCGCGTCATCATCGACCAGATGGGTGCCGAAAAGCTCACCGGCTTGGGTGACATGCTGTTCTCAAAGGTCGACTGGGGCAAGCCTCGCCGTATCCAGGGCTGCTTTGTTTCGGATGACGAGATCAACGAGATTGTCGAGTTCGTCAAGTCGCAAAGCGAGCCCGACTACCACGAGGAGATCCTGTCGGCTGTGGCACATGCCTCCATGTCCATGGCAGGTGGCGGCGGCATCGTGCGCACCGGCGTTGCCGAGCCTCAGGACGACGATCCGCTTATCTGGGAAGCCGCCCATATTGTGGTGGAATCGCAGCTGGGCTCCACATCTGGCCTGCAACGCCGCCTGAAGGTTGGCTATGCGCGCGCCGGGCGTATTATGGACATGCTGGAAGAAAAGGGTGTCGTCGGACCGCCCGACGGTTCCAAGCCGCGCGAGGTCCTACTGGATGAAGAAGGCCTTGCCGCGCTGGAATCCGTCGACGCAGAGATGGCACGTGAAGATCGTGAGTTTGGAGGATTCTGATGGCTGCACGCTTTGGTGACATGCTGCTCGAGCAGCGTCGCCGAATGGGCCTTTCCATTCAGCAGGTCGCCAACACCATCAAAATCAGGCCGCAGATCATCGAGTTTTTCGAGAATGGCAATTTTGCATCGATGCCTCCGCGCGGCTATGCGCAGGGCATGATTTCGAGCTATGCGCGCTTTTTGGGCCTCAATCCGCGGGAGGTCGTCAACGCTTATTTTGACGATCTGATGGCATATGAGCGCGAGACGTCGCAGCAGGGCGGTCGTTTTCAGGACGCCGCCGGCTACGTCAATTCGCGTTCCTCGGTCGACAACGGCCGCTTCCTGATGGTTCAGGGTGGGCGTTCGACACGTTATGGCCAGCGCCCTCAGCAGGCTGGCTATGTTACCGAGACGGGTTCGAGCGAGGAGATTCGTTCCCAGCGCGATCGCTTTCGCAGCACGCCGGCGCCCGAGGAGCGCGCACTCCCCGCTGCCCGCGGTGTCGCACGTGACCCTCGTGCCGGCTACGGCGATGGTGGTTATTCCGATCGCGGGTACCGTGGCGCTTCTTCCGTTCGTCCGCGCGGCTGCTATGCAGACGCCGATACTACGCAGGTGACGCCTCGCCTTCGCTCTCAGTCGCAGACCTTTAGCCAGCGCTCCTCGGCGCCTCGTTCGGGCCAGCGCAACTACCAGGGTCGCGGCGAGCTCGCCCCCCGTTCAGGCCAGCGCAATATGCAGCGCCAGGGTAGCTATCGCGGACGTTCCGACAATAACCGCGGTCGTATGCCCCAAGCCGCTGGTCGCGGTGGTTCCAATCGTGGACGCGGCGGTGGGCGCGCTCCCCAGAACAACGGTCTCGATCCTCGTATCGTTTACGCCGGTATCGGCGCCGTGGCGCTGCTTCTGATCGTGCTCATCGTGGTGCTCCTGCGTGGCTGCGGCTCCTCGGCGCCCGAGTCGACTCCCGAGACGCCCGCTGCCACTAAGACAACGACTAAGAAGTCTTCCAAGAAGACTGAATCCGTCGATGAAGATACCGATGAGTCGGCGGACGAGTCGACCGATTCGGACGCCGCCAAGACGACGGCCAAGAAGGAGGAGAACGAGGTCACAAAGGTCAAGATCTCCGTTGCCAAGGGCAAGACTGCTTGGATTGAAGTCAAGGTTGATGGCAAGTCTGTCTATGGCGCCCAGGCGACCGGTCCCTTTGAGCAGGAATACACGCCCGAGTCCTCGATCGAGATCACCACGTCCAAGCCTTCCGATGTCACCGTTACCAAGAACGGCGAAAAGGTCCGCTACGACACTAAGACGTCGGGCGTGGCACGCGTGACGATTACCGTTCCCAAGAAGGAGACGACCGAGTCCAAGGACGGCGAGAGCTCCGACGGCACCGATGATGCTAACAGTGCGGATGGAACCGACGCCCAGTCCACGGACGGCACCGATACCGCCACCGACGGTCAAACGATGACCGATTCCACCGATTATTCGTACGACAGCTACTAAGCCGCTCGTAAGCGAAAGGATTAACCATGGCTAAAGATTCCAGCTTCGACGTCGTGTCCGAGGTCAATATGCAGGAGGTCGACAATGCCTTCCAGCAGACCACGCGCGAGATTTCCCAGCGCTATGACCTGAAGGACTCCGGCGCCACCATCGAGCTTTCGAAGGGCGACAAGCTCTTTTCGATCAACGCCCCGGCCGACTTTGTCTCCAAGCAGATCATCGACGTCCTGAGCTCCAAGCTCATCAAGCGCGGCATCGATCTTAAGGCCGTGTCCTGGGATGCGCCCCAGGCTGCATCGGGCGGTACCGTGCGCGTGCTCGGTCACATCGTCGAGGGTATCGACCAGACGACTGCCAAGAAGATCAATAAGGACATCAAGGATCAGAAGCTCAAGGTCAAGGTGACGATTGAGGCCGACAAACTGCGTGTTTCCTCTGCTTCCAAGGATGCGCTGCAGACCGTGATCCAGTTCCTGCGCGACCAGGACTACGGTCAGCCGCTGCAGTTCACCAACTACCGCTAATTCGTTCGAAAGGACCGCTCTCCAACATGGATACTCCGTTGGGCTCCGTACTCTATATCACCCTCGGGTGCGCCAAGAACGAGGTCGATACCGACCGTATGCGTTCGCTGCTGACCGCCGCGGGCTATGAGGAGGCATTCGATCCGCAGGATGCCGATATCGCCATCGTCAATACGTGCTCGTTCCTTGCCTCTGCAACGTCCGAGAGCATCGAGACCACGCTCGAGCTTGCCAACGAGGTGCAGGACGGCGTTCGTTCCTGCCCGATCGTCATGTGCGGCTGCGTGCCGTCACGCTACGGGGATGACCTGCCCGACGAGCTTCCCGAGGTCGCGGCCTTTGTGAAGGCCGACGAGGAAGACGGCATCGTGGCGGTCATCGATGACGTACTGGGCGTGGAACGCGAGATTGCCGCCTATATTCCGCAGGTCAAGCGCACCGTCGAGGGCGCTGTCGCCTACGTCAAGATCTCTGATGGCTGCAACCGCTTTTGTAGCTTCTGCATGATCCCGTATATCCGCGGTCGTTATCACTCGCGCAATGCCGAGAGCATTATCTCCGAGGTGCGCGACCTGGTCGCCGGCGGTGTGCGCGAGATCGTACTGATCGGTCAGGACACGGGCATCTGGGGTACCGACTTTGCCGACGAGGACCTCGCCGAGGGCTCGCCGCGCAATCTGGCGCAGCTGCTGCAGGCCGTTGCTGGGGCGGTGCGTTCTCATAACGTGTGGGTCCGCGTACTCTACCTGCAGCCCGAGGGCATGACCGACGAGCTTATCGAGACCATTCGCGATACGCCCGAGGTGCTGCCCTATATCGATATCCCCGTGCAGCACTGCGATGCGCGCATCCTTAAGGCCATGCGTCGCTCCGGTTCGCGCCAGGAGCTCGAGGATCTGTTCCGCGACCTGCGCGAGCGCATCCCCGGCATCGTGATTCGCTCCACGGCCATGGTGGGTTTCCCGACCGAGACCGACGACGAGTTCCGCGATCTTATCGACTTTATGGACACCGTGGGTTTCGACTACACGAGCGTCTTTGCCTACTCGCGTGAGGAGGGCAGCCTGGCCGCCAAGATGGAGGGCCAGGTCGATGAGGAGGTCAAGCTCGAGCGCGCCCAGGAGGCTATGGACCTGGCCGAGTCGCTCGGCTTTGCCGCGACTGCCGCGCACGTGGGCGAGCGCGCCCAGGTGATCGTCGACGGTATCGAGGAGACCGAGGACGGTGCCGAGCTCATCGGACATGCCTGGTTCCAGGCGCCCGATTCCGATGGCGCGGTGCATCTGGATGCTAGCGAGGCATCTGTGGGCGATATTCTGACGGTCGAGTTTACCGATAGCTTTTGCTACGAGCTTATCGGTCATGTTGTGGAGTAGGAGAGCGTCGTGGCTAACGAGAGCAATAAGGAACTGACGAGTGTTTGGACGCCCGCCAACATCGTGACGTGCGTGCGCATCGTCTTTATTCCGGTGTTCATGATTGTGTCGGCGCTGTCTCACACAAGCGTTGCCGGTACGGATTGGAGCACCTTCGACGGTCCGCTCGCCGCCGCCGCCTTTATTCTGTACGTCATCCTGTCGTGCACCGATAAGGTTGATGGCTACCTGGCTCGTTCGCGCAACGAGATCACCGACTTCGGCAAGTTCCTGGATCCCATTGCCGATAAGTTGCTCGTGTTCTCGGCCCTGCTGCTGTTCTTGGACTTTGGTGCGGTGACTGTGTGGTCCGTGTTCATCATCCTGTTCCGCGAGCTGCTGGTGAGCGCCCTGCGCATGGTCGCGAGTGCGGCCGGTGTGGTCGTTGCCGCCGATAAGCTCGGCAAGTACAAGACGGCGACCACGATGGTCTCCATCTGCGGCTATCTGTGCGTCTTTGCGATGGCCGGCTTGCACCTTGGCCCGGTGGCGCTGACGCTCGGTATCTACTCGGTGTCACGCTTCCTGTACGCCGTGGCCGTTGTCTTGACCGTTATCTCGGGCGCTCAGTACTTCTGGAACTGCCGCAAGATCGTCTTTTCAGTCTAGGTTCCTGGTAGACATGACGGAATCATTTGAGCAAATTACCGCGCACAATGAAGATCTTGCACGCGATATTGTCGAGCGTGCAAGCGTTCGTGGTGCGACGGTTTCGACGGCTGAATCTCTGACAGCGGGCATGATCGCCTCGACGATTGCCGATATCCCTGGCGCCTCGGCAGTGCTTCGTGGCGGTGCGGTGACGTACTGCGACGAGATTAAGCATCGCGTGCTCGGCGTTGAGCAGGAGACGCTCGACCGCTATACTGCGGTGTCGTATCAGACGGCGCGCGAGATGGCTGCCGGTTCGCTGGAGCTGTACCAGAGCGATATTGCCGTGAGCGCGACGGGCTATGCCGGCCCCGGTGGAGGCACCGAGGACGATCCGGCTGGAACCTTTTATATTGGCTGGGCGTATCGCTCGGCCGATGGGGGAGGGCCGGTCGTGGACTCTATTCGTTGTCACTATGAGGGCGATCGTTCATGCGTCCGTGCCCATGCGGTCGCTGAGGCACTGGGTCGTATTGTCTACGTGCTCGATTCTATGGAATAGACGTGTTTTAAGGGGCCTCCGGGCCCCTTAATTGTGGAGATAGGGACCTCTGGCGAATTTGCTCTTTGTGCAGGTAGTTGGCGTATTCATGTTTGTCTTGCCTTGCTTGGCTCGTCTGCGGTCAAGTTTTTGGTCAGTGTTTGGTCGGCGTTTGGTTGGGTTTTGGAAAGGTCGGCTGCATATGATTTATCTGAACGGTTGACCACGAACAGCCGTTCGTTTATTATCGATGCAGGTTGTTAAGAGGAGGGCTATTCATGGCCAAGAATTCAGGTCCCGTACGTACCGTTCATGCTCGCACGACGGGTAAAGAGCGCGATGAGATGATCGCCATCACCAAGGCCGAGATCGAGAAGAAGTTCGGCCAGGGTTCCATCATGAGGTACGGCGACGGTGGCCCCGAGCTCGAGGTCGAGGCCATTCCCACGGGCGCCCTGGCCCTCGATGCCGCGCTGGGCATCGGCGGCGTGCCGCGCGGCCGTATCGTCGAGATTTACGGCCCCGAGTCCTCCGGTAAGACAACGCTTTCGCTCGAGATTTTGGCAGAGGCTCAGGCTATGGGCGGCGTCGTGGCATTTATTGATGCTGAGCACGCGCTCGATCCCACGTATGCCGCGCGTATCGGCGTGGACATCGATGAAGTCCTCATTTCCCAGCCCGATACGGGCGAGCAAGCGCTCGAGATCGTCGACATGCTCGTGCGCTCTGGCGCCATCGACGCCATCGTCGTCGACTCTGTCGCCGCTTTGACCCCGCGTGCCGAGATCGAGGGAGAGATCGGCGATACTACGGTCGGCCTTCAAGCCCGTCTGATGAGCCAGGCGCTCCGTAAGCTCGCCGGCTCCCTCGCCAAATCTAAAACGACCTGCATCTTCATTAACCAGCTGCGCGAGAAGATCGGCGTCATGTTCGGCAACCCCGAGACTACGACGGGCGGCCGCGCCCTCAAGTTCTTCTCGTCGGTGCGCATCGATATTCGTCGCATCGACAGCATTAAGCTTAAGGACGAGGTCATCGGCAATCGTGTGCGTGCCAAGGTCGTTAAGAACAAGGTGGCCGCTCCGTTCCGCTCGGCCGAGTTCGACATCATGTACGGCACGGGCATCTCTAAGGAGGGCTCGATTCTGGACATGGCCGTCGAGTGCGGTATCTGCAAAAAGATGGGCTCTTGGTTTGCTTACGGTGAGGACAAGCTCGGTAATGGTCGCGAGGCCGCCAAGGCCTTCCTGCGCGAACACCCCGATTGTGCTGACGAGATCGAGCATAAGGTTCGCCTCGCCTGCGGCCTTGAATTCGATGACGATGCTCCGTCCGAGGTCGAGCTGACCGATCAGCCCGAAACTGAGGAGTTCGATGAGCTTTACGCCATCGATGGCTCCGCGATGCTCGATGATGACGACGAGTAGCGGATGCCCTCATGTCGTATACGGTGACCGAGGCCACGGTCGTCTTTCCCGATAAGAAGGCGGCCTCCTCGTTCTCAAGTGGGTATGCATCAAAAAAGCCTTGTGCACATATCGACTGTGAGCTCGAGGGCGGTTTTGAACGATCCATCTGGATTCCTGTTCGTGTCGCGCGCCTGTTCCTTAAAAATCGCCCCGATCTTCCCTGCGATTGGGATGAGTTTTGCGAGGCAGTGCAGCTCATTGAGCGTAAATGCGCGCTTACCATGGTGACTGAGATGCTGTCGCGCCGCGACCATGCCACCGGTGAGGTCCGTGACAAGCTGGCTTGCTATGGGTTTCGCGCGGCCGCGATTGATTTCGCCGTCCAGCGTGCCACTGAGTATCGCTTTTTAGATGAGAACCGCTTTTGCTCGTATTTTATCGAGGAACGCAAACGACGCGGCTGGGGACAGCGCAAGATTGAGACCGAGCTCAAGCGCCGCCATGTCGTACTCGATGATATCCCCGGCTATCCCGAGGATTATTTTGCCGTGGAGGACGACTTGGCTCGCGCGTCGGCTTTGCTCGCAAAGCGTCGTGTTCCCGAGACACGTGGATTCGAAAAGCTCGTCCGGTTTTTGATGGGCAAGGGATTTTCGTACCGCATCGCCGCCGATGCCGTTAAGGCGCGTCTCGATGCCGAACGTGAGGAATGTGCAGTTTAGACACATGTGTTTTGCGTACCTGCCGTTCGCCGCGTTTTAGCCGCCGTACTGGGTCCATTTATTTGACAGTTGTTGCGGTTCAACGTACGATAAACAATGTCATTTGCTTTGTGATATGTGCTCATCTTTGATGAGTTTGTTTATATGTTTATCTGTATCCGACCCGCATAAGCTGCGCCCATATTACTCAAATGTCGCGAGCCGTTCGCAAGGACGGTTCGCTTTGTTGTGTAACGAATCCATAAAAAGGAGTGAGCATGCCTATCATCGCAGCGCTCGTTGGCATCGTTTTGGGTGCCATCGCCGCCATTGCCTACATGCGCACCGCCAAGCAGGGTAGTCTTCACGAGGCCGACGAAAAGATCCAGTCGGCACACGCACAGGCTGAGTCCCTCATCGGTGATGCAAAGCGTCAGGCCGAGACCCTCAAAAAAGAGGCTCTGCTTGAGGCAAAGGAAGAGATCATCAAGAATAAGCAGGCTGCCGAGGCCGAGGACAAGCAGCGTAAAAGCGAGATTCGTACGCTCGAGAATCGCGTGATGCAGCGCGAGGAGTCTCTCGATCGCCGCAATGATGCCCTCGACAAGCGTGAGCATCAGCTGTCCAGCCAGGCTGGCCAGGTCGAGAAGCGCTCCCGTGAGCTTGAGGAGCTCTGCGCCAAGCAGACCTCGGAGCTCGAGCGCATCGCCGACCTGACCCGCGAGGACGCTCACAAGGAGCTCCTCGACAAGGTTCGCGGCGAGGTTACCCACGAGGCCGCCACGATCATCCGTGAGTCCGAGCAGCAGGTTCGCGCCGAGTGCCACAAGACCGCTCAGGAGATCTTGTCCCTGGCGATTCAGCGCTGCGCCGCCGACCACACCGCCGAGGTTACCGTTACCTCTGTGCACATTCCTTCCGATGACCTCAAGGGTCGCATCATCGGCCGCGAGGGTCGCAACATCCGCACCTTCGAGCAGGTTTCCGGCGTCAACCTCGTGATCGATGATACGCCTGAGACCGTCGTGCTTTCGAGCTTCGATCCGGTCCGTCGCGAGACCGCCCGCGTCGCCCTTGAGAACCTTATTGCTGACGGCCGCATTCACCCCGCCCGCATCGAGGAGATGTATCACAAGGCCGCCGACTTGGTTCAGCAGCGCGTGCGCGAGGCTGGCGAACAGGCTGCCTTCGATACCGGTATCCACGATCTGCACCCCGAGATCGTTAAGACCCTGGGTGCTCTGCGCTACCGCACCTCGTTTGGTCAGAACGTGCTCCAGCATTCCCTCGAGGTTTCCGACCTGTGCGGCGTGATGGCTTCCGAGCTTGGCCTGGACGTTGTGACCGCCAAGCGTGCCGGCCTGCTGCACGATCTTGGTAAGGCTATCGACCATGACGTCGAGGGTCCGCATGCCGTTATCGGCGCCGAGCTCGCCCGTCGCTATGGCGAGAAGCCCGTTATCGTTCACGCTATCGAGGCCCATCACGCCGACGTCGACCCCAACACGGTGCTCGATGTTCTGGTCCAGGCTGCCGATGCCGTTTCTGCCTCTCGCCCTGGTGCCCGTCGCGAATCGGCCGAGAACTACATCAAGCGCCTTGAGAAGCTCGAGGAGATTGCCAACTCCCATGACGGCGTTGAGCGTACCTATGCTATGCAGGCTGGTCGCGAGGTTCACGTCATGGTTCAGCCGGACAAGATTTCCGATGCTCAGTCCACGGTCTTGGCTCATGACATCGCCCATCAGATCGAGGAAGAGATGGAGTATCCCGGTCAGGTGCGCGTCGTCGTGATTCGCGAGAGCCGCGCTGTCGATATCGCTAAATAACATGAACGACGCGAACGAGCTCATCTCATTTATCGCGTCGATGTCGGGGGAGGGCAACCTTCGCGTCGAGGAGAACCTTGGCGAGGGGTATGTCCGCCTCCGCGTTTCGGAGGCCGAGCGGCGGCAGGCAAAGCACGACATTCAGCATGTCGAGGATATTGTCATCGAAATGCTGCGGAACGCCCGTGATGCCGGCGCCGACAAGGTCTATCTCGCCACGACCAAGGAAGATGGCGTCCGTACGCTCGTCTTTCTGGATAACGGCTCGGGCGTGCCGCAGGATATGCAGGAGCGCATCTTTGATGCTCGCGTTACCTCCAAGCTCGAGAGCATGAAGATGGATCGTTGGGGCGTTCACGGTCGAGGCATGGCATTGTTCTCGATTAAGCAGAACACCGACGAGGCACGCGTTGTCGCGTCGGATGTTGACCTTGGCTCGGTTTTTAAGGTGAGCGTCGCTACCGACCGCCTTGGCGAGCGCGCCGATCAGTCCAGCTGGCCTCAGGCCGTTAAGGACGAGGACGGTCACTATGTCTGCGCCCGCGGCCCTCACAACATCATTCGCGCCGCCTGCGAGTTTGCTCTCGAGGAGCTGCGCGCCTGTGATGTCTATTTGGGGTCTCCGTCCGAGATTGCCGCGACGTTGCATGCGCAGGCGTCCAGCCGTCTCGATGCTTCTCGTCTTTTGTTTATCGATGACGAAGCCGAGCTTCCGGTGGTCGATCGCCTGGGACTTGCTTCGGATGCGGAAGACTTTATTCGTATCTGTTCGGGTCTGGGCCTTGAGATGTCCGAGCGTACGGCGCATCGTATCTTGGCGGGCCAGATTAAGCCCGTTCGCGGTGTGACCGCACGCCTGTTTCGCGAGCGCGATTCGTCTCCGCATGCGTCTGCTCCGGTTGATCTTGCCAAGGATCGTCGCGGGTTGCGTATCGCCAAGGACGACATGGCGCAGTTCTCGCGAGCCGTCGAGCGCGACTTTAACGATCTTGCATCGCGGTACTATCTCAACCTTTGCGGCGACCCCAAGATTCGTGTTTCGCGTGATCGTATTACCGTGACGTTCGATCTTGCCAAAGAGGAATAGCATCTTTACCGAGTCCGTTCGGTACGATACAGTTATTGCAGTTAAAACGTACTTTTAAACGCAGGAGTTTCTTCATGGATTGCCTGAAGGTATCAAGCAAATCATCGCCCGCGTCCGTTGCCGGCGCCATTGCCGGCATGGTCAAAGATGGTGTTCCCGTCAATATTCAGTGTGTTGGCGCGGGTGCCGTCAACCAGGCAATTAAGGCCGTGGCTATCGCGCGCGGCTTTTTGATTCCGACCGGGTTTGATATTTCCTGCGCGCCGGTGTTCTCCGACATCCTCATCAACGGGGAGTCGCGCACGGCCATCCGTCTTTCTATTTACGTTCATCAGATTAATCGAGCTGCCATGGATAACGTTGTGATGGACGACGTTAAGCCTGTGGCATAGAGTTTTTACTCTTTGCCCGCCCTCTTTGATTCCGCTTATTCCACCTCGTTAGGACTTATACACATGGACCAGGGTTCCGTACGCGATATTCTTGTCGGTAAAACCTACTTTATCCGCACCTTTGGCTGCCAGATGAATCAGCACGACTCCGAGCGCGTGAGTGGTCTGCTCGACTCATATGGCTGCCTCATGGCGCTCGATCCGGAGCATGCTGACATTGTCGTGTTCATGACGTGCTGCGTTCGTGAGGCCGCTGACACCCGTCTGTACGGTCAGTGCAACTCTTGTAAGAGCCTCCCGCCTTCGCCCTCGGGTAAGCGCGTGGTCGCCGTGGGCGGCTGCATCGCGCAGCGTGACGGCGAGGGTCTGCTCACCAATGTCGATAACGTCAATGTTATCTTTGGCACGCATTCCATCGCGCATGTGGCCGAGCTCATTGCTGAGGCATTCTTGGACGGCAAGCGCCATATTCGCACCAATGAGCACGAGGACTCGGATGCGATGAGCATGCCGTGGCATCGTGAGACGCAGTATCACGCCTGGGTCCCCATTATGACGGGCTGTAATAACTTCTGCACCTATTGCATCGTGCCGTATGTGCGCGGTCGCGAAAAAAGCCGTCCTTTCGAGGAGATTGTCGACGAAGTGACCGGGCTCGTACGCCAGGGCGTGCGTGAGGTCACGCTTTTGGGTCAAAACGTCAACTCCTATGGTCGCGATCTGTTTGGCAAGCCGCGTTTTGCCGACCTGTTGCGTGCCGTGGGCGATACGGGTGTAGAGCGCATCTTCTTTACTTCCTCGCATCCCAAGGACCTGCTGCCCGAGACTATCGACGCAATGGCCGAGACGCCTGCCGTCATGCCGCAGCTGCACTTGGCAGTTCAGTCGGGCTCGACGCGCATCCTTAAAGAGATGAACCGTCGCTATACGCGCGAGGATTACCTGGGGCTCGTCGATCGCATCCGCAATCGCATGCCCGATATCGCGCTTTCGACCGATATCATCGTGGGCTTCCCCGGCGAGACCGAGGGAGACTTTGAGCAGACGCTCTCGCTTGCCGAGACGGTTCGTTATGCTCAGGCCTATACGTTTATCTATTCCAAGCGTGCTGGTACTCCGGCAGCCGAGATTAATGATCCCACGCCGCATGAGGTGATTCTTGAGCGCTTCAACCGTTTGGTGAAGGTTATCGAGACCACAGCGCATGAGTATAACCAAGGTGAGCTCCACACCGTTGTGCCGGCACTTATTGAGGGTACGAGCAAAAAGAATGACGCGGTGCTGCTGGGCAAGAGTCCTAAGAATCAGACCGTTCATGCACCGATTCCCGCGGGCTATAGCATCGATCAGTTGATTGGCAAGATTGTCGATGTTGACGTTGACGTTGCCAAGACCTGGTATCTGTCCGGATCCGTTGTGGGCGAGCCGCGCTAATGATTTCTTCCGGGGCAGGCCTTTCCGCCGTTGCGATTGTCGGTCCGACCGCGGTTGGCAAAAGTGATGTCGCAGATCGTTTGGCGACTCGTCTTTCGTCCGAAGTGCTGTCGTTTGACGCGATGCAAATCTATCGAGGTATGGATATCGGCACTGCCAAGATGGCACCCGAGGAATGCACGGCGCCGCTACGCCTGGTCGATATTGTTGAACCGGGCGTTGCATATTCTGCAGCGCTTTATCAGGCAGACGCTCGTGTACATGTTGAGCGCTTGCTGGGCGAGGGCCGCCTACCGGTGTTTTGCGGGGGCACGGGCTTATATCTCAAGGCCGCCCTGGATGAGATGGATTTTCCCTCAGGCGAGCTTGAGGACGATCGCCGCGCGGGGTATCAGGAGCTTGCCGAGCGCATAGGCGAGGAAGCGCTGCACGCGCTGCTTGCCGAGCGTGACCCCGAGTCCGCTGCGGTCATCCACCCCCATAATGTTCGTCGCGTGATTCGCGCGCTCGAAATGCACGATGATGGAGTGTCCTACGCGCAGCAAAAGTCGCAGTTTAGTGTTCCGCGCGAGCATTATCATGCTCTATGGTTTGGTCTGACGCGCAATCGCGAGGTGCTCTACGAGCGCATTAACCTGCGCGTCGATCTGATGTTTGAGCAGGGTCTTGTCGATGAAGTGCGCGGTCTTATGGACCAGGGGCTGGGAGATGCCCTGACGTCGATGCAGGCAATTGGCTATAAAGAGATCATTGATGCTTTCAATGGCGTGATTTCTATGGATGAGGCTCGCGAACTCATCAAGATGCGTTCGCGTCGCTATGCCAAACGTCAGCTTTCGTGGTTTAAACGCGATGACCGCATCGTGTGGTTCGATATGGATGAATGTACGATCGATGAGGTCGTTGAGGACATCCTGCATCGTATTGAGGCTGCCTAATGGCCCGTTTCCCCCTTGTTCCCACGGCACCCGAGCCCGAGCGTGCCATTTTGGTTGGTGTTGAATGGCGCGACAATGCATGGCCGCTCGATCATTCGCTCGATGAGCTTGAGCGTCTGGCCCATACGGCTGGCGCCCAGTGCGCGGCGCGCTTGTCTCAGCGTTTGGTAAAGCCGTATCCTAAATCGTTTATCGGTTCCGGTAAGGTAGAGGAGCTGTGCGGCCTGGTGCATCGCATGGATGCCGATGTCGTTATCTTTGACGACGACCTGACACCCTCGCAGCAATCCTATTTGGAGAAAGCCGTGGGCGAGCCGGTAAAGATTATCGATCGTACGGCACTGATCTTGGATATCTTTGGCCTGCATGCTCAGACGCGTGAGGGACGCCTACAGGTACAGCTGGCGCAGCTTCAATATCTGTTGCCTCGTCTGCGCGGTATGTGGAGCCATCTTGCCAAGGAGCAGACGCGCGGCGGCATCGGTTCGCGCTTTGGCCAGGGTGAAAGCCAGCTCGAGGTTGACCGTCGCTTGATTCGCAATAAGATTGCCGCGCTTCGTCGTGAGCTTAAGCAGGTTGAACAGCGCCGCGATGTTCAATCCAAGAGCCGCATTGAGTCACCGGCGTTTCGCGTCGCGTTAGCCGGTTATACCAATGCCGGTAAATCGACGTTGCTCAATCGTCTGACCGGCTCTACGGTACTTTCGCAGGACAAGTTGTTTGCTACGCTCGACCCGACGACGCGTTCGTATCGCCTGCCCGGCGGTCGCGGCATGACGATCACCGATACCGTCGGCTTTATTCAAAAGCTGCCGCATGGTCTGGTCGATGCCTTTAAATCGACACTTTCCGAGGTGTTAGGTGCCGATCTAATTCTCAAAGTCGTAGATGCGTCTGACGAGGACTATGAGCGGCAGCTGGAGGCTGTCGACCGCGTGCTTGATGAGATCGGTGCCGGCGAGCGTTTGACGCTTACGGTGTTCAATAAAATCGATCTTCTCGATAGCGTTGATCGATTGAGTTTCCGTCGTCGTTATCCCGAAGCCGTTCTGTTCTCAGCCCAAACGGGCGAGGGACTCGACGATCTCGTCGATCGCATTGCTCGCGAGGCAGCTGCCACCGATGTACTGCTTTCAGCCGACATTCCGTATCGTGAAGGTGCGCTCATCACGCTCGTGCATGAGCAGGGGACCCTTTTGCACGAGGAATATCTTGAGGATGGCGTTCGTATTGTGGCGAAACTGCCGGCTCGTATTGCACCGCGGCTCGAGCGTTATCGCACCGAGTAGGCGAGCTCCAAAATGCCCAGTATGATGGGCTGATGCAGCAGATAAAAGGGGAGTGCATGACGTCCAAGGCTGGCGAGCGCCGGCAGGGGGTTGGCGTAGGCCCAGCTAGGGACGGTCTTATCGATTCCCTGCGTTATATGTGCGGCGAAGTATCCTGCAAGATACATAAAGATAAATGGGATGATGGGGTAGTAATCACCTGAAACAAACCCAGGGCTCGGAAATCCCAGCCACGCCAGGTAGGGGACAGGGTAGATCGTTTTGGGGATGCTCCAGGTGAGGGCGAACAACACAAGGCATAGGGACATGCCCCATCTCGCCGATATCTTCTTAAGGACGGGATCGGTCAACGCCACGATGCCGGTACATGCGGCCATGCAGTAGATGATGCCAAAATTAACCGAATCGTCGACTGAGACAAGTGTTGTTGCCAACCAGACGACGAGTGCTGCTAAGGCGTATTTGGCGGCACGTTTGATATTGTTGTGCGAAAGGGTGCACATCCAACCCGCGATAAACAAGAATACCCAGCTAATGCTGGCGCGCCAGATGTCTTGAAAGACGGTCTGGGTAAACCAGGGCATATTCCAGTCGTACAGGTAGGCGAGATCGTAGCAAGCGTGAAAACCTGCCATTGAAATCATCGTAAACCCGCGGACGGTATCAAAGATGGTGATGCGTTTTTGCATTACGAGAACCGGCGCATCAAGCCGACGACTTTGCCCAAGATAACGGGATTCGTTGCATAGATAGGCTCCATGGTGTCATTCTCAGGCTGCAGGCGTACGCGTCCCTGCTCCTTGTAGAACGTCTTGACGGTCGCTGAACCATCAATCATGGCCACGACAATTTCGCCGTTCATGGCACTCTTTTGTTCACGGACGATGATGTAATCGCCATTGAAGATGCCGACATTGATCATTGAGCTCCCATGCACCTCAAGGATAAAGGAACCCTGATCAGTGGCGATTTCGGTCGGGATGGTAAAGGTGTCCTCGATATTTTGTTCGGCCAGAATGGGAATCCCAGCCGCGACGCGACCAACGAGCGGTAGCGAGACCGTTCCGCGAGGTGCGGTGGGCTCGTCAGATTTAGAAATTGAGACAGAGGAACCGTCCTCGTTAAAGAGTTCCAGGGCGCGCGGTTTGGTGGCATCGCGCTTGAGTAGCCCGCGCGCCTCCAGGGCAGATAGATGGGCGTGCACGGTGCTGGGGGAGGAAAGGCCCACGGCAGAAGCCATCTCGCGCACGCTGGGTGGATAACCCTTCTCCTGCTGATATTCCTTGATGAAGTCGTAAATTTGCTGCTGACGCTTGGTAATTTTGCGAGCCATCAGGGCATCCTCTCTACCCATGTCAAACAAATGTTCGAATTTTGCTTGACAGGAACAACTGTTCGAAGATAATAATAACCGAACATTCGTTCTCGCGCTAGACATTTTTGTCCGTGCGGCTTGATAAAACTGTTCTCAGCAAAACACGCGAGAGGAGAACATGATGAACGCAACGAATATGGTCCAGGGAAACCTCGCACTTAAGCTCGAGACGCCTGCAGAACCCACTTTTACGGTTGTTCAGGGCGGCCGCTCCGGCTTTCAGCCTTTGACCGTAAAGCCTGCTCGCAATCAGCAGGCTGTAGTCGCGCCGGCTCGCGTTGCCCTGAAGGTTCCGACGATTGTCGCCGTTGCCGTTGCGCTTACGCTCTTCTTTGTCCTCGCTACGTCGGTCTTTAGCGCTCGTCACGCCGCGTATGCCGAGTCCGTTTCCAACGTTACCTACGAGACCATTCGCGTTCAGCCTGGTGATTCTCTTTGGTCGCTTGCCGAGGAATATCCAATCGAAGGCCTTTCCGCGCAAGAGACTTCCGACATGATCCGTAACGTCAATCATCTGGAGCATGGTTCGCTCGCCGCCGGTGCGCATCTTAAGGTTCCTGCTCGTTCGTAATCATTATCGCGCTGCGCATGGTACCCTTGTTATCGTTTAAGAGGAGGTACCATGCGCTGTCCCAAATGCGGCAAGGCACATACCCGCGTTGTTGATTCCCGTATGCAGGAGT
Organism: Collinsella aerofaciens; assembly: GCA_008668235.1. Classification (GTDB taxonomy): domain Bacteria; phylum Actinomycetota; class Coriobacteriia; order Coriobacteriales; family Coriobacteriaceae; genus Collinsella; species Collinsella aerofaciens_K. The sequence goes on along the minus strand of RQCP01000060.1, from coordinate 947 downwards.
CAAATAACACCATTAAGCGTCGTCGCGAATGCTGCTCGTGTAACTACCGCTTTACAACGTTCGAGCGATGTGAAGACCCAATCGAGGTCATTAAGTCGGACGGAACCAAGCAGCGGTTCGATCGCAATAAGCTGCTCGTCGGCTTGATGCGCGCCACCATCAAGCGCGATATCGACACTAAGAAGCTCAATGAGATTATCGACGACATCGAGGTCGAGCTGCGCTCTCGCACGCTGACGGCCGTCACGTCCCATGAGTTGGGTGACATGGTGCTCAAGCGCTTGGCCAAGATCGACAAGGTGGCGTACATCCGCTTTGCCTCGGTCTACCGCGATTTCAAAGACGTCGATGAGTTTCTGCAAGAGCTCGACAAGCTAAGGTGATTCCATGTCCAATATTACCGTCAACATAAAGCGTCTCGACCCCACCGTCGAGCTTCCCAAATACGCCCATCCCACCGATGCCGGCTTGGATCTGCGTTCCAACGAGGACTGCGTCCTGAAGCCCTTCGAACGCCGTCTGGTCTCTACCGGGCTGGCCATCGCCCTGCCCGATGGCTACGCCGGCTTCGTCCAGCCCCGCAGCGGCTTGGCCATCAAGCAGGGCCTGTCTATAGTCAACACGCCAGGCCTCATCGACGCCCACTACCGAGGAGAACTCAAGGTTATCCTCATCAACCTGGACCCCTCCAACAACATCCAAATCAACAAAGGCGACCGCATAGCCCAACTCGTCATCCAAGAAGTCCCCACGGTTAACCTCATAGAAGTAGAAGAACTAGACGAAACCGACCGAGGAGCCGGCGGTTTCGGTTCTAGCGGCGTAGCTTAGTCGTTTACGTACTGTCCGCTGACCGGCCCGACCCGCCTATATATCGTCCCACGCGCAGTTTCGCAGCGAAGCGAGAATGTTTGAGCATGGGATGATATATAGGCGGGTCGGGCCGG
>RQCP01000047.1 GCA_008668235.1 Collinsella aerofaciens | reverse complement strand
GCCGCCCTCAACTGGATGAACGGCAAGACCGGCGTCGAGATCTTTAACTTGGGCACCGGCACCGGCACCTCGGTACTCGAGGTCGTCGCCGCCTTCTCCAAGGCTTGTGGCAAGGAGCTGCCCTACGTGATCCGCGAGCGCCGCGCCGGCGACATCGCTGCCAACTGGTGCGATGCCTCCAAGGCCGAGCGCATGATGGGCTGGAAGGCCCAGTACGACATCGCGGACATGTGCCGCGATAGCTGGAACTGGCAGAGCCACAACCCCAACGGCTTCGCCGACGCCGAGTAGCAAAACCTACATACCGCTCTTGCCCCGATCTCACGTTGTGAGGTCGGGGCTTTTTCATGGCATGTAACCATTCGCCGAAAATCGACCAACTTTTTTATCTTGCCTGTACATGTTTAAACAACATGTTTTACAATAGGCGTATCGAATCAGAACATCGGAGGCGGACTGCACACCCATCGGCAGGCCGACCCCACAACAAGAAGGTTGGTGAGCGCATTCATGGAGCGTGCAAGCGGCGTCCTCATGCCCGTCTCATCTCTGCCCGGACCATACGGAATCGGCGGCTTTGGCTGGAATGCCTACGACTTCGTCGATTTTCTCGCCTCGTGCAAACAACATTACTGGCAGATTCTGCCCCTTACGACGACCAGCTATGGCGATTCGCCCTATCAGTCGTTCTCGGCCCGCGCAGGCAACCCCAACTTTATCGACTTTGCCGAGCTTGTCGAGGCAGGGTATCTGGAGCAGCGCGATATCGATGGCGTGTACCTGGGATCCGACCCCAGCAATGTCGACTACGGTGCTATCTTTGGCGGCCGCCGTCAGATTCTCGACCGCGCCGCCGAGCGCTTTGCTGCCGACAAGCCGGCCGATTTCGATGACTTTATCCAGGCCAACGAGGACTGGCTCATCCCCTACTGTGAGTTCATGACCGTCAAAGAGGAGTGCGGTCTCAAGGCGTTTTGGGAGTGGCCCGCGGAGCTCCGCACCCGCGGCGAGGCTTCCGCCAAGGTCTGCGCCGACCATCCGGCGCGTATGCTCTACCACCAGATGACGCAGTACTTCTTCGATCGCCAGTGGAGCCGCCTCAAGGCCTATGCCAACGAGCGCGACATTCTCATCATCGGCGACCTGCCCATCTATGTCTCGCGTGACTCCGTCGAGATGTGGGCGACGCCTGAGCTCTTTAAGATCGACGCCGCCGGCAATCCCGTGAGCGTCGCCGGCACGCCGCCCGACCAGTTCTCGGCCACCGGCCAGTACTGGGGCAACCCCATCTACGACTGGGACGCTATGGAGTCCGATGGCTTCTCCTGGTGGGAGGGCCGCATTCGCGCCGCCCTCGACATGTACGACGTCATCCGCCTGGATCACTTCCGCGGCTTCGAGGCCTATTGGGAGGTGCCGTTCTCCTCGCCCGATTCGTCCTACGGTTCGTGGACGCAGGGTCCCGGCCTCAAGTTCTTCAAGACGCTCGAGGAAAAGCTCGGCACGCTGCCCATCATCGCCGAGGACCTGGGCTTCCTCACCCCCGGCGTCATCGACATGCGCGACAACTCGGGCTTCCCCGGCATGAAGATCCTGCAGTTTGCCTTTGAGGGTACCAACTCGTACTACCTGCCGCATAACTACATCGCCAACACCGTCGCCTATGTGGGCACCCACGACAACGAGACGGCGCGCGGTTGGTTTGAGGGAACGGCCACCCCGCGTCAACGCGAGCAGGCAGCCCTGTACACCCATCAGCAGGCCGGCGAACCCATGGCAGATGCACTCAATCGCACCATCGCCGCCAGCGTGAGCGACACGTGCATCTACACCATGCAGGACCTGCTCAACTTGGGCAACGAGGCGCGCATCAACACCCCTGCCACGCTGGGCGGCAACTGGACCTGGCGCATGCTCGACGGCGCCATCACCCGCGAGCTCGAGCACAAACTCACCGACTGGACCGAGACCTACTTCCGCATCCCGTCGGAAGCCGAAATCGAGCTTCCTCAATAGGAGCTACCGCGCCCGACCCCTCCCCACCGTGCGGACGCGCTTGCTTTTCCCGCGCGAGGCCACCCCAATCCCCTCGCGCGGGCTTCTTATGAATTGCAGACATGAAACAACCCATCACAGGAGAAAACATGCCCCAAATTAACCTCATGGAACTCGCCGAGCAGTCTTTTGGCACCTCGCTCGAGCAGCTCGACGACCGTCGCATTTACAAGCTGCTGGTCAAACTCGTGCAGGAGCGCTCCGCCACCTGCCCGCTCAACAACGGCAAGAAAAAGCTCTATTACATTTCCGCCGAATTTTTGATCGGCAAGCTGCTCATCAACAACATGATCGACCTCGGCATCTACGACGAGGTTAAGGACCAGCTTACCGCCGCAGGCCACGACCTCAACAAGATCGAGGAATTCGAGGTCGAGCCGTCACTCGGCAACGGCGGCCTGGGCCGCTTGGCCGCATGCTTCCTGGATTCCATCGCCACGCTGGGCTTGACCGGCGATGGCGTGGGCCTCAACTATCACTACGGTCTGTTCCGTCAGCGCTTTGTCGACAACCAGCAGAAGGCCGTCCCCGACGAGTGGCTCGGTGAGCAGGACATCCTAGTCGACGATGACCGCTCCTACACCGTCGAGTTCGGCGATTTTGCCGTTACCTCCAAGCTCGTCAACATCGATGTGCCCGGTTACGGCCAGCCCACCAAGAACCGCCTGCGCCTGTTCGACCTGGCGAGCGTCGACGACGGCCTGGTCCCCGGCAGCTCCATCGACTTCGACAAGACCGAGATCGCCAAGAACCTCACCTTGTTCCTCTACCCCGACGATTCCGACGAGCAGGGCCGCCTACTTCGCATCTACCAGGAATACTTCATGGTAAGCAACGCCGCCCAGCTCCTGATCGACGAGGCCATCGAGCGCGGCAGCAACCTGCACGATCTGGCCGACTACGCCGTGGTCCAGATTAACGACACGCACCCCACCATGGTCATCCCCGAGCTCATCCGCCTGCTCACCACCGAGCATGGCATCGAGTTTGACGAGGCCGTGACCATCGTACGCTCCATGGTCGCCTACACTAACCACACGATTCTTGCCGAGGCGCTCGAGAAGTGGCCGCTCACCAGCCTGCAGAAGGTCTCCCCTGCCATCGCCGACATTATCGTCAAGCTCGATGAGATCGCGAAAGCCGAGCACGATGACCCGCGCGTCGCCATCATCGACGAGCACGACACCGTCCACATGGCCCACATGGACATCCACTTTGGCTGCTCCATCAACGGCGTAGCCGCCCTCCACACCAAGATCCTGGAGGACACCGAGCTTCATCCGTTCTACGAGATCTATCCCAAGAAGTTCTCCAACAAGACCAACGGCATCACCTTCCGCCGCTGGATCCATGGGGCCAACCCCGCGCTCGCCAGCCTGCTCGACGATGTAATCGGCACCGACTGGCGCAGCACCGGCGATCTGAGCAAACTCGCCAAGTTCGCCGACGACAAGGACGT
>RQCP01000028.1 GCA_008668235.1 Collinsella aerofaciens | reverse complement strand
GATCCGGCTCAGAAGCCGCATCGATACAGAAAGGTCCCCGACCGGAGGGGCCGGATATAAGGTTTATCGCGAGTTCCGCACGCAAAGAAGGCCACTTAATGTGGCCTTCTTCTTGCGCAGGACTGTAGAGCAGGAAACCTTGTATACGCCCGCCCGCTCCCGAGGGGCAACTCTCATGCAAAAACTTTTGTCGGGTAAAGTCCGAGGTCAGTGGCGTTTTATACCAAGAAATTCAAAAAAAGCTGAAAATTCATTACATATTTGCGTTGACTTTAGGCAACTAAAGTTTCATACTCCTTTTCAACCACTGGGGGATGTGAACACGCACGGATCGTTCGCATCATGATTGAAGAGGATTTCTTAGACATGTTCACGCATCAGCTAAACATTATCAGCGTAGTAATTATCTGATGCGGGTTAGCACATACAGCTAGCCCGTACGATAACGGGCGGCTGATGAAGATGAGGGCCGTCGAGCGCAACCGACGGCCCTCATTTTTTATGTCTAGGAAGTTCTTTTTAGAGGAGGAAATGTAATGAACGGAGTTTTGCTCATGGTTGTGGCCGCGGCGGTGCTCGCCTGCGGCTATCTGGGCTATGGCCGCTGGCTGGCCAACAAGTGGGGCGTTGACAAAGAGGCCCTCACGCCGGCCAAGCGCATGAAGGACGGCAAGAGCTTCTCGCCCGTCTCCGCCTTCACCGCGTTCTCGCACCAGTTCAGCTCGATCTGCGGTGCTGGCCCTGTTACGGGTACGATCGTCGCCATGGCCTTTGGCTGGCTGCCCGTCGTGCTCTGGGTCCTCGTCGGCGGCATCTTCTTTGGTGCCGTCCACGACTTTGGTGCTCTGTACGCTTCGATGAAGAACAACGGCAAGTCGCTTGCTCAGCTCATCGAGAAGTACATTGGCAAGACCGGCCGTCGCCTGTTCCTGCTGTTCTGCTGGCTGTTCTGCATCATCGTCATCGCCGCTTTCACCGACATGGTCTGCAAGACGTTCATGTTCACCCCGGCCGTTGACGCTTCTGGTGCTGCTACCGGTGCCATCGACTTCACCAAGTCCTATGCCGCCGGCTGCGCTGGTACCATCTCCATCCTGTTCACCTTCGTCGCTATCGCCTTTGGTTGGGCCCAGAAGAAGTTCAACCTCACCGGCGCTGCCGAGTTCGTCACCGGCGTGGTCCTCATGGTTCTCATGTTCGCCGTCGGTATGCAGTTCCCGGTCTACCTGGATAAGTTCCAGTGGTTCGCCGTCGTCATGGTCTACCTGGTCTTCGCTGGCGCTATGCCCATCCAGATGCTCAAGACCCCGCGTGACTACCTCACTTCCATCATGATGATCGTCATGATCGTCTGCGCTGTCCTCGGCATCGTCGTCTTGGGCGTCAACGGTCAGGCCACTATTACCGCTCCGGTCTTCACCGGCTTCTCCACTGCCTCCGGCATGATGTTCCCGGTCCTGTTCGTCTCCGTCGCTTGCGGTGCTCTCTCCGGTTTCCACAGCCTCGTTTCTTCCGGCACCTCTTCTAAGCAGGTCGAGAAGGAGCAGGACGCCGTCAAGGTCGGTTACGGCGCCATGATCGTCGAGTCCTTCGTCGGCATCCTTGCCATCATCGTCGCTGGCATCATGTTCTCCGATATGAACACCGCCGGTACCGGCGCCCTCAACGCCGGTGTCGCTTCCACCCCGTTCCAGATCTTCGCCGCTGGCATCTCCCGCGGTATGCAGGCCTTCGGTGTTGACGGCACGCTCGCTACCGTCTTTATGACCATGAACGTTTCCGCTCTGGCTCTGACCTCGCTCGACGCCGTCGCCCGCATCGCCCGCACCTCGTTCTCCGAGTTCTTTGCCCAGACCAACGATGCCCTGGCCATCGAGTCCAAGGCCGGCTACATGAAGGTCCTCGGCAACCCCTGGTTCGCCACGGTCGTTACCCTGCTTCCCGGTCTCGCCCTCGCTTTTGGTGGCTATGCCAACATCTGGCCGCTCTTTGGTGCTTCCAACCAGCTGCTCGGCGGCATGACCATGATCACCCTCGCCGTGTTCTGCAAGTGCACCGGCCGCAAGGGCTGGATGCTCTACGTGCCCGTCGCCTTCCTGCTCTGCTGCACCTTCACCTCGCTGGTCCAGAGCGCCATGGGCTGCATGACCGCCGTCCAGGCCTACGGTTTCTTCGGTACCATCCCGGCTACTGCCACCACGGCCGCCGTCTCCGTCGCCGCCACCAAGGGCCTGCAGCTCGTCTTCGCCGTCCTGCTGATGGTCCTGGGTCTCATCGTCGCCGTCAACTGCCTCAAGGAGTTCTTTGGCAAGGAGGCTGGCTCCATGCCCGACGAGGAGCCCGAGTGGTCCGAGATGGGCAAGGCCGAGTACGGCCGCGCCGCTGCCGCCGAGGCTCCTGTCGACGCCGAGGCCGCCAAGGCTTAGTCGACCTGACGAGTTGAACGTCACATCTATATGACTCGGAAAGACCGGGTCCGCGACTTCGCGGGCTCGGTCTTTTTTCATGCAAAAGCGGGTGGCGCTCGAGTGTTCTCGCAGATGTTTTGCGTGGATAAGGGCGCGCGTTGTACCATATAGACGTATATGTGTACATATGAAAGGGGCCCCGTGGCCAAGACGGTATATTCCGATAACCAAAATAATGTCGATGCCCTGGCTGAGCGTCTGAGCAGCCAGACGTCGCTTTCTGCCGAGCGTGCCAAGCTGGTTGCCTACGACCTGCTCTGCCGCAAGGCGCTCAAGATTAAGTCGAGTGCGCTGGCGCAAATTTTCCGCTCCGTCGATAAGGAATGTGACACCAAGGCGATGCGCGATGAACTTATCGCGGCAAATATCGTGACCAAGATCGAGGGTAGCGGCATTAACGGGCGCCCGGCGTTCTATACCATCAATGCCGAGATCCGTGATGCCCAGGAGCAGCCTGCCGAGTCCGTCGAGGATTTTGTCGTCGAGGATTCCGCTGACGTGCCTGCTGTGGAAGAAACTGCTCCGCGTGAGCATGTCGATACCGATGAGTTGCTCGATGAGAACGTCGTGCGTGCCTTTACGGCCAAGGCAGGACGCGGCGGTTTTGGCGGGGGTGGCAAGCGCGATGCGCAGCGCCGCGCCCAGCAGGAGCGCTTCCGTCGCGCCGTTGCTCAAAAGGGTGAGACGGATGCTGAGGCTGTTGAGATCGAGGTTGCTGCCGAGTTGCAGAAGCCCACGAAGGAGCAAAAGCCCGTGGAGGCCCAAGAGCCCAAGCGCCGTCGCGGTGCTCACTTTAAGGCTGCACAGCAGGATGCCGTGCGTGAGGTTGAAGAGTCTTCTGAGGTTGCAGACGATGTTGAAGAGTCTGCCAAGAAGGCTCCAGGTTCGTGTCGTCCCGGCCGCGGTTTTGCGGGACGCGCGTATCCCGTAAAGCATCAGGAGAAGGGCGAGTCGGTTTCGACCACCCAGGACGAGAAGGCCGTTGAGCCGGCGGCTCGCGAGCAAAAGCCTGTTGAGCCGCAGCTTGAGGTTGATGCCGAGGCCAAGGGCCAGCAGCCTACTGATGAGCAGGCGGAGCAGGGCGCGTCGAGCAAGCCTCGCCGCCGTCGCCATCGTGGGGGCCGCAGTTCCCATGCCGAGACTGCAGCCGAGAAGACCACGCCGCAGGACGAGGATGCGAAGGTCGAGGTTTCTTCGGGGCAGCCTAAGCGCCAGGCGGCGAAGGAGAGCAAGTCCGATCGTCCGCAGAAGCAGGCGCCTATGCCGAAGCGCGAGCGCAATTCCCAAGGCGATTCTAAACGCAAGTCTCAGAAGAAGCCGGAGTCTACCGCAGCAGATACTGCTGACCAGCAGCCCAAGTCGGCAGTCCACGGCGAGGTCTCGGCGTTTGCCCTTGCCCGCGTTTTAGGCAGGCAGCTGCTCAAAGTTGTCCCTACGCCTACGGCGCTCTCTAAGATCAAGGAGCAACAGACACAGATCGTAAAGGTCGAGGGCAAGGACGGCAAAAAGGCTCCGCAGCGCACTCAGCACAACGAGATGTCCAACCGCAAGATTGCCGAGGAAATCGCAATCATCCAGGCTTGGATCGAGCAGAATCGAGGTGCCGATACGCCGGTTGCCTCGCGCCGCCAGCGTGCCTACCAGATCTTTAACGACGAGAAGGCTTTTGACGGCAAGCACGGTGAGCGCTTGATCAGGCGTATGACCGAAAAGGGCATCAGCATGCAAGCGATCAAGGTCGCCCCCAATCGCCCCGTGCACTTTACGGGCTTCTTTACGCTGGGAGCCGACAAGCCGTTCATTATGGTCGAGAACCTGGACACCTACGACGAGATCGTCAAGCTGCTGCGTGGCCGCAAGCACGCCAAGCTCTTTGGCATCAAGGTGGGCGGCGTGATTTTTGGCGGCGGATGCAAGGCGAGCGTCTCGCATGCCTTGGACGATTATCTGGCCGAGATTGGCTATCGCTTTAACTACGTCTACTACGTAGGCGATATCGATCGCGAGGGCGCGCGCATCGTCGAACAGGCTCGCAATGCCAATGTGGTTGAGATTCGCCTGCATGCCGGCATGTACCGCGCCATGCTCGCCGAGCATAAGCGTCGCGTGAAGGCCGGCGGCGAGTGCGAGCCCGCGGCTGCCAACCAGGGCGTGCCGCAGAACCTGGCAGCGACGATCAAGGATCTGCCCATGGTTACGCGCGTGCAGTTCCGCAACGTGCTACGTGAAGGCGGGCGCATTCCGCAGGAGATCCTGATGACCGCAGACTATCGGGATGGCGACTCGGGAAGCTTCGACCGCATGCTGAACAATTAGCTCCGCCGTTCTACCGAACGGCGGCCTTCTTGACGCTGCGAGGGGCCCTGGCACGGCAATCTGACGTTCAACTTCGGCGGCGCGACCAGAAGGTCAGCGCCGCCTTGTTTCACGTCACCTTGCCATACCAGGGCCCCTCTCGCTGTCACGTCCAAAACATCGAGGTTAAGTGGCCTCCTGTTCGTGCGGAACTCGCGACAAACTTAATGCCCGGCCCGTCGGGGCCACACGCCATTTTGTAGATGACGGCTCGCTTTTCGGAACGGGGCTGATATTTTCTTGATGTTAGGCGCTCTTGGTCCTAATGGGCTTGGGGCGCCTTCGCGTTTCCTCGGCTTCGCACCCTTGCGGGTTCGAATCCCTCCGCTTGCCCACATAAAAGCGCCCTGGGCCGTTATGGGCTCAGGGCGCTCAGTTTTAATGGCTGGGACGGAGGGATTCGAACCCCCAACAGCCGGCACCAAAAACCGGAGTTCTACCGTTGAACTACGTCCCAATGTGTGGTGTTGCCCAAAAGCAACTCGTTTAGTTTACCTAATCTGCGAGGGCATCGCAAACGCCATCGAGCAGGCGTACGGCGAGTGTCTGCGCGTCGCTGGCCGTGAAGGTGCCGTTGTAGCGCGTCATGCCCGTGAGCTCAATGCGAATGCGAGCCGGCTTCTGCTGCGCGGCGACATTGGCGGTGCGGATGCGCTGGGCCAGGTTGTGGCACTCGGCGAGGGCGATCGTGGCGCGCGGCGCTGCATCTGCGGGCAGCTCATCGCTTGCGATCTCGAGCACCAGGTCAACGTCGGTTGGGACCTCGGAGTCGCAGAGCATCATGCCGCTGTTGTCGGTCGTTGCCGTGGCGATATTCCACATGCGCGACGCAACACTGCGTGCGATGGGGTCCTCGCCGATAACGGCAATCTGGAAGCGCTCGAGCACGTTGGCGGCGCGAGCAAAACCGATGCGGGACTCGGCTTCGGTGACCGAGGGCTTGCCCTCCCACACATGGTGCAGGCGGTTGATGTAGGCGTAGGTGTCCTGGAAGGCCATGCCGTCGGCAAACAGGCCGACATTTTCCTGGAACTGCTGCAGGGCGGCCTCGGTATGCGGGCCAAAGTAGCCGTCGTCTTCGCCACAGGCAAAGCCCAAAACGTTGAGAGCGCGCTGCAGGGCCTGCACATCGGCGCCATGGAAATTGGGCATGCGCAGATAGAGGGTGCGGTCGCCCAGCTTATACGAAGCGTCTACAAGGGCGCTCCAACAGGGGATATCGACGGCATGACCGGCAGCAAGGCCGCTGTCGAGCCTGAAGGTGCTGACGGCCTGCTCAGTGGTGGCTCCAAAGTACTTGTCGGTGACTTCGGCGGCATCAATCGTGTAGCCGAGCTGCAGGAGACGAGACTGCACGTCCTCGACGGCTGCTCCTTGCATGCCCGTTGTAATAGGTTCCATGAACGAACCCCTTTCGGCGTACCATTCGTACTATTTGAGCGTCTGTCGGATAGACAACGCAAAGGGATGCATAAACATGCACTCAACAGTGTAGCAAGTTGTGCCTAAATACGCTGCTGACAGGTTTTATAACCCCCGTTAGTTAAGACGCTCCACAAAGAAATCTGCCATGGAGAGGAACAGCTCGCGTGCGTGCGGATCAAGCTCAACGTTCTCGATGGCCGCTTTGGCCTTAGCGGTCAGGTCGAGCGCGTAAGTGTGGGCGTAATCGATGGAGCCGGTCTCCTGGAAGATCTCCACGGCGCGTGCGAGCTGCGCGGGATCATCGGTGCCTGAGGAAAGAATCGCCTCGACCTCGTCGTGGTGGCGCTCATCAGAGAGGGCGTGTACGGCGACAAGCGTGCGCTTGCCCTCGGTGATGTCGGTGCGGAAGTCCTTGTTGGCGGCTTCCTTAGTGCCGACAAGGTTGAGCAGGTCGTCCTGAATCTGAAAGGCAAGGCCTGTGTGCAGGCCAAAGGCGCGCAGCGCTTCGATTTGCTCATCGCTGCCGCCGCCGATAATGGCTCCGGCGGCAAGCGGCGTGGCTCCGCTGTAAAACGCGGTCTTGTGCGTCGCCATGTCCAGGTAGTCATCAACCGAGATATCAAAGCGCCCGTCGCGGACCCAACCCAGGTCGAGTGCTTGTCCCTCAATGGTGCGGACGATCATCTCGGTAAGCTCGTGGAGCACGCGCAGCTTCACGTCGGACTCCAGCGTAGGGTCGTCGAGAACCGTCTTGGTGACCATGGTGAGCGCCAGGTCACCACAATTGATGGCAAGGCCCGTGCCCTCGGTAAGGTGCATGCAGGGCTTGCCTCGACGAAGCTGTCCGTTGTCGGCGATGTCGTCGTGGATCAGCGCGCCCGACTGGAAATGCTCGATGGCCGCCGCGGCGCTGCGGGCACTCTCAAAGCTACCGCCCACTGCGGTTGCGGCGAGCATGCAGATAAGCGGGCGGTGGCGCTTGCCGGCGTTGGCCGTAAAAGCCGAGAGCGGCGCGTACAGGTAGCGCTCGATATCGGCAGAGGTCGCCTGTCCGTCAAAGAACGTGGCCAGATAGTCGTTAATCTGGTCAAAGTGCTGGGCTAAAAAGCTGGTAAACGGACTGGACACGGGTTCTCGCATTCTTTCTGAGGTTGCATTGATGCAATATGCAGACAACATATTGCCACATCAGGGCGTTTGGCGCGGCAGTTTTGGCGATTTAGGACAACGGGCGTGCGTTTGATGGAGTGTGCCTAAATCAGCCTAAAATGCTCGAGCGCCGCAACGACACCGTCATGATCGACGGTGTCGGTCACGTAATCGGCCTTATCCTTGAGATAGTCCGGTGCGTTGCCCATCGCAATGCCGACATCGACGGCGTTCATCAGCGAGACGTCATTGCTGGCGTCGCCAATGCCGTATACGGTTCCGTGGTGGGGGTCGAGGGCGTCGAGTACAGACTGGATGCCCCCGCGCTTCGTGCATTCGCGGGGCGAGATTTCGGTTACCTCGAGTTCGAGCTCATTAAAGCACAGCAGCGGCTCAAGTGCCTTATCTTGAGCGATGTGGTTGGCGAGCGATGTAGACATCAAGATCTTGTAGACACTGTAATGTTGCAGCTGCGTGACTGCGTCGCCCAGGGTGCGCGCGTATCCGGGAGCATCGGGCGCATCGGCACTCATGCGCACGACGCCGTTGAGGCCCTCAAAGCGGATGACCTCGCCCGATTGCTCAAGGTAGGGGGCAAGACGCTGCAGCATACTGGGCGTCATCGACAGATCGCGAATTGCGTGTCCGTTGATCTCGGCGTAACCGCCCGCAAGACAGACGATGCCGGTCCAAGGCAGCTCAAGAAGTTTGGGGTGGATGCAGCTCAGGGTGCGTCCCGTGCAGATAAAGGCCATGTTGCCGTTGGCGACAAACTCGCGGATTGCCTGCGAAACCGCCTCGTTGGGATAGGGGGAGAGGTCCCGCTCGTCTTCGGGAAGGTCTTGGGCGAGCCTGGGGTCTTGCCAGGCGAGCGTTCCGTCGATATCGAAGAAGCAAATAGAGCCGCGCTTATGGGCTGCGCTGGCGGCAGGGGAGGCCGAGGTGGTGGGCACAAATTCCGGCTCGAGGCCCATGATCTGGTCAAAATGCTCTTTAACGCGGGGAACGGAGATGCCGATGACCACCTGGGCGGTCTTGCCCGTAATGATGAGGCCCTTGGCGCCCACCGCGACAAACGACGCGTTATCTGCAACGATGGAAGGGTCTGCGACCTCGACGCGCAGGCGCGTGGCGCAGTTGGTTGCGCCCACGATATTGCCAACGCCACCTAAAAGCTGAATTACCCGCTCAGCGAGGACGTGATCTTGATCGGATCGACTATCGACCTCGTCATTGGGGGATTGCTCTTTGGCAAAGTCGCTTCCCGTTAAACAATCGATTGCCGCGCGATTGGCAACATGATCATCGCGGCCCGGTGTCTTAAGGTCATAGACCAAGATGAGTGCTCGAAAACTAACAAAAAAGATGAGGCTAAAGGCAAGGCCGATACCGAGCGCCAAAAGATAGGCACCGGCATGCGTGCGCATGAGCGGAATAAAGTTGAAGGCTGCCATCTCCATCAGGCCGCCCGAGAAGATGCCGACGATGCCAAAGAGATTCATGGTTGTGGCAAGGCAAGACGATAAGACGGCGTAGAGCAAAAAGAGCCCGGGGTGGGTGAACATAAAGAGAAACTCGAGTGGCTCGGTAACGCCGCAAACCGCCGAGGCGATGATGGCGGGAGCAAGGATGACCCTGAGGCCGGCGCGGCGCTCGGGTTTTGCGGTGGAGTAGAACGCAGCTGCGATGGCAGGAAGGCCAAAGAGCTTGACCCAGCCGGTGGCGGTAAAACCGGCCCACGGCGCAAGTTCATTAAGGGGGCGCGTGCTATGGGAGAGGATGGGGAGCAAACTGCTCCACGTGGCGTAGATGCCGTCGTTAATGACCAGGTTGTCGTAGTAGATCGGCATGTAGAGCAGGTGGTGCAGGCCAAAGGGCTCGAGTGCTCGTTCTAAAAAGACAAAGATGCCCACGCCAAAGGGACCGATGCCTGCAAGCGCGTGACGCAGCGTATCAGTTACATCGTATACGTAGGGCACGATGGCGGCCGAGATAGCGGCAAGGGCAAACACGGCAAAAAAGCTGATGAGGTAGACCAGCGAGGAGCCCGAGAAGGTGCCGAGCCAATCGGGAATTTTGGCATCGTAGAAGCGGTCATGGATGGCGACGACGGTTGCCGATACCGCCAGCGGGCCGATAATGCCGGTGTCGAGCGTCTTGATGCCGTCGATGACGGTGATACCGCTGGCGGAGGTCAAAGATGACGGGTACTCAAGTCCAAGGTTGTCTCCGCTCAGCTTAATGATCTCGCTCAAAAAGAAGCAGTAGGCAAAATAGGCGACGAGAGCCTCGAGGCAGCAACGAGCCGGTTGTTTTTGGGCAAGACCGATGGGCAGCGCTACGGCAAAAAGGAGCGGGAGGCGTTTAAAGACCGTCCACGAGCCGCGCTGGATGATGGTCCAAAAAACGTACCAAGGGGTTCCGTATACGGCGAGATCGCCGACGATGTCCGCAGTCGTTGCGAGAGCGGAGACGCCGACCATGAGGCCTGATATAGAAAACAGCATGGCGGGCGCGAACATTGCCCCGCCAAAGCGTTGGATTTTTTGCAGCATGTTCTGCCTTCCGAATATCGAGGCGCGTTGCGCGTGGGGAAACGTTTAAACAATGGATTCATTGTAGAGGACCAGACGAGTGTCGTACCGGCAGTTTTGAGCGAAACCGATTTGGGCATGACAGAAACCGTCAACGGCTAAATCCTGTCGCTTCACCGATATTCGGTTTAAACAACTTTAAGAAATGCTATCGTGCCTAGCCGGAAATGAATAATGTAGAGGTGAAACAATGCCAAAAGCGATATACGAAGGAATCTACCGAGAAATACGCTCGCGCATCATTAATGGGACCTATGCGTTTCAGGAGATGCTGCCAACCGAAGCCGAGCTGACCGCGGAATTTGGCTGCACGCGCAATACCGTCCGCCGCGCTTTGAGCATGCTGGCCGACGGGATGTTTGTGCAGCCCATACACGGCAAGGGCGTGCGCGTTATTTGGCTTAAGGGCGAAACCGACATGTTGGGCGCACTCGAAGAGGTTGAGTCGTTTGGCGAGTTTGCAAAGCGCAACAATGCCGTTGCATCGACGGACGTTAAGTCTTTCGAACATCTGGTTTGCACCGAGCAACTCTCTCGTCACCTGGGCTTTAAGGTGGGCGAGGAGTTGATTCGCGTAGTGCGTGTCCGAAGCCTCAACGGCAACGCGCGCCAAGTGGACCATGGCTATTTTTTGGCGTCGATCGCCAAGGGCCTGACTCCCGAGATCGCGGCAGATTCTATTTACGGCTATCTGGAGCACAAGCGCGGTGTCAAAGTGATGGCGAGCCGTCGTACGGTGAGTGTCGAGCTCGCCAACGATGAGGACTGCAGCTATCTTGACCTCGGCAAATACAACTGCGTTGCCGTCATGGAGAGTCAGTCGTACACCTCGGATGGCATCTTGTTTGAGGTGACGCACACTCGCACACACCCCGAGATCTTCCATTACCGCGTCAATTCCAAGCGATAGCCGGCTAGCTCGCAGCCTGACGAGACTCATGGCCTCAAAGAGAAAACGCCCGGTCAAACCGACGGTACATCGGCTTGACGGGGCGTTTTCTCTGCATTCGATAACAAATAATTGTTTATACAAAACTTGTCAAGTATCAAGTTGAAATTACCGTTCACCGAAGTTTTTCTACCGCTCTAGTAATACTTGTTCAAACAACTAGCCAAATAGCGTATCGTTCAAATCAGCAAAAGGGGCAAAGTCCCCGAGCCAATCTCCGAAGGCGGCGGCAAAGGGTGCCGCCACGGTGTGAAAGGGTGGATTGTAATGAAGAACGAAATGAGCAGAAGGCAGTTCCTGGGCTTTGCTGGTTCCGCGGCTGCAGTTCTTGGTCTGGGCCTCGTGGGTTGCGGTGGTTCTGCCGGCTCCGGCTCCTCTGCTTCTGGTGACGCTGCCGAGGTCTACTTCCTCCAATTCAAGCCCGAGGTCGACAAGGAGTGGAAGGAGATCGCCAAGGCCTATAAGAAGGAGAAGGGCGTCGAGGTCAAGATCGTGACCGCCGCTTCCAACACCTACGAGGAGAAGCTTAAGTCCGAGATGTCCAAGAGCTCCGCTCCGACCCTGTTCCAGGTCAACGGCCCCACCGGTCTTAAGAACTGGAAGGATTACTGCGCCGACCTGTCCGATACCAAGCTCCGCGGTGAGCTCATTGACGACTCCCTGGCTCTGCAGTCCGATGGCAAGGATCTGGGTATCGACTGGGTCCAGGAGAGCTACGGCATCATCTACAACAAGCAGCTGCTCGAGAAGGCTGGCTACAAGGCCGAGGACATCAACTCCTTCGACAAGCTGAAGGCTTGTGCCGACGACATCCAGGCCCGCAAGGACGAGCTTGGCATTGAGGGTGCCTTCACTTCTGCTGGCATGGATGACTCCTCCAGCTGGCGCTACACCACCCACCTCGCCAACCTCCCGCGCTACTACGAGTTCGAGAAGGAGCACAACCAGGAGGACGACGAGATCAAGGGCGAGTATCTCGACAACTTCAAGCAGATTTTCGACCTGTACATCACCGACTCCACCTGCGATCCTTCGCAGCTTGCCTCCAAGACCGGCGACGACGCCACCAACGAGTTCGCAACCGGCAAGGCCGTCTTCTATCAGAACGGCTCCTGGGCCTACGCTGACCTCACCAAGGCCGGCATGACCGACGATCAGATTGGCATGATGCCCATCTACATCGGTGTCGACGGCGAGGAGAACCAGGGCCTGTGCTCCGGCGGCGAGAACTACTGGTGCGTCAGCTCCCAGGCTTCCGAGGATGCCCAGAAGGCCACCGAGGACTTCATGTATTGGTGCGTCACTTCTGACACCGCCACCAGCATCATCGCTGACAAGATGGGTCTGACTGCCCCGTTCAAGAGCGCCAAGGAAACCACCAATGTCTTCTCGCAGCAGGCCGTCGCCATGGCCAAGGACGGCAAGAAGACCGTCGCTTGGGACTTCGTCTACATCCCCTCTGAGGAGTGGAAGAAGAACCTCAAGCAGGCTCTGATCGCCTATGCTGCCGACAACAGCAAGTGGGACGGCGTCAAGAACGCCTTCGTCGATGGCTGGAAGACCGAGAAGGCCGCTTCCGAGTAAGCAGTTGCTGCCAAAGCTATCTGATTAGCGACAGGGGGCGGGCAGACGTTGGTTTGCCCGCCCCCTGCATATTGAAAGGACCCTTTTATGGGCAAAGCACTCAAGCGCTGGTGGCCGCTCTTTATGCTGCCCACGTGCCTGGCGTTTATGATCGGGTTCGTGATCCCCTTTATCCAGGGCTTCTATCTCTCGTTCTGCCAGTTTATTACCATCAACAATACGCACTTTGTCGGTATCGAGAACTACGTGCGCGCACTGTCCGATCCGCAGTTTGCCACGTCGTTCTTCTTTACCGTGGCGTTTGCCTTCCTGTCGACGGTGCTCATCAACGTGATCGCCCTCGCCATTGCGCAGGCGCTCACCCGCAAAGCGCTCAAGGGCACCAATATCTTCCGTACGATCTTCTTTATGCCTAATCTGATCGGCGGCATCGTGCTGGGCTACATCTGGCAGATTCTGATCAACTGCCTACTCTCCAACGTGGGCGCCCAGCTCATTGCCCTTAACTCTGCTGCTGGCTTCTGGGGCCTTATCATCCTGACCCTGTGGCAGCAGGTCGGCTACATGATGATCATCTACATCGCTGGTCTGCAGTCCATTCCGTCCGACTACATCGAGGCCGCCAAGGTCGACGGTGCCACGGCATGGCAGACGTTTTGGAAGGTTAAGATCCCTAACCTGATGCCGACCATCACTATCTGCCTGTTCTTGTCCATCACCAACGGCTTTAAGCTGTTCGACCAGAACCTCGCCCTTACCGGCGGCGCCCCCGCGCACTCCACCGAGATGCTCGCCCTGAACATCTACAACACGTTCTATTCGCGTGCCGGTATCGCATGGCAGGGCATCGGTCAGGCCAAGGCGGTTATCTTCTGCATCCTGGTCGTAGCCATCTCCATGATTCAGCTTAAGGCCACGAGGTCCAAGGAGGTGCAGCAGTAATGAAACGCGATAAGGTTATCAACCGCGCGCTCTCGATTTTCTTTACGATTCTGTCGCTCGCGTGGATCTACCCCGTGTTCATGATTGCGCTCAATTCCTTTAAAAAGGCAACTGCAATCAGCACCACCACGGCATTCGATCTGCTCACGCCCGAGACGTTCAACGGCCTCGCAAACTACATGCATGCCCTTAACGAGCAGGGCTTTGCCTCGGCATTTATGTACTCGCTCATCATCACGGTCACGTCGGTCGTGCTGATTCTGGTGTGCTGCTCCATGTGTGCTTGGTACGTAGTGCGCGTCAACAGCAAGATCTCGAACTTCTTCTATTACCTGTTCGTCTTCTCGATGGTCGTGCCCTTCCAGATGCTCATGTTCACGCTGTCCAATTTGGCGGACCGCATCGGCTTCAACACGCCGTTCAACATCTGCTTTATCTACCTCGGCTTTGGCGCGGGCCTGGCGGTCTTTATGTTCGCCGGCTTTGTAAAGAACATTCCGCTCGAGATCGAAGAGGCGGCCATGATCGACGGCTGCAACCCGGTCCAGGTGTTCTTTAAGATCGTCCTTCCCATCATGAAGCCCACCTATCTTTCGGTCGGCATCCTCGAGACCATGTGGGTCTGGAACGACTATCTGCTGCCCTACCTTACGCTCGACTCCACCAAGTACAAGACCATTCCTATCTTGATCCAGTACTTCCGCGGCGGCTACGGCCACGTCGAGCTCGGCCCCATGATGGCCTGCATCATGATGGTCGTTATCCCTATCGTTATCATGTACATCCTCTGTCAGAAGTACATCATCGACGGCGTGGTGGCAGGTGCCGTCAAGGGCTGATGCCGTAACTGTTTTGCAAGTTTCTGCGGCGCCCTCAACATGGCGCCGCATATCGAAAGGTAAAGACATGGCCGAGATCGTTCTCAAGCATGTTCAGAAGGTGTATCCCAACACCGAGTCCAAAAAGAAGGGCTTCTTTGGCAAAAAGAAGAAGACCGAGGAGAAGAAGCACAACCTCAAGGTTACCGAGGACGGTGTGCTCGCTGTAGAGGACTTCAACCTCACCGTTCACGACCAGGAGTTCGTCGTCCTCGTTGGCCCCTCTGGCTGCGGTAAGTCCACGACGATGCGCATGGTCGCCGGCCTGGAGGACATTACCTCGGGCGATGTGCTCATCGACGGCAAGCGCGTCAACGACGTGGCGCCCAAGGACCGCGACATCGCCATGGTGTTCCAGAGCTATGCTCTGTACCCCAATATGACGGTGTACGAGAACATGGCGTTTACGCTCGAGCTCAAGAAGGTCCCCAAGGACGAGATCGACCGCAAGGTTCGCTCTGCTGCCGAGATTCTGGGCATTACCGAGTACCTCGACCGTAAGCCCAAGGCGCTCTCCGGCGGCCAGCGCCAGCGTGTCGCTATCGGCCGCGCCATCGTGCGTGACCCCAAGGTCTTCCTGATGGACGAGCCGCTGTCCAACCTGGACGCCAAGCTTCGTAACCAGATGCGTGCCGAGCTCATTAAGCTGCGCCACGAGATCAAGGGCACGTTCATTTATGTTACTCACGACCAGACCGAGGCCATGACCCTTGGCGACCGTATCGTGGTCATGAAGGACGGCGTTGTCCAGCAGATCGCCACGCCGCAGGAGGTCTTCAACCATCCCGCGAACATCTTCGTCGCCGGCTTCATCGGCGTGCCGCAGATGAACTTCTTCGATGCCCAGCTGGTGCGCTCGGGCAACGGCTTTACCGTCAAGACCGAGGATATGAACGTGGCGCTCGCCCCCGAGACTTGCGCTCAGCTTGCCCTCAACTGGGACGGCGGCGACGTGAAGGAGATTACGGCCGGCGTGCGTCCCGAGCAGATCCTGCTTGCCGACAAGGGCGAGGAGGGCGCGCTCCAGGGTACCGTCGAGGTGACCGAGCTCATGGGCTCGACCGAGCATGTCCACGTGACCGCTCCCGACGGCCAGTTTGTCCTGATTATCCCCGTCGTCGACCTCGAGGCCAAGGGTGCGCTCAAGGCTGGCGACACCATCTGGTTCAAGTTCGAGAAGAACGCGACCCACCTCTTCGATAAGGTCTCTGGCAAGAACCTTATCTAGGCCCGGTGCATCCAGGCCCTCCCTTTGGGCGGCTGCGGTATTGCCATCCTTTTGCCGCGGTCACATATAAGGCTCCCCTCCCGTCCACCGGGCGAGAGGGGAGCCTTTCTTTGTGTTGGGGTTGTCTGGCCGGTCGTTTGTCTCGATCTGTAACGGGTAGGGCCGATTTCGGACGTTAGATGTTACAGATTGAGATAAACCCAAGGGGAGGGGCCGGTATGTCTCAATCTGTAACAGCTGGGGCCGTTTTTACCGAGTAGCTGTTACAGATCGAGATTGTTTGGTCGAGTCGGGTCACAGGGTAGCGTGCGGGCACAAAAAGCGGAGCCGCGTTGCCACGACTCCGCTTTCAAGAGGATGGGTAAAGGAAACGAAATTAGCTCAGGTGCCAAATCTCGTCATTGTACTGGGAGATTGTGCGGTCGGACGAGAAGGTGCCGGCGTTGGCGATGTTGATCAGCGCCTTGCGCATCCAAGCGTCCTGGTCCTCATAGTCGGCTAGCACGCGCTCCTTGGTCTGGATGTACTCCTCAATGTCGAGCAGGGCCATAAACCAGTCTTTGCCCTTAATGTCGTCGTGCAGGCGCTGCAGGCGCTCGGCGTTGCCGGTTGCCATAAAGGCCGGGTTGGTGATGAAGTCCACCAGCAGTTTAATGCCGGGCTTGCGGTAGAGCGCACCGGCGTTGTAGGTGCCTTCGGCGTAGAGCTGCTCGACCTGTTTGGACGAGGCGCCAAAGGTATAGATGTTCTCGTCGCCCACGAGCTCGGCAATCTCCACGTTGGCACCGTCGAGCGTGCACAGGGTCAAAGCGCCGTTGAGCATGAACTTCATGTTGGAAGTGCCGCTCGCCTCTTTGGAGGCCAGGCTGATCTGCTCGGAGATGTCGGCAGCGGGAATCACGCGCTCGGCGGAGGTGACGTTGTAGTTCTCGATCATAACGACCTGCAGGTAGGGAGCCACGTCGGGGTCGTTGGCGATCCACTGGGAAAGCGTCAGGATTAGGTGGATGATGTCCTGAGCGATGGTATAGGCAGGCGCTGCCTTGCCGCCAAAGATGATGGTGACGGGGTGCTTAGGTCTGTTACCGTTCTTGATGTCGAGGTACTTCCAGATGATGTAGAGCGCGAGCATCTGCTGGCGCTTGTACTCGTGGATACGCTTGACCTGGACGTCGATGATGGCGTTGGAGGGAATGGTCACGCCCTGCTCGAGCGCCATGAACTGGCGCATGATGGCCTTGGCCTCGACCTTGGTGGCGGCCAGGCGCTCAAGCACGTCCTTGTCGTCGGCGAACTTGGCGAGTTTGCTCAGATCGCCGGTGCTGCGCCAGTCGGTGCCGATTACATCGTCGAGCAGGCTGGCGAGCGCGGGGTTGGCCCCATGGATCCAGCGGCGGAAGGTGATGCCGTTGGTC